>NZ_JAELUH010000180.1 GCF_016429215.1 Herbaspirillum sp. ASV7 | reverse complement strand
AGCAAGGCAAGAACAGCCTGAGCACTGGCACCTTGAGCGTGAGCGACATCCAGAACCGCAGCCAGTACTCGGCCGAGAGCCAGAGCGTCAGCGCAGGTACGTCCGGTGGCAAGCCAGGCGGGGGGATCGGCATTGGCAGTACCTCCGGTAGCGAGAAGAGCGTGACGCGCAGTGGCGTATCGGGTGGTGCCGTGTCGATCACGGACGCGCAGGCGCAGCAGGCCAGGACGGGGCAGAGCGCAGATCAGGCAGTTGCCTCGCTGGATACCTCGGTGCGTACCGGCAAGGACAGCAGCAATAGCCTGGCGAAGAACTGGGATGGTAATCAACTGCGTGAGGATGTTGAGGCTCAGGCCAAGATTACGCAGGCGTTTGGGCAGCAGGCGGCCAAGATGGTGGGTAGCTATGCTGACGCAAAAGAAGGTGAGCTGCGACGGTCGGCCCTTAAGGCAGCACAGGATGGTGATCAGGCGGAAGCTAACAAGTTGAGCGCTGAGGCCGATCAGTGGAAAGAAGGCGGAGCCTATCGCGCTAGCGCACATGCGGCTATTGGATTGCTGGCTGGCGGTGTTTCCGGTGCATTGGGTGCAGCAGCAAGTTCAGCGTTGATGCCTGATATTGCTGACCAGATCAAAAAGTTAGGACTGTCACCGGTAGTGGAAAGCGCAGTGTCGCTTGCGGCGGCGGCAGGGATTGGTGCTGCAGTGGGAGGAGGCGCTGGCGCGGCTGGTGCTTACAACGTTGATTTGAATAATCGACAGGCAAGTCCTGCTGAGATTGAAAAGATTAAACAACTTGCAGATGGTGATCCCAAAAAAGAAGCACGACTTCAAGCTGCAGCTTGCGCTTTGTTCCGTTGCTGGCAGGAGTTTGCACCTGGCACTCCCGAGTATGCGAATGCGAAATCAATGGGTGATTGGGGCAACAGCGCGTATGTGGCTGCAGAATATAAGCAGTTGGAGTTGGCGAGGAGTGTGGGACTATTTAATTACTCCGCTCCAGATCTGGCACTCGATGTTGCGAAGTTGGCCAAAAATACGGTCGTACAACTGGCTCGGGATTTCGGGCAGCTCGCCGGCCAGATCGCGACCTGTCTCTTATACACATCTCCGAGCCCACGAGACTCCGTTAAAAAGGGGGGGGGGGGGGGGGGGGGGGGGGGGGGGGGGGGGGGGGGGGGGGGGGGG
>NZ_JAELUH010000017.1 GCF_016429215.1 Herbaspirillum sp. ASV7 | reverse complement strand
CCGCGCCGGGCCGAAGGAGCGGTTGCCCATGGGCGGGTAACGGCACGCCGCCACGAACTGGCGCGCGATCTCCGGCGTATCGACCTGCGGGCAGATGACGCCATAGGCACCGGCGTCCAGCAGGTGCATCAGGTGGCTGGGCTCGGCGCTGCTACTGCGTACCAGCGGCACCGCAGCGGTCGCGCTGATGGCCTGCAGCATGGCCACCGCCTGCGCGAAGTCCATCATGCCGTGTTGCAGATCGACCGTGACCGAGTCAAAGCCCTGGGCCGCCACGACCTCGGCGGCATAGGCGCTGGGAATGGAGAGCCAGGCATTGACCAGGGGCAGGCCGTTCTCCCATTTGCTTCTCAATTCGTTGGGGCGCATGCGGTTTCCTTTCGTATCGGGATCAGGGCGATCACTTGAGCCAGTGACTGGTGCTGGGCATCAGTTCGGTGCGGCACAGGTAGTCGCTGGCATCCAGGGCCACGCCACAGGCGCCAACCGAGGCTTTGATCGCCTCGGCAAAGCGCGGGCGCTTGCGTTCGTCACCGGCGCAGATGAGCAAGAGTTCGACATCGCTGCCGGAGGCATTGGCAAAGCGACGCCAGGCCTCACCGGGGATGGACAGGGTGTCCTGTTCCCGCAGATCTACCACGCTGGAACCGTCTTCGTTGAAGGCCACGCGCACGCTGCCATGGATGCAGATCACCACCATCTTCTGGCTGATCTGGAAGGGGCCGGCCTCCTGTCCGGGTGGCAGCCTCATCCATTCGATGGAGAAGCCCTGCGGGTCCTGCACCCGGGGACGCTGGTTGCGATCCTGGGTGATGCCATAGCCGATCACCGGGGCCAACTGGCTGGCATGGCCGGGCAGGCAGGCATCGAGCAGCGCGTGGCTGCTGAAGGCACGGTCCTCGGCGGTGGTGACGCGGCCACGCATTTCCTGCGGTGAGACCTTGCGCAGGCGTGCCACTTCTTCCGCCGGGAACGGCGCCATCCAGTTCAAACCCGGTGGCAGGGTCTGGCCGGCACGGCGGTCGATGAGCTGATTGTCATCGGCCAGATAGAGGCCGGTCTCGTTGGCCTGCCCCATGATGTCAGGGCTCCAGATCACCCCGCCGGTGTCGTCCCCGCCCAGGCAGGAAAACAGCCAGCCGTCATCTGGCCCAACGTTGGTGAAGCCACGGAAGATCCAGGTCGGCAGGCAGACGATATCGCCGGCCTTGAGCACATACTCGCCCTCCTCGCCGCGCGGTCCCCAGCGCAGCAACCACTCGCCCCGGGTGCAGATGAATACTTCGCTGGTGAAGTGGATGTGCAGGTTGTTGGTCACACCATGGGGCATGGCGGCCGCGCCGATGTTGAAACCGTGCGGTTCCTTCAGGTTCACCACCTGGCTGGCGCTTTGGGTCACGCCGGGGCCGATGATGGAATAGTTTTCCTTGGGCATGGAGCCCGGCAGGCGGCAATCCAGGAAGGCTTCGTCGCAGGAGACGTATTGTGTCTTCCGGATGTGGCGTGCCTCGGCTTGTTCTTGGGTCAGATAGATGCGCATCTCATTGTTCCTGTGTCGTTGATCCTGTGTCTCTGGTCCTGCCTCATTGATCGATGCGCTCGCCGCCTTCCGCGTCGAACCAGTAGAGTCGTTCCGGGCGGATGCAGAAGGCGATGGGGTCGCCTTCCTTGACGCGCTCGCCCTTTTCCAGCTTGGCCACGAAATACTGGCCCTCCAGCTTGACCGTCACCAGCGTGTTGTCGCCCAGCAGTTCGAAGGCATAGACCTCGCCCAGCAGGTTGGCCGCGCCGGGTTCCCTGGCCAGTTGCACATCCTCGGGACGCACGCCCAGGATCAGCTTGCCCGCGCGCGGCGGCTGCACCGCCACCACATGACCACCGCCGACCAGGAAGCGGTCCTGGTCACCGTCACCGTGCAACAGGTTCATCGCCGGCGAGCCGATGAAGCCGGCCACGAAGGCATTGGCGGGACGGTTGTAGATGTTTTCGGGCGTGTCGATCTGCTGCAGCACGCCCTCCTTCATGATGGCCACCCGCGTGGCCAGGGTCATGGCCTCGACCTGGTCGTGGGTGACATAGACGGTGGTCACCTCCAGCTCCCGCGCGAGATGCCGCAGTTCGGCGCGCATGGTGCCGCGCAGCTTGGCGTCGAGGTTGGACAAGGGCTCGTCCATCAGGAACACGCGTGGCTTGCGCACGATGGAACGTGCCAGGGCCACGCGCTGGCGCTGGCCACCGCTGAGTTCGGCCGGTCGGCGCTGCAGTAGGTGCTGCAGTTCCACCCGGCCGGCGGCGCGCTGCACGGCAGCCTCGATCTCGGCCGCCGGCTGGCGGCGCAGCTTGAGCGGATAGGCGATGTTGTCGCGCACCGTCATGTGCGGATAGAGCCCGTAGTTCTGGAACACCATGGACACGTCGCGCAGGCGCGGCGCGATGCCGTTGACGCGTTGCGCATCGAAATACAGGTCACCGGAGGTCGGTTCTTCCAGCCCGGCGATCATGCGCATGGTGGTGGTCTTGCCGCATCCGGAGGGCCCCAGCAGGACCAGGAATTCGCGGTCCTCGATCTGCAGGTCGAGATGCTTGACGGCGTGGAAGCCATCCCATTTCTTGTCTATGCCTTGCAGGCGCAGCGTGGTCATTCTGTCTTCTCCATTCTTGATATTGGCTAAGCTGATAGGGGGTGGTCTATCGCACCGAACCCTGGGTCAGGCTCTTGATGAATTGTTTTTGCACCGTCATCGACAGCAGGAACATGGGCAGCGCGATGATCATGCCGGCCGCCGCCATCAGCTCCCACAGGTCGCCGCGTTCGGTGCGCAACGCCACCAGGGCGATGGGCAAGGTGACCGCGTTCTGCTTGGAGGTGATGAGGGCGAAGATGAACTC
Source organism: Herbaspirillum sp. ASV7 (assembly GCF_016429215.1). GTDB lineage: Bacteria > Pseudomonadota > Gammaproteobacteria > Burkholderiales > Burkholderiaceae_D > Herbaspirillum. The sequence goes on along the minus strand of NZ_JAELUH010000017.1, from coordinate 72,486 downwards.
GTTCCAGGTCAGCGTGAAGCTGAAGACGGCCGAGGTGATGATGCCCGGCAGCGCCGTGGGAACGACGATGGTGGCGATGATGCGACCCAGCGACGCGCCGTCGATCATGGCGGACTCTTCGATATCCACTGGCACGGCATCGATGAAGCCCTTGATCATCCAGATCGAATACGGCAACACGATGGAGAGGTTGACGATCACCAATGCACTGCGGGTGTCGAGCAGCCCCAGCTGCTTGAACATCAGGAAGTAAGGCAGCACCACGATGGCCGCCGGGATGAACTGCGAGGCCACGATGCCCACGAACAGCGCCTGCCGGCCGGTGAAACGGAAGCGCGAGAACGCATAGGCTGCAGCCACCGCCAGCGGGATCGCCACCAGCACCGTCCCCAGCGCCACCCAGAGGCTGTTGGCGAGCTTGTCGCCAAGATGCCAGGGGGCGGCGAAGACGGTCCTGAAATTGTCCCAGGTGGGGCTGAACCAGAGCTGCAGGGTGTAGACATCGCGCGGTGTCTTGAAGGACGTCAGCACGATCCAGAGGATGGGCAGCAGGATGCAGCCGATGATGGCGTAGACGCCAATCAAGCCGCCGATCCGCGCCAGCCGCGATGTCATGACGCCGGGGTTGCAGGGCTTGCTCATTCAGATTCCTTTCTTGAAAGCGAGGCGCATGTAGAAACCGGCCAGCACCAGCATCACCGCCGTGAGGACATAGCCGGCCGCCGCCGCATAGCCCATGTCGTAGTACTTGAAGCCGATCTGGTAGACCAGGTAGGCCAGCGTGGTGGTGGCATTGCCCGGCCCGCCATCGGTAAGGGCGAAGACGGCATCGAAGGCCTTCAGTGCGAACACGGTCTTCAACAGGATCACCACCGCCACCACCGGCTTGAGCTGCGGCAGCGTGATATCGACGAAGATGCGCAGGGGCGAAGCGCCATCGACGGCGGCCGCCTCTTCGGTCTCCTTGGGGACCGAAGCCAGACCACCCAGCAGGATCAGCGTCATGTAGGGCGCCCAGTGCCAGACATCGCTGATCACCAGCGCCACCATGGCCCAGGCCGGATGCGCCAGCCAGATCAGGCTGGCCAGCCCGGGAAAGAGCTTTCCCAGCGACGCGGCGATGACGCCGTATTCCGGGTTGAGGAAGAAGCGCAATGAAATGCCGATCAGCGCCGGACTCATCACGAAGGGCAGCATCAGCAGCGCCCGCGCCACCGAGTTCACGCGGCCGGCGCGACGCAACAGCAAGGCGCAGCCCAGCGCAATGAGGCAGGTCGCCAGCACGTCGATACCGACGAAGGACAGCGTGGTCGCAATGGAGGCGACGAATTCGGAATCACCAGCCAGCAGCTCTGCATAGTTGTCCAGGCCGACGAAGGGGCCGGGCGCGGACGAATACGCCAGCTTCCAGCTGCGAAACGACAGCGCCAGGGAATACAGCAAGGGGAACACGGTAGTGACGGCGATGACCAGCAGCGCCGGCAGCATCAGCAAGTACGCCAGACGATTGTTTTTCATGGAACGGGGTTGGAATCAGGTTGGGACGGCCGGTCTGGCCGCCACGGCAGGGCTGCCTGCCCTCCGGGCGGAGGACAGGCAGGCCAGGTCAGACTGGGTCAGACCAGCTTGCGGACCTTTCTGGCAGCGTCGTCAAGTCCCTCCTTGACCGGGATGGTGCCCAGCGCCATCTTCGAGATCGCCGTATCGAGGATGTCGGAGATCACCGGCCACTGCGGGATGAGCGGCAGTACGCGGGCGTTCTTCAAGACATCGCCGGCCATCTTGTGCATGCCCTGCGAGAGCGCATTGACGGCGGGGTCGGCCAGGTTGGCGCTCTGCACGCTGACGATCTCGTGCTGGGCCGGGTCCAGCAACAGGGATTTCTCGATGGCAGGCTGGGTCAGCCAGGCCAGGAATTCCATGGCGGCCGCCTTCTTCTTCGAATGGCGGTCGATGCCGTAGAGCCACAGGTTGGTGTGGGACGGCGTGGCCACGCCGGGGTAGCCCGGCATGGGTGCAAAGCCCACCTTCTCCGGAGACAACGTGGAGGACTTGCCATCCGTCAGCCCCTGGTAACGCCACCACCAGGTGGGCAACATGGCGCACTTGCCCTGGGCCATGGAATTGACGGCATCGGTCTCGTTGAAGCTGACCGAACCAGCGGGAGTGACCTTGTGCTTCAACATCAGGTCCAGGTAATCCTGGGTCGCCGCGATGCCGGCCGGCGAATGGAAGGCGGGCTGGTTGCGCGCATCCAGCAGTTCACCACCGCGTCCCCACAGGAAATCGAACCAGACCATCAGGTTCTGTCCCGCGTTCTTGCCGTAGTACATGGCAATACCGGGCATGCCGGCACCGGCCTGGATAGCCTGCGACACCGTCACCACCTCGCCCCAGGTCCTGGGCACGGCCAGCTTCAGGTCGGCCAGCACATCCTTGCGATAGAACAGCAATTGCACGTGACCGCGAATGGGCAGGCCGATATAGCCCGCCTCATTACGGCTGGCGCGCAGGTAGGCATCGGGATAGCGCGTCATGTCGATGCCCTTGTCGCGGATGCCGTCGTTGAGCGGATGCAGCAGGTTCTTCAGCGAAGCTGCCCAGACATCCATGACGGAGACCACGTCGTAGTCGCCGTTCTCGGCCACCATCTCGGCGGTGAGCTTGTCGCGGATACTGGTGAAGGGCACGTACTGGTACTTGACGCGGATGCCGGTTAATTCCTCGAAGGCCGCCAGGCGCGCCTCGTGGGCGCGGAACTGTGGCGCCACCACGGTCAGCACATTCAGCTCGACACCCTTGAAGGGCTTGCCAGGCGTCACCCCGCCTGTTTGCGGTTGCGCCCGTGCTAGCAGCGGCAGACTGCTACTAGCACCCGCCCCCAGCATCGCTGCGGACGACAGCAGGAAAGCTCGACGATCTTGTTTCATGTTCGACTCCTCCCCTTGACGATTCAGAAGGCCGTGCGCATGGCCACGCGAGACACCAGTTGCACACCGTTCTCAGACGGAGCACCGGCGCCGAACACGTTCAACGCACCGAAGGCGCGGTCGCGCTGGTAAGCCAGGGTGGAGTAGAGCGAAGTGCGCTTGGACAGCGAATAGGAAAGCGAAGCGGTGAGCTGATCCGCGTAGCTCAGTTCGCCATTGCGGATCTGGTGCTGCCAGGACAGCCCGCCATTGACCACCGGCGTGAACTGGAAATCGGCGCCGACATCGAGCGTATCGACCCGCGCGCCCGCCCAATTGACCCCACGTGCCGCGTAACTGACCAGACCGTCGAAGCGCACCTGGGTGTAGGAACCATAGAGGGCCAGCTTGTCCAGCGTCAGCTTGGCACCGGCGCCGGCGACTCGCTTGGTGGCGTACTGGTTGTCGCTACCCAGCACGCTGGAGACGCCCGCCACCGCACCGATGAGGAAGTTGCCCTGTGCGTAGTTCACGCCTGCCTGCGCGGTCCCGCCACGCGACTGCGCACCGGCCTGCTCACCCAGCCCCACCAAGGCCCCGAAACGGAAACCCGCAAAGCTGTTGCTGGAAAACTTGAGCGCATTGTTGACCCGTGCGCCATAGGTGTGATTACCCAGCTGCGCGGTCGCAGCGATGGCACTCATGCCATCGAGGCCCTGGCCGCTGGCGCCGATATTGTTGTGACCGGCGTTGGTATAGCCCATGAGGTTGAGGTAATCGAACATGAAATCGTACTGGCGCCCGAGGGACCATAGCCCTACCGTCGTGTTCAGTCCCACATAGGATTGGCGTCCGAACAGCAGACCGCCCTGCCCCAGGCTGCCCTTGGCCGCGTCAAAGCCGTTTTCCAGCTTGAAGACGGCCGACATGCCGCCGCCCAGGTCCTCGCTGCCGGAAAAGCCGATGCGGTTGCCCGCCGCGATGCCGTTATCCAGCCGCAGCGCCGCACCGGAGGCCGCGACCTGGCCGCCGTTGAGCGTGACGCTGTTGCTGTAATAGCTCAGGCCCGAATCGACCAGGCCGTAGATGACGATATTGGAAGTTTCATGAGCCTGGACGGGCTGGACGAAAGTAGCGAAATGGCCGAGCGAAAGCGCAGCCATGCCAAGGACGGCATGGATCTTCAAGGTGGTCTCCTGATGGTGTTGTGCTTTTGAGAGGGAGTATGCAAAGCTGGTTTGCATACGTATGCAATATAGCCAAAAGATTGCCTCATGTAAACTATTTAGTGAATTGTTGAGGTGGCGCAAAAACGTCTGCCTGAAAAAAAGATAGGAAAGTGAGCGCAGGTGCGTTGCTGCATTCCTGTGCAATCGCCCTTAAGCGAAAGCGCTTACCGGCAAGATGGTTGAGGCGAATGCAGGCATGGCGACTGCATTCGTCCCCACGGAAAAGGGGGGATGAAAAAAATTGAAATTAGTTAGTGACGGCGAAGAAAAATGCCATTAGAATGCAGCCTCTTTCAAGCACAGCGGATTGATTGCTGATGCCAGAAGGCCCACGTGGCGGAATTGGTAGACGCGCATGGTTCAGGTCCATGTGCCGCGAGGTGTGGGGGTTCGAGTCCCTCCGTGGGCACCAAAACATAAAAGGCTGGTCGATGAAAATCGACCAGCCTTTTGCGTTTTGGGGGCCACGAGCAAAGCGCCTGCGCGCTTTGCGGGAGGGACGAGAAAGTCCTGCCTTGCAAGGCAGGACGGGGTCGCGGGACGTGACCGAGTGCCTCCGTGCGCAGCAAAACATAAAAGGCTGGTCGATGAAAATCGACCAGCCTTTTGCGTTTTGGGGACCATGAGCAAAGCGCCTGCGCGCTTTGCGGGAGGGACGAGAAAGTCCTGCCTTGCAAGGCAGGACGGGGTCGCGGGACGTGACCGAGTCCCTCCGTGCGCAGCAAAACATAAAAGGCTGGTCGATGAAAATCGACCAGCCTTTTGCTTTTGGGGCTCACGAGCAAAGCGCCTGCGCGGTCCCTCAGCCATCAACCCTTCTTCAATAGCGCCAACGTCAGGTCCGTCTTCGCTTGACCAAGCCAGCGCTCCGTAAAGTTACCCGCGAAGGATTCCCTGGGACGAACACCGACACGCTCACACATCGCTTCCAGCGAAATGAGCCGGTCGCTCCAGCCACGGCTAATTGCATACCGTACCGTCGCCTTATCGGGACTGTTCAGGTACCAGACGTCCTTCCCCATCAGGGTCTCGGCGTAGATGACCAGCGCTTTTTCCCCATCGTGCAAGCCAACTTCGCCATGCTGCTCGTCAAAGACAAAAAGCTGTTCATCAGAAACAGCGGCAATGTGCCGCATGTGGTCGCGTAGCCACTTCTCATCAATGGTTTGGGTCTTTCTTCGCAAATGAAAACCCGTCTGGGTTTCCACGATCACGGCCTCTACGGTGTGCAAGGAAAATGCCCCTGCAATGGCAGCGAGACAGCCCGTTCGATGGGCCTCAATAAGGACATTGGTATCGACCAGCACGACATTTTGGGGCTTGAGCAAAATACGCCTCCTACAGGTCGAAGGGGGCATCCAGTCGATGCTCGACGAACAGCTCTGCAAGGTCCTCGATCGGCATCTGGAGAACCTCTGCCGTCCGGCGAACCGAGATCAGGCCATCCGTCAACGCCCCATGCAATACCTGGACGAAGACGCGGCTGAACCGCGCAACTGGTTTAGGCTGCCTCCTCGACGAACCTGCGATCAGGCCGCGCTCCGAAAGCCGCTTGGCTGCAGCCACGCTGATCACCCCCATATTCACCAGGCGCCACATCATTGCTGATGCACTGACCTCTAGCCGATCAGCTTGCGCGGAGATCCATCTGGAATAAGTCTCTTCCTCCGCTGGCAAGGGCTCGGCCCGGAGCAAGCGCTCCATCACGGCGGTAGGCATCAACAGACCCGATGCGAAATTCTCCGCCAATTGCTCCACCCTCTTGTGTGACGCGTCGGGGATATCGCCCTCTATGCGCTGTGGCGGCATCTGCTCCCAGGTCAGAAGATGGAAAAGTTCATGCGCCAGATCGTAAGCCTGCCGTGCCTGCGGCTCGGCACGATTGATCAGTACGCAATTAAGCTGACTCAACTGACAGGCCGCCCCGGAAATACCGGGCTCGGTATCCACATAAAGAACCAGCGTTCCCAATAGTTCTTCAAGTACCTGAGACAGGCGCTGCGCTGGGACATCGCCAAGCTCCAGAGCGCGCGCCACTGCGTCGCCTTCGGCGACGGCTTCTTCAAACGAACTTTTCTTGTCCAATGCCACCCGCAACATCTTCGAATTGACGCTGCGGCCGAGCTGTCGGGCCAGATGCCGATACGCAGCCAACCAACGTCCTGCTTTGTTTTCATAGGCATCCAGAGCCTCTGTGGCAACATCGCGCTGGCGCCAAGAAAATCGTCCCTCCCCGGCAAGCTCGAAGGGATCAGTGAAGTAGGACACTTTCACCCCCAGTGCCCTCGCAATGGCGACCATTTCAGCCGCATCGACCTTGCGGTGACCGTTTTCGATACTCGATAAGGTCTGCCGATCCTTAAAACCGACCTGCTCGGATAACGCCTCCTGACTGAGTTCACGGCGCTCGCGTAGATAGCGGATACGCGATGAGATAGATGAGGACGAAGTCATTTGAACCCTCAATTTTCTTGCAAACCACTATTTTGCAAGATTTTTTTATTACTGTAAATTTATCCAGCACTATTCTTAAGCGCAACGCACCACTGTGTCATCGCAGCCACATGATGCAAGCCTTCTCGCCACCTCTGCGCTGAAAATCCATCGACGAGCAACACGCCGGCGATTCGCACAACTTCACCGTCGCTCCCGCTGAATCTCCTGGCCGTCACCGCGTGCAACGGCCCCCCTCACCTCAAATCGCAGACTATCAAGCTCCTTGCCCGCCGCATCCTGCAAGGCCAGCACATGCCTGCCCGGCCAGGGCATCCAGTCGAAGCCGAGTTCTTCCACATCGCTCCGCTGCGATGAAGAGGCCACCTTCTGCGCCTTCACCCGTCCAGCCTGCATGACGGCCTCCGGTATCGGCTTGCCATCGATGACCCAGCGGCTGCCCGCCGGTGCGCCCTGTGCACGCAGGCGGATGCGTTGCCGTGCCGGCGGGATGTCCGGGTCCAGCGCCACCAGCATGCCGGCGGTCGGATAGGTGATGGCGGGACGGATTTCGCGCGCATGTGCAATGCGGATTTCGGACTGCGCTGTACCCGGCAGGAAGTATTCGGTGCGCGGCACTTCCACCTCCTGCTCATAGCGTATCGTCTGCGCCAGTACGCCGGCAGGCTTGGCAGGCGGTCCGTTGCGCTGCGCACTGCCATCGCCCTGTACGCGTCCGTGCAGGTACTGCATCACCTCCTGCCACACCGGTGCCGCACCGGTCACGCCCGATACATCCCACATCGGCGCGCCGGAGGCATTGCCCACCCACACGCCTACCGTATAGCGCGAGGAAAACCCGACACACCAGTTGTCGCGCATGTCCTTGGAGGTGCCGGTCTTGACTGCCGTCCAGATCCGCGTGGAGAGCGCATTCTCCAAGCCGAAGGTGCGCGCGCGAGCGCTGCGGTCGGCGAGGATGTCGCCGATGATGAAGGCAGCGTCGGTATCCATCACCTGGGTGGTATGCGGTGCGCTGCGTGCCTCGTCCAGTCTTGTGCGCAGGGGCGAGTAACGGCCCTGGTTGGCCAGCACGCGATAGGCGTTGGTCAGATTGGCCAGCGTCACGTCGGCGCTGCCCAGCGCGAGGCTGTAGCCGTAGTAGTCGCCACTCTCGCGCAGGTTGAAGCCCAGCGCCTGCAGGCGGCGGAAGAAGCGCTCGGGCGTGACCATCACCAGCGTGCGCACGGCCGGGATGTTCAGCGACGAGCCCAGTGCAGTACGCAGGCTGACCAGTCCCTTGTATTGCTTGTCGTAGTTCTGCGGGATGTAGAGGCCAGCCGAGGTGGCCAGATTGACCGGCGAATCATCCAGCAAGGACGCAGCGGTCAGCCACTTCTTCTCGATGGCCAGTTCGTAGAGGAAGGGTTTCAGGGTAGAGCCGGCCTGGCGCTGCGCCACCACGCCATCCACATTGGCTGCGGCCGACAGGCTGCCGCTGGAGCCGACCCAGGCCAACACCTCGCCGCTGGCATTGTCGATGACGATGACTGCACCATCCTCGATGTTGCGCTCCACCAGGCCGGCCGGTTGCTGCCGCAGGGCTTGCGCGGCGAAGCGCTGCAGGGGCGCATCCAGCGTGGAGCGCAATTGCTGGCCCGGTGCATTCAGGAGCTTGCGTGCCAGGTGCGGCGCCAGTTGCGGGGCATCGCTGCTGCCGGGCAGGTCGCGCTTGGCCGATACCCGCGCCAGCGCCAGTTCGGTGCGACCGTCGATGCCGCCGCATTGGCCGGCCACGCCCTCTTCCTTCAGGATCGCGCAGGCCCGTTCGGCGACGCGACGCGGCGTTGCATTGGGGGCGCGGATCAGGGCCACGGCAATGGCCGCCTCGCCCTGGTCCAGCCCGCTGGGATGCTTGCCGAACATCACCCGGGACAGTGCATGCACGCCCACCAGCTCGCCCCGGAAGGCGACCAGGTTGAGGTAGGCTTCCAGGATCTGGTCCTTGCGCCAGCCGCGCTCCAGCGATTGCGCGATCCACGCCTGCGAGACCTTCTGCGTCAGCGAGCGCGCGCCAGATTTGCGGCGCAGGTCGTCGTAGATCAAACCCGCCAGCTGCATCGTGAGGGTGGAGGCGCCGCGTGTCCTGGTGTTCCACAGGTTGCCCCAGGCCGAGGCGGCAACGGCGCTCCAGTCGATGCCGCTGTGCTGGTAGAAGCGCCTGTCTTCGGAAGCGATCAGCGCGTGGCGCAGGGCCGGTGACACATCCTCCAGCCCGACCCACGACAGCTTGCGCTCATCCATGTTCATGCGCAGGCGCTGCAACAGCTCGCCATGGCGGTCGTAGAGGCTGGCGTCGGAGGACAGGTAGTCGCGCTGCACCTCGGCGAACGAGGGTACCGCACTGGCCGCCACCGGCATCAGCAAGGCCAGTCCCACGACCCATCCTGCGACCAGCCTACGCAGCGGGCCGCGCCGGTCGAGGGGCATGCGGGACAAGCTCACTGCCCCGCCTTCACGACCAGCCTGGCATTGGGTACTTCACCGAACATCTCCGGCGCATACATGGCCTCGACCCGGGTGGGCGGCAGGTTGAACTCACCGGCGTTGTTCAGGCGGACCGTATAGCTGATGCTGGTGCGGCCCTTGGGCATGGCTTCGTAGTAGGCGCGATAGGCGTCGAAACTGCGCTCTTCATAGGCCAGCCAGCCCATGCCACGATCGCGCGGCGCATCCTGCTTGCCCTGCGCAATCACCGAATCCCGGCCCAGGCCCGAGCCCAGCAGGCTCGCACCGCCCGGCACCGGATCGCTGACCACGACCCAGGTCATCTCGCTTTGCGCATCGATGTCCAGCGTCACGCGCAACACGTCGCCACGGGTGTAGACGCCGGCCTGCTTCTGCTCGACCGCCTCGACCTTGCGGGTGATGCGATAACCGGCCGCGAAAGGCTGCTTCAGCGGCACCGCCGCCAGGCTCTGCAAGGTGACCCAGGGCTTGCCATTGCCCTCCTGCGCCAGGCGTATCGTACCGCCCTGGGTATTACCGGCCGGCCACGGCAGCTGCAGCTTGCCACCGGACACGGCAGCGCTCCAGGACAGGCTCTGTGCGGCTGCACTGGCGCCGCCCTGCTCCAGCGTGGCACGGGTGGTGCCGGTGACTGGTTCGGACTCGAACTTGCGGGCGAATTTCTCCAGCGCCAGGCTGCCCCAGACATTCGCAGTGGTGCTGCTCCAGTGGCCGCGCTGCTGGCGTGCGATGGCGCCGGCCACCAGGCGCGGCATGTCCTCGCGCCAGGCCGGGTTGTTCAACTCCAGCAGGATCAGGCGGTTGGCGTTGGCGTCGCCGCTGCTCATGAGCCACCACCAGTAATCCCCCTCTTCGTTGGAGAAGCCCATGCGCGTACCCTGGAAATTCAGGCGCGCGCGCAGGATCTGCTCGGCCTCGTCGAGCTTCTTCTGGCGCTCGGGGATGGCGCTGACCCGCTGCAGGATCGCGATCCAATCCAGCAGGCCGGAGGTGGGCCATTGGTTGGGGTTGATCTGCAGCGATCCGAGCATGGCCGGCTGTACACGGTTATAGCGTGACAGCGCTTCCAGGGCGGCCAGCTTGCGCACATCCAGGTCCTTTTGCGGTGACCAGAAATCACGCATGAGCTTGCCTTCCACGAAAGCCGCCAGACCATCAAGCATCTTGTCGCGGCTGGCAGGCGGGATGGCATAGCCGGCTTCATGGGTGGCCGCCAGCAGATAGGCGGTGAGCGTATCGCTGCCACGGCGCGTGCTGCTGTCGGCGGGCGGGAAGTAATACGCCAGACCGTCGCCATCGAGGTAGGTCGGCAGGTCGGCCACGATCTTCTGCCAGGCGGCATCGTCACGCAGGCCGATGGCCTTGGAAGTCTTTTGCTCCAGGCAGGCGAAGGGATAGTCGGCGAAGTAGCGCGTCAGGGCATCGCTGCCACCGGCCAGGCTGGGCTTGAGCGCCACCGACAGGCCGCCGCGTCCCGGCAGGCTGTCGGCCGGTCGGGCGACAGGGATGGCCGCGCTCTTGTCGAGCTGGAACAGCGTGGCCTGTTGCACCGTGACCGGCACGGCCGGGATGACGCGCTGGGCGAACTTCATCGCATCCCTGGCCTTCTGGCCGGCCTGCTCCTGGGCGCTGATCTCCCAGGCCAGCTGGCTGATGCCTTCGGGCGTCTGCACCGGCCACATCACTTCAGCGGCCTGGCCTGCGGCGATGCTCACCTCACGCTCCGGCAAGCTCAGTACCGATGCGGGTGTGTCGCCCTCGGCACGGGCGGCGACCTTGAGCTTCATGTCATGGTCGGTGGTGTTGCGCACCGTGACCGTGCCATTGAAGTTGTCACCCTCACGCACCAGCGGCGGCAGGCCTGAGATGACCTGCACGTCCTGCGACGACCGGATACTGACGCTACCGGTGCCGAATTCGCTGGTGCCGTTCTCGGCGATGGCGACGATGCGGAAGGACGTCAGCGCATCGTTGAGCGGCACCTCGATTTGTGCGCGTCCTTCGGCGTCCAGGGTCACGTTGGGCTTCCACAGCAGCAGCGTATCGAACAGCTCGCGTGTGGGCGCCCGGCCACCACCGCCCCCGGCAGGCGTGGCCTTCTTGCCGTAGTGACGCTTGCCGATCACCTGCATCTGCGCGGTGGAGGTCTCCACCCCATAGCTGCGCCGTTGCAGCATGGCGTGCAGCACATCCCAGCTGCCATTGGGTTGCAACTCCAGCAGCGCCTCGTCGACTGCCGCCAGGGCGAACTCGCCACCGGCAGCGGGCTTGCCGTCGGGCCGCTTGACTTGCACCTGTACCTTGGCCACGGCGCGGATGGGATAGGTGTTCTTGTCGGCACTCACGCTTACCTGCAGGCGATGACCGGCATCGCCCACGTTGACTTCGGCGATGCCGAATTTCCAGGCCGGCTTGGAGAGATCGACGATGGGGCCGGGTCCCTGGTATTCCCGGAACTCATGCCACCAGTTGAGCGGCTCCTTCCAGCCCCAGACGAAGAAGGAGTACCAGGGCACTTCACGCATGCGTCCGCGCACGGCCAGTACCGACACGTAGACGTTAGGCCCGTACTCGGATTTCATCGGCACGCTGATGGTGGGATCCTGCCCCGACAACTGCACCACGCGGGTATCGATGACGCCCTCGCGCTCCACCGCCACCAGGGCGGTCGCATGACGGAACGGCATGCGAACCTGGAAGCGCGCGTTCTCGCCGAGCTGGTAGTTCTTCTTCTCGGGCAGGATGTCGATGCGGTCCTGGTTCTCGCCATCGAACCAGACTTCGCCGCGCCCGGTCACCCAGACCGAGGAACGCGCCGAGGCGGCATTGCCATTACCGTCCTTGGCGCTGGCAATCAGCTCCACATTGCCGGCTTCTGACAACTCAGTGTCGCAGCTGAACATGCCATGCTGGTCGCTCTTGCCGGAGCAGAGCTTGCCGAGGTCTTGCGTGCTCTCGTCGTTTTCATAGGCATAGAAACCGCCGACCATGCGCTTGCGGTGCGAGTTGGTCTTGCGCGCCTGGCCACGGATCTCCACCGGCACGCCGGCCTGCGGCCGGCCGGCGGTATTGAGGGTGACGGCGGTGAGGGTCAATTTCTTCTTCACCGAGACCCAGTTGCCGGTACGCAGGCCGACCACCACGGCCGAGGGCCACAGGGGCGTGACCGTGGAAATGGTCTGTACCTCGCCATTGGGATCGCTGTAGCTCATCTCGGTGAGCAATTCCTGCGGGCGCTGCAGTGCAGGCAGCTTGCCGATCACGGCGCGGCCGCTGCCGTTCTTGTCGAGGGTGACGGCGAGCTTGTCGGCGACGATCTTCTGGTCGTCGGCGTTGCTGTCGTCATCGCTGCGCGGGGCATCGAAGGAGAAACCGTCATAAGCGCTCATGCTGACCGCACGCGAGCGCAAGAGGCTGGAGACGCGCACCGCCTGGTTGGCCGCGCCACCGCCGTTGATGTAGTTCAGTTGCAGGTCCAGCGGCAATTCCTTGATGGCGACCTGGACGCCCTTGGGCGGCGTGATGCGTCCCTGCATCAGCGGCAGGCGGAATTCCTCGACGCGGAAGGTGCCAGTGACGTAGGTACCACGGCCATATCCGCCATATCCGCCCTCCCCGTCAGCTTCGTCGGCCTGCCCATCACCACCGGTATCGGCTTTGACATCGACCTTGCCCTGGTCCAGCACCACCTGGTAGCTGCCCAGCTTGGCTTGCTTAGGTAAGGTGAAACTGGTCTCGGCACTGCGGTTGCCGCGCCAGGTCAGCGGGAACTGGTATTGCTGGCCGCTGCCCAGATGACTGATGCGCACGCGCGTGGGCAGGTCTTCCTTGCGCACCAGGCCGAAGCCCTGCAGGGTCTCGGTGCGGATCACATGCTTCATCGACACCGTCTCGCCGGCGCGGAACAGCGTGCGGTCGAAGATGGTGGTGGCGCGCGTGGTGGCGGCGCGGTCCATGTCGGTGGGCAGGTTGAAGCGCCAGGATTCGATACCGTCATTCCACGAACTGAGCGCAAAGGCCATGTCCTTGCGGCCCTTCTCGTCGGTCTTGCGGGCGCTGACGAAGAGGCCGCCGATGCTGTCGGCATTGGCGGGATCGTAGGGACGATGGGCGCAGGCGTCTTCTAGCGCCGGCATCATCGCCACGCCATTGGCGTCGGTCTTGCCCTGCCAGAGTTGCGTGCCTTCGCAGTTGGAGACCCGCACCTCGGCCTCGGCCACCGGCCTGGCATCATCCAGCCGCGTCACCCATACCGCGCCGTTGGCGCGTCCCAGCTTGACGTGGACCGCCAGGTTGGTCACCAGCGCACTGGTGCGCACATACATGGGTTGAGGCTTGCCAAGCAGCGAGGCGCCCAGTTTCTGCGACTCCAGCTCGACCACGTAGAAGCCCGGCTCCTTCAGGGGGATGCCGATCACCTCGAAGGGCCAGTCGCCGTCCTTGGCCTCCTTCAGGGCGGGCAGCTCCAGCTTCTTCACGCCCGGCTCCTGGGCCAGCAGGCCGACACTGCGCGAATCGACCTTCTTCGGGTCACCCCACTTTTCGTGGTACTTGTTCAGCCGTGTGAGCCAGGCGATCACGCCACGGTCACCATCGACCTTGAGGTCCGCCACCTTGCACGGCAGCGCCCTGCCATCGGCCCCGCGCACCTGCAGGCCGGCCTCGACGCGGCGCAGCGTGACCGGCAGTGTCGGATCGGCATTAAGTTCGATGATGCCAAAGGGTGCCGCCGGGAACTTGGCCAATGGCGGAAAATCGGCCAATGCCGACTTCAGCGGGAAGGACGCGGCATTGGTCAGCGTGCGGCCATCTTCATCCTTGAAACCGGAAGGCAACGTGATGCTGAACTCGGATTTTTCCGGGAACGGTGGCTTGAAGCGCAGCTCGCGCACGGCCTCGTCCTTGTCGCCATCGAGGCTCGGCTTGATCTTGCCGGTGGTGGTGTTCATCACCACCTGTTCAGCCAGCTTGCGCGGCACCGGGGAGGAGAAGGACAGGCTCACCGGCAGGATGGGCGAACACGCGGCATTGGCGTTCTCGCGCTGGCACGAGAGGCTGGCGGCGAATTCACTGCGTACCTGGAAATTGAAGATCTGCGGCTGTGACGTGACGACGCTGGGCGCCTGGGTGGCGGCAATGCCGCGATCCCAGACCAGCTTGACGTGCGCATCGTTGGGCAGGCGCTGCTGGCATTGCACGATGGTCACTGCTGCCGGGTCGGCGTTGCTGGCGAACTGTTGCAGCAGGGCCTTGCGATCCACCTCAGCGACCGCCTTGGTGGGAATGCGCTCGTTGATGCCTTCTGCTTCGCAATAAAGGTGCTCACGCACCGACGCCGCAGTGGCGGGACCGTTCTGGGTGAGGATGAAGGCCTGGTCCTCGGCGATGCGTGCGCCCTGGTAGGGTTGCACCTGTCGCACGGCCGGGCCGCCGGTGCTGAACTGGAAGCGGGTCTTGCCGGCGACCGCATTGCCGGCCACTGACCGGGCATCGACACGCAGGGTGAAGGTGCAGCGGGTACCGGGTGGCAGGTCGCGTTCGAAGTCATAGACCCAGTTCTTGTCGTCGGCCCAGCGGGCGGTACCGGCCACGGCGCAATCGGCGTCGAAGGGAGAGGCGGCCCTGGGATCGCCGAACTTGATCATCGCTTCGGAAAACCGCGCCCGCACCTGGCGGATGCGTTGCACCTCGCCCTGCGGCGAGAACGACAATACGCTGGCGGCCGCATTGGCGGCCTGGACCGGTGCGGCCAGCAGCATCGACGCTGCGCTGCACGCTGCCGCGATCCACAGGCGCCCTGCGCCCCTGCCGGTTGACGTGTGCTTCATCTTGTTCTCTCCGGATCGTTCTTGTGTGATGACAGCCACAGGTCGCTTCCCCCTTGCGGCGATGTTCGCGCTCAGACTGGGTTTACGGCAAAACGTTTCCCTTTTATAGCTTGCATTGCAAAAAATCGAGGAAGCAGCTGATGCGGCGGGATAGCTGGGTGTTGTGGTAGTAGACCGCTGAAATCTTTTGGCGGAAACCGCTATCGTACTGGTCCAGCAGGCGCACCAGGCGACCGGCGGCGATATCGGCATCGGTCATGAAACTGGAGAGGCAGGCAATGCCCTGCCCCTGCAGCGCCAGGTGGCGGATGGTCTCGCCGCTGGAGGCGCGCAGCGCCGGGCGGGTCTGGTAACGGTCTCCGGCGCTGTGGCGCAACGGCCAGTGGTTGAGGATGTCTGGCTGCGAAAAGCCGATCAGCTGGTGCTGTTCCAGCGCCTCCACCGACTCTGGCGCGGGGTGCCGCGACAGATAGGAGGGACTGGCGACGATGTTGAGCCGGGCCGAACTGAGGGGACGGGCATGCAGGGTCGAATCCTGCAGCTCGCCGATGCGGATGGCGATGTCGGCACGCTGCTCCACCAGGTCGATGAAGCGGTCGTTGGTGGTGAGCTCCAGGTCAATGTCGGGATAGGCCTCGCGAAATGCACCGACATGCGGGACGATACAGTGCAGCATGAAGGGCACGGCGGCGTCCACGCGCAGCTTGCCGACCGGCTTGCGGGTGCGCATGCGCACGGTGTCCTCGGCCTGCTCCATGGCCGCGAGGATGGCGCGGGCCTGCTCCAGAAAGGCCTCGCCCTCCTCGGTCAATTCCATGCGGCGGGTGGTACGGGTCAGCAGGCTGGCGCCCAGCTTTTCTTCCAGACGCGACAGCGCGCGGCTGACACCCGAGGTGGTCTGTTCCAGCACTTCGGCAGCCGCCGACAGGGTGCCGGCCTCGACCACGGCGACGAAGGTGCGCAATTCCTCGGACTGAATACTCATTGTTGACTCCGAATCAAATATTCTTTGATTGTAACGGCATTTTTCTCAACAAAGACTGCGCGCACAATCCTGCACGTCGCTGGCAATCCAACTGGAGCAGCCGGCCCACTCCACACCACAACAAGAGGATTGCCATGCCAATTGCACTTTGGGCGCTGACCATCAGCGCATTCGCCATCGGGACGACCGAGTTCGTCATCATGGGGCTGCTGCCGGAAGTAGCCTCCAACCTGGGCGTGAGCCTGTCCTCGGCCGGTCTGCTGGTGACCGGCTATGCGCTGGGCGTGTTCGTGGGCGCACCGCTGGTGACCGCCACCACCGGCCGCCTGCCGCGCAAGACGCTGCTGATCGCCCTGATGGTGGTGTTCGTGATCGGCAACCTGGCCTGTGCCATCGCACCGGGTTACGCCACGCTGATGCTGGGCCGGGTGGTGGCGTCGTTTGCCCACGGCGCGTTCTTCGGGGTCGGTTCGGTGGTCGCCACCAGCCTGGTGCCCAAGGAAAAGCAGGCCTCTGCCATCGCCCTGATGTTCACCGGTCTGACGGTGGCCAATGTGCTGGGCGTGCCCTTCGGTACCTGGCTGGGTCAGAGCTATGGCTGGCGCGCCACCTTCTGGGCGGTGACCGTGATCGGCGTGATCGCCCTGGCCGCCACGGCAGTGCTGGTACCGCGCTCGCAAGGCGGTGAAGAAGCCGACTTCGGCAAGGAAGTACGCGTGCTGATGCGCCCGCAGGTGATGCTGGGCCTCTTGATGACGGTACTAGGCTTCGGTGGCGTGTTCGCGGCCTTTACCTATATCGCCCCGATCCTGACCGACATCAGCGGCTTCCCGGCCTCGGCGGTCTCGCCCATCCTGCTGCTGTTCGGCCTGGGCCTGGTGATCGGCAACCTGGCCGGCGGCAAGCTGGCGGACAGGAAGCTCATGGCCACGCTGCTGGGCAGCCTGGTGATGTTGGCGGTGGTGCTGGTGCTGTTCGGCCTGACCAATGAAAACAAGATTGCCTCGATCATTGGTGTGGGCCTGATCGGCATGGCCGCCTTCGCCACCGTGCCGCCGCTGCAGATGCGGGTGCTGGAAAAGGCCAGCGGCGCGCCCAACCTGGCGTCCTCGGCCAATATCGCCGCCTTCAACCTGGGCAATGCCGCCGGCGCCTGGCTGGGTGGCGTGACCATCGATCACGGCCCCGGTCTGCACGCCGTTCCCTATGTGGCCGCCCTGTTGCCGCTGGCCGGGATCGTGGTGGCCCTGCTGAGCTGGAAGATGGATGGCAAGCCGGTGCGCGTGCCGGCCAGCCCACGTACCGAAACCTGCTGAAGCGACGGAGGCCCCATGTCCCGCAACGAAACTGCGCCCAAGACCGCCCTGGTGGTCGGCGCCCATGGCGTGATCGGCAGTCAGCTGATCGCCCACCTGCTGTCCCTGCCGCAATGGGAGGTGATCGGCCTGTCACGCCGCGGTGGCGAGAGTCGCAAGCAGGATCGCCTGCGTCACGTCGCCGTCGATCTGCTCGACGCCAAGGATACCGAGCGCCGGCTGGCACCGCTGGAGCAGGTCAGTCACGTGTTCTACGCCGCCTACCAGCATCGACCCAGCTGGGCCGAGCTGGTGGCACCCAACCTGGCCATGCTGGAGCATACGGTGCAGGCGGTGGAAAAGCATGCGCCAGGGCTGCAGCACGTAAGCCTGATGCAGGGCTACAAGGTGTACGGCGGCCACCTGGGGCCCTTCAAGACACCGGCGCGTGAAAGCGATGCGCAGTTCATGCCACCCGAATTCATGTTCGACCAGCAGCGCTGGCTGGAACAGCGACGCATCGATTCCGGCCGCCGCTGGAGCTGGTCGGCACCGCGCCCGGCGGTGGTGGGCGGTACCGCCTTGGGCAATCCGATGAACCTGGCGCTGGCCATTGCCCTGTATGCCTGCATGTCCAAGACGATGGGGCTGCCGCTGCGCTTTCCCGGCAAGCCCGGGGCCTATGACAAGCTGCTGGAGATGACCGATGCCGGCCTGCTGGCCAAGGGCACGGTATGGGCGGCTACCCAGGAGGCGGCCGCCAACCAGGCCTTCAACATCGGTAATGGCGACCTGTTCCGCTGGAGCGAGATGTGGCCCAGGATCGCGCAGTATTTCGGCATGGAAGTGGGCCCGCCGTTGCCGCTGAAGCTGGCCGAGGTGATGGCGGACAAGGCCCCGCTGTGGGAACGCATCGTCACTGCGCATGGACTGAAGGCGCATCCCTATGCTTCCCTGTCGGCCTGGGAATTTGCCGATTTCGTGTTCTCCTGGGATTACGACATGTTCGGCGACGGCAGCAAGGCCCGCCGCCTGGGTTTCCATGAATACGTGGAGACGGAGCAGATGTTCTACCGGCTCTTCGATACCTTCAAGGAGCACAAGGTCATTCCCTGGTCCTGATGTCGCCGGCCAATACGATAGACGAAAAAAAAGAGCTTGCCGCGGCAAGCTCTTTTTACGTGCGGAGATGATGCACCGGGAATGCTCCCCCGGTTATCAGGCCCCACCCTTCTTGATCCAGGCCGCCAGCTGGTGCGGGCCCAGGCCGTCATACTCTTCGAAGGGCTGGTGGATCCAGGGATTGGTGGGCAGGTAGTCGATGTGGAAATCGGGTTCCACCACCGAACAGGCCTTCCACCACAACACGGCGCTCTTGATCTCGGTGACCGAGGGATAGTGTTCCTTGAGGTGGACCATCACCTTCTGCAGGGTGACGCCGGAATCGACCAGGTCGTCCACCAGCAGAATGCGGCCGCCCAGCGTGCCCTTGGTGATCGTGATGTACTTGGCGATGTCCAGCGAGCTGCGGATGGTGCCGGCGGCTTCGCGGTAGGAGCTGGTCGACAGGATCGCCAGCGGGACATCGAAAATGCGCGACATCACGTCGCCCGGACGCAGGCCACCGCGCGCCAGGCACAGCACCTGGTCGAACTGGTAGCCGGATTCATAGACCTTCAGCGCCAGACGTTCGATCAGGCGGTTGTAGTCGTCCCAGGAGACCCACAGGTCTTTGTCGTCAGAGATCTTCATATTATTGATTGCTTCGTGTTGCTTTGTTACGTGTTACGGCGATGGCCTGGATTACTTGAACGGGTGACGCAGGACGATGGTCTCTTCGCGGTCAGGGCCGGTGGAGATCATGTCGATGGGCACGCCCACCAGTTCCTCGATGCGCTTGATATAGGCGCGGGCATTGGCCGGCAGTGCATCCAGCGACTTGGCGCCGACGGTCGATTCGGACCAGCCCGGCATTTCTTCATAGATCGGTTCGCAGGCAGCGGCTTCCTCGGCGCCGACCGGGAAGATGTCGACGGTCTTGCCGTTCAACTTGTAGCCGGTGCACAGCTTCAGCGATTCCAGGCCGTCCAGCACGTCCAGCTTGGTCAGGCACATGCCGGAGACGCCATTGATCTGCACCGACCGCTTCAGCAGCGCGGCATCGAACCAGCCGCAACGGCGGGCACGGCCGGTGACGGTGCCGAATTCATGACCGACCGAGGCCAGGTGCTTGCCGGTGCCGGCGTCGGTCGGCAGTTCGGCCGGGAACGGGCCGGAACCGACACGGGTGGTGTAGGCCTTGGTGATGCCCATGATGTAGTGCAGCATGCCTGGGCCGACACCGGCGCCAGCGGCGGCATTGCCGGCCACGCAGTTGCTGGAGGTGACGAACGGGTAGGTGCCGTGGTCCACGTCCAGCAGGCTGCCTTGCGCGCCTTCGAACAGGATCTTGCCGCCGGCCTGGTGGATGGCGTACAGGTCGCTGGACACGTCGGTGACCATGGGCTTGATGCGCGGCACGTTGGCCAGGGCTTCGTCCAGGGTCTTCTGGAAGTCCACCGGCTGGGTCTTCAGGTAGTGGGTCAGGACGAAGTTGTGGTAGTCCAGGTTGGCCAGCAGCTTTTCGGCAAAGCGCTTTTCGTTCAACAGGTCGGCCACGCGGATGGCGCGACGGGCCACCTTGTCTTCATAGGCCGGACCGATGCCCTTGCCGGTGGTGCCGATCTTGGCATCGCCACGGGCGGCTTCGCGAGCCACGTCCAGGGCCACGTGATAGGGCAGGATCAGCGGACAGGCGTCCGACACCTTCAGGCGCGAGCACACTTCCACGCCGGCGGCTTCGAGCTTGTCGATCTCGCGCAGCAGGTCGGGCACCGACAGCACCACGCCATTGCCGATGTAGCAGGCCACGCCTTCGCGCATGATGCCCGAGGGAATCAGTTGCAGCGCAGTCTTCTTGCCGCCGATGACCAGCGTGTGGCCCGCATTGTGGCCGCCCTGGAAACGCACCACGCCTTGCGCGTGATCGGTCAGCCAATCGACGATCTTGCCCTTACCTTCGTCGCCCCATTGCGTACCGATGACGACGACATTCTTTGCATTGCTGTTCTGTAACATGACTCAACCCAAGTTTTTGATAATCCAGTTTCCATTGCTGAATTCGAGTGCGCGGTCGCAATCGAATTCGTCCTGATCGTGTTCGTGGCCGGGAAGGCTTTGAATCACGATCTCTCCCGTTTGACGCAATTGCGCTATTTTCTCACGCAGGCCGGCGTCCCTGCCCCAAGGGGCGAGGATGGCGCGTTTTCTTTCTGCGCCGGGCATCAGGCGTGCCAGTTCGCGCAGGTCCAGGGAGAAGCCGGTGGCCGGACGTGCGCGGCCGAAAGCTTCCCCGACATGGTCGTAGCGGCCGCCGCGCACCACCGCATTGGGCAGGCCAGGCACGTAGGCGGAGAACATCACGCCGCTATGGTAATGGTATCCGCGCAGGTCGGCCAGATCGATGGTGACGGCCGCGCCTTCGTGGCCAGCGGCCAGCTCGACCAGGGCCTGCAGCTCGTCCAGCGCCTGGGCGATGCCGGGCAGCGCCGGCAGGGTGATGCGGGCGCGCGCAATGACGGCGATGTCGCCATACAGGTTGGGCAGCGCCAGCAATGCGGCGCGCGTGCCTTCCTGGAAGCCGGCGGTGATGTCCTTGAGGCCGGGGATATCCTTGGCTTCCAGCAGGCCGAACAGTTGGGCTTCCTGGCGCTTGGCGGCGGGATCGTTGGCGATGATGGCGCGCAGCACGCCAACGTGGCACAGGTCCAGGCGGATGGTGCGCATGCCGGCCAGGGCCAGTGAATTCAAGGCCAGTTCCTGGATCTCGGCGTCGGCTTCGATGCCGGCATGACCGTAGATCTCGGCGCCGATCTGGATCGGCTCGCGGGTCGCGTGCAGGCCCGTGGGACGGGTGTGCAACACGCTGCCGGCATAGCACAGGCGGGTCACCGAGGCGCGGTTGAGCAGGTGGGCGTCGATGCGCGCGACCTGCGTGGTCATGTCGGCGCGCACGCCGAGAGTGCGACCGGAGAGCTGGTCGACCAGCTTGAAGGTGCGCAGGTCGGTGTCCTGGCCGGCACCGGTGAGCAGGGACTCGAGATACTCCAGCAGCGGCGGCATGACCATTTCGTAGCCGTAGAGGCGGAAATTGTCGAGCAGGCGCCGGCGCAGTTCCTCGATCTTGCGCGCTTCGGACGGCAAGACGTCGGCAATGTTTTCAGGAAGAAGCCAGTTAGGCATAGACGAAAATAAAAGCAGAAAAAAAACGGACTATCGCATCGGGGAGCAGCAAACAGCCTCATGTACGCAGGGTCCGGACGAAAAACCGGGGCGGTCGGGAAATCCTGCCGCCCCTGCTCCCACATGCCGGGAAGATTGCATCCAGGCACATTATCTCGGACCAAAAAAGGAAAGATGCCCTCTACCAGCGGCATCCATCCTGATCGCCCTGCCCGTCCCCTTGCTGGCGGCGGCATGGCACTGTTCGCATGTTACTTGAACTTACTTCTTGGAGGTACTCGCGCTGCCGCCTCCGATGCCTTTGAAATATTTAAAGAATTCCGAGCTTGGGTCCACCACCATGAGGTCGTGGCGATTCTTGAAGCTGGCACGGTAGGCTTCCAGGCTGCGGTAGAACTTGAAGAACTCGGGGTTCTGGCCGAAGGCCTGGGCATAGATCTGGGAGGCCTTGGCGTCACCCGCACCACGGATCTTCTCGGACTCGCGATAGGCTTCGGCCAGGATCACCACGCGCTGGCGGTCGGCGTCGGCACGGATCTTCTCGGACTCGGCCGCACCGGTGGAACGCAGCTCGTTGGCCACGCGTACACGCTCGGACTTCATGCGCTCGAACACCGAGTTGTTGATCTGGTCCACATAGTCCACGCGGCGCAGGCGCACGTCGATGACTTCCACGCCGATCTGCTTGGCCTCGTTGGCCACGCGGGCCTGGATCGCATCCATGACGTTGTTGCGCTGGCTGGAGATCACTTCACGCACGGTGCGTTTGGTGATCTCGTCGTTCAGGGCGGCCTTGACGATCTGCGACAGGCGGTCCTGGGTACGACGCTCGTCGGCGCCGAAGCTGACGAAGTACAGACGCGGATCGATGATGCGCCACTTGACGTAGGCATCGACCAGCACGTTCATCTTCTCGGCGGTGATGAAGCGGTCGGCGTCCGGCGTGTCCAGGGTCTGGATGCGCTTGTCCAGGTACATCACGTTCTGGAACGGCGGCGGCAGCTTGAAGTGCAGGCCGGGTTCGTTGATGACCTGCTTGACTTCACCGAGCGCAAAGACGATGGCCGAGGAACGCTGGTCGACCACGAAGATGGTGGACGAGGCCAGCCAGATCGCGACGACGGCGACGATGACGGAAGTGACGAGGCGGCCCATCAGCGCACCTCCCTTTCGCGGGATTCGCGAGGATCGCGGTTTCTCATGTCACGCATCAGCTCGGAAGAATACACAGTGTCATTTCCCGCATTCGGATTGATGGGAGCCGTGCCCACGCCGGCCGACGACTGGCCGGCTGGTGCAGCAGGCTTGCCATTGGGGGCGGCATCATTGCCGGTCTGCTGGATCAGCTTGTCCAGGGGCAGGTACAGGAGATTGCTACCGCTCTTGGCATCGACCATGACCTTGGTGGTGTTGGCGAAGATCTGCTGCATGGTCTCGATGTACATACGATCACGGGTGACGGCCGGTGCCTTGGCGTAGGCTTCCTGCACCTGGGTGAAGCGCGAGGCATCACCTTCGGCATTGGCCACCACGCGGGAGCGGTAGGCTTCGGCTTCTTCCAGCAGGCGCGAGGCGGCGCCGGAGGCGCGCGGAATCACGTCGTTGGCATAGGCCTGGCCTTCGTTCTTGAGGCGCTCACGGTCCTGCCCCGCCTTGACGGCGTCGTCGAAGGCCGCCTGCACCTGCTCGGGCGGTTGCACGCCCTGCATGGTCACGTTGGTGATCTGCACGCCGGACTTGTAGCGATCCAGGATCTGCTGCATGCGCTGGCTCACGTCCAGGGCGACCTTTTCACGGCCCTCATAGAGCACAAAGTCCATCTTGCTGCGACCGACGATCTCGCGGATGGAGGTCTCGGCGACCTGGCGCACGGCATCATCCGGATCACGGTTGTTGAAGAGCCATTCGGCGGCATTCTTGAGCTTGTACTGGACGGCGAACTGGATGTCGATGATGTTTTCATCATCGGTGAGCATCAGCGATTCTTTCAGCTGCTTGTTGCGCACGTTGCCGCGATAGCCGATCTCGGCCGTGCGGACCTGGGACATGTTGACGATGTCATGGCCCTGGATGGGATACGGCCAGCGCCAGTTGAAACCGGGCAAGGTGGTGTGGCTGTAGCGACCGAAGGTGGTGACCACGGCGGTCTGCCCTTCCTGCACGATGAAGAAACCGCTGGCCAGCCAGAGGAAGACCACGATGATGGCGATCACGCCCACGCCGATGCCGGCGCCCTTGACGTCGCCGCGATTGAAGCCGCCACCGCCATCGGACGAACCACCGCCCTTGCGACCGAACATGCCGGCCAGGCGTTGGTTGAAATCGCGCCAGAGCTGGTCGAGATCCGGGGGACCGTCGTTGTTGCCGGACGGTTTTTCTGGCCGTTTGTCGCCGTTACTTCCGTTATTCTGATTTTCGCGGTTGTCGTTTTGCGAACCACGTCCCCATTGGGGGTCGTTCAACGAAAACTTGACACCGATTTTCCTGAATAAAGACACAAGCATGCGTTTGCGATCCGGCTGTAGTGATTGATTAAGAGAATCAAGGAGGAATGCGCGCCAGGAACGTGCAAAAAGCCGTCCCCTCGAACGGCTCAAGCGTGCATGTCTACGGAATCGGCTGGCTCAGAACGGCTGCGACCCCTGGCCTCCAAGGCGGCCTTGAGCGAAGCGGCGATCGCTTCGCGCAGCAGATCCAGGCCAGCACCAGACTTGGCACTGACGAAAACCCGCTGGATTCTACCATACTCGTCATGCTCGACCGCCGGTTCCAGGCCGGCGGCGTCGATCTTGTTCCACACCAGGATCTGCGGCACGTGGTCGGCACCGATTTCCTTCAAGACCAGGTTGACTTCCTCGATCTGCTCCATGCGCACCGGGCTGGCGGCATCCACGACATGCAGCAGCAGGTCGGCGTGGATGGTTTCTTCCAGTGTGGCGCGGAAGGCTTCCACCAGTTGGTGGGGCAGTTCGCGGATGAAGCCGACCGTGTCCGAAATCACCACATGGCCGACCTCGCCCAGGTAGACGCGACGGGAGGTCGTGTCCAGCGTGGCGAAGAGCTGGTTGGCGGCGTACACGCCGGCCTTGGCCATGGCGTTGAAGATGGTCGACTTGCCGGCGTTGGTGTAGCCCACCAGCGAGACCGAGAAGGTTTCGCTGCGACCGCGTGCGCGGCGTTGGGTGGCGTGTTGCCGGCGCAGCTTGGCCAGCACGGCCCGCAGGGCCTTGACGCGCTCGCCCAGCAGGCGACGGTCGGTTTCCAGCTGGGTTTCGCCGGGACCGCGCAGGCCGATACCGCCCTTTTGCCGCTCCAGGTGGGTCCAGCCGCGAATCAGGCGGGTCGAGAGATGCTGCAACTGCGCCAGCTCGACCTGGACCTTGCCCTCGTGGCTCTTGGCGCGCTGGGCGAAGATATCCAGGATCAGGCTGGTACGGTCGAGCACGCGCACCTTGAGCAGGCGCTCCAGGTTACGTTGCTGTGCCGGGGACAGTGCGTGATTGAAGATGACCAGCTCAAGCTGGAGGTCGGCGACGGCGTCGGCGACTTCCTGGGCCTTGCCGGTACCGACGAACAGGGCGGCGTCCGGACTGGCGCGACGGCCGGTGATGGTGATCACCGGTTCGGCGCCAGCGGATTTTGCCAACAGGAACAACTCATCCAGACTCGCGGCGAAATCGTTCTTGCCGAAGTCCAGGCCGACTAACGCGGCACGCATGTCAGAATGCCCACGGCGTCAAGCCGGCTCGGTAGACCATTATTCGTCGGACGAGGATTCGAGACTCAGATTGACCGCGCGTGCAGGCACGACGGTGGAAATGGCGTGTTTGTAAACCATTTGCGTAACGGTATTACGCAGCAGGACCACGTATTGATCGAAAGACTCCACATGGCCTTGCAGCTTGATGCCGTTGACCAGGTAGATAGAGACGGGAACGTGCTCTTTTCTCAATGCGTTCAGAAATGGGTCTTGTAACAATTGCCCTTTGTTGCTCATGGCAGCTCCACGGTGTTGTTGTGATTAGGACTTGGAGGCACTTCTATGAATATCAAGTGCTTTACCAATTTTATGCTATTCAATTTAAACGATTTTCTCTACAACGCAAAAAACATTGATTGAATAGCAGGTTCTTCGATTACTTTTCCTGGCGCAGAAACGGATTCTTGCTGGAACGGAACTCGATACGCAGTGGAGTTCCAACCAGGGAGAAAGTTTCCCGGAAGTGCTTTTCGAGATAACGTTTGTAGTTGTCGTCGATGGCATCGAGTGCATTGCCGTGGATCACCACCACGGGCGGATTCTGTCCACCCTGGTGGGCATAGCGCAGCTTGGGACGGATCGAACCCTTGCGACGCGGCTGCTGGTGCTCCAGCGCCTCTTCCAGTGCGCGGGTCAGGCGCGGCGTGCTCAGCTTGGCCATGGCCGCAGCATAGGCCGAATCGATGGACTTCATCAGCGGGCCGATGCCGGTGGACTTCAGGGCCGAGATGAAGTGGAACTTGGCGAAGGACAGGAAGTTGAGCTTGCGCTCCAGATCCATCTTGATCTGGTCGCGCTGGTCGCTCTGCATGCCATCCCACTTGTTCACGCCGACCACCAGCGCCCTGCCCGACTCCAGCACGAAGCCGGCGATGTGGGCATCCTGCTCGGAAATATCCTGCTGGGCGTCCAGCAGCAGCAGCACGACGTTGGCGTCCGAAATCGATTTCAGGGTCTTGACCACGGAGAATTTCTCGATGGCTTCGAACACCTTGCCGCGACGACGGATGCCGGCGGTATCGATCAGGGTGTAATGACGCCCTTCGCGCTCGAAGGGAATCTCGATGGAGTCACGGGTGGTGCCGGGCATGTCGAAGGCGATCACGCGCTCTTCGCCCAGCAGCGTATTGACCAGCGTCGACTTGCCCACATTGGGACGACCGACGATGGCGATCTTGGTGCCGCGCACGACGGCTTCCTCAAGCTCCGGCTCAGGCGCACGCTGGGCCTCGGCCACGTCCAGCGCCTCTTGCACCAGATCGGCCACGCCGTCACCGTGGGCGGCCGAGATCACATACGGATCGCCCATGCCCAGTTCGTAGAAGTCGGCGGTCACCGAGGTGTACTTCATGCCCTCGGACTTGTTGACCACCAGCAGCACCGGACGACCGCATTTGCGCAGGAAGTCGGTGATGGTCTTGTCATGCGGCGTCAAACCCTGGCGGCCATCGACGATGAACACCACGACGTCAGCCTCGACCACTGCCTGCTTGGTCTGCTTGGCCATCTCGTACATGATGCCGTCCTTGGCGACGGGTTCGAAGCCACCGGTATCGATCACCAGGAACGGACGTTCGCCGACCCGGCCTTCGCCGTAGTGACGATCGCGCGTCAGGCCGGGCAGGTCCGCCACCAGCGCATCGCGGCTGCGGGTGAGCCTGTTGAACAACGTCGATTTGCCGACGTTGGGACGGCCTACAAGTGCAATTACCGGTTTCATTTCTTTTCTTTAAGGGCCTGTGTCACTTATTCAGTGACAACGGAGACCACGGTTCCTGATTTGGTTTGGAAAACGACAGACGACTCGGTTGCCACCGGAGGCGCCTGGATTGCACTGCCATCGGTCGCGAGGCGGGCCACGAAGGTGCCATCTTCACGCGACAGGAAGTGAATATAACCCTGGTAATCGCCTACCGCCACCGCTTTACCGGTACCGATGGGCGAAGACAGCAGGCGATTCTTGAGGCGATCGTTGCGCCATGCCACGGCGCCGGTGTCGCGCGCGAACTCGGTGACGGCGCCACCGACATCGGCGGCATAGACATAGGCATCGTCCAGGGTCACGCCGACATCGCTGGAGAACTCCTTGATCCAGCGCACATTGCCGTTGAGCAAGTCGAAGCAGCCGATACGGCCCTGGTAGGACACCGCGCAGATATCACGCGAACCCAGCGCCGGTACACCGGAGACGTCGGAAATACGCTCCAGCTCGGTGGTGCCACGCGGATCGCCAACTGCGACTTCCCAGCGCGGGCCGCCATTGTTCAGCGCCAGTGCCGACAGGCGGCCACCCGGCAGTGCCACGAAGGCCGTCTGCGAACCGATCACGATGCCCGGCGCATTACGCAGGGTCAGCGAGGGCACGTTGCGCTGGATCATCCAGCGCTGGCTGCCGTTATCGGCATCATAGGCGGTGACACGATTGTCGATGCTGCGAATGACCACCAGTCCTTCGCCCACCGCCGGGGCCGACAGCACTTCGCTGGCGGCCTGGGCTGTCCAGGTCGGCTTGCCGGAGGCGGCGTCGAAGGCCTGGATACGACCCTTCTCGCCGACCACCACGACGGTGCTGCCATCACTGCCGACACCAGCCGTCAGGGGCATGTCGGTACGGCTGCGCCACAGCGTCTGGCCGCTGGTGGCATTGATACGCACCACGGTACCGTCATTGGCGGCGGCAAAGATGCTGCCGGCGGCGTAGACCGGGCTGAAGGTGAAGTTACCTGCCTTGCCCACCGATACCGACCAGGCGGTCTGCACCCGCAGCTTCTGGGCGAACTCGACCAGCGGCGCCGGCGGATTCGGATCTTTCTTGCTGGAAAACCACGAGCAGCCGGACAACGCTACAACCGCTGCGACAGCGGCCAGTTTCAGCGCCATCTTGCCGGCGCGAGGGGATCGTGCAAAGGAGATTGCCTGGGCAGCGGTGGCTGTCACACTACGCATATTCTGGTTCCTCTAAGCGATGGATAGGTTCGCGGTGGGATTGCGGTTCAATTCGTCAGTGGCAGACCGCACCGGCGGACTGCCACTATTGCCGCAGGCTGCCTGCGTGGGCAGGCGCCTGCGGCGGCATCGATATTCAGGCCTTGGGGGTGTCGCCGCCAATGGCGTCCAGCTTGATCTGGATGAGCTGACGGCCCGGATCCTTGGCGTCGGTCTTCTCCAGCGCCAGCTTGAAGGCGGCACGGGCGTCGTCGCGCTTGCCCTGGGCCAGCAGCACGTCACCGCGGCGATCGGCGATGGCACCGGCAAACTGCGCCGGGTAGTCGCCGGCCAATACCTTCAGGGCCTCGTCATAGGCCTTGGCATCCAGCAGCACACCGGCCAGGCGCACCGCAGCAATGGCCTTGTATTCCTTGCCCTTGCCATGGTCGATCACCCACTGCAGCTGCTTCTTGGCGGTCTCGACGTCATTGGCGTCGAAGGCCGACTTGGCGGCCACCAGCGCGCTCATCTGCGCATAGGCGGTACCGCTGAACTTGTCCTCGATATCGGTGGCAGCGCGCAGCACCTTGGCATTGTCCTTGGCAGCCAGGGACTTCTGCTGTTCTTCATAGAGCACCGAGGCCTGCGCCGACTGGCGGCCCAGGTAGGTGTTCCAGCCGGTCCAGCCCGCATAGGCGGCCAGCGCGATGATCACCGCCCAGGTCACCAGGTTGCCGTACTTCGCCCACCAGGCCTTGATGGAGTCGAGCTGTTCTTGTTCTTCGAGATCGTATGCCATTTAACTCTGCAATAAGGTAACTGTTGAACGGATGCTTAGGGGTGGAAATGCACGTGCTCGTGGTCGTGATCATGGTCACCCACGATCTGCTCCACGATGTAATCGACCACCGCGTCGAAGGCCATGCTGCTCTGGTTGGCACGTCCTTCCTCGGCATGGCCTTCGCGCATGTGCTTGACGGTGGCGCTACCGCCCTTGAGCTCATCCTCGCCGATGATCACGGCGAAGGCGGCGCCACTGGCGTCGGCGCGCTTCATCTGCGCCTTGAAGGAACCACCGCCATTGGACGATGCGCAATGTAGCACAACATCGAGCCCGGCAGTCCGCAAACGTTCTGCCAGGACGAAAGATTGCAATTGGGCATCTTCACCCTGGTGGACCAGGTAGACATCGCACTGGTTCGGCGCATATTGCTCGCCGCTGGCCTTCATCAGCTCCAGCAGGCGCTCCACGCCCATGGCGAAACCACAGGCCGGGGTCGGCTTGCCGCCGAACATCTCGATCAGGGGATCGTAACGACCGCCGCCACAGACCGTACCCTGGGAACCGAGCTGGTCGGTCACCCATTCGAAGACGGTGCGGTTGTAGTAGTCCATGCCGCGCACCAGGCGCGGGTTGATGGTGAAGGGAATGTTGTTGTGACGCAGGATCTTCTGCACGCCTTCGAAGTGCGCGCGCGACTCTTCACCCAGGTAGTCCAGCAGTTTGGGCGCGGCATTGACCATTTCCTGCATGGCCGGATTCTTGGTATCGAGGATACGCAGCGGATTGGCATGCAGGCGACGCTGGGCGTCGGTGTCCAGCAAATCCTTGTGCTGTTCGAAATAGGCGATCAGGTCGGCGCGGTGATTGTTGCGCTCTTCCGCATTGCCGATGGAATTGAGTTCCAGGCGGATGTCGGACAGGCCCAGGTCATCCCACAGACGCTGGCACATCATGATCAGTTCGGCATCGATGTCCGGGCCGCTGAAACCAACGGCCTCGGCACCGACCTGGTGGAACTGGCGATAGCGGCCGCGCTGCGGGCGCTCGTGGCGGAACATCGGGCCGACGTACCACAGGCGCTTGGGGCCGTCGTAGGTCAGGTTGTGTTCCAGCGCTGCGCGCACCACGCCGGCGGTGTTTTCCGGACGCAGGGTCAGGTTGTCGCCGTTCATGGAGTCGGTGAAGGAGTACATTTCCTTCTCGACAATATCGGTCACCTCGCCCAGGCCGCGCGCGAACAGCGCAGTCGGCTCGACGATGGGGGTGCGGATCTGCTGGAAACCATAGCTCTTGAGCACCGATTGCACGGTGTTCTCGAACAGCTCCCACAGCGGTGCGTCGGCGGGCAGGATGTCATTCATCCCTTTGACGCCAACGATCTTCTCGACTTTCTTTTGTTCTGACATACCGATACCGGATAGTGTTGTCTTCAAACTTGAAACCTGGGGCTTCAATTCGGATTGTTGCTTGGCTGCCGATGCAATCAGGCGTGCTGACCCTGGCCGTAGTGCGATTGCACATACTCCAGGACCACGTTCTGGAATTCCTCGGCGATATGCTCGCCGCGCAGCGTCATCTTCTTTTCGCCATCGATGAACACCGGCGCGGCCGGCGATTCACCCGTGCCGGGCAGGCTGATGCCGATGTTGGCATGCTTGGATTCGCCGGGGCCATTGACAATGCACCCCATCACGGCCACGTTCATGGCTTCCACGCCGGGATACTTGCCCTTCCACACCGGCATCTGCTCGCGCAGGAAGGTCTGGATCTTGTCGGCCAGGTCCTGGAACACGGTGGAGGTGGTACGGCCGCACCCCGGGCAGGCGATCACCATCGGGGTGAACTTGCGCAAGCCCATGGTCTGCAGGATTTCCTGGCCGACCACGACTTCCTTGGTGCGGTCGCCGCCCGGTTCGGGGGTCAGCGAGATGCGGATGGTGTCGCCGATGCCTTCCTGCAGCAACACCGACAGCGCGGCCGTGGAGGCCACGATGCCCTTGCTGCCCATGCCGGCCTCGGTCAGGCCCAGGTGCAGCGGATAGTCGCAACGGCGCGCCAGTTCGCGGTAGACCGCGATCAGGTCCTGCACGCCGGAGACCTTGCAGGACAGGATGATCTTGTCACCTGCCATGCCCAGTTCCTCGGCACGTTGGGCGTTCTCGATGGCCGAGGTCACCAGCGCCTCGTACATCACGGCCTGGGCCGACCAGGGCTCGGCGCGGCCAGCGTTCTCGTCCATGATGCGCGCCAGCAGGGCCTGGTCCAGGCTGCCCCAGTTGACGCCGATGCGCACCGGCTTGTCGTACTTGCAGGCCACCTCGATCATCTGGGCGAACTGGGTGTCGCGCTTGGCACCCTTGCCCACGTTGCCGGGATTGATGCGGTACTTGGAGAGCGCCTGGGCACACTCCGGATACTCGGTCAGCAGGGTATGGCCGTTGTAGTGGAAATCGCCCACCAGCGGCACGTCCACGCCCATGCGATCGAGCTGTTCGCGGATGGCCGGCACGGCCGCCGCCGCCTCGGGGGTATTGACCGTCAGGCGCACCACTTCGGAGCCGGCACGGGCCAGGTCCTTGATCTGGATCGCCGTGCCGATGGCGTCGGCCGTATCGGTGTTGGTCATGGACTGCACCATCACCGGTGCGCCGCCGCCGACAACGATCTCGCGCGCGCCGTGGCTGATGACCACGCGGCGGCTGTTGCGGCGGGCCAGCGGCCCGGAAGCGATCGGAGAGGAAGACATGGCGGTGGCTCGGCAGTTCAGTTCAGGTTCAGACGGGCGACATTGCTGCCTCCCGGGGATTTCAGGTCCAGCGGCTGGCCGCGCAGCGTGGCATCCACGCCGGAGGCGTTGCCGACGATGAGCATCGTCGCATCGGATACATCGAAGGACTCAGTGGTTCCAGCCTTGAGCAGGCGCGAAATGATCGTGCTCTTGTCGGCGCGGCGGATTTCCACCCACGAATCCTCGCGGAAGGTCAGGCGCAGCATGTCCTTGCTGTTGACGATATTCAAGCCAGCCGGCACCGTGGTGCCGGCCACCTGGGCCGTGCTGCTTGCGGCCGGCGCCGGGCTGGCCGCAACCGGCGCCGGCGCGGACTCGACCGTGGCCGGCTTGGCCGTCTGGACAGGTGCAGCCGGCTGGACCGGTGCTGCGGGGGCGACCTCGGCCACCGGGGCGGCCTGCTTGGCCGGCTCTTCGCTGGCGGCGGGTGTGATCGTCTCGACACGCGCATTGACGGGGGTATCCGAGGAGGCGACCTCGTTATTGGCATTGGCATTGGCGGCCACATCGGCAGCCGGCGATGCATCAGGCGCGGCGGCGGCTTCACTCTTGTGCGACTTCAGCCAGGCCAGTTGTGGCACGTTGGCGCCCACATCGGTCCAGCGCACGACGGCGGCCCCGGCCAGCAGAGCCACCACCACCACGCCCGCCACGATGGGCAAGGGCGAGCTGTTGCCACGGGTACTCATCATCATGGCCGGCAAGGGGCCTTCCGAGAACGGCGTGGACAGCGAATGCTGGGGCACGATGTGGTCGCGCTGGGCCACATCCGATTCATGGGGCATGGCAGCGGTCAGGGCGTTGGCATCCAGGCCGACTGCCTTGGCATAGCTGCGCACGAAACCGCGCGCCACCGCCAGGCCCGGCAGGGCGGCATAGTTGTCGGCCTCGATGGCCTGGATCTGGCGTGGCGCCAGCTTCACCAGGCTGGCCACCTGCTCGACCGTCCAACCCTTCTTAAGTCGTTGCTCGGCCAGCATGGCGCCCGGCAAGGGGGCTGCCTGGACCGGCTGGACGGCATCCTGAGGTTGCTGCGACGACACTTCATTCATTTGCTGATCACTCATCACATGCTCCACATGGAAAAGCTTTTTTTAGCCGGCCCTGGCCGGATTCTTCTGGAGCGTCCCTGCGCGACACCTGCCGCGCCCCACCCGGGAAATTCGACCGCTTCAGCAGGGCCGGCCCACCATGGGCCAGCCCTACGATTACTTCAACAACAACACGTGCGCACCGGGCGACGAAAGCCGCTGCGGGCGACATCACCCCTCCTGCACACCTATCGGAAAAAACGAAGAAAAATTTCGCCTGCGCCGCAGCCTTCCCGGCAACGGCTGGCGCGAGATCACCAGCATGAGGATTCAGCAGGCCTGCCGTCACCCGGAGATCTCCACGATGCGGCCAAAATCCGGACCGAACTTGTTCTGGTATTCAGCCATCTTCTGCATGCGCTCCTGCACCCGGGTGCGATCCTTGACCTCGCCGGCCAGCTGACCACAGGCGGCATCGATGTCGTCGCCACGGGTCTTGCGGATGGTGGTGACGATGCCGGCATCCATCAGGATCTGGGCAAAGGCCTTGATACGGGGGTTGTGCGAACGCTTCAAGCCCGACTCGGGGAAGGGATTGAAGGGAATCAGATTGAACTTGCACGGGATGGCGGTCTCGCCTTCCTTCACCAGCGCGACCAGTTCGCGGGCATGGGTGTCGGTGTCGTTGACGCCATCGAGCATGCAGTACTCGAAGGTGATGAAATCGCGCGGTGCGAATTCGAGGTAGCGCTTGCACGCCAGCATCAGTTCGCGCAGCGGATGCTTGCGGTTCAGGGGGATGAGCGAATCGCGCAGCGCATCGTTGGACGCGTGCAGCGAAACGGCCAGCGCCACCGGGCATTCCTGGGACAGCTTGTCGATCATCGGCACCACGCCGCTGGTGGAGAGCGTCACGCGGCGGCGCGACAGGCCATAGGCATTGTCGTCCAGCATCAGGCGCAGGGCCGTCACGGTGGGCTCGAAGTTGAGCAGCGGCTCGCCCATGCCCATCATCACCACGTTGGTGATCTGGCGCTCGCCCTTGGGACCGCCTTCGATACCCTTGGTCTTGCGCAATTCGAATTCCGCCATCCACAACTGGCCGATGATCTCGGCCACGGAGAGATTGCGGTTGAAACCTTGCTTGCCGGTGGAGCAGAAACGGCAATTCACGGCGCAGCCCGCTTGCGTGGAAACGCACAGCGTACCGCGATTTTCTTCAGGAATGAACACGGTTTCCACCGCATTGCCCTGACCCACGTCGACCAGCCACTTGCGTGTGCCGTCGGTGGAGGTATGGTCACTGATGATGGCCGGCGCGCGGACTTCGGCGCGGGTCTTCAATTTGTCGCGCAGCGATTTGGCCAGATCGGTCATCTGATCGAAATCAGCGACGCCGAACTGGTGGATCCAACGCTGCAACTGCTTGGCGCGAAACGGCTTCTCACCCAACTCGCCGCAGTAGGCGACAAGTTGCGCGGGATCCATATCCAGCAGATTGGTGAGAGCTGTAGTCATGATGCTTGCGGTCGGAACCCGGGCAGAAAGACGCGGCAGGGATTGCCACGCCGGCTTCCGCCCGAATCCACGGAACCGATGAAAAACAGAAACAGATTAACGCGAATAAACGTTCAGTGCCGGGAAGAAGTAAGCGATTTCGACCTTGGCGGTTTCTTCAGCGTCCGAGCCGTGTACGGCGTTGGCATCGATGGAGTCAGCGAAATCGGCGCGGATGGTGCCCTTTTCTGCCTTCTTCGGATCGGTGGCGCCCATCAGGTCGCGGTTCTTCAGGATCGCGCCTTCGCCTTCCAGCACCTGGATCACGACCGGGCCGGAGACCATGAAGTCCACCAGGTCCTTGAAGAAAGGACGCTCGCGGTGCACGGCGTAGAAGCCTTCTGCTTCAGCGCGGGACAGTTGGACCATGCGGGCGGCGATGATCTTCAGACCAGCATTTTCGAAACGGCTGTAGATCTGACCGATCACGTTCTTGGCCACTGCATCGGGCTTGATAATCGACAGGGTGCGTTCAATTGCCATGAAAAACTCCAATAAAAATAATGGCTTAAAGCCAATAAGTGATAATCCAATGAACCTTGTATTTTAGCATGAAACCATCAAATTACATGGCAATTCACCTCGTTTGTCAGCTTGTCATGCACGACTTCACAAACGGACCACCACAAGGCGAGCATTGCAGGCCCATCATTGCACCCGCATATCGAACTTGGACGAGGGAAGACTTGTCTTAGTCATGAGCTGACGTGCTATTCTGTCGCTCGCATTTAACGCTTCGGAGGACACATGAATCACCAACTGGACACGACCTTCGGCCACTCGAACCTGAGCTCGGTCGCCCGCAACCGCGTGCTGCGCAACACTTACTGGCTGCTGGCACTGTCGATGATCCCCACCGTGCTGGGCGCCTGGCTGGGCGTGCAGATGCATTTCAGCCTGTTCGCCGGCAGCCCCATGATCGGCTTCGTGCTGTTCATGGCGATCGCCTTCGGCTTCTTCTTTGCCATCGAAAAGACCAAGAATTCCGGCCTGGGCGTGGCCGTCCTGCTGGGCTTCACCTTCTTCATGGGCCTGATGCTGTCGCGCCTGATCGAATTCACGCTGGGCTATTCCAATGGCGCTGGCCTGATCATGACGGCCTTCGGCGGTACCGCCATCATCTTCTGCGGCATGGCGACCATCGCCACGGTGTCCAAGCGCGACTTCTCGGGCATGGCCAAGTGGCTCTTCGCGGGCGTGCTGGTGATCCTGGTGGCGTCGCTGGCCAACATCTTCCTGCACCTGCCGGCCCTGCAACTGACCATTTCGGTCGTGGCCATCGCCATCTTCTCGGCCTACATCCTGTTTGACGTGCAACAGGTGGTCAACGGCGGCGAGACCAACTACATCTCGGCCACGCTGGCGATCTACCTGGACGTCTATAACGTCTTCGTCAACCTGCTGTCCATTCTGGGCATCCTGGGTGGCAACCGCGACTGATGCAGCATTGCAGTTCAAGCAACAAAAAAGCCGGCACAAGCCGGCTTTTTTATTTCCACCAGGAAAAGGCCTGGGGCCTTATTCCGGCAGGTCGAAGACCGCGATGGATTCGACGTGCGCCGTGTGCGGGAACATGTTGACCACGCCCGCATACTTGAGCACATAACCACCCAGGTGCACCAGCATGCCGGCGTCGCGCGCCAGCGTGGCCGGATTGCAGGAGACGTAGACGATGCGCTTGGGCTTGAGATGCTGCTGCCCTTCCGGCAATTCGACCAGAGCCTTGCAGACTTCCATCGCACCTTCGCGCGGCGGGTCGATCAGCATGCGGTCGAACTTGCCCAGCGCCACGAAATCCTCGGGCTTGGCTTCGAAGAGGTTGCGGCAATAGAAGCTGGTCTTGCCATCCACGCCATTGATCCTGGCGTTGTCCAGGGCACGCTCGGTCAGCGCGGTGCTGCCCTCGATGCCCACCACCTCGCGCGCCAGGGTGGCGATCGGCAAGGTGAAGTTGCCCAGGCCGCAGAACAGGTCGGCGACGCGGTCTTGCGGTTGCACATCCAGCAGGCGCAAGGCACGCGCCACCAGCACCCGGTTGATCTGGTGATTGACCTGGGTGAAGTCGGTCGGCTTGAAGGGCATGCGGATACCAAACTCCGGCAACATGTACTGCAAGCGCGATTGCGCCGGATAGTAAGGTGCGGCGGTATCCGGCCCCTTGGTCTGCAACCACCATTCGATCTTGTGCTCGTCAGCAAAGGTCTTCAGCAGGACTTCATCGGCCGGCGAAAGCGCTTCCATGATGCGCAGGACCAGTACGGTCACCTTGTTGCCATCATCACCCTCACCCACCGCCAACTCGATCTGGGGCATGCGGTCGCGAATGGACAGGCCCGCCACCAGCGCGCGCAGCGGCATCAGCATGGCCGACACGTTGGGCGGCAGGATCTGGCAAGTCTTCATGTCGGCGATGAAGGAAGAGCGCTTTTCGTGGAAGCCCACCAGCACGCCGCCCTTCTTGGCCACATGGCGCACCGAGATGCGGGCGCGGTAGCGATAGCCCCAGGTCGGGCCATAGATGGGGCGCAGCATCACCTCAGCCTTGGTCTTGCCGAGGTGCCAGAGATTGTCTTCCAGCACGCGCTGCTTCATGGCCACCTGGGCCGAGGGATCCAGATGCTGCATGGCGCAGCCACCGCAGACGCCGAAGTGCTCACAACGCGGCTTCACCCGCAGCGAGGATTCGCGATGCAGCGCGGTCATCACGCCGGCTTCCCACTTGGGTTTCCGGCGATAGGACTCGAAACTGACGCGCTCGCCCGGCAGTGCGCCTTCGACGAAGATGACCTTGCCTTGCGTGCCATCCTCGTTTTCGAGATGACCAACGCCGCGCCCGTCCATGTCGAGCGACTTGATTTCAATGATGATGTCTTGTTGCATGAGGGAAACCACAGGGTAGGACGTGAGTCCGCTGCCAAAAACAAAAGCGGTATTGTCCGCGATCCGGGACCGGGAGGGAAGCGCGAACCATGTCCACCCCCTCAACGGGAGGGGCAATCGCCATAAATACGACGTCGGGCCGGCCTGGCAGGCCGCTCAGAACAGCGCGTCGCGCCCCACGCCGCGCGAGGTCAGCAAGCGCTTCAACTTGACCAGCGCCTCCTGTTGCACCTGGCGCACCCGCTCACGGGTGATGCCCATCTCACCGGCCAGTTGCTCCAGCGTGGAAGGGTCATCATTGTCCAGGCCGAAGCGGCGGGCCACCACCACGCGCTGCTTCTCCGACAGGCTCTTGAGCCATTCGCGGATCAGCAGGGCCATTTCCTGGCTTTCGGCACGGGTGTCGGGATGCTCTTCCACCGCGCTGGGCAGCAGGTCCATGAGGCTGGCCTGGGGGTCGTTGTCCAGCGGCGTATCGAGCGAGGCCGCATGTTCGGACAGGGCCAGCACATCCTGCACCTCTTCCACCGGACGCTCCACCAGGTGAGCGATATCCTCGGCACTGGCGTCGCGGCCGTCACGCTGCTGGGCTTCCAGATGGTACTTGGCGCGCAGGATCTGGTTCAGTTCGCGCACCATGTGTACCGGCAGTCGCACCGTGCGCGCCTGGTTCATGATGGCGCGTTCGATGCTCTGGCGTATCCACCAGGTGGCGTAAGTAGAGAAACGGAAACCGCGCTCGGGCTCGAACTTGTCGATGGCGCGCATGAGGCCCAGGTTGCCTTCTTCGATCAGGTCCAGCAAGGCCACGCCCCGGTTGATGTAATGCTTGGCGATCGACACCACCAGTCGCAGGTTGTGCTCGATCATCTTCTGGCGCGCCCCGAACTCGCCCTGCTTGGCCAGGGTGGCATAGTGCAGTTCTTCTGCGGCCGTCAGCAGCGGCTTGGCGCCGATCTTGTTGAGGTAATGCTGGGTGGTATCGGTGGACAGCTCCGCGGCCAGCACCTTCTTGAGCTCGTCCACGCCCTCGGTTGGGGCGACCTCCTGGGGCTGGTCGGCGGCATCGCCGTCGATCACTTCCGGTTCTTCGATCTCCTCAATGGGATCGTCCATGTCCTCTTCGCGAGGGTCCTGGTCTGGCAAGTGATCGTGGCGATTGCTTGTCATACGCTAGCGTGGCGGTAAGTATTTGGAGGGGTCAACGGGCTTGCCCTGTTGACGGATTTCAAAGTGCAGCTTGACAGTATCACTATCGGACTTGCCCATCTCGGCAATCTTCTGGCCCTTGGTCACGCTCTGGCCTTCCTTGACCAGGATGGTCTGGTTGTGGGCATAGGCCGACAGCAGGTTATTCGTGTGCTTGATGATCACCAGGTTGCCATAGCCACGGATGCCGCTGCCGGCATACATGACCTTGCCGGCGCCTGCGGCCAGCACGGCCTGACCGGCCTTGCCAGCGATGTCCACGCCCTTCTTGCCACCTTCGAAGGTGCCGACCACCTTGCCGTCGGCCGGCCACATCCAGGAAACGCCTTCGTCATCGACCGCCGCCGTCGAGGCCGCAGCCGGCTTGTCAGCCGCATGAGCAGCCTCGGCCTTGGGGGCCGCCGCTGGCGCGGGTGCGGCGGCGGTCGCCGGCGTCGCATCCGGCTTTTCCAGTTCAGCCAGGGCAGTATCCGAATAGGCCCGCTTGTCGCCGCGCGGACCGGACTTGTTGGTACCGCCCGCCGCCGGCGCTGCGGCTGCCGAGCCCGGCGCCCCCAGCGGCTTGACCTCCAGCCCCGCCCCCGGTGCGGCCGCCACAGCGGCCGTCTGGGCCGTGCCCGGCGCACGATCGGGCGGTGCCACACGCAAGGTCTGGTCGACCTTGATGTCGTTGGGGTTGGTCAGATTGTTCCAGGCTACGATGTCGCGCCAGTTCTGCCCCACATCCAGCGCGATACGATACAGCGTATCCCCCTTCT
This sequence comes from Herbaspirillum sp. ASV7, assembly GCF_016429215.1. Lineage (GTDB taxonomy): Bacteria > Pseudomonadota > Gammaproteobacteria > Burkholderiales > Burkholderiaceae_D > Herbaspirillum. Next base: position 33,302 of record NZ_JAELUH010000017.1, on the reverse strand, counting down.
TGACCGTGTAATAGCCGCGTCCCGACGGTGCCGGCGCAGCAGGCGCGGCAGCAACGGCGTCCGCCGGCTTGCCGGTAGTGGTGGTGCGCTCGACGACGGGCGCCGGCTGCTGATTCGGTGTCGAGCCGCATGCGGCCAGAAGACTGACGACACTGCCCAATACAGCCAAACGAATTTTCTTCATGCTCTTACGTTAGATTTTGTACAACGCTAGTTGACCTGCAGCCAGCGTCAGAAGTTCATCAGGGAAATGCGGCCCCATCCTGCCATCCCGCCATCGTCCAGCCACAGCGGCTTGAATGCTTTTGCTTGGTGCCGCCCACTTCCTGTTGCAACGATGCCCGCATAATCCTGCCCTGCCTCCCGGTCGCGCAGGGCTTACACCGTACCGGGACGCAGGGGAACGAAGTGGCAGGGTTCCAGTGTGGTACGACGCCAGTCGCGCGGGCCGACACGTTCTATCAATTCCAGCATCTGCTGCCGCTCGCCCACCGGCGCCACCAGCCTGCCGCCGATGGCCATCTGCTCCAGCAGGGCCTGCGGCACTTCCAGGCCGGCCGCCGCCAGGATGATGCCATCGAAAGGCGCAACCTGTGGCAGGCCAAGCATACCATCTCCGTAATGCAAGCGGATGTTTGCCACCCGCAATGGCCGCAGATTGCTCTTGGCCAGTTCATGCAACGGTTTGATGCGCTCGATGGAATACACCTCCCCCGCCACCCGCGACAGCACCGCTGCCTGGTAACCGCAACCGGTGCCGATCTCCAGCACGCGGTCGAGCCGGCCGCCATGGCGATTCTGGCGCATGACCTCGATCATGCGCGCCACGATGTAGGGCTGGGAAATGGTCTGGTGATGACCGATCGGCAGGGAGGCATCGATATAGGCCTGGCTGGCCAGTCCGGGCTCCACGAACATGTGGCGCGGCACTGCCTCCAATGCCGCCAGGACCTTGGCATCGGCCACACCCTGCTTGGCCACCCGCGCCACCATGGCCTTGCGCACGGCTTCGGAGGCCAGCGGCGAGGCATGGTGCGAGGCATTGGTCTGGGTCACCGTCATCACGTTGCTGACCGCCGTGCGCGGCGCCGCAGCGGCGCTCATCAGCGGCTGGGCCGCCGGGACAGGGGCGCGCGGCGACGCCGGCGGTGGCCGCAAGGCCTGCGCCAGCCCCTGCTGCACCGGCTTGAGCGCGGCTTGGCGGGATGACTGGGCGGCATTCTTGGCGGCCGTCTGGGTGGTGGCCTGGGGACGGCCAGCCGCATCGCGCCCGGCGTCGTTGCGCTTGTTCTTGTCCACCACCGAGGACAGGCTCAGCGGAAAGCGGCTGGGCTTGTCGCTCATGCAAGCGCCTTCCGAAGCATATCCAGCTGCCCCGTATGGGTCAGGTCGATCTGCAGCGGGGTGATGGAAACATGGCCATTGGCCGTGGCGTGGAAATCGGTCCCCTCGCCGCCATCCTTGGCGGCCCCGGCCGGGCCGATCCAATACAGGTCACGCCCATGGGGATCGGTCAGCTTGTGCACCGGCTCGGACATGTGGCGCTTGCCCAGGCGGGTGACCACGCTGCTCTTGATCTCTCCATACGGCAAGTTGGGGATGTTGACGTTGAGCAGGTACGGACGGGGCAGGCTATCGAGGCGGCGTTCCACGATCTCGCGGGCGATGCGCGCGGCCGAGTCCAGTTCCGCCCAGCCCTTGTGCAACTGGGAAAAGGCAATCGACGGGATCCCGAACAGGAAACCCTCGGTGGCCGCGGCCACGGTACCCGAGTACAGGGTGTCGTCACCCATGTTCTGTCCCTGGTTGATACCCGAGACGACCAGGTCCGGACGCTCCTTGAGCAGGCCGGTCAAGGCCACGTGGACGCAGTCCGAGGGCGTGCCATTGAGGTAATAGAAGCCGTTGGCCGCCTGCTCCACCCAGAGCGGACGGTCCAGGGTCAGGGAGTTGGAGCTGCCTGAGCGGTTGCTGTCCGGGGCGACGACGGTGATGTCGGCGATCGGCGCGAGCGCCTCGGCCAGGGCGTTGATGCCCGGCGCGAGGTAACCGTCGTCGTTGCTGATGAGGATTTTCATGGGCTGAATTTTAACCGAAGCCAGCCCCGCCACAGCCCCCTTGCGCGACTTTCTCGCTGACCCGCGCCGGCGCTATTGCTGCTGGCTCAGTTCCTGGTACACGTAGGCGGCCAGAACCAGCTTGTCACGTACCGTCAGGCCGGCGAACTCGACTCCATACTGGTGGAAATCAGCCTCGCCCAGCGCCTCGGCCGCGCGCAGCACGACCGGCAGGTCCAGACTCAATTGCTGGTCGGCCACGGCGGCCACGAAACGCAGATGGCCAACCGCCCCTTTCCTGGCCGCCACCTTGCCCGGCAGCGAAGTCGCCACCAGTGAGGCGCCGCCCAGGCTCAGGTCGACCACACTGGCCGCCAGCGGGTGGGCGCCAGCCAGCGCCAGGTAGCCCTCGGCACTGACCGGCACGCGCGTGGCCTGGCGGATCACGGTAGAGCGCACCTCCCGCGGCAGCGACAGGTGCAGGTAGACGAAGGGGGTCTGCTGGTACTTCAGCAACTGGGCGCCAAAGGCGTAGGCGCGCCGCCCGGTCAGGGCGCGCACCACGAAACCCTGGCCCTCGCGCACGAACAATTGCTTGCCCTCCTTTTGCGGCGCCGTCACCAGGATGCTGCGATTGGGCAGGCAGCCCACCAGCGTCACGGCATAGCGTTGGCCGGCATCGTCGGCGAACTGCAGCCACAGGGTATCGCCGATCTGCCAGCGCACCTCGTCCAGCGTGATCACGCTCTCCTCGCCGCGTACGGCGGCCGAGGGCTTGAGCGGCTTCTTGCCGCCCAGCTTCTTGCGCAACACATCACGTGCCAGGGGCAACGGCACCGACTCGGTATCGGGTTCGCTGACCCAGTTGGCGTTGCGATACAAGCCCTTTTCGATCAGGCCCGCCAGCTGGTCTGGCGTCTCGATGACGGTGCCGCGCGCCAGCAGCAGCCTGCCGTCGTCGTTGTAGATGGGCCAGGGCGCGGGCTTGCCCAGCATCAGCTCGGAGGCCCGTACCGGCACCAGGGAGGTGCTGCTGGACATGTCAGGACTCCCCTCCCATGCCAGCGGCAGCGTCGGCCGCTGCTGCGCGGCGCGCATCCTGCTCACGGAAGAAGGCCTGCACCACCTCCAGCTCGCGGGTGCGCTTGAACGGTGGCAGGCTCTGCCAGATGCGGCGGCCGTAGTTCTTGGTGATGATGCGCGGATCGCAGATCATCAGCACGCCTCGGTCGCCCTCGTCGCGGATCAGGCGCCCCGCCCCTTGCTTGAGATTGATGATGGCCGCCGGCAGCTGGTGATGGACGAAGCCGTTGAGACCCTGCTTTTCCATCTCGCTGATGCGGGCGGCCAGTACCGGGTCATCCGGTGGCGAGAACGGCAGCTTGTCGATGATCACCAGCGAGAGCGCATCACCGCGCACGTCCACACCTTCCCAGAAGCTCTGGCTGCCGATCAGCACGCCATTGCCGGCGGCGCGGAAGCGGTCCAGCAGCTCGGTACGCCCGGCCTCGCCCTGCACGAACAGGGGGAAGGCATGGCCACGCGCGGCGAACTCGGTGCGCAGGCGCTCGGCCGCCCGGTTGACCGCACGCAGGGTGGTGCACAGGAAGAAGCAACGGCCACCAGCCGCCTCGATGGTCGGCAGCGCGGCGTCGATGACGGCATCGGTGTATTCGAAGGAATTGGGTTGCGGCAGGTTCTGCGGCACGTACAGGATGCCCTGCTCGCCGTAGTTGAACGGACTCGGCCAGGACTGCGCCGGTGCGTTCCACAAGCCCATCTGGGCGGCGTAGTGGTTGAAGTCCTTCTTCACCGCCAGCGTGGCCGAGGTAAAGATCCAGGAACGCGGCACACCTTCGCGCTGTTTGTTGAAGATGGGAGCGATCGACAAAGGCGTGCGATGCAGTTGCAGCGAGGACTGGAAGGCCTCCAGCCACAGCACATAGAAGGGCTTTTGCGCCGGTTCTTCCTGCGCCTCTTCGGCAGCCTCACCCTCTTGCCCACCCGCCTCGTCCTTGCCCTGACCGCTGGCAGCCGCCTTGGCGGGCGACTCCTCAGGGGATCCCCAGTTTTCCAGCTGGCGCAGCAATTCATTGGCGCGGTCGCGGCACTGCTCGATCGTCTCGGCGCGCTCGGCCTGCTTTTCCAGGACGGTGATCATGTCATCCATGCAGTCCTTGAGCGTATCGAGCGCCGGGAAGAAGGTGCTGGAGGATGCGATCTGATTCAGCGCCAGCCGCACCGACTCCTCCGGGAAGGCCAGGCGCAGATCACGCGCAGCGCGCTCCACCGTCGATACCAGGCGCGGCCAGTCGGCGCCATCGCGGGCATGTGCCAGGCCTTCGGCCAGCACGTCGCGGCACAACTCCAGGATCTGCGAGGTCGATACGGTCTCGCCGAAGAACAGCGTGGCCGTATCCGGCAGTTGGTGCGCCTCGTCGAAGATGACCGTATTGGCCGAGGGCAGCAGCTCGGCAACACCGGTGTCCTTCAACGCCACGTCGGCAAAGAACAGGTGGTGGTTGACCACCACCACATCGGCCTGCTGCGCCTCCTTGCGGGCCTTCATGACGAAGCAGTCCTGGTAGTACTGGCACTCGGCACCGAAGCAGGTATCGCGGGTCGAGGTCACCAGGTTCCAGACCGATGCCGTCTCCGGCACCTTGGTCAATTCGGCCTTGTCGCCCGAGGAGGTCGATTTCACGAAACGCGAAATCTCGCGCAGGTAACCCACGTCCTCACGCGCAGTCAGGCGACCGTTCTGCAAGGTGCGTTCCAGGTGAAAATGGCAGACATAGTTGCTGCGCCCCTTGAGCAGCGCCACCGAGACCGGCGCGTGCAATGCCTTGCGCACGGTGGGGATATCGCGGTTGTAGAGCTGGTCCTGCAGGGTCTTGGTGCCAGTGGAGACGATCACCTTGCCGCCCCACAGCAAGGCCGGCACCAGATAGGCGAAGGTCTTGCCCGTGCCGGTGCCGGCCTCGGCAATGAGCGTGCCCTGCCCGGCAATGGCGCTGGCGATGGCCTTGGCCATCTCGGTCTGGGCATGGCGCGGGCGATAGCTGCCCACGGCGCCACCCAGCGGACCACCAGCACCGAACAGCTGCTCGATCTCGGCGTCATGGAGGCCCGGTTCATCCGGCGCCGCCCCATCCACGGGAGCGATAGGGGCACTGCTGTCGACGATGTCGGCGTGGGATTGTTGGGCTGTCACTGCGGCAAACCTGTAGGAAAAAGACAAGCGGCGCAGGCCACGAAGCAGCCTGCGGACGATCCCGCAAACGGGAACAAGACGCTATTTTACGCGGAGTCGGGGCCGCCCTCCCGGTTGCCGGGGCAAGGCGTGGTCGGCACCGCCGCAATGCGGGACTGCAGGCGGCCCAGGCGGGAAGGTCAAGCGGGGATATCGGGCACCAGCTGCATCTTCAGCAGGGCGATGTGATCTTTCAGCTGCAGCTTGCGCTTCTTCAGGCGGCGCAATTGCAGGTCTTCCGTACGGACATCACGCAACAGCAAGTCGATCACGTTATCGAGATCACGGTGCTCGACTTCGAGTTCGATGATGCGGCGCTGGATGTCTTCGCGATGCGTACTGGTCATGATGGTCCACGGGTAACTGAGCTGACTGCTAGTGTAGCCGAGCCGCCTGCGCGCGCCAATCGGCATGCGCAAGCGCTCAGGCTGGCCGGCTTACTGGGCCGCAGGTGCCGTGGTGGTCGACTCCTGCTGCTGGTTCTTCTTGCGCTCGGCACGTTCCCGTTCGTTCTCGGCCTTCTTGCGTTCCACCTCCAGGCGGTGCTCCTCGGCTTCCTTGATGCGGCGCTGGCGCTCGGCGGCATTGGCCGCGCGCTCTGGCGCCCGGGCGGCATCCTCGGCCTGCTGCTGGCGTACCTTGGCATCGTGCTCACGCACGCGCAAGTCAGCCGGCACATCCTTGTTCTGGTCGATGCGCTGCTGTACTTCGTTGTTCTTGGCACGGCCTTCCTGCACTTTGCGGGCGGAGTCGATTTCCTTCTGTTTCTGCTCCGCCAGGCGGCGCGCAGCGTCTTCCTCGTCGTGGGCGTGCTGCTCGGCCAGGGAACGGTCGCGGTCATCGACGGTGGCCTGGCGCCGGAACACGTTGGCCTCATACTCGACCTGCTTGATCGCCTTCTCGGCCACGCGCTTGCGGTCCTTGGCGGCCTCCAGGCAGCTCGCTACCAGGAACTTGGGGTAGCAGGCGCGCTGGTCCAGGATATACCGCAATTCCAGCGCCTGACGGTCTTCGGCGGTCTCCTCCAGGGCCTTCTGGGCCATCTCCTCGGACTTGATGGAGCCAGCCGGATAGCGCTGCTGGATCGGCGCACGCGCCTCCAGCTCGTCGAAACGCTCGCGGCTCATCGGCGCCACGTCTTGCGGCTGGGCCGGGACGGACGCGGCTTGCGACGGCGACTGCTGCACCGGCAGGGTCGGCGCCGGCTGTGCCAGCGCCGTGCCACTGGCGGCGGCCAGGGCCACCGTCAGGCCGCACAGGGAAAGCGAGACGCCCTTGGCATGGGCAAAAAGACCTTGCATCGTGTTCTTGTTCATCTGGTAGTTGTTCATGAGAGGCTGTCAGCGATGGAACGGCGATCCGCTTCCAGGTATTCCTTCGACTGCATCTCAATGATACGTGAAACGGTACGGTGGAACTCATTGGACAGGGTTCCCACGGTGTAAAGCTCGTCCGGCTCGACCGCCGCCGACATGATCAGCTTGACCTTGTGGTCATAGAAGACGTCGATCAACCAGGTAAAACGGCGCGCCTCCGAGGACATTGCCGCCGACATGCGCGGAATGCCCGAGAGGATCACGGTCTGGAAGCGGCTGGCCAGTTCCAGATAATCATTCTGCGAACGCGGCCCGCCGCACAGGGTGGCGAAATCGAACCAGATGGCGCTGCCGCCGCGACGCAGGGCGCGGATCTCGCGGGCCTCGATATGCACGCGCGGATCTTCGTCACCGGCCTCGGCCACGGCGGCAAAGGCTTCCCGCAGCTCCTCGTCGGTCTTGGCGTTGAGCGGCGTGTGATAGACCTTGACCTGCTCCAGCACGCGCTTGCGGTAGTCGATGCCGGCGTCGATGTTCATGACATCGAGCTTTTCCTTCAGCAGCGCGATGGTGGGCAGCATGCGGTCGCGGTGCAGGCCATCGGGGTAGAGCGTGCTGGGCTCATAGTTGGAGGTCATGACAAAGGACACGCCGTGGTCGAACAATCCCTTCAACAGGTTGTAGAGGATCATCGCATCGGCGATGTCGGAGACGTGGAACTCGTCGAAGCAGATCAGGCGGTACTTCTTGGCGATGCGCTTGGCGACCTCGTCCAGCGGATCGGCGATGCCCTTCAATTCATCCAGCTGGCGATGCACATCGCGCATGAATTCGTGGAAGTGCAGGCGCGTCTTGCGCACCACCGGCACCACCGAATAGAAGCTGTCCATCAGGAAGGATTTGCCGCGCCCCACCCCACCCCACATGTAGACCCCGCGCGGCACGGCCGGCCGGCTGATCAGGCGCTTGAAGGTAGAGGCGCGCTGGGCCTTGTAGGCGACCCATTCCTCATAGGCGCGCTGCAGGCGCTCGATGGCGCGCAACTGCGCCTCGTCGGGTTGATAACCGCGCTGGGACAGCGAGTGTTCGTAGAATTGACGGACATCCATGGTGTGGTCTTGTAAAACGACAATGGGCGAGCCAGGCTCGCCCATTGGGTTGGCATCTCAATGCTCAATACGCGGGCAACACAAGCGTGGCCGGTGCAGGCGACGCGTATTGTCGCATTGATCGCGCATCAGAAGTTCAATGCGCGCTTGTCGACGGCCAGGGCCGCTTCCTTGGTCGCCTCGGACAGCGAGGGGTGAGCGTGGCAGATGCGGGCGATGTCTTCCGACGAAGCACGGAATTCCATCGCCACCACGGCTTCCGAAATCAGCTCGGACGCCATCGGGCCGACGATGTGCACGCCCAGGATTTCATCGGTCTTGGCATCGGCCAGGAACTTGACCATACCCGAGGTATCGCCCAGCGCGCGGGCGCGGCCGTTGGCCAGGAACGGGAAGGTGCCGGCCTTGTACTGCACGCCGTCGGCCTTGAGTTGCTGCTCGGTCTTGCCGACCCAGGCGATTTCCGGCGAGGTGTAGATGACCCAGGGAATGGTGTTGAAGTTGACGTGGCCATGCTGGCCGGCGATACGCTCGGCCACGGCAACGCCTTCTTCCTCGGCCTTGTGCGCCAGCATCGGGCCGCGCACCACGTCACCCACCGCCCACACGTTGGGCAGGTTGGTCTTGCAGTCGCCGTCCACGGCGATAAAGCCGCGCTCGTCCAGCTTCAGGCCCACGCCTTCGGCGTTCAGGCCGATGGTGTTGGGGGTGCGGCCGATAGAGACGATCAGCTTGTCGAATTCGCCGGTGTGGGCTTCGCCCTTGGCATCGGTGTATTCCACGGAGACGCTGTTCTTGCCAGCCTTGATGGTACCGATCTTGACACCCAGGTTCACGGCCAGGCCCTGCTTGGTCAGCAGCTTCTGGGCTTCCTTGGCGATCTGTTCATCGACGGCACCCAGGAAGGTCGGCAGGGCTTCCAGCACGGTCACTTCCGCGCCCAGGCGACGCCACACCGAACCCATTTCCAGGCCGATCACGCCGGCACCGATCACGCCCAGCTTCTTAGGCACTTCGGAGATGGCCAGTGCGCCGGTGTTGGAGAGGATCAGCTTTTCGTCGAACTCGGCGCCCGGCAGTGCACGGGCGTTGGAGCCGGTTGCCACGATGACATGCTTGGCGGTGATGGTTTCTTCGGCAGCGCCGGCGACCTTGATCTCGTAGCCGTTGGCGTCACCCTTGACGAAGGAGCCGCGGCCGTGGAAGAAGGACACCTTGTTCTTCTTGAACAGGTACAGGATGCCGTCGTTGTTCTGCTTGACCACGGTGTTCTTGCGACCCAGCATCTTTTCCAGGTTCAGGCCCAGGCCCTTGACTTCGATGCCGTGCTCGGCGAAGCCGTGGCTGGCATGCTCGTAGTGCTCGGAGGATTGCAGCAGCGCCTTGGAGGGGATGCAACCGACATTGGTGCAGGTACCGCCCGGTGCGGGGCCGCCCTTCTCGTTCTTCCATTCGTCGATGCAGGCAGTGTTGAAGCCCAGTTGCGCTGCACGGATGGCAGCGATGTAGCCGCCGGGGCCGCCACCGATGACGACGACATCAAAATTCTTGCTCATGTGTGTATTCCTGATTCGTTGTGCGCATCCACTTCAGCCGAAGCGGATGCAAAAAGGCGCTGAATGCCTGGGGGCCGTTCAGCGCCTAGCTCACGCCGTGATGGCCGGTTGCTTACAGATCCAACAGCAGACGGGCGGGATCTTCGAGAGCTTCCTTGATCGCCACCAGCGACAGGACGGCTTCGCGGCCGTCGATGATGCGGTGGTCATAGGACAGGGCGAAGTAGTTCATCGGACGCACCACGACCTGGCCGTTTTCGACAACAGCGCGGTCCTTGGTGGCGTGGATGCCCAGGATCGCCGATTGCGGCGGGTTGATGATCGGGGTCGACAGCATGGAACCGAAGGTGCCGCCGTTGGAGACGGTGAAGGTACCGCCCGACAGTTCTTCGATGGACAGCTTGCCGTCCTTGGCCTTCTGGCCGAATTCACCGATCTTCTTTTCGATGTCGGCAATCGACATCTGGTCCGCATCACGCAGGATGGGTACCACCAGGCCACGGGGCGAGCCGACGGCCACGCCGATGTCGAAGTAGCCGTGGTAGACGATGTCGTTACCATCGACCGAGGCGTTGACGATCGGGTACTTCTTCAGGGCGTGCACGACCGCCTTGACGAAGAAGGACATGAAGCCCAGCTTGACGCCGTGTTCCTTCTCGAACTTGTCCTTGTACTTGTTGCGCAGGTCGATGACCGGCTGCATGTTGATTTCGTTGAAGGTGGTCAGGATGGCGTTGGTCGATTGCGACTGCACCAGACGCTCTGCCACGCGGGCACGCAGGCGGCTCATCGGCACGCGTTGTTCCGGACGGCTTTCCAGGCTGGCCTTGACCGGTGCGGCGACAGCTGCCAGGGCCGGCTTGGCGGCAGCAGCAGGAGCGGCGGCGGGAGCCGACAGCGCACCCAGCACGTCACCCTTGGTCACGCGGCCATCCTTGCCGGTACCGGTGACTTGCGAGGTCGACAGGTTGTTGTCGGCCAGCAGCTTGGCAGCGGCCGGCATGGCGACGTCGCCCTTGGAAGCCAGCTCGGGAGCGGCCACCGGGGTCGGCTCGTTGCCAGCTTGCGGTGCGGGAGCAGCCTTGACTTCGGTCGGCGCAACCTGGGCCGAGGCATCGGTGTCCAGGATGGCGATGACTTCGCCGGCCACGACGGTGGCGCCGTCGGCCTTGATGATCTGGGTGATGACGCCGGCGTCCGGGGACGGCAGTTCCAGCACGACCTTGTCGGTTTCGATGTCGATCAGGTTTTCGTCACGGGTGACGGGTTCGCCCACTTTCTTGTGCCACTGCAGCAGGGTTGCTTCGGCAACGGATTCTGATAATTGCGGGACTTTTACTTCGATTTGAGCCATTTAGGGTTCTCCGATTTTCGGGTGATTCGTTGTGATGGAAACGGGGGCGCTGCCCTCCGCAGCGCGCCCCGTTTGCCACAATGATTACTTGGTCAGCACAAAGCCCTTGAGCTTGGCGAAGGCGGTCTCGATCAGTGCCTTCTGCTGCGCGTAGTGCTTGTCGTAGTAGCCGACGGCGGGCGATGCGCTGGCCGGGCGACCAGCATAGGCCAGCTTCTGACCTTCGGAGAGATTCTCGAAGATGTTGTGCTGGATCTGCAGCCATGCGCCCTGGTTCTGCGGCTCGTCCTGCGCCCACACCAGTTCGTTGAAGTTCGGGAACTGCTTCAACGCAGCCGCGAACGCCTTGTGCGGGAACGGATACAGCTGTTCGACGCGGATGATGGCGGTATCGGTCTGACCGCGTTCCTTGCGGGCGTTCACCAGGTCGTAATACACCTTGCCCGAGCAGGCGACGATGCGCTTGACCTTCTTGGCGTCGATGGTTTCATCGACTTCCGGGATCACGGTCTGGAACGAACCCTTGGCCAGGTCGGACAGGGGCGAACCGGCATCCTTGTTACGCAGCAGCGATTTGGGCGTCATGATGATCAGCGGCTTGCGGAACAGGCGGATCATCTGGCGACGCAGCAGGTGGAAGATCTGCGCAGCGGTGGTGGGCTGCACGACCTGCATGTTGTTGTCGGCGCACAGCTGGAGGTAACGCTCGATACGTGCCGAGGAGTGTTCCGGACCCTGGCCTTCGTAGCCGTGCGGCAGCATCTGCACCAGGCCCGAGGCACGACCCCACTTGACTTCACCGGAGCTGATGAACTGGTCCATGACGACCTGGGCACCGTTGGCGAAGTCGCCGAACTGGGCTTCCCAGATGGTCAGGGTGTTCGGCTCGGCGGTCGAGTAGCCGTATTCGAAGCCCAGCACCGCTTCTTCGGACAGCACCGAGTCGATCACCGTGAAGGTGGACTGGTTTTCTGCCACGTTCTGCAGCGGGATGAAGGTACCGGCATCCCAACGCTCGCGGTTCTGGTCGTGCAGCACGGCGTGGCGGTGGGTGAAGGTACCGCGGCCAGCATCCTGACCGGTCAGGCGCACGGCGTAGCCGGAGGAGACCAGGCTGGCGTAGGCCAGGTGTTCACCCATGCCCCAGTCCAGGTTGATCTCGCCACGGCCCATGGCGGCGCGGTCGTTCAAGACCTTCTCGACCAGCGAGTGCACCTTGAAGCCTTCGGGCACGGTGGTGATCTTGGTGGCCAGGCGCTTCAGTTCAGCCATCGGCACGGCGGTTTCGGCGGCGTCGGTCCACTTGCGGTTCAGGAACGGCAGCCAGTCGACGGCGTACTTGCTCTTGAAGTTGGTCAGCACCGGATCGATGGCGTGCTTGCCGGCGTCCATGGCGGCGCGGTAGGCCTTGACCAGCTCTTCGCCACCGTCGGCGGCGATGGTCTTCTGGGCAGCGAGCTTGTCCGCGTACAGCTTGCGGGTACCGGGGTGCTGGGCGATCTTCTTGTACATCAACGGCTGGGTCAGAGCAGGCGTGTCTTGCTCGTTGTGGCCCAGCTTGCGGAAGCAGATGATGTCGACCACGATGTCCTTCTTGAACTTCATGCGGTAGTCGACGGCGATCTGGGTGGCGAACACGACGGCTTCCGGATCATCGCCGTTGACGTGCAGCACCGGGGCTTCGATCATCTTGACCACGTCCGAGCAGTACAGGGTCGAACGGGAGTCGCGCGGGTCGGAGGTGGTGAAACCGATCTGGTTGTTGATGACGATGTGGACGGTACCGCCGGTGCCGTAGCCACGGGTCTGGGCCAGGTTCAGGGTTTCCATCACCACGCCTTGACCGGCGAAGGCGGCATCGCCGTGCACCAGGATAGGCAGCACTTGCGAACCATCCTTGTCGCCACGGCGATCCATGCGGGCCTTGACCGAGCCTTCGACCACCGGGTTGACGATTTCCAGGTGCGAGGGGTTGAAGGCCAGCGACAGGTGGACCGGGCCGCCAGGAGTGGAGACGTCCGAGGAGAAGCCCTGGTGGTACTTGACGTCACCGGCCGGCAGGTCGTCGGCGTGACGGCCTTCGAACTCCGAGAACAGTTCCTGCGGGGTCTTGCCCAGGATGTTGACCAACACGTTCAGGCGGCCACGGTGGGCCATGCCGATGACGATTTCCTGCACACCCTTTTCACCGGCGCGCTGGATGGTTTCATCCAGGGAGGCGATGAAGGATTCGCCGCCTTCCAGCGAGAAGCGCTTCTGGCCGACGTACTTGGTGTGGAGGTAGCGTTCCAGGCCTTCGGCGGCGGTCAGGCGCTCCAGGATGTGCTTCTTCTTCTCGGAGGAGAAGCTGGGCACGGCGCGGGTCGGCTCCAGGCGCTCTTCCAGCCAGCGCACTTCGGCCATGTCCGAGATGTAGGTGAACTCGGCACCGATGGAGCGCGTGTAGGTGTCGCGCAGCATCTGCAGCAGGTCGCGCAGCGAAGCGGTTTCCGGGCCGAAGTAGGTGTTGTTGATGTTGAAGACGATATCCAGGTCGGCATCGGTGAAGCCGTAGAAGGAGGGATCGAGTTCGGGGATGTTGGGGCGTTCCTGGCGTTGCAGCGGATCCAGGTTGGCGAAGCGGGAACCGAGGTCACGGTAGCCGGCGATCAACTGGGTGACCGCGACGCGCTTGCGGCCCATGTCGGAATCGGCGGAGGCATTGACGGTGCGGATCGGGCCTTGCTTGGCGCGCTCGGCGAAGGAAGCGATCACCGGTGCGTGGGCGACGTCGGGGCGGTTCGAGCCATCGGTGGCGGGAACGTGTTGCACTGCGTCGAAATACGCACGCCAGTTTTCGGGGACAGAGCCGGGATTGTTCAGGTAGGCTTCGTACAATTCCTCGATGTACGGAGCATTCCCACCGAAGAGGTAGGAGTTGATGTTGTATTGCTCGTAGAGCTTTGTCATTTGCTCACCTTTCTTCGCGTTTCGCGAGATTAGCGGGTTTCTACACCTTCCGCGACACGGCCTGACCGGTTAGCGGATTGCATCAAGTTGTGGGGAAGGACCTTGTCTACCTGAACTTCTGTACGTCATCCAGTCAGCGCTCCGGAATTATATATCCGAATATCAAATAAAAAAGCGAATCCTTGGGGATTCGCTTTTTTATTTGAAACCAGATGCGACGGGCGTTTCCAACTGCCAACGCCTGCCCGCAAAGCCTGCTCACAGCGCCGCTCAACCCTCTTCCGGAGAATCCCGGAAGGCGGGAAGAACAGCCCTTGCGACACGCCGACCCTTGCCCGTTCGACAACTCGAACGGACAAGCGGCCGAGGTCATCAACGCTTGTCGATGGGCGGGACGTCGCGACGCGGCGAGCCCACGAACAGCTGGCGGGGACGGCCGATCTTCTGCTCCGGATCCGAGATCATTTCGTTCCACTGGGCGATCCAGCCGATGGTACGGGCCATGGCGAAGATGCAGGTGAACATCGAGGTCGGGATACCCAGGGCGCGCTGCACGATGCCCGAGTAGAAGTCGACGTTCGGGTACAGCTTGCGGGAAACGAAGTAGTCGTCTTCCAGGGCGATCTTTTCCAGCTCCATGGCCAGCTTGAACAGCGGGTCGTCGTGCAGGCCCAGTTCGTTCAGGACTTCGTAGCAGGTTTCGCGCATCAGCTTGGCACGCGGGTCGTAGTTCTTGTAGACACGGTGACCGAAGCCCATCAGCTTCACGCCGGAGTTCTTGTCCTTCACTTGCTTGATGAATTCGGGGATCTTGTCGACCGAACCGATCTCTTCGAGCATGGTCAGTGCCGCTTCGTTGGCGCCACCGTGGGCAGGACCCCACAGGCAGGCGATACCGGCGGCGATACATGCGAACGGGTTGGCGCCCGAGGAGCCGGCCAGGCGCACGGTCGAGGTCGAGGCGTTCTGCTCGTGGTCGGCGTGCAGGATCAGGATGCGGTCCAGCGCGCGCACCAGCACTTCGTTGACCTTGTACTCTTCGCACGGGTTGGCGAACATCATGCGCATGAAGTTGGCCGTGTAGGACAGGTCGTTGCGCGGATACACGAACGGCTGGCCGATGCTGTACTTGTAGGCCATGGCCACCAGGGTCGGCAGCTTGGCGATCATGCGGATGGCCGACACTTCGCGGTGGTTGGCGTTGGAGATGTCCAGCGAGTCGTGGTAGAAGGCCGACAGGGCACCCACCGAACCGGTCAGCACCGCCATCGGGTGCGCGTCACGACGGAAACCACGGAAGAAGAAGTTCATCTGCTCGTGGACCATGGTGTGCTGGGTCACGGTGTTGACGAATTCGGTCTTCTGGGCCGCATTGGGCAGCTCGCCGTGCAGCAGCAGATAGCAGGATTCCAGGAAGTCGCAGTTCACCGCCAGCTGCTCGATCGGATAACCGCGGTACAGCAGCTCACCCTTGTCGCCATCGATATAGGTGATGGAGGAGTTGCAGGACGCGGTCGACATGAAGCCCGGATCGTAGGTGAACTTGCCGGTGGCGCCGTAGAGCTTGCGGATATCGATCACATCAGGACCGATGCTGCCCTTGTAGATAGGAAAATCTACGGACGGAGACCCGTCGGAGAACGACAGGGTAGCTTTGATATCGGTGTTGGACATAGCTTTTCCTTTTTGCGGGGAGGGTGAAACCGTTAATCAAAAGCCGCGACCGCGCGCCAGGCGACCACCAATCCATCGGCGTCGGGTGGCGAGACAAAACAGGCCGCGATCGAGCAGAATCCGTCTGGCTTGTGGCCAGGCGCAAAAATCAGGCAGTACGCAGTTTCTTCAGCAACGCATGCACTTGGGGCAGGTCAACCGCCGCCTCCGGCTCCTTGCGAGCCAGCAGCAAGTCCATCAGGTCATTGTCGGTCAGGTCCATCAGGCGCGAGAAGGCATCGACCTCGTCATCGCTCATCCCGGCCTCATGGGCATCGAGATAGCGCGTCAAGATCAGATCGTTCTCCAGCAACCCACGGCGGGCACGCCAGCGCAGCCGCGCGCGTTTGGCCGGATCATCCTGGTGACGTTCAGTCGTGAACTCGCTCATTTCATCTATCTCTTCATTTCACTTGCAACCGGACCCGATCTGACCGGGCCGGCCGCAGGGAGCCTGGCAACCCTACCGCCCTGCTCCCCGCTGCGGCCCGCCGGAGGGCGGGCCTGGCTGGTACATAAGCCGATCAGGCTTATACCGAACGACGCACCATCAGTTCCTTGATCTTGCCGATGGCCTTGTTGGGGTTCAAACCCTTGGGGCAGACATCGACGCAGTTCATGATCGAACGGCAACGGAACAGGCGGTACGGATCTTCCAGGTTGTCCAGACGCGCGCCGGTGGCTTCGTCGCGGCTGTCGGCGATGAAGCGGTAGGCTTGCAGCAGGCCGGCAGGACCGACGAACTTGTCCGGGTTCCACCAGAACGACGGGCAGGAGGTCGAGCAGCAGGCGCACAGGATGCACTCGTAGACGCCATCCAGCTCTTCACGCTGCTCAGGCGACTGCAGGCGCTCCTTCTCGGGCGGGATGCTGTCGTTGATCAGGTAGGGCTTGATCGAATCGTACTGCTTGAAGAAGTTGGTCATGTCCACGATCAGGTCGCGGATCACCGGCAGGCCGGGCAGCGGCTTCAGAACGATGGGTTCGGTCAGCTCGTTCAGGTTGGTGATGCAGGCCAGACCGTTCTTGCCGTTGATGTTCATGGCGTCGGAGCCGCACACGCCTTCGCGGCAGGAGCGACGCAGCGCCAGCGAATCGTCGACGTCGGACTTGATGCGTTGCAGGGCATCCAGCAGCATCTTGTCGGTGGGCTTGAGCTCCACCGTCAGGTCTTGCATGTACGGCTTGTCGTCCTTGTCCGGATCGTAACGATAGATCTTGAATTTCAGGGTGCGAGTCATGTTGCGACCTCTTAGAAAGTACGTGCTTTAGGTTTGAAGGTCTCGACGGTCAGCGGCTGCATGTTGACCGGCTTGTAGTCGAGACGATTCCCCTCGGAGAACCACAGCGTGTGCTTGAGCCAGTTCACGTCGTCGCGCTGCTCGTAGTCGCTGTGCGCATGGGCGCCGCGCGATTCCTTGCGGGCAGCAGCCGAGGTGATGGTGGCCTTGGCGGTTTCGATCAGGTTGTCCAGTTCCAGCGCTTCCACGCGGGCGGTGTTGAAGACCTTGGACTTGTCCTTGAAGGAGACGTGCTTGCGGCGCTCGTCCAGCTCCATGATCTTGGTATAGCCTTCCTGCAGCAGGGCGTCGGTACGGAACACGCCGCAGTACTTCTGCATGGTGGCGCGGATGTCATTGGCCACATCCTGCACGCGTTCGGAACCGGTGCTGTTTTCCAGGTGGGCGATGCGTTCCAGCGAACGGTCCAGGGCACCGGCCGGGATGGGCTTGTGGCTCTGGTCCTGCAGGCGGCTGGCGACGATGTGGTTGCCGGCAGCGCGGCCGAAGACCACCAGGTCCAGCAGCGAGTTGGTGCCCAGGCGGTTGGCGCCGTGCACCGACACGCAGGCGCATTCGCCGATGGCGTACATGCCCTGCACCACTTCCTTCATCGAACCGCCCTTGGGCGCGACCACCTGGCCGTGGATGTTGGTGGGGATGCCACCCATCTGGTAGTGGATGGTCGGCACGACGGGAATCGGTTCCTTGGTCGCATCGACGTTGGCGAACTTGTGGGCGATTTCGAGGATCGAGGGCAGACGCTTCTTGATGGTATCGGCGCCGATGTGGCGCAGATCCAGCAGCACGTGATCCTTATGGGGACCGACGCCGCGACCTTCCTTGATTTCCTGGTCCATCGAACGCGAGACGAAGTCACGCGGGGCCAGATCCTTCAGCGTCGGCGCGTAGCGCTCCATGAAGCGTTCGCCGTTGCTGTTGATCAGGATGCCGCCTTCGCCGCGCACGCCTTCGGTGATCAGCACGCCCGCGCCGGCCACGCCGGTGGGGTGGAACTGCCAGAATTCCATGTCCTGCAGCGGCAGGCCGGCACGTGCGGCCATGCCCATGCCGTCGCCGGTGTTGATGAAGGCGTTGGTCGATGCGGCCCAGATACGACCCGCGCCGCCAGTGGCGAACAGGGTGGTCTTGGCGTGCAGCATCATGATTTCGCCGGTTTCCATTTCCAGCGCCACCACGCCGAGGACGTCGCCCTCTTCGTTGCGGATCAGGTCCAGCGCCATCCACTCGACGAAGAAGTGGGTCTTGGCGCGCACGTTGCGCTGGTACAGGGTGTGCAGCAGTGCGTGACCGGTACGGTCGGCCGCAGCACAGGCGCGCTGCACCGGCTTTTCGCCCAGATTGGCGGTGTGGCCGCCGAACGGACGCTGGTAGATGGTGCCATCCGGGTTGCGGTCGAAGGGCATGCCGAAGTGCTCCAGCTCGTAGACGGCCTTCGGCGCTTCGCGGCACATGAATTCGATGGCGTCCTGGTCGCCCAGGTAGTCCGAACCCTTGACGGTGTCGAACATGTGCCAGTACCAGTTGTCCTCGGACATGTTGCCCAGCGAAGCGCCGATGCCGCCTTGGGCAGCCACGGTGTGCGAGCGGGTCGGGAAGACCTTGGACAGGACAGCGACGTTCAGGCCGGCTTCGGCCAGTTGCAGCGAGGCGCGCATGCCGGAGCCACCGGCGCCGACGATGACCGCGTCAAAGCGGCGGGTAGTGATGGCGGATTTGATTGCAGCCACGATTAGTTTCTCCAGAGAATCTGCGCAGCATAGCCAGCGCAACCGATCAGCCACAGGATGGTGGCAACTTGCAGGACCAGGCGAATGCCGACGGGCTTGACGTAGTCCATGAGCGCATCACGCACGCCGATCCAGGCGTGGAAGAACAGCGCCATGAACACCGCGAAGGTGGCGACCTTGAACCATTGATGCGAGAACAGCGCCGCCCAGCCCTGGTAGCTGAAGTTGGTCGAAGTGAAGAAGCACACCAGCAGGATGACGGTGTAGACAGCCATCACCACGGCGGTGGCGCGCTGCGCCAGCCAGTCACGCAGGCCATAGTGGGCACCGACGACCAGGCGCTTGGGTCCGATATTGTTATCAGCCATTTTTAGAATGCTCCGAACAGTTTCAATGCGACCAGGATCATCAGCGCGATGCTGATCACCAGGACAGTTGCCGAGGACTTGCGCGCGCTATCCTTGTCCAGACCGATGTGGTTATCCATGATCAGGTGGCGGATGCCGGCGCAGAAGTGATGCAGATATGCCCAGGACAGGGCCAGGATGACCAGCTTGACGAACCAACCCGAGGTGAAGCCCTTGAGGTAGTCGAAGGTGCCTTCCGACAGGAGGCTGCTGTCCAGCAGGAACAGCACGAAGGGCAGCATCAGGAACAGGAACAGACCGCTGATGCGGTGCATGATCGAGACGATGGCAGCCAGGGGCATGCGGTAGCCGGCAATTTGGGTTAGGTGTATGTTACGGAATTGCGGCCGTGGTGGTTTAGCGGCTTCAGACATACAAGGTTCTCCTCAGATTAAAACAATCCTGCAATTTTCGCCGATTTTCTAAATCACCATCAACAATTATTGCGCTTCGCAGCATGCCAATATGGCTTGACAGCGGCCTGCCCTGATGCACGGCCGTAGCCCGCGCAGCACTCCGGCAGGACCTTCAGCTCAACTCGCTCTGATAATGATGATTCGTCGTCAGGTACAGCCCGCGCCGCATTTCCACCGGCTTGTCGCCGTAGGTGAATGAGGCCCGCTCCACACTGAGCAACGGCGTTTGGGGCAACACGCCCAGAAACTCTGCCGCATCCGGATCCGCCCCTACGGCACGGATGCGCTCCTCGGCACGGATCATGCGCGTACCGAATTCGGACTCGAACAGGCCATACAGCGGTCCACGGTATTCCACCAGGCGCTCGGCCGTCAGCCCCTTGAAGATGGCGCCAGGCAGCCAGATGTCTTCGAGGATGATGGGAATGCCATTGAATGATTTTACCCGCCGGATGAAAATGACGGAGTCGCCGGACTTCATGTCCAGCTGACGGGCCACTTCGGCGGATGCGCGTACGCGCTTGACTTCGACGATCTTGTTCTCAGGACGCTGCGGCTCGTCACTGTCAGCCATGAGCCGCAGGAAACGGAATTGCGCCTGGGTCTCGTGATGGGTGGCAACGAAAGTGCCCTTGCCCTGGCGGCGCACCACCAGGTTCTCGGCCGCCAGCTCGTCGATGGCCTTGCGCACCGTACCCTGACTGACCTTGAAGCGGCCGCCCAGCTCGACCTCGCTGGGAATGAGTTCGCCCGGCTTCCACTCACCGGCTTCCAGGCGCTGCATGATGAGCGCCTTGATCTGCTGGTACAACGGACTGAAAGTGGGCGCCGGACTGGCAACACCCGCCCCCGCGGCTTGCGCGTCAGCGTTGTTCGAATTAGGCAGGATCGAGCTCATAACCCCGAATTTCAACACAAAAACCCCAAGTCCGTCCAGCAAAAACTAGGCAATAATATGTCTTATATAAGACATAAGATATTGATTGACAGCAGTGGTTGGCAGGCCTACACTCGCGAGCAAGCTGAAGACCCCCAACGCAGGCAGCAAGCGAATTTCCGAGCCGCAGACGATAACGAGAATCGATCTCATCAAGGCGCCCGGAATCCGGTGTTTTCATGTAACCAGCACACAAGTTTGACAGGTTTTTGATTTGTCCACAGACGCCCGGGCGAAAGCGATGACGCACTGCGCTTTCGACGGTATCATGGCGGCCTAACAAGAATTCGAGGAAGTCGCGCATTTACTTGCGCAAACCAGAAGCAACCGCAGACGGCCCTGCCGCGCCCACCGCGACGCGACCGCAACGTGCGCTTCGATGCAGTCGGAATGCTTTTTTTCATCACCTCTTTTGGAGATTCACATGGCTAAAGCCCCCAAGCGTGTTGCCGTCACCGGCGCCGCCGGTCAGATCGGTTACTCCCTGCTCTTCCGCATCGCCAATGGCGACCTGCTCGGCAAAGACCAGCCGGTCATCCTGCAACTGCTGGAAATCCCCGATGAAAAGGCGCAGAAGGCGTTGAAGGGCGTCATCATGGAAATCGATGACTGTGCTTTCCCCCTGCTGGCCGGCGTGACCGCCCACAGCGATCCGATGACCGCCTTCAAGGATGCCGACGTGGCCCTGCTGGTGGGTGCCCGTCCCCGTGGCCCCGGCATGGAGCGCAAGGACCTGCTGGAAGCCAACGCCCAGATCTTCACCGTGCAGGGCAAGGCACTGGATGCCGTGGCTTCGCGTGACGTGAAGGTCCTGGTGGTCGGCAACCCGGCCAACACCAATGCCTACATCGCCATGAAGTCGGCCCCCAACCTGCCGGCCAAGAACTTCACCGCCATGCTGCGCCTGGACCACAACCGCGCCCTGTCGCAAGTGGCTGCCAAGATCGGCAAGCCGGTCTCGGCCATCGAAAAGCTGTGCGTGTGGGGCAACCACTCGCCGACCATGTACGCCGACTACCGTTTCGCGACCGCCGATGGCGCCTCCGTCAAGGACACCATCAACGACCAGGAATGGAACAAGAACGTGTTCCTGCCCACCGTCGGCAAGCGCGGCGCAGCCATCATCGAAGCCCGTGGCCTGTCCTCGGCAGCGTCGGCGGCCAACGCGGCCATCGACCACGTGCGTGACTGGGTCCTGGGCACCAACGGCAAGTGGACCACCATGGGCATCCCCTCGGACGGTTCCTACGGCATCCCCGAAGGCACCATGTTCGGCTTCCCGGTGACCACCGAAAACGGCGAGTACAAGATCGTCCAGGGTCTGGAGATCGATGAGTTCTCGCAAGAGCGCATCAACATCACTCTGAAGGAGCTGATGGAAGAGCGCGAAGGCGTCAAGCACCTGGTCGGCTAATCGACCCACGGGGCGGCGGCGGGCAACCGCCGCCGCCCCGTATCCGCAGATGTAGCACGTTGACCGTCACGACCAACTTTCACCGATCACACTCAGCAGCAATGCATCCCTCCCAGGTCTTGTTCCCAGGTGCCCAGCAACCGGCTTCGCTTCCGGTGTGCGATCACTACGCCGGCTCGGAAAAGCTGATGCGCAAGTCGATGGCCCTGCAACAGGAGCTCGGTGCGCTGTTCGATATCACCTTCGACTGTGAAGACGGCGCCGCCGCCGGCAATGAAGCCGCGCACGCCGAACTGGTCGCAGCACTGATCGCCGGCCCTGACAATGTGCACCGCCGCATCGGCGCACGCGTACATGATGTCAGCAGCCCCTATTTCGAGCAGGATGTCGCCCTCATCTGCGGCGGTGCCGCCCGTGAGCTGGCCTTCCTGATGTTGCCCAAGCCCGAAGGCCTGGCCGATGTGCAGCGTGCACTGGCATCGATCGGCCGTGCCAGCCAGGCTGCCGGGCGCAGCGACCTGCCGGTGCATGTCCTGATCGAGACCCACGGCGCCCTGGCCGATGTCTGGAAGATCGCCGCCCTGCCGCAGGTGCAGTCGCTCTCGTTCGGGGTCATGGATTTCGTCTCCGCGCACTACGGGGCCATTCCTGGCAGCGCCATGCGCTCCCCCGGACAGTTCGACCACCCGCTGGTGCGCCGCGCCAAGCTGGAAATCGCCGCCGCCTGCCACGCGCACGGCAAGGTGCCGTCGCACAACGTGACTACCGATATCAAGAATCCCGCCGCCGTGGCCGACGATGCGCGCCGCGCGGCACAGGAATTTGGCTATACCCGGATGTGGAGCATCCACCCGGGCCAGATCCGCCCGATCGTGCAGGCCATGGCGCCCTCCACCGAGGAATCCGAACTGGCGGCACAGATCTTGCTCAAGGCGCAGTCGGTGCAGTGGGGCCCGATCCAGCACCTGGGCAACCTACACGATCGTGCAAGCTATCGCTATTACTGGAGTATCCTGCAACGCGCGCATGCCACCGGTGTGGAACTGCGCCCACCGGCAGCCGACTGGTTCGCCGCAGGCGCCTCCCTCTCAACCAAGCCGTAAAGACCGACCCGATATCGTTATGAAAAAGCACCTGACCCTGATCGCCCTGCTGGGCGCCCTGTTCGCCACCGCCGGCTTCGCCCAGGCACAGAGCAGCACCGACGCCAAGCCGGCCGCCAAGAAGAAGCTGACCAAGAAGGCGCCCGCCAAGAAGGCCACTGCTGCAGCGGCTGCCGCGCCGGCTGCCAAGATGCCCTTCTCGTCGGATGCCGAAGATGATGACAGCGAACCCGAACTGGGCGGCACGCTCTCGGCCGACTACCAGTGCGAACTGGGCAACAAGCTGACCATCTGGAAGAACGAGGCCGATGACAAGCACATCGCCATCCGCTGGAACAAGCGTATCCACCGCCTCACCCGCGTGGCCACCACCACCGGCGCCAACCGCTTCGAGAACCACAAGATGGGCCTGGTCTGGATCGGTATCCCGGCCAAGGGCCTGTTGCTGGACTCCAAGAAGGGCCAGCAACTGGCCAACGAATGCAAGAACGCCGAGCAACTGCAGGCCGCCGCGACAGCGGGTGCGCCGGCGGTTGCTGCGGCACAGCATAACTGATCCGGGATACCAGCATTCCCGGTGCAGAACGCAAGACAGAATCAGGCAGCACCCCGCAGTTCACCATTGCAGCGCAAACCGGATTCGACTAGCTAACACCACTAAATTGCCAATTTAAGGAGAAGAGGCCATGTCTCGCAACACATTGAACACCCTAAAGGAATTCAAGATTTCCGGTTCCAAGAAGGGCAAGTTCTACTCCCTGCCCGCCCTGCAAAAATCGCTGGGCGTGAATATCTCGCGCCTGCCGGTGTCCATCCGTATCGTGCTGGAATCGGTGCTGCGCAACTGCGATGGCCAGAAGGTCACCGAAGAACACGTCAAGCAACTGGCCAACTGGGGCGCCAAGGCTGCCCGCGTGGATGAGATCCCCTTCGTGGTGGCCCGCGTGGTGCTGCAGGACTTCACCGGCGTGCCGCTGCTGGCCGACCTGGCCGCCATGCGCAACGTCGCCAGCAAGCTGGGCAAGAACCCCAAGAACATCGAACCGCTGGTCCCCGTGGACCTGGTGGTGGACCACTCGGTGCAGATCGACCACTTCCGCGAGAAGAAGGCACTGGACCTGAACATGAAGCTGGAATTCTCGCGCAACAACGAGCGCTACCAGTTCATGAAGTGGGGCATGCAAGCCTTCGACACCTTCGGCGTGGTGCCCCCGGGCTTCGGCATCGTGCACCAGGTCAACCTGGAATACCTGGCACGCGGCGTGCACAACAAGACCGGCGTCTACTACCCTGACACCCTGGTCGGCACCGACTCCCACACCACCATGATCAACGGCATCGGCGTGGTCGGCTGGGGCGTGGGCGGCATCGAAGCCGAAGCCGGCATGCTGGGCCAGCCGGTCTACTTCCTGACCCCGGACGTGGTCGGCGTGAACCTGACCGGCGCCCTGCGCGAAGGCGTCACCGCCACCGACCTGGTGCTGACCATCACCGAACTGCTGCGCCAGACCAAGGTCGTGGGCAAGTTCGTCGAATTCTTCGGTGAAGGCACCGAATCGCTGTCGCTGACCGACCGCGCCACTATCGCCAACATGGCCCCGGAATACGGCGCCACCATGGGCTTCTTCCCGGTTGACGACGCCACCATCGACTACTTCAAGGGCACCGGCCGCACCAAGGCCGAGATCGATGCCTTCGAAGCCTACTTCAAGGCCCAGGGCCTGTACGGCGTGCCCAAGGCCGGCCAGATCGACTACACCCAGGAAGTCTCGCTGGACCTGGGCACCGTCGCGCCCTCCCTGGCTGGTCCGAAGCGCCCGCAAGACCGTATCGAGATCGGCAACGTCAAGTCCACCTTCTCCGACCTGTTCACCAAGCCGGTGTCGGAAAACGGCTTCAACAAGAAGGCTGAAGACCTCACCGCCGCCTACAAGAACGCCGACGGCGTGGATGTGCACAACGGCGACGTGCTGATCGCCGCCATCACCTCCTGCACCAACACCTCCAACCCGAGCGTGCTGCTGGCTGCCGGCCTGTTGGCCAAGAAGGCGGTCGAAGCCGGCCTGAAGGTCGCACCGCACATCAAGACCTCGCTGGCGCCTGGCTCGCGCGTGGTGACCAAGTACCTGGAAGCGGCAGGCCTGTTGCCCTACCTGGAAAAACTGGGCTTTGGCGTGACCGCCTACGGTTGCACCACTTGCATCGGCAACGCCGGTGACCTGACCCCGGCCATGAACGAAGCCATCGTCAAGAACGACGTCGTGGCGGCCGCCGTGCTGTCGGGCAACCGCAACTTCGAAGCCCGTATCCACCCGAACATCCGCGCCAACTTCCTGGCTTCGCCGCCGCTGGTGGTGGCCTACGCGATCGCCGGCAATGTCACCCGCGACCTGATGACGGAACCGGTCGGCAAGGGCAAGGGTGGCAAGGATATCTACCTGGGCGACATCTGGCCGACCTCACAAGAGATCGAAAAGCTGCTCAAGTTCGCCATGAACGCCAAGACCTTCAAGGAAAACTACGCCGACGTGAAGGGTGCTCCGGGCAAGCTGTGGGAAGCCATCAAGGGCGTCGCCAAGGGCGAAGTCTACAACTGGCCGACCTCGACCTACATCGCCGAGCCGCCGTTCTTCGAGAACTTCTCCGAAGAACCCAAGGCCGCATCGGCTGGCATCAGCGGCGCACGCGCCCTGGGCGTGTTCGGCGACTCGATCACCACCGACCACATCTCCCCGGCCGGTTCCATCAAGGAATCCAGCCCGGCCGGCAAGTGGCTGCAAGCCAACGGCGTGTTGAAGGCTGACTTCAACTCCTACGGCTCGCGTCGCGGTAACCACGAGATCATGATGCGCGGCACCTTCGCCAACGTGCGTATCAAGAACCTGATGATCCCGGCCAAGCCCGACGGCTCGCGCGTGGAAGGCGGCATCACCCTGCACCAGCCGACCGGCGAAGAAATGTCGATCTATGACGCCGCCATGAAGTACGTGGCTGAAGGCACCCCGACCATGGTCTTCGGCGGCGAAGAGTACGGTACCGGCTCCTCCCGCGACTGGGCGGCCAAGGGCACCCAGCTCTTGGGCGTGAAGGCGGTGATCGCACGTTCCTTCGAGCGCATCCACCGTTCCAACCTGGTTGGCATGGGCGTGCTGCCGCTGCAGTTCAAGGGCAGCGACAGCGTGCAGACGCTGGGCATCACCGGCGACGAAACCTTCGACCTGAAGGGCCTGGACGGCGAAATCAAGCCGCAACAGGACGCTACCCTGGTGATCCATCGCAAGAATGGTGAAACCAAGGAAGTCAAGGTCCTGCTGCGTATCGATACCCCGATCGAAGTCGACTACTACAAGCATGGCGGCATCCTGCCGTTCGTGCTGCGCCAGCTGCTGGCTGCCTAAGCCAGACAGGATCCCCGCAGCGCGCCCTCCCGGGTGCTGCGGCCTGGAGCAACAAGAAAAACGCCGGATTCGTCCGGCGTTTTTTTTGCCCCGCCCCCGTGACGGCGCGGCTGCGGCAATGACACCTCGTCCAAATCATCTACAATAGATGGTTTCGTTTCTACAGATTGCCTCCATGCGTCGTCCCGCCAAACGTTCCTCCTCCAAGCTCTCCGCCGATAGCCAGCACCTGGTGACCTTTGCGCAAGCCATCGCGCAGGCCTCCAGCCGGCTCGAAGAGCGGGCCTGGCTGAAACCCCTGGACGCGCTGCTCAACAAACTGCTGCGCACCGGCCACCAGGCGCTCATCGATGCCGCCCTGGATCACCTGTTCAAGGCCGATCTGGATGCCTATGACGTGCTCATCGAAGCCGTCGAAGCCGGCAGCGAATCGACCACCGTGGACCACGACGGCGAGGACTATGACGTGCAATTGCTGGTGCTGCCGGCACTGGCCTGGACCCGTTTCGCCATCGCTTCCGGCGCTATCGCCGGCGAGCTGCAAAATGCCATCGCCGCCCACCTGCATGCCCATGTGCTGGCCAAGGACGCGCGCCTGGCGCTGGCACCGATGCTGTTCTCCATCGAGCAGTTGCCGCGCCTGCATACCGATGTCTTCGCGCTGACCCGCCAGATGGGCCAGAGCGCCCTGAAGAACGGCGCCGTCCAGTTGCGCGGCGAGCAGCAGCCGACTGCCGCCTTCCTCGCCGATACCCGCTATGTGATCGCCGCCGTGGCCGTGCCGACCGGCAACGCCCTGTTCCACTGGCAGGAGAGCGAGCAGCAAAGCCACTTCTCGACCAACAAGAGCGCCGCCTTCGACGCCTGGAAGCAGCAGGTCACGCCGCTCTTTGCCCGCCTGCTGCCGGGCTGCAATGTCGAGCTGCTGCTGCCGCAGGCCTATTACTTCGGTTGCCGCGAGGCCGACAAGCGCATCCGCCCGGCCTCCATCCGTGCGGCCGACTACTTCCTGACGCAAACCCTGGAGATCAACTCCTCCGAGCTGCACGCCAGCATCGGCGGCTTCTCCGAGGATATCAACGGCCAGGTCGACGAATACCGTATCGGCTTTTCCATCGGCGATGACCCCACCGTGGTCTACGGCACGGTGTGGCCGCTCTACGAGCAGGAAAGTGGCGAGGAACTGCCCCTGATGCTGCCCCCTGGCGCCGGGCTGGCAGAGGGCTTGCCCACCAGCCCGCTGCAGCAGATCCTGACGGTGCTGCGGGAATGCGGCATCGTGCACATCAAGCACCATGCCGAACGCTTCACGATGGAATTCTGCGACGATTGCGGCGCCCCGCTCTTCCCCGACCGCGAGGGCGAGCTGGTGCACGCCGAGATGCCGGAAGACACGCCGCCGCCCGTGGAACATTTCCACTGAAAGCGGCCCCAGCCCTTCCCTGGGCGGCACAAACAAAAAAGGCATCCACCTTCGGGCGGATGCCTTTTTCTTTTCTGCGTCGAGCTATGTTGCCCGCTTTTCCTGCGGTGCCGAATGACCAATAGCCAGATCCGGACTGCGTCTCCTCCGGCCCCTCCTGCTCCAGGCCTGTCCTGATCAGGCTGCCAGCTTTTCGATCAAGCCCATTTCGGCGCTGGACATGAGCTTGTCGATGTCCACCAGGATCAGCATGCGCTGTTCCAGGGTACCCAGGCCGATCAGGTAGTCGGAGTCGAAGGTGGTGCCCATCTCCGGTGCCGGTTTGATCTGCTCCTGGGTCAGGGTGATCACGTCGGACACGCTATCGACCACCATGCCGACCACGCGACCGCCGATGTTGAGGATGATCACGACCGTGAACTGGTCATAGGTCGGCTCGCCCAGCTGGAACTTGATGCGCATGTCGACGATGGGGACGATGATGCCGCGCAGGTTCACGACGCCCTTGATGAAATCGGGCGAATTGGCGATGCGGGTCACGGCTTCGTAGCCGCGGATTTCCTGAACCTTCAGGATATCGATGCCGTATTCTTCCTTACCCAGGGTGAAGGCAAGAAATTCGTTCCCGTTGCTGTCGGTCTTGTCGCCGAAGCCGGAAAGATTCTTGGATGCAGTGTCAGACATGGTGTGGCCCTTTAAAAATCAGGAAAATACAGATTCGTCATTCAGCTGGCGGCTGGATCGCAGCAATGCTGCCACATCGACAATCAGGGCGACGCCGCCGTCACCCAGAATGGTAGCACCGGAAATACCGGCAACCTTCCGATAGTTGGATTCCAGATTCTTGACAACGATCTGCTGTTGCCCGATCAGGTCATCCACGAACAATGCCGCCTTCTTGCCATCGGACTCCAGGATCACCACCAGCCCCTGCGAGGGGTCGGTGAAGGAAGGCGCGATGTTGAAGATCTGATAAAGCGGTATCAGCGGCAGGTATTCGCCGCGCACGCGCAGCACCTGGCCCTGGCCACTGATTTCCTTGATATCTTGCGCTAATGGCTGCAAAGATTCAACCACATATCCTAGCGGCAATATGTAAACTTCTTCGCCGATGCGGATCGACATGCCATCCAAGATCGCCAGCGTCAGCGGCAGCGAGATCGAAATCGTCGTACCAAAGCCCTTGCTGGAGCGGATATCGACCGCACCGCCCATGGCCAGGATATTGCGCTTGACCACATCCATGCCCACGCCGCGGCCCGACACGTCGGTCACCTGCTCGGCCGTGGAGAAGCCGGGTTCGAAGATCAGCTGCCAGACATCGGCATCGGAGATGTTGTCATTGACCGGCATGCCCTGCTGCTTGGCCTTGGCCAGGATCTTGTCGCGATTGAGCCCGCCGCCATCGTCGGTCACTTCGATGATGATGTTGCCGCCCTGGTGTTCGGCCGACAGCGACAAGGTCCCGGCCTCGCCCTTGCCCGCCGCGCGGCGTGCATCGGGCAGTTCGATGCCGTGGTCGATACTGTTGCGGACTAGGTGCGTGAGCGGATCGACGATGCGCTCGATCAAGCCCTTGTCCAGCTCGGTGGCCGCGCCATGGGTGACGAACTCGACCTGCTTGCCCAGCTTGTGCGCCAGGTCGCGCACCATGCGCGGGAAGCGCGAGAACACGTAATCCATCGGCATCATGCGGATCGACATCACCGATTCCTGCAGATCGCGGGTATTGCGGCTCAACTGGCTCACGCTGTTGAGCAGATGCTCGTGCGTCATCGGATCGAGCTTGCCCACCCGTTGCTCGATCATGGCCTGGGTGATCACCAGCTCGCCCACCAGGTTGATCAGCTGGTCCACCTTCTCGATGCTCACGCGGATGGACGAGGATTCATGTCCCTGAGCAGCCGCGGCGCCACTCTTGGCCGCCTTCTTTTCGGCAGCGGCATGCTCGGTCACCGGCAGCGGCACATCCTCGGGATGCGGCTGGCTCAGGGTATCGCTGTCGTTCTTCCTGGCGCTGATGTCCAGCGGGACGAAGGGAGCAAAGAAGCCGTAGCCCTGCTCACGCTCCTTGTCTTCAATGGCGGTATGGTTGTCGAAGAAGCCATAACCCTGGGCGCGCTCGCGCTCTTCCTGGGTGACGAAATTATCAAAGAACCCATACCCACGCTCTTCTTCGGCGCTGCGCGCCGGCTCAACGGCTTGCGATACCTTCAGCTCATCCACATTGACGATGAAGGCGCAGATGGCCACCACGTCATCGATGGGCTCTGCGGTATCCAGCACGAAGACCCAGCGGCCTTCGGGCGACTTGTTCTTTTCGATCTTGCCTAGCATGGACAGCTCGTCGGCCAGCGCCTCGGCGTCCTTGTCGGCAATGACCGGCATTTCCAGCAGATAGCGGCACACCCCGCCCGGACCGGGTGCAGCAGCAGCGGCCGCGCCGGCGGAGGATCGGGCGGAGGCGGGCTTGACGGGTGCCGAGCTCTTGCCCTGGGACAGCGCCTCCAGCAGCATGCGCACATCGCCCACCGCGTCCAGGTCCACCTCGGCGCCATGCTTGTGGCCGTCCAGCATGGACTTGAGCACGTCCTTGGCCGCCAGGAAGGCGTCCACATGCTCGGCAGTCAGCGCCATCTGGCCCTGGCGAATGCGGTCCAGCAGCGATTCGAGGACGTGCGTGACCTCGGCGATATCGGTCAGGCCAAAGGTCGACGAGCCCCCCTTGATGGAGTGAGCCGCACGGAAGACGGCATTGAGGTCTTCCGGATCCGGCGAGGCCACATTGACGGCCAACAACAGCTTTTCCATTTCGGCGAGCCCCTCTTCGGCCTCGTCGAAAAAGACTTGGAAAAACTGGCTCATATCAATGCTCATGCCTGGGCTCCATCAAGGATGCAGTTCGTGTCGTTCTTGTTTTCCTGGCAAATCAGCCGATCACTTTCTTGACGACCTCGGTCAGGCGCTGCGGGTCGAAGGGCTTGACCAGCCAGCCATTGGCGCCGGCGGCCTTGCCCTTGGCCTTCATTTCGTCGCTGAACTCGGTGGTCAGCATGAGGATGGGAACACGCGCATAGCTGGTCAGCTCGCGCAAGGAGCGGATCAAGGTCAGGCCGTCCATGCGTGGCATGTTCTGATCGGTCAGGACCAGGTCGAAGGTCTGCGACCTGGCCTTTTCCAGCGCGTCCACACCGTCGACCGCTTCGGTGACGTTGTAACCCGCAGCCTTCAGACTGAATACCACCATCTGACGCAGTGATCCGGAATCATCTACTGCGAGAATTGTTTTGGACATCGTTACTCCCTGTTTCTTCAATAAGGCTCATGCGCTCAGGCATTATGCCGCACCCTTGGTATCGGACCTACCGCTGTGCCGGCCCGGAATGACCTAGTTCAATCTTGTACCACTCTGCCAATGGCCCTGCCCCATGACAACGCCGCCAGCCGCTCAGAACAATTCGATGTCGCCGCTCTCCATACGGGTCTGGCGCACCGCCTTCCAGAGGCCATTGTCCAGCACGGTCAGGCGTTCTTCCATGGCCTGGACGGTGCTGGTGAGCAATTCTTCCAGCTCCGCGTCGGTCTGATCCTGTTCCGGAACGATCTCGAAGCTGTTGGCACTGAGCACACCCAGCGCTTCGCGCAAGCCGATCACACGGCGCACGATACGTTCAAGCAGCTGGCTGGTCATGTCCTGGAACTGCAGGCCGGTCACCGCCGCATTGACGTGGTGGCTGACCTGGACCTGGGTCCCCTTGAGGCGCTCGATGCTCTCGGCATCGAACTCGCCGGTGCCATTCATCAACGCTTCCAGGATGGTCTGCTGGGCCTGCACCGAACGGTGCAGCTCCATGAAGCTGCTACCGAGCTTGCCGATGGCCTCGCCCAGGAGGATATTGGTCTGGACCAGGTCAGACTCCACCTCCGTCAACTGGCGACTGCCGCCGCTGGCAGTATCGAGCAACAAGCGCTTGAGCTCCTGCAGCATGGTCTTGGTCGGCATATCCGGCTCTCTTCCCTTGAACAGTTAAAACACTTCTAGGTCAATTCTTGGCAGGAGCGCTCAAGCCCTGCTGGACATCATCGTCGCTGGCATCGGTGGGGACGTTGAGCGAACCACTATCCTTCTCCACCAGTTCCTCTGCCTTCTTGTTCATCACGATGATGCTGATACGCCGGTTGATCGGATTGAAGGGGTCTTCCTTGTCCAGCAATACCGCCGAAGACAGGCCAACCACCCGCAATACCTTGGATTCATCCATGCCACCCAGGATCAGCTCGCGACGCGACGCATTGGCACGGTCAGCCGACAGCTCCCAGTTGCTGTAGCCCTTCTCGCCCTGCGAATACGGCGTGGCATCGGTATGCCCCGACAGGCTGATCTTGTTGGGCACATCGTTCAGGGTGCGGCCGATCTCGTGCAGGATCTCCTTGGTGTAGGGCTGCAGCTGCGCGCTGGCCAGGGCAAACATCGGACGGTTCTTCTCGTCCACGATCTGGATGCGCAAGCCTTCGGAGGTGATATCGATGAGCAGCTGGTTCTTGAACTGCTTCAGGGTGGGATTGGAGTCGATCGCCTTTTCGATGCGCGACTTCAATTCCTCCAGACGGGTCCGTTCGGCGCGCTCCAGCTCCTGCTGGGCCTGCTTCAGGGTCTGCTTGCGCGTGACCACGTCGTTCTCGCCCTTGCGCAACTGGCCGTCCTGACGCGTCAGGTCCTTGCCGCCGCCGGGAATGACGGTATTGGCGTCACCGCTGCCGGAGCCACCCGCCATGGCCACCTTCAGCGGGGTCTTGAAGTACTCGGCAATCCCGTTCAGGTCGCCCTTGGCGGTCGAGCCAAGCAGCCACATCAGCAGGAAGAACGCCATCATTGCCGTCACGAAGTCGGCGTACGCGATCTTCCAGGCGCCGCCGTGGTGACCACCGCCGCCCTTCTTGATCCGTTTAACGATTATGGGACGTAGCCCTTCGTCGGCCATGCCTGTGCTCCTGCCTCAATACTGTTGCCTGTGTGAATCGACTATAACGTCGCGCGCTTGCCCGAAGCTTACTTGCCCTTGGCCTGCTTGACGTGTTCTTCCAGTTCCAGGAAGGTCGGACGTTCGGTCGAGAACAGGACCTTGCGGCCGAATTCGATCGACAGCGCCGGCGCATAGCCATTCAGGCTGGCCAGCAGCGTCACCTTCACGCATTGGTAGATCTTGGTCGATTCGTGCAGTTTCTGTTCCAGCAGACTGGAGAGCGGGCCCACGAAGCCGTATGCCAGCAGAATACCGAGGAAGGTACCCACCAGCGCGTGCGCGATCAGCATACCCAGTTCGGAAGGCGGGATACCCACCGATTCCATGGTGTGCACCACCCCCATCACCGCCGCCACGATACCGAACGCCGGCATGCCGTCGCCCAGCTTGGCGATGCAATGCACCGGAATTTCGCCTTCGTGGTGATGAGTTTCGATTTCGTTGTCCATCAGGTTTTCGATCTGGAAGGCATCCATGTTGCCCGACACCATCAGACGCAGGTAGTCGGTCATGAATTCGATGAGGTGATGGTCCGCCAGCACGCCCGGGTACTTGCTGAAGATCGGGCTGCTTTCAGGTTCCTCGATATCGCCTTCGATCGACATCAAGCCTTCCTTGCGGGACTTGGTCAGGATCTCGAAGAGCAGCGCCATGAGCTCCATGTACAGCGCCTTGGTGTAGGTCGACCCTTTGAGCACCGTCGGCAATGCCTTCAGCGTGGCCTTGATCGCCTTAGTGTTGTTCTGTCTCTTATACACATCTCCGAGCCCACGAGACTCCGTTAAAATGGGGGGGGGGGGGGGGGGGGGGGGGGGGGGGGGGGGGGGGGGGGGGGGGGGGGG
>NZ_JAELUH010000179.1 GCF_016429215.1 Herbaspirillum sp. ASV7 | reverse complement strand
GCACCGAGGCCACCTCGGCCTGGCAGCACGGCACCAGCACCATGAAGCGGGCCTGCTTGGCCAGGGCGAAATGGATGGCGTCGTCGGTGGCGGTGTCGCAGGCGTGCAGGGCGGTGACCACGTCGATGCGCTCGGGCAGCAGGGCCGAGGTGGTCGATTCGGCCACCGACAGGTTCAAGAAGGACATGCCGCCAAAGCCCAGACGCGCAGCCAGCTCCTCGGACTTGCGCACCAGTTCCTCGCGGGTCTCGATGCCATAGATGTGCGGCGCACCGGCCAGGCCCTTGAAGAACAGGTCATAGAGGATGAAGCCCAGGTAGGACTTGCCGGCGCCATGGTCCACCAGGCTCACGTCGGGATGATCGGCCAGCACCTCCTGCAGCAGCGGCTCGATGAACTGGTAGAGGTGGTAGACCTGCTTCAGCTTGCGGCGGCTGTCCTGGTTGAGCTTGCCGTCGCGGGTGAGGATGTGCAGCTCCTTCAACAGCTCGATCGACTGGCCGGGACGGATCTCATGGGCCTGTGCTGCCTTGTCGGCGGCGATGCTGGCGGCGTTGCCGCGACCCTTGTTCTGGCCGGAGGACGGATGGGATGGCTTGCTCATGGTGCTGCACTGGCGATGTGCCGGCGCGTGGCCGGCGGGTTGGTATTGTGGAGCTGGTTCGCGCCACCTTTGTCCGTTCGTCCTGGGTAGCTGCGTAGCAGCGTATCGAAGGCCCGCCGGCGCTCAAATGCAGACTGCTGTGCGCCTTCGATACGGTCCTGCGGACCTACTCAGTACGAACGGCCCAAGCAAATGCAACCTCGCAAGGTGACGCCTTGAACCAAGCCGTGGCCGGGCATTTTACCTGATCCGTCTGTCATTGAAGTGAACTGGAACCGCTCAGGCCGGCAATGTTGCAAGGCTGCACATGCCGAGCCATGGGCCCGGCACTGCGGTGGCGGGGAGGCGGGAGAGCGGGGTCAGCGCCCGCTGAAGACGGCGGCACGTTTTTCCTGGAAGGCGGCAATGCCCTCCCGGCGGTCCTCGCTGGCTGCCATCAGCGAGAAGGACTTGCGTTCGAACAGGAGGCCAGCTTCCAGGCCCAGCTCGAAGGATTGCAGCATGGCTTCCTTGGCCAGCCTGACCGCCAGCGGCGACTTGCCGGCAATGGTGTCGGCCAGCGCCAGGCTGCGCGCCAGGGTGGCGTCGTCTTCCACCACCTCGGCCACCAGTCCGGCCTGCAGCGCCGCTTGGGCGTCGATGAACTCGCCGCTCAAGACC
>NZ_JAELUH010000178.1 GCF_016429215.1 Herbaspirillum sp. ASV7 | reverse complement strand
TCAAATCCGTATTGCCCTTGACGTTGATCTGGAAGCCACCATTACCCGCATTGATGCCGGCTTGTTCTCCCACGCTGGCATAGTCCGCATCCACCTTGCTGCGGCTGGCGCTGATGCTGGCGCCTGCTCCATACCCTATCGTTGCACTACCGCCGATGCTCTGGTCACGGCTCTTGAAGGTGCTGGTGTCCTGCACGCTCGCAATATTCAAATCGCGCCCGACATTGGCCACCACCTGCTCGCCTGAGACGGTGGCGCCAATCAGGTTGGTATCGCGTCCCGAATCGATATTGACCTGACCACCGGCCTTGACGTGCGTAAGCACATTGCTCACGTCCTTGCCGTCGCTGTTGCCACGACTGCCTGCCGCATTGGCTGTGATACCGAAGGAGGTCTTCGCACCAATCTGTGCCGCAATGCCGATGCCCCATGACGATGACGAGCGGGTGCTGGTCTGCGTGTCGGTATTTTGTGCGGCGATCAGGTTGATATCGTTATCCGCCTTCAGCGCCAGATTGCCCTTGGCATTGATCTCGCTGCCCGCAATGGTGATGTTGCTGTTGGCACCATCGCCTGTGGCGCGGATGCTCATGTTGCCACCCGATGCCACCGTGGAGCCGCGTTGCATCACCGTGTTCTGTTCACTGCGGCTGCTGTTCTGGCTGCTGCCCAGCGTGGCGCTGATGCCAATACCGTTTCCTTCTGCGCCCGGATTCTGGACAGCATTTGCGGCGCTGTAGACCGACATCCCCGCTGTTGCCGCCGCCAGCGCCTTCATACGACCGTCCTTGGTTTTACTGGCCGCGTCCGCCATCTGGTCTACCGACTGCATGGCGGAAATGACAGGACTGGTCACCGCCACCGTCAACCCGCTCTGCTTGTACTTGTCTTCGGTGGTGGTCTTGCTGGCCTGCTCGGCGGCCTTGATCTCGACCGACTTCGCAGCAATGTCGATATCACCCTTGGGTGCCATCAAATCACTACCGACTTGCGTATAACGATTGCCCGCGCTGATGCTCACATTGCCATCGGTACTGCCAATGGTGGAGGCCGACGCCGTCTGCCCCTGCGTAGTGCCATCATGACTCTGCTCACGCGTTCCCACCGTCACACCGAAGCCTGCGCCCATCACGCCGCTGGTGGTCTCTTGCCGATAGTTCTTTTGCGTATTGCTGTCCACGGCGGCCACGACATTGGCGTTGTTGCCCGCCGCCAGTGTGGTCCCCTGCGTGGAGACCACGTTACTGCCGGTCACGTTGATGTCATTGCCCGCACGCGCCACCACGGTGTTGCCCGAGAAGGTGCTGCCCTGGTTGATGCGCTGGCTGCTGCTGTCGTCGGTGGCGATGGTGCGGC
>NZ_JAELUH010000177.1 GCF_016429215.1 Herbaspirillum sp. ASV7 | reverse complement strand
ATGCATGTATGGACCCGACACCTTTTGCAAGTTCTTTTTGTAACGTTGAAACAGTTTGCGTGCATGTATCCGGCTTGCTCGTGGGCTAATGTCAAATACGTGCCCGCAGCCTTGATGAGATTCGCACACCCATCCCTTAGCAAATCATCGGCTTGTCCCTGAAGGCAGTCCGCATCGAAAGCAGGTTTGTGGGCATCGGTCTTACCAGTTTCGTCATCACTCTAAGAAGCTTCGCAAAACAAGAGATCGGTCTATTTCCTCCCCAGACCACAACAAATCGAGCTCATCAAACAGGCCTGTCCGATAAGCGATAACTATCCGGATGGCTCAGCAACACTTGAATCACGCGTGCGTTCTTATTTGCCAGCGCAACGGCCGCCCGGTTATAACCTCGTCGTGCGATCAAATCTTGTAGCCATCGGCTGCGCGCATCGGCTTTGCCGATCGCGTAGCGCAATACGACCCGGGCACCATGAATCAACAGCGTTCGCAAGTACGTGTCCCCGCGCTTGCTGATCCCTTGCAAGCGAGACTTTCCACCGGAGGAGTACTGACGCGGAACCAAGCCGAGCCATGCAGACAGATGCCTGCCATTCTTGAATTCTTTGGCGTCTCCCACGGCCGCGACCATCGCCGTCGCCGTAATCGGCCCCACGCCATCAATTGCCTGAATCTTTTGGCACAACACAGAATGCTTCATGAACGCAGCGATCCATTGATTGGTACGTGCAATACGTTCTTCCAGGACACGCATTTGTTCCAGCAGCTCGATCAAGATGGCTTGGAAGGTACTCGTCATATCACCTTCACACTGGGCCAGAGCAACAGGTACTGCGCGTTTGAACGCTGCAGGCGTCTGTGCAATGATCACGCCTCGTTCGCCGAGTAAACCTCTGACCTGATTGATCAGGGCGGTACGCTGATGCACAAGCAATTCACGTACGCGATGAACGGCTCTCATGTCCTGTTGCTCAACCGACTTCACCGGCACAAAGCGCATGGTTGGTCGGCTGGCGGCTTCAACGATGGCCGCGGCATCGTTGGCATCGTTCTTGTTAGTCTTGACGAAAGGGCTGACATATTGCGGGCTGATCAATCTGACTTCAATACCCAGCTCCTTGAAACGCCGTCCCCAGTAATGGGCTGAACTACACGCTTCCATGGCCACAATTCGAGGTGCCAGCTTACGCACGGTAGTCAGAAGCTCGGCCCGCATTACTTTAGCGCCATACTTTGTAGAACCACCGCGATCCGCGCCATGCAACTGGAACACCCGTTTAGCCAAGTCAATTCCGAGAATGTCGATATCCATGACACACCTCCACACTGAAATTGGATGAAACCTTAGTTTGATCCTATTGGTGGTGTCGGGTCCATCTCAGTAA
>NZ_JAELUH010000176.1 GCF_016429215.1 Herbaspirillum sp. ASV7 | reverse complement strand
GCCCAGGGCCACGCCGATCACGTTCCAGGAGGTGAAGACCTGGCGCAGGGTTTCCAGGCGCGGCACGCGGCGGGTGCGGTTGATGCCGTCCAGCCAGGGCATGGCCGTGACCTGGGCGCCGGTGGCGGGCTTGCTACCCGCCGTGGCGGCAGGCGCGAGCGGCTCCTGGTTGATGTAGGCGCGTTCGGCATCGTTGCAGAAACGGTTGCCGGCCGGCGAATTGGTCACCAGGAACATCCACAGGATGGCCAGCAAGACGCCCGGCACGGCAAAGACATAGAAGATCTCGCGCCAGCCCCACAGCTGGATGACCACGATGCATACCGTCGGCACGATCAGCGGCCCCAGCTTGGAGGCGGCGATCCACAGGCCGGTGGCGGTGCCCTTTTCCTCGGGCGGGAACCAGCGGTTGATGACATTGGTGCAGCCGATGCCCAGCGGGCCTTCCGACAGGCCCAGGCCGACCCGGTACAGCTGCAGCAGCAGTACCGAGGAGGTCGTCCCCATCAGGCCGGTGAACAGCGAAGTCAGCAGCATGAATACCGAGAACAGCAGGCCGGTGGTTCTCTCGCTCAAACGCTTGTACATCAGGCCCACCGGGATCTGCACGAAGCCGTAGGCGAAGGAAAACAGGCTCACGATCAGGCCGGCCTCGGTATTGCTGATGCCGTATTCCTTCTTCATGTAGGGCAAGGCGATGCCGAAATTGGCGCGGTCGGCGCAGGCCACCGCCCAGATCAGGAAGATCAGCCCCATCACGACCCAGCGGTAGCGGGTCGGTTTTTGCGGCAGGGTGGCGGCATTGGCCGGGCGGACAGGGGCACTTGCGGGGGCGTGGCGGCTGCCGGGTGGGCCGGCGGCGTCGACTTGGCTCATCGTTTGTCTCCATGGAATGGGGCTGGCTTTGTTGTGTTTCCCGCATGGGGATGCGGGGGATATTAGGCAGCCGATGCCGGGCATCATGGCCGCGCCCACTGGCCGCGTCCAATCCTTTATGGCTATCAGATGATGTGCGGATTGAATCGATGGACTGCCCCCGTTGCTTCAATTCGTGAATCGATTTCCTGTATCAATTGATAGCCTTTTCGGATTGGACGCGCTGCCCGATTGACCGCATCATCCGCCGGCATTGCCATCGACTGACAAGGAGTCCTTCCATGAAACGCCACGTGTTGCAGCTCAATCCCATCCTGGTCCCGGCCATCAACGACAAGCTGGAAAGCCTGTACCACATGCACCGGCTGTTCGAGCAGGACGACAAGGAGGCCTACATCGCCCGCCATGGTGCGGTCATCGAAGGCGTCATCACCGGTGGCCACACCGGTATCAGCAATGCGCTCATGGATAGCCTGCCGGCATTGAAGGTGGTGGCCGTCAACGGCGTGGGCACCGATGCGGTGGACCTGAACCACGCCCGCAGCAAGGGCTTGCCGGTCACCGGCACCTTCGGTGCGCTCACCGAGGACGTGGCCGACCTGGCCATCGGCCTGATGCTGACCGTGTTGCGCCAGATCTGCCCGGGCCATGCCTTCGTGCAGCGCGGCGACTGGGTGCGCCATCCCAATCCGGGTGCCATTCCGCTGTCGCGTCGCTTGAGCGGCCGCCGCGTGGGCATCGTCGGCATGGGCAAGGTAGGACGTGCCATCGCCCAGCGCGCTGCCGCTTTCGGCTGCCCGATCGCCTATACCGACC
>NZ_JAELUH010000175.1 GCF_016429215.1 Herbaspirillum sp. ASV7 | reverse complement strand
GCGCATCCCGTATTGCAGGGCGCGCTGCAGGCCATGCTGGAGGCCCTGCACGAGGACTGGTCGCTGCCGCGCCTGGCGGCGCTATGCCACATGTCGCGCGCCACCTTCGTGCGGCGCTTCCAGGAGGTGGGCGGTGCCACGCCGGCCGAGGTCTTGCAGCAACTGCGCATGGCCCAGGCCGCGCGGCTCTTGAGCTACAGCAAGATGGCCACGGCGCAGATCGGGGAAGCTGTGGGTTACCAGTCGGAAGCGGCCTTCAACCGCGTGTTCAAGAAATTCAGCGGGATGGGGCCGGGGGCTTATCGACGCAAGATGCGGGCAGCGCAGGAAGGGGCGGGGAGGATCAGCGAATAGGCAGGCGGATGGTGTTCTTCACCTCTTCCATCACGGCGTAGGTATGGGTCTCGCGCACGCCCTTGAGTTGCAGCAGCGACTTGCCCAGGAATTCGCGATAGGCGTTCATGTCCTTGACGCGCGACTTGACCAGGTAGTCGAAGCCGCCCGCCACCATGTGGCACTCCATGATCTCGGGAATGCTCTGCACGCTCTTCTTGAACTCGGCAAAGACATCCGGCGTGGTGCGGTCCAGCACCACCTCGATGAAGACCAGCAGCGATACATCCAGCAACTCGGGATTCAATTGCGCCGCATAGCCCAGGATATAGCCCGCCTCCTGCAGCTTGCGGACCCGTTCCAGGCAAGCCGCCGGAGACAGGTTCACGCGGGCCGCCAGGTCGACGTTGCTGATGCGACCATCATTTTGCAGTTCGGTCAGAATTTTCTTGCTGATCTTGTCGAGCACGGCCATGGTTTCTGAACTTTATTCTGTTAAAAAAATTTACAGTGAATTTAATTCTGATTATAAAGGTAATAAACGCGCCTAATATCAGGAAAGAGTCAATAGAATCCTCCCTCATAAAAACATAACGTAATGCGGGCATGATGCGCCAACTAGGGTGCATCTGCGCGGATGACAGCAGCTTCTCCGGCAACTTTTGTGAGTTTTTGTTTTGCCAGGCATGAGCGCCCCCCGCAAGGTGGCAGCAAGTGCGGCATCGACGGAATCGTGTCCCCGTTTCCCACAAGGAATAGGGTGGCGCAAATCCTGCTTTTCCAGCGTTTTCAATGCAATTACCCAACCGCAGTCTGACTTTCTAGAAGAGAGGAAACACCCCATGTTCAAGCGCGTCTCCGGACTCAACATCATCGCCGCCTCGCTGGCGCTGATCCCCGCCTTCGCCATGGCGCAGGAAACCCAGGTCGTCAAGATCGGTTTCTCCAGCCCGCTGACTGGCCCGCAGGCGTCCGCCGGCAAGGACAACCAGGGCGGCCTGATGATGGCCGTCGAGCGTCTGAATGCGCAACCCATCACCGTGGGCGGCAAGAAGATCAAGTTCGAAGTCATCGCCGAAGACGACCAGGCCGACCCCAAGTCGGGCGTGGCCGCGGCCCAGAAGCTGGCTGACCAGGGCATCAAGGCCATCGTCGGTCCCTACAACTCGGGCGTGACCATCCCCGCTTCGCGCGTCTACAACGACGCCGGCATCGTGGTGGCCACCGTGGCCTCCAACCCCAAGATCACCCAGCAAGGTTTCGCCACCCTGTTCCGTGTCGCGGCCAGCGACAGCCAGCTGGGCGGCAAGATGGCCCTGTACGCTGCCAAGGAACTGAAGTTCAAGCGCGTAGCCGTGATCGATGACCGCACCGCCTATGGCCAGGGTCTGG
>NZ_JAELUH010000173.1 GCF_016429215.1 Herbaspirillum sp. ASV7 | reverse complement strand
CCCCCCCCCCCCCCCCCCCCCCCCCCCCCCCCCCCCCCCCCCCCCCCCCCCCCCCCCCCCCCCCCCCCCCCCCCCCCCCCCCCCCCCCCCCCCCCCCCCCCCCCCCCCCCCCCCCCCCCCCCCCTCTTTTAACGGAGTCTCGTGGGCTCGGAGATGTGTATAAGAGACAGGGTCCACATCGTTCCCATTCCCAAGCCGCCGTCTGCCTTGTTTTGAGTCAGCAGATCGCCCAGCGCTGCGCCGAAAGGTCTTGTCAAGATGTAGCCAATCCAGAAGCTGGAAACCGCATTGCCACCCCGACGCCAGGCGAGGTAAGTGATTGCGATCAGCGTGCCGAAGGTCACCGCGCCCCAGGTAAATCCCAGGCCTAATGCTTCCGTTGCCAGGTCACCGGCGGCGGTGCCCAGAGCGAAGGTACACAAGATGGCGGCCCAGTAGAAAAGCTCTCTGCGACGTGACACGATATGGTGAATGGAAAGGCTGTGCTCGACGCGATACCACACTAAGAAGATCAGGGCGAGCAACAGCGAAAAGATGCCGGTGCTGACATACAAGCTAATACCCAGGCTATCGGTCATGAGATCGGTGATTTGGGTGCCCACGATGCTGACCAGTATCACGCTCATCCAATAGAGCCAAGGGATATGGCGGCGAGTCGTCAACTGTGCAAAAAGGACGGTGGCAAGGAAGGTTGCCATGATCGCACTGGTGATTGCCTGGCCCCATCCAACATTGAAGGCCAGAAAATCTGCCCCGGTCTCGCCTGCCGTAGTGGACATGATCTTGATGATCCAGAACGACAAGCCGATTTCGGGAACCTTATTCATCCAGTATTGATGGAGCTTGACTTGTTGACTGTCCATGTTGATCTCCTCATGAAAATTGGATGTTGAGAAGTCTGAGTGCTTGGACTTAGCTCTCACTTAGGTGGCGCCACGAATCCACCCTTTCACGATGAACCTAGAGAAGACGCGGCAATGAATACGGATCGCGACGTTGTAGATGGAACCAAGAAACCCATGAGGAAGATGGTGAATGAGGGTGGTGCTAAGCATCGCCACGATGGCGGCACCTGCCATGTCGAACGGGAAGTGCACGCCGAGATAGATACGTGCCCATGCCAGTGGTATGCCCAGTAAGCCGAAAACAATCCCGGAGAATCTCAGTGAAGGGTTGAGTAGGAAAGTGAAGGCTACCGCCCACCACAGAGACAGATGATCGCTGGGAAAAGAAGAGTCGGCGGCGTGTGGGATTAGTGTGTGTCCCAATCCGATCATGAACGGCCGAGGATGCCACCAGATCATGCCTATCAATTGATTTGTCATCAATGCAATCAGACCGGCTGCGGTCGCTGAAAGCATGGCTCTACGCTGACACGCATCACCGCGCAGCCAAATCAGGGCAATCGTAAGCGGAATGATCCAGATCTGGAGTGCTGCAATGACCGTGGCCAGGTCAAAGGCAAACTGAGGGGGATGGGCAGCGGCGTTCAACCACAAGAAGAAAATCTTATTGATATTTTCCATAGCGGTGCTTTGGTAGTGAACGATAGCGGGCGCTCAACCTGATGATGGCTTGCATCAATCACGGCGCATCGTTCTTTGTAAAATGATCATGAAGATTGAGAGATGTGGAAATGTATCCCGGAAAACTTAGCCGAGACTGAGTCCACATCTGTCTCTTATACACATCTCCGAGCCCACGAGACTCCGTT
>NZ_JAELUH010000172.1 GCF_016429215.1 Herbaspirillum sp. ASV7 | reverse complement strand
CCGCGTGAATAGTCAAACGGCGGACCGTAGCGTTCGGCCGGATAACTGGCCGAGGGCAGCAGCAGGCGGTAGTTGTCTTCATCGCCCATGTCGCGCCAGTTGCCGGGGTTGAGCACCTGGCCCGAGCCGCGGTTGAAGAGCCAGGCCGCGCTGCTGTCGATCAGGTTGGAGGAGCCGTTGAGTCGATAGGTGATGATGCGATTGCCAGGTCTCGTCTGGTCCGCCGTGACCAGGTGATTGTTGGTGTTGTTGATGGTGTTGGCGGCGATGCTGAGATTGCCATCGGCATTGATGGTGGCACTGCCGTTGTTGATCTCGCGGGCGGTGCCGTATGCCTGGCGCGTGGCGTCCAGCGCGCCGGCGATGAACATGTCTCCGATCGAATAGATCAGCGCATGCTCGCTGTTGTTGAGTACGCCCACGCCGAGATCGAGCCGGATGCGCGCGGCAATGACGGCGGCGGTGGTGATGCCGTTGACCGTTTCTGCACCATTGTTGAGTACATCGGCACCGATGCTGAGGGTGTCGCCGTAGATGCGTCCGGTGCCGAGGTTGTTGACCACGTTGCTGTCGATGGCGACGTTGCCGCCGTCGATCAGGCCACGGTTGGTGAAGGTATGGACGTCGGTGGCCTTGAGCGTGAGGCTGCCGCCGACCAGCTTGCCGCTGGCCTGGTTGTCGAGGGTGCCGGCGGTGACGCCAAGGCTGCCACCGGCGCCGATGGTGCCGGCGTTGGTCAGGGTACCGGCCACCGTGATGGTAGCGTTGCCAGTGGCGCCGATTTGACCCTCATGGAGCAGTGAATCGACCAGGTCGATGTCGAGGCTCTGCCGGCTCAGGATCTTGCCGTTGCCGCCCAACGAGCGTGCCAACAGGCTGAGGTGGCGCCCCGCAATGAGGAGGCCACCGCTGTTGTCGATGGACAACGTGCGTGCCGTCGGATTGGCATCGACCAGGCTGAGCGTGCCGTCGGCCCGGACGGCACCACCGGCATTCTTGATCTGCGTGGCGCGCACTTGCAGGTCGCCTGTCACGCCCAGGTAGCCGCTGCGGTTGTCCAGCGTGCCGGCCCGCACGATGGCATTGCCCTGCGAGACGATGCCCAGGGTCGACCCCGAGCGCGCATTGACGATGTCCTGGCCGTTGGCATTGATGGACAGGTTCTTCGTA
This sequence comes from Herbaspirillum sp. ASV7, assembly GCF_016429215.1. Lineage (GTDB taxonomy): Bacteria > Pseudomonadota > Gammaproteobacteria > Burkholderiales > Burkholderiaceae_D > Herbaspirillum. The sequence continues at coordinate 650 of NZ_JAELUH010000172.1, read as the reverse complement.
CCCTGCAGCAGCCCGGCCGTGTTGTCCAGACGGCCGCTGTCGATCACCAGGCCATTCTGGGCGACGACGCTGCCGCCGGCATTGGAGAAGGCTTGCAGGCGCGTGCCGAGCTGGATGTCGGTGGCGCTGACGGAGCCACCATCATTGATGATGCCGCTGCCACTGAGCGAGACCGACTGCGCCGCTTCGATGCGTGACTGGTTGCTGAGTTGCCCTGCAGTCGATATCGACAGGCTGCCTTGCGTCGAGATCAGCTGCCCGCGATTGCTGACCGAATCGGCACCGAGGATCACGCCATTGTTGGCGCCTATGGTGCCGCTGTTGGTGAGCGCCCCGCCACTGGCCACGTTCAGCGTATCGCTGGCATTGATGCTGCCGCTGTTGCTCAGGAGTCCAGACGCACTCAGCACCAGCGGCCCGGCCGAGGCGATGGTGCCGGCGTTGTACACGCCCACGCCCAGCTCGGTGGCGGTGAGGAAGATGTGGCCCGCATACATGCCGCCCAGTTGCGCCACGTCGATGGCCGCCGAGGGCGCCGCGCCGCTGGGGGCGACACCGGGGCTGACCTGGCTTTGGTCGGCCGAGACCGTATTGGTACCGGTGGACACGCGCAGGTTCTGCGCCCACAGACCGGCGTTGACCTTCACTGC
>NZ_JAELUH010000171.1 GCF_016429215.1 Herbaspirillum sp. ASV7 | reverse complement strand
CCCCCCCCCCCCCCCCCCCCCCCCCCCCCCCCCCCCCCCCCCCCCCCCCCCCCCCCCCCCCCCCCCCCCCCCCCCCCCCCCCCCCCCCCCCCCCCCCCCCCACTTTTAACGGAGTCTCGTGGGCTCGGAGATGTGTATAAGAGACAGGTTTTGGATGAATCCCACCATCAACATAAGAAAATCTAAGTTTCATTTTTTAGCTTGTTCTATTTCTCTCAATTATTAAACACTGGATAGACTGTCGTACGAGGGGATATAAATCCTTCAACTCGAACCCCAGAAGGAGTTCGAGCAGTCCATTTCCCATCTGGAAGAATTCTCTTTTCGGCAGAATTCCATGCCGCATTGACTTCCTCCCGAATTCTCGTAGCATCCCAGTCTTTTGGGAACATTGAATTCTCAAGACCGTTGCTTGTTTTGGTAATCCAACGCCCTGGATTTTGTGGATCCGGCACCTGAATAGTCGCCTTATATACACCTGAAGCATCTGGAGCAGATTCTGTTCCAGGAACAATTCTCACATCCCCATTGACTAGACTGTGTCCGCCAGTGGGCTTTCCGGCTTTGTTGTAGTCAGCCCCAATCGCATGATCAATATCAACGGGCGAACCGGTGGAGTTATTCTCGCCACTCGTTTGCGAACTGCCACTTCCCCCGTTACCACCATTACCCGTAGATGCATAGACGTTACTCGGCATAGTAACAGGTGGCGAAATCACACATCCGCCGCCCGGAATACAAATTGCCACAGGTGGGGTCACAACCGCGCCTGCCCGCCCAGATGGCCCATCTGAGTCCGTCGGATCTCGAGGAGGAAAATCAGAGGGCGATGAATTCGGTCCATTTTTTGCGACCCGAAAAGCAAGCTGAACAAGATCCTTCGCAAGCTGCGCTACGGTATTTTTTGTTAGCGTTGCAGCGTCGAGTGCCATTTCCGCTGGACGGTAAATAAATAGTTCGTTGCTTTTCTCCTGTTCTAACTGCTTACGTTCGGCATCTAGATAAGCACTATTACCCCAGTCCCCAATTGCTTTGGCATCCGAATATTCGGGCGTACCAGGAGCATATTCTTGCCAGCAGCGAACCAATGCACACGCTGCTGCCTTGAGTCGTTCTTCTTTTTTTGCATCACCTTGGGCGAGTTCCTTAATTTTCTCCTTCTCCGACGGATGCAATTGTCTATTATTCAAGTCAACGTTATAAGCACTAGCTCCCCCAACTCCACCGCCTACCGCGGCACCAACGCCCGTAGCCGCTGCCAGCGAAACCGCACTCTCCAAAGCAGGCGGCAAACCTAACTTTTTTATCTGAACCGCAATATCCGGCATCAGCGCTGAACTCGTTGCAGCGCCCAATGCGCCAGAGACGCCACCAGCAAGCAATCCAACGGCGGCATGCGCGCCTGCACGATACATGCCACCTTCCTTCCATTGATCCGCCTCGGCATTTAGCCTGTCTGCCTGTGACAAATCTCCTGCTTGTGTCGCCTGTTTTGCCTCTTGCCGGAGTTCTTTCTCTTTCGTGTCGGCATAGTTGCCAATCACCTTTGCCGCCTGCTGCCCAAACGCCTGCGTAATCTTCGCCTGGGCCTCCACGTCGTCACGTAACTGCTCCCCATCCCAATTCTTCTTCAGGCTGTTGCTACTGTCCTTCTCCGTGCGAACCGAGCCATCCAGCGACGCCACCACCTGCCCTGCACTCTGACCAGTCTTGGCCTGCTGCGCCTGCGCATCCGTGATCGTCACCGCGCCGCCTGATACGCCACTGCGCGTGACGCTGCTCTCGCTGCCCGATGCGCTGCCAATACCGATACCTCCGGTCGGCTTGCCACCGG
>NZ_JAELUH010000170.1 GCF_016429215.1 Herbaspirillum sp. ASV7 | reverse complement strand
TGGCCGGTTACAGCAGCAATGAAGCGCAGTACATGGCGCTGATGAATGCGGGCGTGCAGGTCAGCCAGGCCTTCCACCTGACGGTGGGCGTGGCACTGAGCGAGGCGCAGATGGCGCAGCTGACTTCAGACATCGTCTGGATGGTCAAGCAGAAGGTGACCCTGGCCGACGGCAGCACGCAAGAGGTGCTGGTGCCGCAGGTCTACCTGCGCTCCAGCAGCATCAGCGTGACGGGACAAGGCACGCTCATTGCGGGCAATAATGTCAACTTCCAGGGCGCCGGAGACCTGACCAACAGCGGCGCCACCATCGCAGCGGCGCAGGGCGTCTCGCTGGCCGCCAACAATGTACAGAACCTGGGCGGACGGATCTCGGGCAGCACCGTGGGCGTGTCGGCGACGACCGACATCAACAACCAGGGTGGCACCATCGACGCCCGCAATACGCTGGTGGCGACTGCAGGGCGCGACATCAACAGCGCCTCCACCACGGTGGCCACGCGCAATGCGGTCACCAGCGGGACCAACATCAGCCAGGAGGCGTCGATGTCGGTGTCGGAAGCCAACGGCACTTTGCTGGCCGCTGCCGGACGTGATCTGAACCTCAAGGCCAGCAGCACCTCCGCCGACAACATCACCCTGGCCGCGCAGCGCGACGTGAACCTCTCCACGGTGCATGAGACCATCCAGGAGAAGATCACCTGGAACAAGGACAACCGTGCCGAAGTCAATCGCGACAACGCCATCGGCAGCACGGTGCAGGGCAAGGCAATCAGCGTCACTGCCGGTCGCGACATCAACAGCCAGGCCGCCTACGTCAATGCGGATGGCGCACTCTCGGCCACGGCCGGCAACAACCTCAACATCGGCACCGACGTCAGCAGCGCCAGCGCGCGTGACCAGCACAAGCACAGCGACAGCGGCGGCATGCTGGCCAGCCGCACCATCGCCACCGACGACAGCAGCAGCCAGCGCATCAACCAGGGCAGCACCTTCTCGGGCAACACCGTGGTGGCGCGTGCGGGCAATGACATCAACGTGACCGGCAGTAACGTGGTCTCCACTCAGGGGACCACACTGGCGGCGGGCAACAACGTCAATGTCGTGGCCGCCGTGGACAGCAATACGCAAAAAAACTATCGGAAAGAGACCACCAGCGGCGTGATGGGCGCAGGCTTCGGTGTGACGGTGGGAACGCGTGAGCAGAGTCATGATGGCACCACGCAGGGGCAGACGGCATCGGCCTCCACCGTTGGTAGTACCGATGGCAATGTGAGCATCAGCGCGGGCAATCGTTATACGCAAGTCGGTAGCGATGTGATGGCGCCCAAGGGCGATATCGACATTGCAGCGAAGTCGGTCGAGATCAAGGCCGCCGAGCAGGCCAGCAAGACTACCACCGAAGACAAGTACAAGCAGAGCGGGTTGACGGTGGCGGTGACCAGTCCTGTCATTTCCGCCATGCAGTCGGTAGACCAGATGGCGGACGCGGCCAGTAAAACCAAGGATGGCCGCATGAAGGCGCTGGCGGCAGCCAACATGGGATTTGCCGGCAAGGGCGCGGTCGATGCCATCAACGCGGGACAAGGCAGCACCATCGATGGCAAGGCCAACCAGATCGCCACTGGCGCGACCGATCCGACCATCGGCAAGACCCCCTCGCGAGATGCCACCGATGCCGACAAGGTAGGCGGCATCAACCTGGCGCTGAGCATCGGCGCCAGCAGCAACGAGAGCCGCTCCGAACAGAACACCAACACGGTGCGCGGTTCGACCGTCTCGGCGGGCGGCAATGTCAACATCGCCGCACAGGGCGGCGGTGCCGATAGCAACATCACCATCCAGGGCAGCGACATCAAGGCCGGCGTGAACGCGACCTTGAAGGCCGCCAACGAAGTGCGCCTGCTGGCCGCACAAAACACCTCGGACCAGCACAGCAGCAACCAGAGCATGTCAGGCTCGGTGGGCGTCTCCATCGGCACGGACGGGTTGATGTTCAACGCCAGCGCCTCAGGCAGTCGTGGCCGTGGGGATG
>NZ_JAELUH010000016.1 GCF_016429215.1 Herbaspirillum sp. ASV7 | reverse complement strand
GGCGTCGGTCGCGGCCGGCTGGGCCACACCCGAGGCCGGCTGGTCCTTGGAAGGGATCTGGATGGCGATATCCTCGTTGAGCGGCTTGGGCTCGGAATCGAGGATCATCGGCAGCACGATCACCACCGCCAGGGTAAGGGCAACCGCACCGATGAGGCGACGACGGGCGCGTTTCTTTTCCGGCAACAGCGGATCGGCGGCGGCATCCTTGCCCGCCTTGCCACGACCGCCAGCGGCGCGGCCGGACGTATTGGCGGCGGCGCTGCCACGGCTGCTGCGGCTGCGTAGGACGGAGGATTGCTCTTCGGAACGCGAACGGAAAGCGCCTTGGTCGGAAGCAGAGTCCTGCTTGTTTTTACGGAAAAGCGAGAACAAGCCCATGCGGAGTCGTCTTGAATTGATCTGAATGTCTTGAAAAACTGCCTGGCAAATCAGGTCCTGGCACCGCCGGGCGCTAGGCCACCGGCTCCGGAATCGGGTTCGGAATCAGTGCAGACCGGGGCGGCGCGCCTGCATGACGCCGGCCACGGTGAGGAAAGATCCGAAAACCACAATTCTATCATTCTCCCCTGCTCTGCTCAGTGCATTTGCGTAGGCGGCGGCCGGCGTATCGAAGGTCTCGATGCTGCGAGCCGCGTCCCGCCTGAATTCCGGCTCGACGCCAGCGCCCAGCAGGGCTTCCTTGAGCTGTTGCGCGCTGGCCGCGCGCGGCAGCGGCAGATCGGTCACGCACCAGTGGTCGATCTTGTCCTTGAGGTGGCTGATGACGCCTTCGATATCCTTGTCCAGCATCGAACCGAATACAGCGTAGGTGAAGGGGTGGAAACCCATGTTGTCCAGGTTCTGGGCCAGAGTAGCCGCTGCATGCGGGTTGTGCGCCACATCGAGGATCACCAACGGCTGGCCCGGCAGGACCTGGAAGCGCCCCGGCAGTTCCACCGTGGCCAAGCCGGTACGCACCTCCTGGGCACCCACCGGCAGCACTTCGCGCAGGGCTTCCAGCGCCGCCAGGGCGGCCGAGGCGTTCAACAGCTGGTTGGCGCCGCGCAGGCTGGGATAGGCCAGCGAGTTGCGCCGCATGCCGCGCCCGCCATAGGCCCATTGCTGCTTGTCGCCCTGGTAGTTGAAGTCGCGCCCCATGAGCCACAGGTCGGCGCCGATCTTCTCGGCATGCTCGATGAGGGACTTGGGCGGCATCGGATCGCCGCATACGGCGACCTTGCCGGGCCGGAAGATGCCGGCCTTCTCGAAACCGATCTCTTCACGCGTCTCGCCCAGGTATTCGGTATGGTCGATATCGATGCTGGTGACGATGGCCACATCCGCATCGATCACGTTGACCGCATCCAGGCGCCCGCCCAGGCCGACTTCCAGGATCACCACGTCCAGCTTGGCATCAGCCAGCAGCTTCATGATGGCCAGGGTGGTGAATTCGAAATAGGTCAGGGAGATATCGCCACGCTGCGCTTCTACCGCCTCGAAGGCGGCCACCAGCTGGGCGTCGCTGGCCATGTCGCCAGACAGGCGGGCACGCTCGTTGAAGTGCAGGAAATGCGGCTTGATGTACAGGCCCACGCGATAGCCGGCGCGCAGCAGGATGGATTCCAGCATGGAGCAGGTCGAGCCCTTGCCGTTGGTGCCGGCCACCATGATGACGGGGCAGTCGAACTGTAGATCGAGCTTCTGCTTGACCTGCAGGACGCGGTCCAGACCCATGTCGATCTGCTTGAAATGTCGCTGTTCCAGCAGGGCCAGCCATTCGTTCAAGGTGGCGGGAGTCGGGGAAGCTTGGGAAGTCATGGCGCGTCTCGGTCGGTAGTGCAACAGCTCGAAATACGGAAAGCGGAAAGTGAAAAGCGAAAAGCGAAAAAACAAGGCCCGGATTTGCACTTCTGCAAATCCGGGCCTGAAGTATAGCCGCTTATCAGGAAACCGTTTCGGCCGCCTGGTTTTGCAGCAGGGCCAGCAGACGGGCGATTTCCTCGCGCATCTTGCGGCGGTCGACGATCATGTCGATGGCGCCCTTGGTAACCAGGAATTCGGCACGCTGGAAGCCTTCCGGCAGTTTCTCGCGCACCGTGTTCTCGATCACGCGGGGGCCGGCAAAGCCGATCAGGGCCTTGGGTTCGGCCATCACCACGTCACCCATGAAGGCGAAGGAGGCCGACACGCCGCCCATGGTCGGGTCGGTCAGCACGCTGATGAAGGGCAGCTTCTTTTCCGACAGCTTGGTCAGCATGGCGGTGGTCTTGGCCATCTGCATCAGCGACAGCAGGCCTTCCTGCATGCGGGCGCCGCCGGTGGCGGTGATGCAGATGAAGGGGACCTTCTGCTCCAGCGCAGCCTGGGCGCCGCGCGCGAAGCGCTCACCCACCACCGAGCCCATGGAACCGCCCATGAATTCGAATTCGAAGCAGGCCACCACGACCGGCAGGGTCATGATCGCGCCGCCCATGACCACCATGGCATCGGTTTCGCCGGTGGATTCCATGGCGTCCTTGAGACGATCCGGGTACTTCTTGCTGTCCTTGAACTTCAGGGTGTCGACCGGCAAGGCTTCCTGGCCGATCTCATAGCGGCCGCCTTCGTCGAGCAGAGCATCGAGACGAGCGCGGGCGCGGATGCGCATGTGGTGACTGCACTTGGGGCAGACGTGGAGGTTGGACTCCAGGTCGGTACGGTACAGCACGGCCTCGCAGGAGGGGCACTTGACCCACAAACCTTCCGGGATGGCTTTGCGGCTGGTGGAGCCGCGTTGAATCTGGGGTGGCAGTAACTTCTCGAGCCAGCTCATAGATACCTCATAGATTTTTCCGGTGGCGCATTGTACCAGAGCCCGCCTGCGACGCACGTAAAGCGAGCTCAAGCTTTCCATCCGACAAGAAAAGGCCGATAAAAAACCGTATCTTGTCAAAAAGAAAAAGCCTCCGACACCTCTCGGTGCCGCAGGCTTTTCTCGCTTCTTGCCCTACCGGGGGGCCTCAGGCATCGAGCGCCTGGCGGATGCCGGTCACGAAGGCCTGCACGGCCTCGCAGGCCTGCTCGCGGGGGGTGTTTTCCAGCTCGGAGATGATGCGGCTGCCGATCACCACGGCGTCGGCCACACTGCCCACGGTGCGGGCGGTGGCGCCATCGCGGATGCCAAAGCCCACCGCGATGGGCAGCTTGACGTGCTGGCGGATGGCGGCGATGCGCTCGGCCACCTCGGCGGTATCGATATGGCCGGCGCCGGTCACCCCCTTGAGCGAGACGTAGTAGCAAAAGCCGCTGCTGACGGCCGCTACCTGGCGAATGCGTTCCTCGGTCGAGGTCGGCGCCAGCAGGAAGATGGGATCCAGGCCCCGCGCCTGCATCTTGCTGGCGAATTCCTCGCACTCCTCGGGCGGGTAATCGACCACGATGGTGCCATCCACACCCGCTTGGCTGGCAGCCTCGATGAAGGCATCCACACCGAAGCGCTCGATGGGGTTGGCGTACCCCATCAGCACGATGGGGGTATGGGTATTGGTCTTGCGGAATTCGCGCACATAGCCCAACACGTCATGGGTGCTGATGCCGAACTTCAGGGCACGCTCGCAGGCGCGCTGGATCACCGGGCCTTCGGCCATGGGGTCGGAGAACGGCACGCCCAGTTCGAGAATGTCGACTCCGCCCGCCACCAGCGCATGCAGCAGCGGCACGGTCAGCTCGGGGGCCGGATCGCCGGCGGTGATGAAAGTGATCAGGGCCTTGCGCTTCTGCTCGGCCAGCTGGGAAAAGGTGTTTTGGATTCTGGACATGATGGTGAAGTAGTTTGTCGAACCAGCCGACCACCCCTCGGGCAGCCGGCCTGCGTCGGTCAGGGTCGGCGATCAGCCCTGACGCTGCTGTACGGTATGCATGTCCTTGTCCCCACGGCCGGACAGGTTGACCAGCACGATCTGATCCTTGGGCAAGGTCGCCGCCAGCTTGGCCGCGTGGGCCAGGGCATGGCTGGACTCCAGCGCCGGGATGATGCCTTCGATGCGGCAACAGGTATTGAAGGCATCCAGCGCCTCGTCATCGGTGATGCAGGCATAGCTGGCACGACCGCTATCCTTGAGCCAGGCGTGCTCGGGACCCACGCCCGGATAATCCAGGCCGGCCGAGACGGAGTGGGTTTCGATGATCTGGCCGTTCTCGTCCTGCAGCAGGTAGGTGCGGTTGCCGTGCAGCACGCCCGGCGAACCCAGGGTCAGCGAGGCCGAGTGGCGGCCGCTGTCCAGGCCATCGCCGGCTGCTTCCACGCCCACCAGCTTGACGTCGGGATAGTCGATGTAGGGATAGAAGATGCCCATGGCATTGGAGCCGCCGCCCACGGCCGCCACCACGTAGTCGGGCTGGCGCGAGGCGATCTCGGGCATCTGCTGGATGCACTCGTTGCCGATCACCGACTGGAAATCGCGTACCATCATCGGGTAGGGATGCGGACCTGCCACGGTGCCGATGATGTAGAAGGTCGATTCGACATTGGTGACCCAGTCGCGCATGGCTTCGTTGAGCGCGTCCTTCAGGGTCTTGGAACCGGACTCCACCGGCACCACCTTGGCACCCAGCAGGTTCATGCGATAGACGTTCTGCAGCTGGCGCTTCACGTCTTCCGCGCCCATGTAGACGATGCATTCCATGCCGAAGCGCGCACAGATGGTGGCCGTGGCCACGCCGTGCTGGCCGGCGCCGGTCTCGGCGATGATGCGCTGCTTGCCCATGCGCTTGGCCAGCAAGGCCTGGCCGATCACGTTGTTGATCTTGTGGGCGCCGGTGTGGTTCAGGTCTTCGCGCTTGAAGTAGATCTGCGCGCCGCCGGCCAGCTCGGACCAGCGCTTGGCGTGATACACCGGGCTGGGGCGGCCGACGAAATGCTTCAGCTCGGTATGGAATTCGGCCAGGAACTGCTCGTCATGCTGGTAGCGGGCATAGGCCTCGCGCAGCTCGTTCAGGGCCAGGGTCAGCGTCTCGGAGACGAAGCTGCCGCCGTAGGGGCCGAAGTGGCCACGGGAATCCGGCAGGTTGTAATGGGCCGTCTGGTGCAGGGCGGCGGCGGGAATGGCTTGACGCTCAGCAACATTGCCGAGGGGACTCAGTTCTTTCATGTTGATCCTCTGAAACTCGTTCTGTACGGTCTGTACGGTATTCGGTACGTGCTACGCGGCGGTAGCGTCGGCCAAGCGCACGGCGCTGATGAAGGCCTCGACCTTGGCCGCGTCCTTGATGCCCTTGGCGGCTTCGACACCACTGCTGATATCGACCGCGTAAGGGCGAACGCCGGCCACCGCCTCAGTGACGTTGTGTACGCTCAAGCCACCACTCAAAACGGCCCGAGGCGCGAGTTCTTTTGGAATGAGAGACCAATCGAAAACCTTTCCGCTGCCGCCATACTCCTCGACCAGGGTGTCGAGCAGCAGCCCGGTGAAAAACGGGCTGGCAGAGCGATATGCCTGTTCGTATTCTAACAAATCGGCAGGCTTCGTCGAGCTTCCTATTCTGGCCGCGCGCATGAAGGGCCTGACCACGGCCGCGGCGATGGCGGCGCATTGCTCGGGTGTCTCGTCGCCATGGAACTGCAGCACCGTCAGCGGCACCCGGGCCAGCACTTCCCTCACCTCCTCCAGCGTGGGATTGACGAACAGGCCCACCAAGCTGACGAAGGGCTGCACCACCCGGCTGAGCTCGGCGGCGCGCTGCGGCGTGACGTAGCGCGGGCTCTTGGGGTAGAACACCAGGCCGATGGCGTCGGTACCGGCGGCGACGGCTGCGCCGATGTCTTCTTCACGGGTCAGGCCGCAGATCTTGATGCGGGTGCGATGGGTCATGAGCTTGCAGGTCTCCGGGAGAAATGGCTTACAGCCAGGGCCAGGAACGGTTTTCCTGTGGCAGCGCCCAGGCATCGGGATAGTCTACCCGCGCCAGGTACAGTCCGTCAGGCATGAAGGTCGGCGCCGCACGGCTGCGGTCACGCTGGGCCAGCACATCGGCGATCCATTCCGGCCCCTGCTTGCCATTGCCCACCACGATGAGCGAACCGACGATGTTGCGCACCATGTGATGCAGGAAGGCATTGGCCTTGAGCGTGAAGACGATCATGTCGCCATGGCGTCGTACCGAGATGCTCTCCATCTTGCGCACGGGCGACTTGGCCTGGCATTCCACGGCGCGAAAACTGGTGAAATCGTGCTCGCCGATCAAGTGCTGGGCGGCGCGATGCATGCGGTCGGCGTCCAGCGGGCGGAAGGTCCAGCCCGCCTTGCCGGCCAGCAGTGGCGAGCGCACCGCATGGTTGTAGAGCACGTAGTGATAGGTCCGGGCAATGGCCGAGAAGCGGGCATGGAAGCCGAACCTGGCCAGGCTGTCGGCGCCGGCGCGGTCGCTGCCATGCAGCTCCACCGGCTGGCTGGCCGCCTGGGCGATGGCGGCATCGTCCACGTAGGGCAATTCGCACGCCCAGCGCACGGCAATGGTCGGCGGCAGGAAGGCATTGGTGCCGCGCACCCAGGAGAAGGTATCGCGGGCAATCGGGGTATCGAAATGCACCAGTTGCTCCAGTGCGTGCACACCGGCATCGGTGCGTCCGGCACAGGTGGTGGCAATGTCCTGGGTGCTGAAGCGTCGCAAGGCGGCCTCAAGCTGGTCCTGCACGGTCTGGCGGTGCGGCTGGGTCTGCCAGCCTTGCCAGCAGGCGCCGTCATACTGCACACCGAGCACTACGCGGCGCAGGCCTTCGGCTTGTGGATGGATATCTGTCATGGGATGTCGCTGTCTGCCCGCCACGCTGGATCGGCGGGCACACCGTTACGCTGAAAACAAACGGGCAGCTCATGCGAGCTGCCCGCGAGATGAAGCTATTGTAATGGAATCGCTTGCCGGGTCGAACCGCCTGCCCGGACCGGCTCAGCTCAGCTCAGCTCAGCGCGGCCATCATTTCCTTGGCGCGGGCCACCTGGGTATCGTTGCCGCCGCGCATGACCTCTTCCAGCAATTCGCGTGCGCCTTCCTTGTCGCCGATTTCCTCGTAGGCCGCGGCCAGGTCGAGCTTGGTCGTCATTTCGGCTTCGAAGGCAGACTCTTCGTCCTCTTCCAGCAGATTGGTCGCCGACGGCGTCGCCCCCTCGTCGGGCAGGCTCAGGTCGAGGTCGGCCAGGCTCAGGGCCGGCTCGTCGTCCAGGCTGTCCAGCAGCATCGCGGCCGAACTGGCCGCCGTCGATGCGGCCGGCAGGATGGGCTCGCTGGTGTCCGGCTTGGCGCCGTTGTCCAGGTCCAGGTCGAAATCGATATCCTTGCCGAAATCGACCGCGGCACCGGCAGGCGGCGTGGCCGCTTGCTGGATTTCGGCGCCCTTGAAGTCGCTCAGGTCGAACTCCATCGCGGGCTCTTCCTCAGCCATGGGGGCAGGCTCGGGTTCAGCCGGCACGCCGCCATACAGCGGATTGGTCGGATCGATTTCCAGGCCCAGCGCTGCCGTCTTGACCCAGGTCTCGTTGAGGCCGCCGCTGAGTGCGTGCAGATTCTGGGCCACCTTGTTGAAACTGACCACGTCACCACGCTTGGCATAGATCTCCGCCAGCTTGGCATGCAGCGCCTGGCGTTCGGGCTGGGTCTGCAGCGCTAGCTTGAGGACATCCTCGGCCTGCTCGTCGCGGCCGTAGGCGATGTACATGTCGGCCTCGGCGATCGGATCCACCGGAGCCTCTTCGGCCGGGGCTTCCGGGGCCGCTGCCACTGGCGGTTCTGCCGGGGTTTCGGGCGCGGCCATCACGGCCGCTTCGGCCGCAGGTGCAACCTCCGGTTCGACCACTGCCGCTACCGGGGCGGCTGCAGGTGTGGGTGCAGGCTCAGGCTCGCTGGCCGGCTCGGCCGCTGGTTGATCGGATTTCTTCTTGCGACGACGCATGGCCAGCACGCCACCTCCGGCTGCCAGCAAGGCGACGATTACCCCCGCACCGCCCAGCACATAGGGATTGTCCTTGATCTTGTCGAGGAAGCTGCCGCCGGACTTGTCGACGGGCTTGGCTGGCCCGTTGGTCACGGGTGCCGGTGCAGGTGCTGGTGCTGGAGCCGGTGCGGCCGCAGCTGCCGGGGCAGCTTCGACGGGCTTGTCTTCCGGCTTGTCTTCCGGCTTGGCAGCCTGGGCTGGCTTGGCGGCATCAGCTTGCTTCTGCTGCTGGGCAGTCAGGTCGGAGATGGTCTTGTTCTTCAGTTCCAGCAGCTTCTGGAGATTGTCGACGTTCTTTTCGAGATCCTTGACGCGGTCGTTGGCATCAGCCAGGGCGCGCTCGGCGGCGGCCTTTTCTTCAGCCGCTGCGCCGGCATTGCCGGTCTTGCCACGGCCCTTGTTGGCACGCGACAGTTCCAGCCGGTCGCGTGCTTCCTGGGTACCGGAGCGCTCCTCGACCCGGGTGGTGATCTTGCCACCACCGCTTTGCCGGCTGGCGCCGGGCTTGGCGGCCGGCGCGTTGGCGACCTGGCCGGCCAGCTTGTTGCGGTAGGCGTTGAAATCCTGGGCCTGGGCCACGACCATGCCATGGGCTTCGGTCTTGTCCACCGCAGCCGCGCTGGGCTGGTCGGGAATGGCCAGGATCTTGCCGGCGCGCAGGCGGTTGATGTTGTTGCCCATGAAAGCGTCGGGATTGGCGCGGTACAGGGCGATGAGCATCTGGTCCAGCGAGACGTTGGGCTGCTGGTTGCGGGTGGCGATGCCTGCCAGCGTATCCCCCTGCTTGACGCGATAATCACCGGCCTTGCCACCTGCGGCAGTCGAGGCGGCTGGCATATCGGTCTTGCCCGAAGCCATCGGTGCGGCCGGCGGAGCAGCCTGGGGACTGGCCGACGCCGGCGTATTGTCGGGGGATGCCTGCTGGCGACGGATCAGCTCCTCGGCCAGGGCCGAAGGTGCCGGGCGCTGGACGATATTGGTGACGGGTTCTTCACCGCTGACCGGGATCGGAGCGCCGGCTGGCGCCGGTGCAGCGGGAGTCGCCGGCGCTGGTGCCGGTGCCGGTGCAACCGCAGGTGCGGCCATGGGTGCAGTCGCCGCTGGTGCTGGTGCAGTTGCCGCTGGTGCCGGTGCAGTTGCCTCCGGCGCCGTAGCGGTGGCGGTGGCGGCTGGCGCAGCAGCGGCAGGCGGTGTGGCGACATCGGCCTTGGCAGCGGGAGCACTGGAGGTGCTCGGCGTCAATGGAGCAACCTGGGCGTTGCGCGGTGCCTTGCTATCGGCCGGATCGAGCAGGAAAGTGTACTCACGCACCAGACGCGAGCCCCCTGCTTCCAGCTCCAGCAACAGGTCGACGAAGGGATCGCTGACCGGCTGTGCAGAACTGATACGGATGAAATGGCGCCCCTGGCGCTGCTCCACCACAAAGGACAGTGAACTCAGGATCGGGTTGAAGTCGACATTGGCGCGGCTGAAGGCCTCCGCCGAGGCCAGCTTGGCCGAGAGCTTGCCGGCCTCATCGGCGCTCACCGAGGTGACTTCGATCTCGGCGCGCAGCGGCTGGCCCAGCGAGGACAGCACGGTAAGCTTGCCCAGGCTGGCTGCCTGCGCGCCCAGCGGCACGGCCAGCGCCAGCGCGATGGCGGCGCTCAGGGTCTTGATCTGGGACAGGGGCTGCTTCTTGTTCGTATTCAGAGGCATGTTTTAATTGGCTTAGAGAAACGTTCCGCTTGAAACCCGTCACGCTCTTGTTCAAATCAGTGGAAGCCGTGAATGGGACATGTGCTGCCCGGCCCGTAACGCCGGTCGGCGTAACTCCAGACCGGGACCGTGTTCCGCGAAACATGCTGTCGCGGCCTCCGGGACAGGAGCGCCAATCCATTTCATCAAATCCAGCAACCCGTCGGCACCGCCGCAGGCGGCTGGTCCGTATGTTGACTTTCATGAAATGAATGGGGTTTTCAAATTATCATCAAGAACTTACACCCGCAAGTGTACTTAAGTTCTCAACATGAGAAAAACCCGCCAGCCCCCACATGAGTGGCAGCTGGCGGGCTATTGTTGCAGACTGACAACGGGATAGGCAAGTCCTATTCATATCCTGTCAGCATTGCGGTGTTGCTCTCCGGACAATATCCGGGCACCGACATTACTCCAGGTTGCCCAGGATGATGCGCAGCATGCGGCGCAGCGGTTCGGCCGCGCCCCACAGCAGCTGGTCGCCGATGACGAAGGCCGAGATGTATTCCGGCCCCTGGTTCAGCTTGCGCACGCGGCCCACGCCGATTTCCAGGCCGCCGGTGATGGCTGCCGGGGTCAGTTCCTTGACCGTGATGGCGCGGTCATTGGGAACCCATTTCACCCAGGGGTTGCCGGCACGGATGATGGACTCGATCTCGGCCAGGGGCAGGTCGCGCTTCAACTTGATGGTCAGCGCCAGGCTGTGGCAGCGCATGGCGCCGATACGCACGCACAGGCCGTCGACGGGGATGATCTTCTCATTGCCGAGGATCTTGTTGACTTCGGCCTGACCCTTCCACTCTTCCTTGGACTGGCCGTTTTCCAGCTGGGCGTCGATCCAGGGGATCAGGCCGCCGGCCAGCGGTGCGCCGAAGAACTCGGTGGGCACGTCTTCACGGATGGTCTTGGCGACCTTGCGGTCGATGTCCAGGATGGCCGAGGACGGCGTGGCCAGTTCTTCGGCCACGGCGGCGTTGATGACGCCCATGCCCTTCAGCAGTTCGCGCATGTGGTTGGCGCCGCCGCCGGAGGCTGCCTGGTAGGTCATGGAGCTGACCCACTCGACCAGGCCTTCCTTGAACAGGCCACCCACGCCCATCAACAGGATGGAGTTGGTGCAGTTGCCGCCGATGTAGTTCTTCACGCCCTTGGCCAGCGCGTCCTTGATGACGTTGTTGTTGACCGGATCCAGCACGATCACGGCATCATCCTTCATGCGCAGCGAGGAGGCGGCGTCGATCCAGTAGCCGTCCCAACCGGCTGCACGCAGCTTGGGGAAGATCTCGTTGGTGTAGTCGCCACCCTGCGCGGTAATGATGATGTCGCATTTCTTGAGCTCATCGATGCTGTTGGCGTCTTTGAGCGTCGTTGCCGTTTTGGCGAACGACGGCGCCTTGCCGCCCGCATTCGAAGTCGAGAAAAATACCGGTTCGATGTGATCGAAATCACCCTCGTCCTGCATGCGCTGCATCAGGACCGAACCCACCATTCCACGCCAGCCAACTAAACCAACCAGTTTCATCATCTTTCCCTATTTAGAATTTCCATGGTGAACAAATCAGATTGAACACATTGTGTGCCGGAACATCCGGCCTGCAACCCTCCCGCACCAGCCGGTGCGGAGGAATTGTCCTTAGCCGAGCGCCTTGACCACGGCCTCGCCCATCTGCTGGGTATTGACCTTGGTGCAGCCCTCTTCGTAAATATCGGCGGTGCGCAGGCCTTGCGCAAGCACTTTCTTCACGGCGTTCTCGATGCGGTCGGCCTGCTCGGCACGGTTCAAGGAGAAACGCAACATCATCGCCGCCGACAGGATGGTCGCCAAGGGATTGGCGATACCCTTGCCTGCGATGTCCGGTGCCGAGCCGTGCGAGGGCTCGTACAGGCCCTTGTTATTCGCATCCAGCGAAGCCGAAGGCAGCATGCCGATGGAACCGGTCAGCATGGCAGCGGCGTCGGAGAGGATGTCGCCAAACATGTTGCCGGTGACGATGACGTCGAAGTTCTTCGGTGCCTTCACCAGTTGCATAGCGGCATTGTCCACGTACATGTGCGACAGCTCGACCTCCGGGTATTCCTTGCCCACTTCGGTGACGATGTCCTTCCAGAACTGGAAGGTTTCCAGCACGTTGGCCTTGTCCACGCTGCACAGGCGCTTGCCGCGCTTGGCGGCGGCCTGGAAGGCGACGTGGGCGATACGGCGGATTTCCGGTTCCGAATAGCGCATGGTATCAAATCCTTCACGCGCACCCTTGAAAGGACCGTCCGGCGCTTCGCGCATGCCGCGCGGCTGGCCGAAATAGATGTCGCCGTTCAGTTCGCGCACGATCAGGATGTCCAGGTTGGCCACCAGCTCGGGCTTCAACGACGAAGCACCGGTCAATTCCGGATAGCAGATCGCGGGACGGAAGTTGGCGAACAGCTGCAGGTGCTTGCGCAGGCCCAGGATGGCCTGCTCCGGGCGCAGGGCGCGCTCCAGCTTGTCGTACTTCCAGTCGCCGACGGCGCCGAAGAGGATGGCGTCGGCTTCCTTGGCCAGCTTCAGGGTGCCATCCGGCAGAGGGTGGCCGTGGGCCTCGTAGCCGGCGCCGCCGACCGGGGCCGATTCCATCTCGAACTTCTCGTCCAGCGCATTGAGCACGCGCACGGCTTCATCGACGATCTCGGGACCGATGCCGTCGCCCGGCAGGATAGCAATCTTCATGGCTTCTCTTTCTCAGTTATGCAGCGAATTCGGGTTATCAATGACAAGGGCGGTCATCTGACCGCCCTTTGCTGTTGTTTCAACGATCCTGTCAGATCGTGTTGCTCAGCCAGGGCTGTTCGTGCAGGTGTTTCTCTTCGTAGGCACGAATGGTGTCGGCTTTGCGTAGGGTCAGGCCAATGTCGTCGAAGCCGTTGAGCAGGCAATACTTGCGGAACTCGCTGATCTCGAACGGGAAGGCCTGGCTGCCATTGGTGGTGCTGACGACCTGCTTTTCCAGGTCGATGACCAGGCGATAACCCGGGAAGGCCTTGACTTCATTGAACAGGTGATCGACCTGTTGCTCGGTCAGGACGATGGGCAGCAGACCGTTCTTGTAGCAGTTGTTGAAGAAGATGTCGGCGAAGCTGGGCGCGATCACGGCGCGGAAGCCGAACTGGTCCAGCGCCCACGGTGCGTGCTCGCGCGAGGAGCCGCAGCCGAAGTTCTTGCGCGACAGCAGGATCGATGCCCCCTGGTAGCGCTCCTGGTTGAGTACGAAGTCCGGGTTGACCGGGCGCTTGCTGTTGTCCATGCCCGGCTCGCCATGGTCCAGGTAGCGCCATTCGTCGAACAGGTTGGGGCCGAAGCCGCTGCGCTTGATCGACTTCAGGAACTGCTTCGGGATGATCGCATCGGTATCGACGTTGGCGCGATCCAGCGGCGCCACCAGTCCTTCATGCACGATAAATTTATTCATGAGTTTGACCTCGGGTCGGCGGGGTGATGATGCTGCCCTGCCCTTCCTCTTTCATGTTCAAAAACTGAAGCTACGGCACGCTGGCCGCAGCCTGTTTCACTGTCCTGCTTATTTCTTGCTGGCGTCCTGCATCTTCTCGCCAACCTTCTGGACATCCTTGCCGAAGCCATCGACGGTGTTGCACCCGGCCAGAGCACCCAGGGTGACGGCCAGCAGAATCAGAGCGGAGATTTTTTTCATGTTTGTACCTCTCGAAAAGATTTCACAAGCCGACGCTTACAGCGAACGCACATCCACGAAGTGACCGGCGATACCTGCCGCAGCGGCCATGGCCGGGCTCACCAGGTGAGTACGGCCACCGGCGCCCTGACGACCTTCGAAATTGCGATTCGACGTCGAGGCACAGCGCTCGCCCGGTTCCAGACGGTCGGCGTTCATGGCCAGGCACATGGAGCAGCCCGGCTCACGCCATTCGAAGCCGGCGTCGCGGAAGATCTTGTCCAGACCTTCACGCTCGGCCTGCTCCTTGACCAGGCCGGAGCCCGGCACCACCATCGCCAGCTTGACGTTGGAGGCGCGGA
Source organism: Herbaspirillum sp. ASV7 (assembly GCF_016429215.1). Taxonomy (GTDB): domain Bacteria; phylum Pseudomonadota; class Gammaproteobacteria; order Burkholderiales; family Burkholderiaceae_D; genus Herbaspirillum. The sequence goes on along the minus strand of NZ_JAELUH010000016.1, from coordinate 63,778 downwards.
ACTTGCCGCGCACCACCTTGGCCGCCTCGCGCAGGTCTTCGATGCGCGAGTTGGTGCAGGAACCGATGAAGACCTTGTCGATCCGGATATCCTCGATCGGGGTATTGGGCTTCAGGGCCATGTAGGCCAGGGCCTTTTCCATGCCATCGCGCTTGGTCGGGTCCTTTTCCTTGTCGGGATCGGGTACGCGGGCGTCGACAGCCACCACCATCTCGGGCGAGGTGCCCCAGGTGACTTGCGGCTTGATCTCGGCGGCATTGAGGGTCACGACCATGTCGAACTTGGCGCCCTGGTCGGAATGCAGCGTGCGCCAGTAGCTCACGGCACGCTCCCAGTGCGGGCCCGAGGGCGAATAGGGACGGCCCTTGAGGTAATTGAGCGTGGTGTCATCGAAGGCCACCATGCCAGCACGGGCACCGGCTTCGATGGCCATGTTGCAGACCGTCATGCGGCCTTCCATGGACAGCGAACGGATGGTCGAGCCGGCGAATTCGATCGCATAACCGGTACCACCGGCCGTGCCGATCTTGCCGATGACGGCCAGCACGATGTCCTTGGCGGTGACGCCGGCCGGCAGTGCGCCGTCGACCTGCACCAGCATGGACTTGGACTTGCGCGCCAGCAGCGTCTGGGTGGCCAGCACGTGCTCCACTTCGGAGGTACCGATGCCATGGGCCAGCGCGGCGAAGGCGCCGTGGGTGGAGGTGTGCGAGTCACCGCAGACCACCGTCATGCCCGGCAGCGTGGCGCCCTGCTCGGGGCCGATCACGTGCACGATGCCCTGACGCTTGTCGTTCATGCCGAAGTACGTCAGGTTGTATTCCTTGGCGTTGCCATCCAGCGTCTCGACCTGCAGGCGCGAGATCGGGTCGGCGATGCCGTGGGCGCGGTCGGTGGTGGGGACGTTGTGGTCGGCCACCATCAGGTTGGCCGAGTTGCGCCAGGGTTGACGACCGGCTAGCTTGAGGCCTTCGAAGGCTTGCGGGCTGGTCACTTCGTGGAGCAGATGGCGGTCGATATACAGGATGGCGGTACCGTCATCTTCCGTATGAACGACGTGCGACTCCCAGAGTTTGTCGTAAAGCGTCTTGAGCATGTTGCGGTCCTGCGTAACAGTGTGGAGGCTGGTCGTAGAAAATAGCATTTGATTATGCCATAAAGCGACAGGTCTTACCCTCTCGCCGTGTTTTCCGCCGCATCGCAACAACAGATAGAAATGCTGCAAAGCAGCAGAAAAAGAGCAAAATTTGCGGCGCACATGAAAAATCCGGCATATCCCCGGGATGACGGGAACAGGCCGGATCGCTTTGGTGACTCAAGCCGCGCTCAGCGTTTCTTGCGCGTCTGCTGATACAGCGGATCGACACGTTGCGCGTAGTCGCTCAGATCGGCGATGCGCTCGCTGCTGGAGGGGTGGGTGGACATGAACTTCATCGGTTCCTCGCCACCCAGGCTGGCCATCTTCTGCCACAGCGTCACGGCCGCCTTGGGGTCATAGCCGCCGCGCGCGGCCAGCTCCACGCCGATGCGGTCGGCCTCGGTCTCGTTGGCGCGCGAATTGGGCAAGCCCATCAAGCCCATGTAGGCGTACTGGGCGCCCTGCTTGCCCAGATCCCCCAGGCCCAGCAGGGCTGCGCCGATGGAGATGGCCGAGTTGGCCACCACCTGCTGCGAGGCGCGCTCGCGGGCATGCTCGCGCAGCGCATGGGCGATCTCGTGGCCCATCACGGCAGCCAATTCATCATCGGTGATCTTGAGCTTGTCGATCAGGCCGGTGTAGACCGCGATCTTGCCACCGGGCATGCACCAGGCATTGGTCTCCTCGGAAGTGAGTACATTGACTTCCCACTTCCAGTTCAGTGCATCGGGCCGGAATACACCGGTCTGCGGGATCAGGCGATTGGCAATGGCACGCACCCGCTGGACCTGCGCCGCATTGCGGTTCAATTGCCCCTTGCCCTTGGCCTCGCCCAGCACCTGGGCGTATTCCTTGCTGGCCGAGGCTTCCATGTCGGCCGACGACACCAGCATCTGTTGCTTGCGATCGATCCCCACCGCGCCACCCTGGGTGGTCTGGACTGTCTCGCAGGCCACCAGGCCGGCCAGCGCCATGGCCAGCATGCTGTTCTTGATGATTGGTTTGAGCATCATTCCCGCCTCCATTGAATAATTGATTTGATTCCGGGTCCTGCTGCCGGGCGGTCGTGCGCCACCCTGGCGGGCCGGGAGCCGTTTCGACCGGGCTCGCGGCAAAATGTTTCGAGCAAGAAAAAACCGGCGATCGCTAGCGCGATGGCCGGTTCGTGTCAGGGATCCCGCCGGCCGTTCAGCGCAGTTGCGGGGTATCGACCTTGACGTCGCCGCACTGGGCACGGTGCCGCAAGGCATGATCCATCAGCACCAGCGCCAGCATGGCTTCGGCAATCGGCGTGGCACGGATGCCCACGCAGGGATCATGACGCCCGAAGGTTTCCACCGCGATCGGCTGGCCGTTCTTGTCGATGGACGGACGCGGCGTGCGGATGCTGGAGGTAGGCTTGATGGCGATGGAAGCCGTGATGTCCTGGCCGGTCGAGATGCCGCCCAGGACGCCGCCGGCATTGTTGCCCACGAAGCCTTCCGGGGTCAGCGCGTCGCCGTGCTCGGAACCCTTTTGCACCACCGAGCGGAAACCGGCGCCGATCTCCACGCCCTTGACGGCGTTGATGCCCATCAGCGCATAGGCGATCTCGGCGTCGAGCTTGTCGTAGAGCGGTTCACCCAGGCCGACGGGCACGTTCTGCGCCACCACGTCGATGCGCGCGCCGATGGAGTCGCCATCCTTGCGCAGGGCGTCCATGTAGTCTTCCAGGCGCTCGATGATGCTGGCATTGGCAGCGAAGAAGGGGTTGTTGGGCACGTGCTCCCAGGACTCGAAGGGGATCGCGATCTCGCCCAGCTGGCTCATGCAGCCCTTGAAGGTGGTACCGTACTTTTCGAACAGCCACTTCTTGGCAATGGCCGCCGCACCCACCACGGGGGCGGTCAGGCGCGCCGAGGACCGGCCACCGCCGCGCGGATCGCGGATGCCGTACTTGTGCCAGTAGGTGTAGTCGGCATGGCCGGGGCGGAAGGTCTCGAGGATATTGCCGTAGTCCTTGCTGCGCTGGTCCTGGTTGCGGATCAGCAGTGCGATGGGGGTACCGGTGGTCTTGCCCTCGTAGACGCCGGAGAGGATCTCGACGGTATCGGGTTCCTGGCGCTGGGTCACGTGGCGCGAGGTGCCGGGGCGGCGGCGATCCAGTTCCGGCTGGATATCGGCCTCCGACAGGGTCATGCCCGGGGGGCAGCCATCGATCACGCAGCCGATGGCCGGGCCGTGGGATTCGCCGAAGGTGGTGACGGTGAAGAGCGTGCCGAAGGTATTGCCGGACATGATGGAATTCGCGTGAGAGACTGGGAAAACGCGATTTTACCAGTCTCGGACGCCGCCGACGAGCTGTCGGCGGCGTCCGGCGTCCAGCGTCCAGCGTCTGTCCCGCCCTACTTCCAGTCGCCGCGCAGGGCGCGCACTTTTTCTTGCAGCAGTTCGGGGCTGACATCGGCGGGGGCGATGGGCTCGCCCACGACCAGTTCCAGCCGCGAGAACAGGCCGCGCTTGAAGGTGCGCGCCACCGGATTGCTGGGGTCGCGCGAGAACAGGCTGCCCCACAGGCCGCGCAAGGCCAGCGGCAACACCGGCACCGGACTGCGCTCGATGATCTTCTGCACGCCGCCCTTGAAGGGGTTCAGCTCGCCGTCACGCGTGAGCTTGCCCTCGGGGAAGATGCACACCAGCTCGCCCTCGTGCAGCGCCTGGGCGATGTCGACGAAGGCCTTCTCGGTCAGCCACGGATCTTCCTTGACCGAGGCGATGGGGATGGCGCGGGCATTGCGGAAGAGCCAGGACAGCAGCGGGATCTTGAATATCTGGTGATCCATCACGAAACGCACCGGACGCGGACTGGCCGCCATGATGGCGATCGCATCCACGTAGCTGACGTGGTTGCACACCAGCACACCGGCGCCCTGGTCGCGGATGGCCTGGCCATTGACGATGCGCACCCGGTAGAAGGTATGGATCAGCAGCCAGGCCAGGAAGCGGATGAGGAATTCCGGCACCAGCGAGAAGATGTACACCGCCACCACGCCATTCATGATGGCCGTGGCCAGGAAGATCTGCGGGATCGTCAGGCCGGCCTTGAGCAGCACCATGGCCACCAGTGCCGAGACCACCATGAACAGGGCATTCATGATGTTCATGCCGGCGATGGTGCGCGAGACGTGGGCCGGGTCGCAGCGGGTCTGGATCAGCGCGAACAGCGGCACGATGTAGAGGCCGCCGAACAGACCGATGCCCAGGCAGTCCGCCAGGATGCGCCAGCTGCCGCCCTGGCCGAGGAAGCCGGCGATGTCCAGCATCGTCCCCGGTGTCACGTAGGCCTGGCTGGCGAAGTACAGCTCCAGTCCGAAGACTGACAGGCCGATGGAGCCGAACGGTACCAGGCCGATTTCCACCTTGTGCCCGGAAAGCCGCTCGCACAGCAGCGAGCCGGCACCGATGCCGATGGAGAACACCGCCAGCAGCAGCACGAAGACGCTGTGGTCGCCATGCAGGGTGTTCTTCGCATAGACGGGGAACTGCGCCAGCATGATGGCGCCGTAGAACCAGAACCAGGAATTGCCCAGCAGCGACAGGAACACCGGCCGGTTGCGACGCGAGAAGCCGAGGTTGCGCACGGTCTCGGTGAAGGGGTTCCAGTTGACCTTGAGTTCCGGTGCCGGGGCCGGCGAATGCGGAATGGCCAGGCTGGCCAGCCAGCCCAGCACGGCGATGCCGATGGTCACGCCGGCCACCAGCTGCAGGCCCCAGGGCTTGTGCACCACCAGTACCGCGCCCAGGATCTCCCCCAGCAGGATGCCCACGAAGGTCCCCATCTCGATCAGACCATTGCCGCCGATGAGCTCATCGCGTCGCAACTGCTGTGGCAGGTAGGCGTACTTGACCGGCCCGAACAGCGTCGAATGGATGCCCATGCCGATCACCGCCGTCACCAGCAGCCACAGATGATGGGTCATCCAGCCATAGGCGGCGATGCCCATGATGGCGATCTCCAGCAGCTTGACGAAGCGCGCCACGCGGCCCTTCTCCAGCTTGTCGGCCAATTGGCCCGAGGTCGCCGAGAACAGGAAGAAAGGCAGGATGAACAAGCCCGGGATGAGGTTGTTGAGCAGCCCGGTGTCCATGCTGGTCCAGGACAGGGCGTCGTAGGTGAGGATGGTCAGCAGGGCCGTCTTGAAGACGTTGTCGTTGAGCGCCCCCAGGAACTGGGTCCAGAAGAAGGGGGCAAAACGCCGTTGGGAGAAGAGCGTGAACTGGCTGTTCTTGGGCATGGACAAATCAGGTCAATGAAGGGTAAGACGCAGGGTACGCAATTTGGCGCGGGGCAACAATAGGGGCAAAGCACAATAAAAGAGACAATAAAAAACCGTTCCGGCGGGAACGGTTCTCTGGGGAGCCTGCCTGGGTACCGCTTGCCGTGGCACGACGGTACCCGGTGCGCTTGCGCTGGTTCAGCTATTGCCTTCGCGCTCCTCTTCCTCGGCCGGCCAGTCGCGGATATAGGCCTTGAGCATCTTGTTCTCGAAGCCCTGTGCGTCCAGCACGGCCTTGGCCACGTCGTAGAAGGACATCACGCCCAGCACCGTGCGCGCTTCCATCACCGGCACGTAGCGCGCGTGCTTTTCCAGCATGATGCGGCGCACTTCGTTGAGATCCGTATCGGGCGTCACGGTGATGGGGGCGTCGTTCATGTGCTTGCGCACCGTCGAACCACCCAGCGCGCCGCCGTTCTTGTGCAGTGTCAGCAGCACTTCGCGGAAGGTCAGCATGCCGACCAGGTCGCCATATTCCATGACCACCAGCGAACCGATGTCTTTCTCGGCCATCGCGGTCACCGCCTCCTGAATCGGGGTTTCCGGCGTGACGGTGAAAAGAATGTTGCCTTTGACCTTGAGGATTTCAGAGACTTTCATGATGTCATCCTAAATTTGTATGAAGCTGTTTTGACTGTAGGCGATGATGCCGGGAAAATCCAATTCACGGGGGCAACAGCATAGCCGATTACCGATGAGCTTGCTGACGCCGGCTTGCAAGCACATGGTACGGGCAAGCATGCAGTTTCGGCAACCGCCAAACACGCTGCTTTGCAGTATTTCCGGCGATCATCGCACACTGTTATGTACATCACTTCACGGCATGGCGAGATGAAGATTGAAGTTGGCCGCAGCGCTGACTAAGCTGAAGACATCAGGACTTCCCGGAGGCACCGCCATGTCCGCTACCCTGCCCCATCGCCATTACGCCAGCTTCAGCGACTTCTATCCGGCCTACCTGAGCGAACATTCGCATCGGGTCAACCGCCAACTGCACTTCCTGGGGTCCACGCTGGCCTTGCTGAGCCTGTTGCTGCTGCTGGTTACGCACCAGTGGTGGTGGATCGCGGTGGCCATATTCTGCGGCTACGGTTTCGCCTGGGTCGGGCATTTCATGGTGGAAAGAAACCAGCCGGCCACCTTCCGCCACCCGCTCTACTCCTTCATGGGTGACTGGGTCATGTACTGGCAGATGCTGACCGGGCAGGTGTCCTTCTAGGCTAGAAGCTCCCGGACGCTCAGCGCTCCCAGAGGCGACGGCGCTGCTCCAGCGGTACCGCGCCGTGAGGCAGGTCGGCGACACCCGCCTCGACTACTTGGCGGGCCGGTTCGCGCACGCGGCAATAGTCCTCCAGCGACTGCGCCAGCATGGTATTGACCGCCTCGTCCACGCGCGTGACCAGCACATCCTCCTCGCCAGCCTGGGCCAGTACCGCCGGATCGAAGACGAACAGGCGATACAGTTGCGCCAGCCGGATCGTGGCGGGGTTCGCCACCAGCGTCCAGCGGTCCATGTCATCGGTGATGCGGCGGTTCCAGCCGGCACGGCGCGGCGTATCGGGCTTGACCGAGGCCACCCAGCCGGTGTCGCCCATGCGGGCCAGCAGTTGCTGCAGCTCGCCCAGTCCCAGCTTGGTGGCGCGACGCATCTCTTCCATGCTGACCACGGCCGAGTCGTCGCCGGCACGGGCGGTGTAGAGGCACTTGAGCACCTTCACGGCATCGATGAACTCGGCCCCGGGCGAGGCCACGTGCCACCAGCGCTCGTAGCGTACCACCGGCAAGGCCGCCGTCAGCAGCGCGCCGAACAGGGTGATCATCCACATCATGTAGATCCACACCAGGAAGATCGGCAGTACCGCCACCGTGCCATAGACCATGGTGTAGGTGGGGAACTTGAGGATGTAGACGGCAAAGAGCCGCTTGGCGATTTCCAGACCGATGCCAGCCAGGACGCCGCCGGCCAGCGCATCGCGCCAGTCCACGGTCTGGTTGGGCACGGTGCTGTAGAGCAGCGTGTAGGCCAGCGTCGAGAACATCAGCGAGACCAGGGTGTAGAAGCTCTCGCCCAGCCACGGCAGGCTCCGGACGGCGCCGCCGGTGGCGGTGGACAGATAGGAGGTCACGCTGATGGACACGCCAATCAGCAATGGTCCCAGCGTGATGATGGCCCAGTACACCAGTACCCGCTGCACCAGCGGACGGGACTTCTTGACGCGCCAGATCTGGTTGAACACGCTCTCGATGGTGGACATGGTCAGCACCGAGGTCAGGATCAGCAGCACCCCGCCCACGGCCGAGATGCGTGCCGACTTGGCGGCGAACTGGTTCAGGTAGCCCAGGATGGTGTTGGCCACGCCCTTGGGCATGAGATTCTCGACGAAATAGGCTTCCAGCGAGGCGCGGAAGGTCGAGAACAGCGGAAAGGCCGTAAACAACGCCAGCGCGATGGTCAGCATCGGCACCAGCGAGAGGATGGTGGTGAAGGTCAGGCTGCCGGCCACCTGCGGCAGGCGGTCCTCGCGCAGACGCCGGCCGGCGAAGCGCAGGAGATCGCTACACTGTTCACGGGTCAGGCCACGCATACGGGAAAAGGAAAAACGCAAAGGGGACATCGGTTCGACTTCGATTGCACACAGCGCAGGAAGACTGCTCCCGGCCGGCCAAGGTTCCTGTCGTCCCGCATTTACCCGGAGACGACAACTTTCCCGATTATCGCCCAAGCTGGCGACAAAAACCCGCAAATCCGTGTGTGAATCCGTAAGTTTCGGATTCTTGAGATGCATTGCGAAGGAAAAGGCAGTTGCCTCACTCTTTTTCCGCATGTCGCCACGGAAAAAAACAGAAATATAATGCCAGTATGACGACCACTTCCCACGCCTCCCCCAACGCCACCATCCTGGTGCTGTACTACTCGCGCCACGGCGCCACCCGCAAGCTGGCCGAGCTCATCGCCCAGGGCGTGGAAAGCGTGCCCGGCTGCGATGCGCGCCTGCGCACCGTGCCGGCGGTGTCGACCGTGACCGAGGCGGTGGAGCCGGACGTGCCAACCTCCGGCGCCCCCTACGTGGAAGCCGCCGACCTGCAGCAATGCGACGGCCTGGCGCTGGGCTCGCCCACCCGCTTCGGCAACATGGCCGCGGCCATGAAATACTTCTGGGATGGCACCGCGCCACAGTGGCTCTCCGGTGCGTTGACGGGCAAGCCAGCCTGCGTGTTCACCTCCACCGGCAGCCTGCACGGTGGCCAGGAGTCGACGTTGCTGACCATGATGATCCCGCTGCTGCACCACGGCATGCTGCTCTTGGGCCTGCCCTATGCGCATCCCGAACTGATGAATACCCACAGCGGCGGCACGCCCTACGGCGCCAGCCACTGGGCGGGCGTCAACGGCAACCAGCCGCTGTCGGACGACTCGCGAACCCTGGCCATCGCGCTGGGCAAAAGGCTGGCAGAGACCGCCATCAAACTACGGAGACCATCATGAACAGCCGTGCGCGCTATTTCCACCTGGGAGCCTGCTCCAGCCTGATCGCCCTGATCCTGCTGTGCCTGGCGTGGGAACTGGTACTGGCCCCCTTGCGCCCGGGTGGCTCGTGGATGGTACTGAAGGTGCTGCCGCTGCTGCTGCCCTTGCGCGGCGTACTGAAACGCGATGTCTACACCCTGCAGTGGTCGTCCATGCTGATCCTGGTCTATCTGGCCGAAGGCCTGGTGCGCGCCACCAGTGACGCTGTCCATACCTCGGTGCTGCTGGCCTGGGCCGAAGTGGCGCTGACCTGCGTGTACTTCCTGTGCGCCCTGCTCTATCTGCACCCGTTCAAGAAGGCCGCCAAGGAAATCGCCCGCCAGGCGATCCAGAAGGCGTCCCAGTAAGCGCTCCGTTCCCGGTTTCGCGCCATGCGCCCGCCTGGGCGTGTGGCATTGCCTGTCCCCTCCCCGATGCCCATGACCGAATTCCTGCAAGCCTGCCGCACCGCCATCGGTGCCGCCCATGTCCTCACCGAAGCAGGCGACACCGCCGGCTACCTGACCGACCAGCGTGGCCGCTATACCGGCCGCGCCGTGGCCGTGCTGCGACCGGCCGATACCGCCGAAGTGGCCGCCCTGGTCAAGCTGTGCGCGCAATACCAGGTCCCGCTGGTGCCGCAAGGTGGCAATACCGGCCTGGTGCTGGGCAGCGTGCCCGACCAGCAGGGCAATGCCGCCGTGCTGTCGCTGCGGCGCTTGAATCGCATCCGCGCCGTCGATACGGTCAACAACACCATGACGGTGGAAGCCGGCTGCATCCTGCAACACATCCAGGAGCAGGCCGCCAGCGCCGAGCGCCTGTTCCCGCTGTCGCTGGCGGCCGAGGGCAGTTGCACCATCGGCGGCAACCTCTCCACCAATGCCGGTGGCACGGGCGTGCTGCGCTACGGCAACACCCGCGAGCTGTGCCTGGGGCTGGAAGTGGTCAGCGCCCAGGGCGAGGTCATGAGCAGCCTCAAGGGGCTGCGCAAGGACAATACCGGCTACGACCTGCGTGATCTCTTCATCGGCGCCGAAGGCACCCTGGGCGTGATCACGGCCGCCGTGCTCAAGCTCTTCCCGCAGCCGCGCGCCCAGGTCACCGCGCTGGTGGCGCTGGATACGCCGGCCCAGGCGCTGCAGCTGCTGCAGCAGGCCCAGCAGCATTGCGGTCCGGCCCTGACCGGGTTCGAGCTGATGTCCGATATCTGCCTGCGGCTGGTCTGCAAGCACTTCCCCGAGCAGCGCCTGCCGTTTGCCCAGCATCATCCCCAATACGTCCTGCTGGAGCTGTCGGACAGCGAATCGGAGGAACATGCGCGCACCCTCTTCGAAAGCCTCATCGGGGAAGCGCTGGAACAATCGCTGGTCAACGACGCCGTCATCGCCGCCTCGCTGGCCCAGTCCCGCGCCCTGTGGGAATTGCGCGAGAACATTTCGATGGCGCAGGCGCACGAAGGCAAGAACATCAAGCACGACATCTCGGTGCCGATCTCCCGCATCGCCGACTTCATCAGCACCACCGATGCGCTGCTGCAGGCAGCCTCACCGGGCTGCCGCATGGTCACCTTCGGCCACCTGGGCGACGGCAATCTGCACTACAACGTGTCGCCACCGCTAGGCGTGGCCGATACCGACTTCATCGCCCAGCAGGCCGCCATCAACCTGGTGGTGCATGACAGCGTCGACCGCTTCGGTGGCTCGATCTCGGCCGAGCATGGGCTGGGGGCCCTGAAACGCGAGGAAATCACGCGCTACAAGTCGCCAGTGGAATTGCAGATGATGCGCGCCATCAAGCTGGCGCTGGATCCGCAACAGTTGATGAACCCGGGCAAGGTGCTCTGAGCCGCCGGCCTTGCCGACGACAACAAAAAGGGACGGATGCCAGACCGGCCATCCGTCCCAACCTCCCCCTCAGGAGTCTGGCGCTATCGTCCCTTGCGGGGCCGATAGCCTACGACTTCATCTTTGCACCAAGTGCGCGGGGGCAATCCGGTGAATACACGGCCTTGGCCGTGCCAATTTGAGGGATACCCCGGGCCGGGCCCGCAGCGCTGGATTCAGGCAGCACTCTTGTGCTGTGCGCGCACGGCCTGCAGGAACAGCTCGGGGGTCATCGGCCGGCCCAGCAGGAAGCCCTGCAGGGCATCGCAGCCCACCGAGGCCAGGAACTGCTGCTGCTTCTCGGTTTCCACCCCCTCGGCCACGATGCGCAGGTTGAGCGTGCGTCCCAGGGCCACGATGGCCGAGACGATGGCTGCATCTTCCGAGCCATCGCTGAGGTCGCGCACGAAGCCGCGATCGATCTTGAGTTCATTGGCCGGCAGGCGCTTGAGATAGAGCAGGCTGGAGTAGCCGGTGCCGAAGTCGTCGATGGAAATCTCCACGCCCAGGTCGGCGATCTGCTGCAGGGTCTGCAGGCTGGCCTGGGTATCGTGCATGGCCGTGGACTCGGTCACTTCCAGGGTCAGGCACTGCGGCGGCAGCTGGTGGCGCTGCAGCGTCGAACGCACCGTGTCCAGCAGGTGCGGGTCGGCAAACTGCACGGCCGACAGGTTCACCGACATCTTCCAGTCGGTATGTCCCAGATTGAGCCATTCGCGCATCTGGCGACACGCTTCGTCCAGCACCCAGGCACCGATGGGAATGATCAGGCCGGAACGCTCGGCCAGGCCGATGAATTCATCCGGGGCGACCACGCCATGCAACGGATGCTGCCAGCGCAGCAGCGCTTCGGCACCCAGCACCGGGCCGTCCGGCAGGCTGAACTTGGGCTGGTAGACCAGGCGGAACTGTTTGCGCTCCAGTGCCACCCGCAAGTCCTGCAACCATTGCAGCTGGTTGTGGGCGTTGGCATTCATGGAGGGCTCGAAGAAGTTGTAGCCGTTGCGGCCGCTGCGCTTGGTGTGATACATCGCCGCGTCGGCGTTGATCACCAGGTCGTGGCGGGTGCTGCCGTCTTCCGGATAGATGGCAATGCCCACGCTGGCCGAGACGCGCAACTCGTGGTCATCGACCAGGAAGGGCAGGTTGACCACCTCCACCACCTTCTCGGCCACGGCCATGGCGTCCTCCGCCTTGCCCAGCTCCACCAGGATGACGAACTCGTCGCCGCCCAGGCGCGCCACGGTATCGTGGGCCCGCATGGCGTTGCTGAGGCGACGGCCGACCTCCATGAGCAGACGGTCGCCGATATGGTGGCCCAGGGTATCGTTGATGGCCTTGAAACCGTCCAGGTCCATGAACATCAGGGCGAAATGACCGGCACTGCGGGCGGCCTTGTTGATGGCCTGGCTCAGGCGGTCTTCCAGCAGGGTGCGGTTGGGCAGCTTGGTGAGCTGGTCATGCAGCACCATCTGCGTCAATTCCTCGTTGGCTTCGGCCAATGAACGGGCCAGCTTGGCGGTGCGCGACTCCAGGCGGGCGTCCAGCACCGAGGTCAGCAGGGCAATGGTCAGCACCGCCAGCGTCACCACGATGATGAGCACCGCCAGCCAGCCGGGACCGACACCTTCGTTGGCGGCCATGCAGATAGCCCCCTCGCGGAAATTGGCGGCGGCCATGCCGGTATAGTGCATGCCGACGATGGCCACGCCCATCACCACCGAGGCGCCGGCGCGGGCGGCCTTGACGTGGGGGGTGTTCTTGCGCAGGCTGAAGGCGATCCACAGGGCCGCCGCCGAGGCCGCGATGGCAATGGCCACCGACGCCAGGAACAGCAGCGGATCGTAGTCTATCCCCGGACGCATGCGCATGGCCGCCATGCCGGTATAGTGCATCCCGGCGATGCCTATCCCCATGAGCACGGCACTGCCCAACAGGCGCCGGCGCGGCAGGTCGGGCTGGCTGACGATCCACAGCGCATAACCCGAGACAGCCACGGCGATGATCAGCGACAGGCCGGTGATCCAGGCGTCGTAGCCCAGCGCGATCGGCAAGCGGAACGCCAGCATGCCGATGAAGTGCATGGCCCAGATCCCCACGCCCATGGCCACGGCGCCGCCTGCCAGCCACAGACGGGCGGCGGTCGAATGCTGGCTGCTGGTGGTATTGATGCGCTCGGCCATGTCCAGCGCCGTATAGGAGGCGAGGATGGCCACCAGCAGCGAGACGACGACCAGGGCAGTGTCGTAGGTTGCACTTAACATGACATGGGCAGACGCGTAGGAAGACCTCGGTTATTCAAAAAGTGAGCCAGCGGGACGGCTCCGCCCGAATCCGCCTGTCGTGTCGGGAATGGACTCAGGCCACAAACCGAGCTTATGGGGCGCCACATTCTGCCACAATCAGGAAATACCTGTTATCAGAAAGACACGCCGGCCGTTACGCCCGCGGTTTCATCCTTGCGCACGGCAACTTTATCGGCCCGGATCGATCTGTTTCAGCAAGCACGGGATCACGCCCTCCCCGAATCCGGATGCTGGTGCGCCACGCGCCACCCCGTGCAAGAACGAACAACAATCAAGGATCAGGATGCCATGCCCAGCTTACTCCAACACCGCCGTTGCCAGCGCGACCAGCGCGAATTTTTGTTCACTTCCACCCTGCCACGCCTATTTGCACTATGCGCCATCGGCCTGCCGCTGCTGGCCTGCATGCCGGCCCGCGCCGGCATCTCCCTGGTGCAGCCGCCCAAGCGCGTGGATGCCAGCAAGCCGCTGGAACTGACCCTCCTGGTGAGCCAGGATGACACCCCGGCACATACCTATGTGTTGCCGCGCAGCTTGCTGGTGGCCGTCTCGGCCGACATGATCCCGCCCCGGCAGCTTGCCTTGCAGCGGGTCGACGGCGACGACCAGATCACCCTCGAACAGGGGCAGTTCCGCAAGATACGCTATCGCGGCACCCTCCCAGAGCGCCTGCGCGGTACGGTGCGTATCGAGCCCATCGGCATCGATGCTTCGCCGGTGCTGGTGGCAGTGGTGCGGCCCGATCCGGCCCTGGGGCCGTTGCCGGCAGCTTCCGGCCTGGTCGAACCGCCACTGGCGGATTCCTCCAGCCAGGTGGCGCCGGTGGCGCCTTCTGCCACGGTGCTCACGCCCGGCGCCGATGCCTCGCCGCTGGAGAGCGCACCGGCGGCCGAGGACATCCTCTCCAACAATCGCCGCCTATCCTTCAACGAACCGATGTATTTCACGGTAGGCCATGGCGGCGGCGAGACCAACGCGCGCTTCCAGCTCAGTTTCAAGTTCCGCCTGTTCGTGCCGGAAGATCCGCGTTCGCGCAGTGTGCTGGACAATCTCTACTTCGGCTACACCCAGTTTTCGCTCTGGGACCTGTCGGCGCCCTCGGCCCCCTTCCGCGATACCAGCTATCGTCCCAGCCTGTTTTACTACCTGCCTGACCTGGGTATCCAGAACAGCGTGTTGAGCCGCGTCGGCATCGCCACCGGCCTGGAACACGAATCCAACGGACGCGACGGTCCACAGTCGCGCAGCATCAACACCTACTTCATCCAGCCCACGCTGAACGTGGGCAACCTCAACGACTATCACCTGACGCTCGCGCCCAAGCTCTATACCTATCTCGGCCCCACCAGCGACAACCCGGACATCGCCGACTATCGCGGCCACCTGGACCTGAAGCTGGCCTATGGCAAGCCTGATGGCGCGGAAGTCGCGGCCTTGCTGCGCAAGGGCAAGCTGGGGGGCAAGGGCAGCGTCGAGACCCGGCTCTCCTATCCGCTCTCGCGCCTGCTGCCCGGCACCGCCGGCTACCTGATGATGAGCTACTTCTATGGTTACGGCGAAAGCCTGCTGACCTACAACCAGAAGGACCCGGCACAATTGCGCATCGGCTATGCCTTGTGGCGGTGATCCTGCGCTAGCCTTCCACTGCCCAATAAAAACGGGGATGCCTGGCATCCCCGTCTTGCATCGCACGCTGGCGCTACCTATTGCGCCCGCATCAGGCCACCGGCGTGCGCAGCGTCACGAACTCCTCGGCCGAGGTCGGATGGATGCCGATGGTGGCATCGAACTGCGCCTTGGTGGCACCACATTGCAGGGCCACGGCGAAACCCTGGATCACCTCGCCGGCATCGCTGCCCACCATGTGCACGCCCAGCACGCGATCGGACCCGGCATCGACCACCAGCTTCATGAAGGTGCGACCGGTATTGCGCGAAAGGGTGTTCTTGAGCGGCTTGAAATCGGTCTTGAAGATCTTCACCTCACCCACTTCCTTGCGCGCCTCTTCTTCGCTCAGGCCCACGGTGCCGATATTGGGATGGCTGAACACGGCCGTGGGGATATTGGCATAGGACATGCGACGCTCGCCCCGCCCGAACAGGCGCGCCACCACCACCATCGCCTCGGCCAGCGCCACCGGCGTCAATGCCACGCGGTCGATCACGTCGCCCACGGCCAGGATGGAGGGTACGCTGCTCTCGAAATCGCCATTGACCTGGACCGCACCGTTCCTTTCCAGCACGACACCGGCCTGCTCCAGGCCCAGGCCTGCGGTATTGGGCGTGCGGCCGGTGGCAAAGAGGATGCACTCGGCCTGCAAGACCTCGCCATTGGTCAGGCGCACGTTCTTGACGCTGTCCTCCGAGGCCTGCGCTGCCTCGATGGACTCGATGGACTCGATACTGGCGTTGAAGACCAGCCTGATACCCTGCTTGGCCATCTCGTCGGCCAGGTGCACGCCCAGGTCGGCATCCATGTTGCGCAACAGGCGCTCGCGCCGGTAGACCAGGGTCACCTCGCTGCCCAGGCCATTGAGGATGGAAGCCAGCTCCACCGCGATATAGCCGCCGCCCAGCACCACGGTACGCTTGGGCAGGGCCTTGAGGTGGAAGAAATCGTCGGAGGTGATGCCCAGTTCGCGACCGGGGACATCGGGCTTCTCGGGCCGGCCGCCGGTGGCCACCAGGATGTGGCGCGCCGTGAAGCGCTGGCCGTCGACGTTGACGGTATGGGCGTCTTCCACCTTGGCAAAGCCGCGATGCAGGCTGACATTGGCGCCATCAAGCAGGCGCTGGTAGATGTCGTTCAGGTGCGCGATCTCGCGGTCCTTGTTGGCGATCAGCGTGCTCCAGTCGAAGCTGGGCTGGCCATTCAGGGTCCAGCCATAACCGGCGGCGTCGGCAAAGTCTTCATGGAAATGGGCGCTGTAGGACATCAGCTTCTTGGGAATGCAGCCCACATTGACGCAGGTGCCCCCCAGGTCGCCCTTCTCGGCCAAGCCCACGCGGGCGCCGGCCTGGCCGGCGAAGCGCGCCGCGCGCACGCCACCGGAACCGCCACCGATGGTGAAGAGATCGTAATCGTATTGGCTCATTGTTTCTCCATTCGCATTGCGCCTGACCAGGTGGACAACCGGGATACCACCGGGGGGGGACTAAAGGGTCCTGTCTTTATGCGGGCGGAACGCCACTTTGCAAGCCCTTGCCACGCCCGCCATCGAGCGCCCGCATGACCAGCAGCACCGGCGCCAACCCCACCAGCACGATGGACAGGGCCGGCAAGGCCGCCTCCCCCAGCCGCTCATCGCGCGCCAGGTTATGCGCGATCACGGCCAGCGTATCGGTATCGAAGGGACGCAGCAGCAGCGTCGCCGGCAACTCCTTGACCACATCGACGAACACCATCAACGCCGCCACCGCCAGCGAGCGCCACAACAACGGCATGTGGATGCGCCAGGCAATTGCCGCGGGCTTGCTGCCCAGGGTGCGCGCGGCTTCATCGAGACTGGCCGGGATGCGGGTATAGCCGGATTCCACCGACTGCACCGCCACCGCCGTGAAGCGTACCAGATACGCATAGATCACGCCCAGCGAGCTGGCCGTGAGCAGCACCCCCAGGCCCGCCGACGGCCACAGCGATTGCAGCCAGGCCACCGGCAGCAGGATGCCCACCGCAATCACCGAACCGGGGATGGCATAGCCCATCCCGGCCAGGCGCGCAGTCAGGCGCAGCATGGCGTCCTGCAGGCGCGGCAGGCGGGCGCTGCGCAAGGCCAGGCACAAGGCCAGGGCCAGCGCGATGGCCGCCAGCGCCGCCATCCCGCCGAAGCGGAAACTGTTCCAAACCCAGCCGGCGTAACGGGCTAGATCGAAGGCGGCGGCTTGCGCGCCCTCGAAACCGGTCGGCGCGCTGCGCCCCAGTTCGCCCCACCACAGGTGTAACAGGATCGCCACCGGCAACACGAAACCCAGCAAGACCGGCAGGCCGCACACCAGCCAGGCCACCAGGGTCTGGCCGCGTGAGAGCAGCGGCAGGCGCGCCTGCGCCCCCTCGTCGGCACGCGCGCCACGGCTGGCGGCAAAGCGCATGCGGCCCTGCTCGCGGCGCTCCAGCCATAGCAATACCGCCACGAAGAGCAACAAGGCCGACGCATACTGGGCCGCCGCCAGCCGGTCATCGAGCACCACCCAGGCCTTGTAGATGCCGGTGGTAAAGGTGCTCAGGCCGAAGTAGGCCGACACGCCATAGTCGGCCAGCGTCTCCATCAACGCCAGCGCCGCGCCCGCCGCCAGGGCCGGGCGCGCCAGCGGCAAGGCCACCCGCACGATGCGCTCGGACAGCGGCGCTCCCAGCATGCGGGCCGCTTCCATCAGGTGCGTGCCGCGCTCGCCGAGGGCATTGCGGGCCAGCAGGTAGGCATAGGGATAGAGCGTGAGGACGAACATGCAGACCGCCCCCGGCAAGCCCCGCACATCCAGCCGCAGGCCGGGGAACCAGCCGCGCAGCGTGCCCTGCAGCCAGCCGGCGTATTGCAGGAAATCGGTATAGGCATAGGCCGACACATAGGCCGGCATGGCCATGGGCAGCAGCAAGGCCCAGGACAGCCAGCGCTTGCCGCGAAACGCGAACAGGCTCACCGTCACCGCCGTGGCGCCGCCCACCAGCACCACGCCCAGCGTCACCATCAGCGCCAGCCAGCCCGAGGTCGCCAGGTAACCGGGCAGCACGGTGTGCATCTGCTCGCGCAGGCTGGCGATGCCGACCGCATCCAGTCCCAGCCAGGCGCCCAGGATACCCAGCAGGGGCAAGGCGATCAGGATGGCGAACAAACCGATGATGTGCATAGGAGAAGTCTGCAGAAGCAATCAAAAGAAAGGGGATACGAACACATGCGCTACACTGCGCCAATGCGAATTGTAACCATTTCATCGAGCCTGCCCATGTTTCTGGAAGTCGAGCACGTCAGCATCCGCTATCCCCGTACCAGCGCCCCTGCCGTGGAGGGCGTGTCCTTCGGCCTGCAGGCGGGCCAGCTGGGCGCGCTGATCGGCCCTTCCGGCAGCGGCAAGACCAGCCTGCTGCGCGCCGTAGCCGGGCTGGAGGCGCCGCAGTCGGGCCGCATCCGGCTGGATGGGCAATGGCTGGATGGACAGGGAGTGAGGGTGACGGCCGAGGCAAGGCGCATCGGCATGGTGTTCCAGGATTTCGCGCTGTTCCCGCATCTGGATGTGGCGGCCAACATCGGCTTCGGCCTGCGCGCCCTGGCTCGCGCGCAACGCCAGCAGGTCGTGGCCGATATGCTGAACCTGGTCGGCCTGCCCGACGCCGCCCGCAAGTACCCGCACCAGCTCTCGGGCGGCCAGCAGCAGCGCATCGCCCTGGCGCGGGCACTGGCGCCGCAGCCGCGCCTGCTGTTGCTGGACGAGCCGTTTTCCAGCCTGGATGTGGAACTGCGCGAGCGCCTGGCCCACGATGTCCGTGACATCCTCAAGCGCACCGGCACCACCGCCCTGATGGTCACCCACGACCAGATGGAAGCCTTCGCCGTGGCCGACGTGGTGGGGGTGATGCGACAAGGCCGGCTGGAACAATGGGATAGCCCCAGCACCCTCTACCATCGCCCGGCCACCCGCTTCACGGCGGACTTCATCGGCCATGGCGTGCTGCTGCCGGGGGAGGTGCAGGCCGCAGCTGGCGCCGCATCGCAAGGGGAAATCGAGGTCCGGACCGCCGCCGGGCTATTGCGCGGGCGAGCGCCAGAGGGCGAACAAGCTGCCGGCATGGCGCAGGTCGAGGTACTGCTCAGGGCCGACGACGTGATGTACGACGACGCCTCGCTCATGCGCGCAAGGGTGCTGCGCAAATCGTTCCGGGGAGCGCAATTCCTCTACACCCTGGCACTGGAAAATGGACAGCAGCTGCTGTCGCTGCAGCCCTCCCAGCACGATCATGCGGTGGGGGAATCGATAGGCATCAGGCTGGAGGTGAGGCATCTGGTGACGTTCGCGTGCATGGAATCGTCATTGGCGGCATTGCCGTCGGCCGCTGCAGCTGCGGTGACCACTGCGGCAAGCACTCCGGTGACGGCCGGCAGCGCCGGCTGATGCACGCCAGCCACCCGTCCCAGCGCATCCACCACCAGCCAGTCGAGGGCACGCCGCATCAGGCGCGCGCCTTCGAAAGCACCACCAGCCAGCGGCGCAACAGCAGCACTTCCAGATGGCCGGGTTCGATGCCGGCGCTGCATTCGATGACCGGGTTGACCCGGTAGCGACGCACGTAGGTGTCGCGGCAGATGAAGATTTCGCGACGGCCCAGGCGAATGGATAGCGAAGACGGGCTGGAAGAAGCAACAGCGAAGCGAGCGTCGGAAGCAAGATCAAAATGTGTCATGGCAGCGATTCCTCTTCTTGTCGATAGGAGGCTTCACTTTAGCACAAATACTGTATGAATAAACAGTATTTTTTATACAGTAGTTCTGTTGCCATGGCGAGGATACAACAGCCCTCCTCTGCCCATCTGCCGGCGCCGGCGCGGGCGTGGCATTCAGGCCACACCGGCCGCCAGGCGGGCTCGCACGAAGCCGATGTGCTCGCGCAACACGTAGAACTGGTCGGCAAAGGCCAGCGGCATCTTCATGCGATTGACGGCGGCTTCGATATCATCGAGGCGCCGCAGGATCTCTGCCTGCTCCTCCGGGGAGTCCCGCGAAAGGCCGCGCTCCAGCGCGATCAGCTCGCCATACCAGCGGTAGATGCGGGAACGGATGCGCCAGCCATAGAGCATGGGCACCAGGCGGATACCCGGGATGAGCAGCAGAATCACCGGCAGCACGATCACCACCGCGCGGTCGACCAGGCTGGCCATCCAGAATGGCAGGGTGCGGTAGAAGAAGGTCTTGCCGGACTTGTAATAGCGGGCCGCATCGTCGCTGATCGGATATTCGTGCTCCAGCGGCGCCGGGAACTCACCGGCCTTCTGCATCACATTGGCCTTGCCATGCACCTCGCGGGCGGCGGCGATGAGCAGGTCCGAGAGCGCCGGATGGAGGTCGTCGCGCGCCACCAGCTCGGCCGTGGGCGCGATCAGCTGGGTGTCGCGGGCCGGCAGGTTGCGCGCCAGGTCGAACACGCCCATGGGCATCTTCAGGGTATTGAGATAACGGAAGCGCCGCACGTAGGCCTCCGACTGCGAAAAGTCGAGCAGGCGGATGCCGGGCGCACGCAGCAGCTTGCCCATGGTCGCCACCGAGACCGAATCCCCCATCAGGAAAGCCGCATCGATCTTGCCACTGGTGAGCGCCTGGGCGGCCTCGTCGCCGCCGATATTGAGCAGTTCGGTACCACCGCCGGTTTCCACGCCATTGGCTTTCAGGAGCGTCGCCGCCAGCACGCTGGAGCCGCTACCCTGGCCGCCGATGGCGATGCGCTTGCCGGCCAGTTCCGAGAGCTGGCGCAGCGGCGGCACCGGCTTGCCATCCTCGCGCGGCGGCGGGACGCGGTAGTAGACCGACACCGGCACATAGGAAATACTGCCCAGCGATACCAGCGAAGAGAGCGCGTCCGCACTGACCGAGCCGGCCAGTCCACCCTGCACGAAGCCGACATCCACATCCTGGTCGGCATCGGCCAGGCGCTTGAGGTTGTCCAGCGAGCCACCGGTCTCGACGATGTTGAGCTTGATGCCGTCGCGCGCCAGGATGGCGCGATAGCGCTCGGCCACGCGCCAGAAATTGCTGTCCTTGGGGCCGGCGGCAATGGTGATGGAGGACGGCGGCGCCGGCCGGATCAGCCAGATCACCAGCCAGGCGCCCACCAGGATCAGCAACAGGATGGGGCCGAAGCTGACCGCCAGGTCACGCCAGGAAATGGCCACGAAGCGCGCCCGGATCTTGACCGCCGAGGGCTTGTAGGCGGAGAGTTTCTTGTCTTTGAGCATGCGCTATTCTAGAACTCATTTCAGCAAACGGCATGAAATGCGTCGCCAGCCACGCCCGGCCTGCCCTCCCCGCCAGCCCAGGGACAGGCTCAATAGGTCTTGTAAGGCAGGAACTTTCCCGACAGCATCACATTGACCCGGTCGCCATTGGGATCGGCCTGGCGCTGGATATCCATCTTGAAATCGATGGCGCTCATGATGCCGTCGCCGAACTCTTCGTGGATCAGTTCCTTGATGGTGCTGCCGTAGACGCTGACGATCTCGTACCAGCGGTAGATCAGCGGATCGGTGGGCACCGCCGTGGGCAGCGAGCCCTTGTAGGGGACGATCTGCAGCCACAGGGTCTCTTCATCGGTGAGCTCGAACATCTCCTGGGTCAATGCCGCCTGCTTGGCCGTGAGGGTCATCTGGCCCAGCATGGCAGCGGTGGTCCACTCCTTGCTCTGGCCGATGCGTTCGGCGATCTGGGCCCAGGTCATCTTCTTGCTGACCTTGGCGTTGACGATTTTCTGGGTGACTTGGTTGCGGTCCATGTGCTCTCTCCTCGTGATGGATGGAATGAAGATCGATGACAACGGCCAGGCCGGCTCATCGATCATGACGAATCGTTGCTACACAATGACGATATGAATTGACGATATGAGGGTTCCAAGGATGGCCGCCATCAGGCCGCCACCTGCTCCAGCCCCGGCCTCACGATGCGCGTGGCTGCACGTACCGCGCCGCTGGCCTGGGCCGCCTGGATCTGGCGCGAACGGTGCACCAGGAAATCCACCAGGTGGTTGCGGATGCGATAGAACTGCGGATCGTGATGCATGGCTTCACGCGTGCGCGTCCTGGGCAGCGTATTGATGACCACCTCGGCGATGCAGGCCTGCGGACCGTTGGACATGAGGAAGATCTTGTCGGCCAGCAGGATGGCTTCATCCACATCATGGGTGATCATGAACACGGTCTGGTGCGTGGCTGCGCAGATCTTCAGCAATTCGTCCTGCACCACGCCGCGCGTCAAGGCATCGAGCGCACCGAAGGGCTCATCCATGAGCAGCATCTTGGGTTCGATGGAAAAGGCCCGGGCGATGCCTACGCGCTGCTTCATGCCGCCCGAGAGCTCGGAGGGTTTCTTGTGCTCGGCTCCCTTCAATCCCACCATCTCGATGAAGCGGCGCGCATGCTCCTCGGCTTTCGCGCGGGGCCAGTCGGGCCAGCGCGAACGCACCGCGAAGACCACGTTGCCCAGTACGCTGAACCAGGGCATGAGCGCATGGCTCTGGAACACCACGCCACGGTCCAGGCTGGGTCCCTTGACCTCGCGCCGATCCATGATCACCACGCCGTCGCTGGCCGCCTCCAGCCCCGCCAGCACATTGAGGATGGTGGTCTTGCCGCAGCCGGAGTGGCCGATCACGCAGACGAACTCGCCCCGGTCGATGCCGAAGGAGACCTGCTCGAACACCGGCGGCGCGCCCGCCGCATAGCGCTTGGAGAGCCCCTGCACGCTCAGGAAATTATGGTCCATGTTCACGCCGCCTTCATTCGACATAGGTCACCATCCTTTGCAATCGCGCGAAGATCAAGTCCAGCACCATGCCGGTCACCCCGATGACCAGGATGGCGAAGATCACGCTGGTGAGCGACAGGTTGTTCCATTCGTTCCAGACGAAGTAGCCGATCCCGGTACCCCCCACCAGCATCTCGGCAGCCACGATCACCAGCCAGGCGATGCCCATGGAAATGCGCATGCCGGTCAGGATGGTGGGCGCCGCCGCCGGCAGGATCACCAGCAGGGCACGCCGCAACGGCCTGACCTCCAGCGTCTTGGCCACGTTGAGCCAGTCACGCCGCACCGAGGCCACGCCGAAGGCCGTGTTCATCAGCATCGGCCAGACCGAGCAGATGAAGATCACGAACACCCCCGAGACCGAGGAATCCTTGATGGTGTACAAGGCCAGCGGCATCCAGGCCAAGGGCGAGATCGGTTTCAATACCTGGATGAAGGGATCGAGCGCACGCTGCATCAGCGGCGACATCCCCAGCAGGAAACCCAGCGGCACCGCCACCACCGCCGCAATCGCAAACCCCAGCCCGACCCGCCCCAGCGAATAGGCCAGCTGGATGCCGATGCCCTTGTCATTGGGGCCGTTGTCATAGAAGGGATGGGCCAGTTCGCGGCTGATGGTCTGGCCCATCTGCGCCAGCCCCGGGAAGCCATCGCGCTTGGGTGCGCCGCTGCTCTTGCCCATCAGCTTGGCGTATTCATCCTGGGCCGCGCTGGCGGCGCTCTCCTTGGGCAGCGTAGCCAGGTGCCACACCAGCAGCATGGCCGCCAGCAGCGCCAGGGAAATCAAGGCTGCGCGCCAGCCCAGACTGCGCCCGGACGTCACGCCGTCCTCCTGATGGCGAAGCTGTTGACGTAGGCATCGGCCTTGGCGGCATCGAACTCCTTGCCCATGATGGAATACTTGCGATACGCCCCCTGAGGCTCTGCCTGGCCCAGCTCCTTCATGTACTTGCGGGCCTCGGTGAGCAGCATCACCTTCTCGGTGATGGCCCGATAGTCGACGTCGCCCTTGACGTAGCCCCAGCGCTTCATCTGCGTGAGGATCCACACCCCCATCGAATGCCAGGGCACCGGGTCGAAATCGGCACGGTTTGGCACGTTCCTGACATTGCCCAGGCCATCGGCAAAGCGGCCGGTCAGCACCTGCTCCACCACCGTTTCCGGCTGGTTCAGGTAGGCCGGGGGCGAGATCACCTTGGCCACCAGCGAGCGGTTGGCCGGATCGCGCGCCATGGCCGCCGCAGTCAGCACGGCGCGGAACAGCGCCGCAAAGGTATTGGGGTTCTGCCGGATGAATTCCTCGGACGCCCCGAAGGCGCAGCACGGGTGGCCATCCCAGATCTCCTTGGAGAGGATGTGGATGAAGCCGACCTCGTCATACACCGCGCGCTGGTTGAACGGGTCCGGGCCGAGGAAGCCATCGATATTGCCGGCGCGCAGGTTGGCCACCATCTCGGGCGGCGGCGTGACGCGGATCTGTACATCGCGATCCGGGTCCAGGCCGTTCTCGGCCAGGTAATAGCGCAGCAGGAAATTGTGCATCGAATACTCGAACGGCACCGCGAACTTGAAGCCCTTCCATTGCTTGGGATCGCGCTTGTCCTTGTGCTTGGTATGCAGCGTGATGGCCTGGCCATTGATGTTCTGGATGGTCGCCACCCGCATCTGCGTGGCATTGCTGCCCACGCCCATGGACATGGCAAGGGGCATGGGCGAGAGGAAGTGCGAGGCGTCGTGTTCCTTGTTGATCATCTTGTCGCGGATCAATGCCCAGCCCGCCGTCTTGTTGAGCGACACGTTCAAGCCCTGCTTGCGATAAAAGCCCAGCGGATCGGCCATGATCAGCGGCGCCGCACAGGTGATGGCGATGAAGCCGATCTTCAGATCCTTCTTTTCCAGCGCGCCATTCTTTTCCTGCGCCATGGCCTGCAGCGAACCCAGCGGCAATACGCTGGCGATGGCCGCGCGCGCGGCATTCTTGCCCACCGCCCGCAGGAAGTCGCGGCGTTCTGCCAGACGTGGGAAGAGCGAACGCATCAGCGCCTCCTCCACCACGTCGTTGGTCAGCGTTTCGAC
This sequence comes from Herbaspirillum sp. ASV7, assembly GCF_016429215.1. Lineage (GTDB taxonomy): Bacteria > Pseudomonadota > Gammaproteobacteria > Burkholderiales > Burkholderiaceae_D > Herbaspirillum. The sequence continues at coordinate 39,049 of NZ_JAELUH010000016.1, read as the reverse complement.
GTCCTGGCCGCGTTGCAGGCGCGCGGCCTCCGCCTCGGCATCGTGCTGCCGCTGGCTGCCATGCTGGCCGCAGCAACAGCCCTGGCCGGCGCGCTCGGCGTCATAGGTATGGAATAGATGGGTCAGTGGTTCCTGCGGCATGATTCCCCCGTTTGGTGAGTGTGAGGTGACTTGCTTGGTTCACCGACTGCACCTGCAAGGGATTTGCCAGGCCACCCCCGGACGTCGTGATGACACGACATCTTGTAGTGCTGGCACTACAAGTCTGGGAGGAGGCCATCGTCAGAATGACGAAAAACCACGCCAAAGCGTCGTCAACCGCTCAGACCGGCAGCAACTGGTGGCGCACGGCATACATGGCGATGCCCACATCATTGGCCGCGCCGGTCTTCTCCAGGATGCGGCTGCGATAGGTGCTCACCGTATTGGGGCTCAGTTCGAGCTGGTCGGCGATTTCCTTGACGCTGCGCCCGGCTGCGATCAGCTGGAACACCTGGTATTCGCGGTGCGACAGGCTCTCGTGCGGCGCGCGCTGCGACGCCATGGTGCGCTGGGCCAGCCCCGAGGCCAGCGTCTCGGCCATCTGCACGCTGACATACAGGCCACCGCCGGCGGCCTTGCGGATGGCCGCCACCAGCTGTTCCGGGTCGGCACTCTTGTTCAGATAGCCGGCCGCGCCCAGCTTGTAGCAGCGCGCCGCATATTGCTTCTCGGGATAGGTGGACAGCATCAGCACGGGCAAGCGCGGCATCTCCTCCTTGATCTGGCGCAGCACGTCCAGCCCGTCCTGCTGGGGAATGGCGATGTCGAGCAGGACCAGGTCGATAGCCTCGACCCGGGCGCGATGCAAGACCTCCGGGCCGCTGGCGCATTCGGCAGCGACCTCGATGTCGGGCGTGTCGGCCAGGATCTGCTTGAGCCCCTCGCGCACGATGCGATGGTCGTCGCAGAGCAAGATGCGGATGTTGGCTGCGGGCATGCTCATGACAAGGTCCGCTCGGCGTGGGTAGGCAGGCGCAGGCAGACCAGCGTGCCTGGTGTGCCATTTGCTGGTGCAAGGCGCGCACCAGCAATGCTCAATGCGCCGCCGAAGTGCAGGGCACGCTCGCGCATGCCCATCACGCCATAGGACGTAGCTGCCTCTTGCGCGGCCCGTGGCGTGCCCACGCCGTCGTCCTCGACCTCCATGCGCAGCTCGGCGGGGCTCAGGTGGACGCAGATGCGGACCTGGCTGGCCTGGGCGTGGCGTGCCACGTTGGAGAGCATCTCCTGGAAGATGCGAAATGCCGCCGTGGCCTTGGCGCCGTCCGGCACGAAGGCATCCGGGGCGATGTCGAACTCGACCTCGCAGGGCAGTTCAGTGGCTTCCGAGAACTCCTGCACCTGCCATTCCAGCGCGGCAATCAGCCCCTGGTGATCGAGGATGCTGGGGCGAAGATCGGTGATGATGCGTCCCACATTGTCCACCGCCGTCTCGATCAGGCGATTCATGGCCTCGCACTTGCGCGCCACCGGATCGAGATGGCTGACGCGCCTGGCCATCCAGTTCACGTCCAGTTTCAGCGCCACCAGCAGGCTGCCGAGTTCGTCGTGGATTTCGCGGGCGATGCGGGTGCGTTCATCCTCCCGCACCGAATGCGCGTGGGCCGACAACTGCCGCACCTGGCGCAGCGCCACCGACAGCTCGCGGGTACGCTCGGCCACCCGCAGCTCCAGCTCGGCCTTGGCGCGCTGCAGCTGTTCCTCGGCCTGGCGCCGCTTGGAGATATCGCTGAAGGTGATGACCGCCCCGCGTACCTGGCCGGCATCGATGATCTGGTAAGAGGAATATTCGGTCGGGAAGCTGCTGCCATCGGCCCGCCAGAACACTTCCTGATCGACCCGGCAGGACTCGCCCTTGCGAAAGGCCTTCAGGATGGGGCAGTCGGATTCGGGATAATGGCCGCCATGTTCATGGCTGTGATGCACCAGCTCGTGCATGTTGCGGCCCAGCACAGCGGCCGGCGCATAGCCCAGCATGTCGGCCCCGGCACGATTGATGAAGGTGCAGCGGCCCTCCAGGTCGATGCCATAGATGCCTTCGCCGGTGGAGTCCAGCAGCAGCGCCAGCTTGTCGCGCAACAGGCCGGCGGGGGCCGCCAGCGGGGCCGAGGCAGGCAAGGGCAGGAAGGTATCGGTGTGCATGATACCCGCCGCCCCGCAAGAGCCATGCCAGTGCCAGGCACCGCCCCGCCGGCGCCCGCTCAGGGCATGTACTGGCCGCCGTTGACCTCGATGATCTGCCCGGTCACGTAACCCGACATCTGCTCCGAGGCCAGGTAGAGGAAGGCGCCACTGCACTCGTCCGGCTCGCCGATGCGCCCCATGGGAATGGTCTTGCGGAAGGCTTCGAGCTGCTCCGGCGTGGTGAAGCGCTCCTGGAAGGGCGTCATGATCACCCCCGGCGCCACCGCATTGACGCGGATCTTGTCGGCCAGCAGTTCCTTGGCCATGCCGCGCGTGATGGTGCTCACGAAGCCCTTGGAGGCTGCATAGATCAGCGCACCCGGCCCGCCGCCATGGCGCGCCGCCACCGAGGTCACGTTGATGATGTTGCCGCCGCCCTGGGCGCGCATGACCGGGATCACCGCGCGGGTGAAGGCCACCACCGAGCGGGCATTGATGTTGATGATGTCGTCGAACAATTCGTCCGTGACCTGTTCCAGCGGCGCGCGCTTGACCAGGCTGCCGGCATTGTTGATGAGCACGTCGATGCGTCCCAGCTGCTCGACCGCGCTGGCCACGGCACGGTGGATGGCCGCGCTGTCGCGCACGTCGGCGCCGATGGTGATGGCCTTGCTACCGCTGCTACGCACGTCGGCCGCGACCAGTTCGGCCTCCTTGGCCGAAGTGTTGTAGTGCACCACCACGTGGGCACCCCGGGCGCCGAAGGCACGCGCGGCGGCCGCACCGATACCGGTGCTCGCACCGCTGATGAAAACGACTTTTCCTGCCAGATCCAGCATGCTGTTCTCCTGTCGATGAAAGGGTTGATCAATCATGCTCCGGCTTGGCTAGGGCGGCCCTGCGCGCCCGACCGGTATCGTGTCTTGTGAGGATGGGGCGCCGCACGCCTGCGGGCCTGCGGCTGTACTGCCACGCCGCCGTTGTGGAATGCCGCCGGGATGGCCCGGACGGCAACGGCGACGCTTGATGCGTGATCAGTCGTGGACCGACTCGTCGCGGTTGCGGCCGGCGCTGCGATAGGCATCGCGCACGTGCAGCAGGTGATTGCGCATGGCCTCGGATGCCTTATGCGGATCGCGCGCCTTGAGCGCATCGAGGATCTCGCGGTGATCCTGCAGGCTGCGTTCCAGCGTGGCCGGAATGCGCGAGGTAATGGAGCGGCTCTTCTTGCCCAGCATGTAGAGGCTGCCGGCGATACTCTGCAGGAAGGGATTGTTGCAAGCCTCGATGATGGCTTCGTGGAATTCCACGTCGGCCGCGGCAAAGGCCGCCGGGTCCGACAGCAGGCGCGCCTCGTCATCGACATTGCGCACCAGGCGGTCCAGCTCGGCATCGTCGATGTGGGTGGCCGCCAGCGCCGCCACCCCGGTCTCGATGATCAGGCGCGCATCAAATAGCGACTCCAGCGTGCCGGGGTTGAGGTCGATGATCATTTCCAGCGGCTCCAGCAGCTCGCGGGTTTCCAGCGAACTGACGAAGGTCCCCTCGCCCTGGCGGATGCGCAGCAGGCCCAGCAGCGCCAGCCCACGGATGGCCTCGCGCACGGCCGGACGCCCCACCCCCAGCATGGCTGCCAGCTCGCGCTCGGGCGGCAGTTGCTGGTCGGGTTTCAACAGGCCGCTGCGGATCATGGTCAGCAGACGCTGCGCGACCTGTTCGGAAATCGATTTCTGGACGATGGGATCAAAAGACATGCTGTCGGGGTGGATACGTAGAAGCCAAGGGGGTGGGCCATTGCCAGCCAGGCAAGCTTGTACCGGGCTGCGGCCGTGGCCGGAAAGGTCAGACCAATGGCTGTGGAGGATAGGTATCCGGGCGGGAAGTGTCAAGCGGTGAGAAATTTGGTGCGGTGCGCAAGAAAGGCGGCACCATACCCTACCCCGTCAGGCGAGGGAACTGATGCGGGCAAACAGGCTGGGGTCCTGATCGACCAGTTTCAGCAGGACCGCCGCCTGCGCATTCGGGCGCGAGACACCCTGTTCCCAGTTCTGGTAGGTGCGCGCATTGACACGCAGGCTGCGCGCCATCACTGCCTGCGAAACGCGTGCCTTGTGCCTGACACGCCGTATTTCCTCGGCAGTGATCGAGACAGGTTCAGCGGGGAGCTTGACCTTGGTGCTGCGTAACGTGACCATGCCCTGCCGCTCCCGGGCCATATCGTCCACGCCGGCCATCAACTCGTCGAACAGGTTTCTCTTTTTCATGGTGATTTCCTTCGTGCCAGTTCGGCGTCGAGAGCATCTGCTGAAGCTCCGCATAGGCCTCATCCGAGAGATATTGCGCCCGGTAGGCTTCGAACAGTCGCGTCTCTTTGAATACGGCATCCATCCGCGAACCATACGCAAATCACGTATGGTTCGCCATCGTACCACAGGGCAGGATCAATCCAGCTTTCGCCCCGCCGTCTCCCGCACCATGGCAATGGCCACCAGCGATACCAGCCCGGTACCGATGACATACCAGGCCGGCCCGAGGTTGGAGCCGGTCGCCTTCACCAGCCAGGTAGCGATGAACTGCGAGAAGCCACCGAAGATCGACACCCCCAGCCCGTAGCACAGGGCCAGGCCGGTGGCGCGTACCCGGCGCGGGAACAACTCGGACATCATGACCACGCTGGAGACCGAGGTGAACACCATCGGAATCACCATCACCGTCACCGCCGTGAACAGGCCCAGGCCGCTGCGCAGGTGGTCCATCAGCATGAAGGCCGGGAACACCAACACGATCAGCGCCAGGCGCGACCAGGTCGCCACGGGCTTGCGACCGAGGCGGTCGGAGAGGATGCCGGCCGGGGCGCACAGCAGCAACTGCAGCAAGCCCGCCACCCAGGATGCCCACAGCGCCAGCGAGAACGGCATATGCAGGATGGCCTTGGCGTAGGTAGTGATGTAGTGCATCACGATGTAGTTGGCCGAGGTGCCGCCGATGACGATGGCCGTCCCCAGCAGCAGCGGGGTGCGATGCGCGCGCAGGATCTCGCCCAGCGCACCCGGCGCATGCTTGGCCCGGTCGCTGGCCTGCGGCGCCTGCTCCACGTCACCGGTCTCTTCCAGGAAGCGGCGGATGTAATTGCCGATCGGTACCAGCAGCAGCCCCACCACGAAGGGCAGACGCCAGCCCCAGCCCTCCAGTTGCTCGGTCGACAGCGCATAGGTCAGCAGCAGCCCCACGCCGGAACCCACCAGCGTACTCAGCGCCTGGCTGAACAACTGCCAGCTGCTGTAGAAACCGCGCGTGCGGTCATCGGCGTATTCGAGCAACATCGAGGTCGAGGCGCCCACTTCGCCACCCACCGCAAAACCCTGGATCATGCGACCGGCAATCATCAGCAGCGGTGCGGCCAGCCCGATCTGCGCATAGGTCGGCGCCACGATGAAGATCGCCGAGCCCAGCGCCATCAGCCACAGGCTCATGGTCATGGCCGGCTTGCGGCCACGACGGTCGGCGAACTGCCCCATGATGATGCCGCCCAGCGGACGCATCAGGAAACCCACGCCGAAGGTCGCCAGCGACATCATCAGCGACGCCCATTCCGAACTGCTGGGAAAGAACTGGCGACCGATGATGGCGGCGAAGTAGGTATAGATCGAGAAGTCGAAGAACTCCAGGCCATTGCCGATGGTGATGGCGGCGATCTTCTTGGCCTTGGAAACCGGTGCCACGGTGGCGCCCTGCCCGGCGACGGCGGCGGTGGGACTGTTGCTGTTCATGATGTCGAAAATATGGATGGTCTATTGTGATTGATATACGGCACCCGCACCGGGCGCCGGTCTCCCCCTGCGGACTCAGTCCTGCAGCGGCGCATCCGACAGGAAGCGCTGCGCCAGCTTGACCCAGTAGCTGGCCGCCACCGGCAGGATGCTGTCGTTGAAGTCGTAGCGCGGGTTGTGCACCATGCAGCCGCCGACCTCGCCTTCGCCATTGCCGATGATCATGTAGCAACCCGGACATTGTTCCAGCATGAACGAGAAATCCTCGCTGCCGGTCAACTGCTGCACGTTGCCGATGAAGGCTTCCTCGCCCAGCCAGTCACGCACCACGCCTTCGGCGAAGGCAGTCATGCCGGCATCATTCTGCAGGGCTGGATAGCGCCAGTGATAATCGACCTCGGCGCGCGCGCCCATGGCCTGGGCCTGGGTCTGCGCCAGCTCGGTGATGCGCTGGCGCAGCAGCGACCGCACCTCGGGCGAATAGGCGCGCACCGACAGACGCAGCTCGACGCTCTCGGCGATCACGTTGGGGGCATTGCCGCCATTGATCGCACCGACTGTCACCACCGCCATCTGGCGCGGATCGACATTGCGCGCCACCACGCTCTGCAGAGCCACCACCAGGTAGGACGCCACCAGCACCGCATCGACCGTGATGTGCGGCATGGAACCATGGCCGCCATTGCCGATGATCTTGATGATGACCGTGTCGGAAGACGCCATGAAGGCGCCCGGCAGCGTGCCGAACTTGCCCACCGGGTAACCGGGCATGTTGTGGAAGGCGAACACGCCATCGCAGGGGAAGAGTTCGAAGAGGCCATCCTCCACCATCTTGCGCGCCCCGCCCAGGCCCTCCTCGGCGGGCTGGAAGATCAGGTGCAGGGTGCCGTCGAAGTCGGTGTCCTTCAATTCGCGCGCGGCGGCCAGCAGGCTGGCGGTGTGGCCATCGTGGCCGCAGGCGTGCATGGCGCCGCCGTGCTGGCTGGCATAGGGCAGCCCGGTCTGCTCGTGGATGGGCAGCGCATCCATGTCGGCCCGCAGGCCCAGGCGGCGCGCGCCGCTGCCCTTCTTCAGGGTGCCGACCACGCCGGTGCCGCCCAGGCCACGATGCACCGCGTAACCCCATTCGGCCAGGCGGGCGGCGACCAGCTCGCTGGTGGCGTGTTCCTCATAGGCCAGCTCGGGATGGGCGTGCAGGTGGTGGCGCACGGCGATGCTGTCCTGCAGGTTCTGCAGGATGCCGGGCAGCAGTTGCGAAGTGTTCGGGTTGCTTGTCATTGCTTGTCTCTGGGTTGCTGGCGGCGCCCCTGCCGGGCCCTGCCATGGAGGATCACCACCTTGCAGCATGCATACCAACGTGCTGCCGGCGGGCGGTCCAGGACATCGGGCGGGCACTCGCGGGGCGGGAACTCGCCGCCCTTTTCCGGCCGCAACAGCGCGCCTGTCCTGGCGTGGCAAGTCTGACGGCAATCCCGCGCGCCGTCGCGTCAAACGCCGGTTGACATGAAAACGCCCGGTTGAATCGGAAAAAGGATGCGCAATCATCGTGCACCGTTTATGCTCGCCGCTGACCTCTTGTTGAGCACCGATGGCCATGTCGCGTCCGCCCGAACTGAAGCTGCAGCAGCTGCAATACCTGATCGCCATCGCCGAGCATGGCGGCCTGCGCTCGGCGGCACAGGCGCTCAATGTCACGGCCGCCGCCGTCAGCAAGGGCTTGCAGGAGCTGGAAAACACCGCCGGCACCCGTCTTCTGGAGCGCCAGGCCCAGGGGCTGCAACTCACCCCGGCCGGCCGCAAGCTGCTCACGCGCGCCCGCCTGATCCAGTCCGAAGTCGACCTGGCCATGCAGGAGCTGGGCACGGCGCGCGCCAATACCCGTATCCGTTTTACCGTGGGTGTGACGCCCTGGATCTCGCTGACCATGCTTACGCCGACCATGCTGCGCTTTGCCCAGATGCGACCCGATGTGAGCCTGCGCATCTTCGATGTCTTCGGCTCCGACTACGCCGCCCTGCGCGACGGCAGCATGGACCTGGCCATCGGCCTGGCCCCGCCCGAGGAAGGCGCGGCCGAGCTGGCGGCACGGCCCCTGTTCTCCTACGAACATGCCATCGCCTGCCGCCGGGGCCACCCCTTGCAACAGGCCCGCCACCTGGAGGAACTGGCCGGCCAGTCCTGGCTGGTCAGCCACGAGATCGGCCAGTACAAGCCGCCGCTGCGCGACTTCTTCCTGGCGCACTACGGCGACACGCCCTCGGCCGGGTCCGTCGGCGGGCAGATACACCAGTACCGCTCGCTGCACATGATGGAACTGATCTGCAACAGCGACCTGCTCTCCGTCGTGCCCTGGCCGGTCATCGAGGCCAGCCGCCAGCACTATCCGGTCGAAGCGCTCACGCTCAAGGAAAGACTGCCGGCCAGCACCACCTGCTATGTCACGCGCAGGAATGCGCCACTCAATGGCTGCGTCGGCGACTTCGTCGACGCCATGATGCATGTGCTCACCGACGCGAGCATGCGCGAGCGCTTCCTGCACCCGCGCGTGCTGCGTTCGCTGGATGTGATCGCGCAACGCCAGTAGCACGGCGCGTGGCAAGGACATTGTTGCGTGGGTACCGGTTCTGGTAGGCTAGGCGCGATTGCCGTCGCCGACCGCCAACCGTCCTCCACCCATCCATGAACCTGCGCTTCGTAGAGGCCTTCCACTGGGCCGCCTCGCTCAAGAGCATCACCCGCGCTGCGGAAAAACTCCACATCACCCAATCCACCATGTCCAGCCGGATCGCCTCGCTGGAGGAAGAACTGGGCGTGGTCCTGCTGGACCGGCGCGAGAAGCAGTTCCGCCTCACCGTGGCCGGCCAGCGCTTCCAGCTGCTGGCCGAGAAGCTGCTATCGCTGCAACGGCAGATCAAGCAGGAGCTGGGCGGCGGCACGGCCGGGCCGATGGCGCTGCGCATCGGCAGCATCGAATCGGTAGTGCACAGCTGGCTGCCAGGATGGCTCAAGGAAATCCGCAGCCAGTATCCCGATTTCGCGCTGGAACTGACGGTGGAGACCTCGCCGGTGCTGATGGAACAGATCCGCCGTGGCGCCCAGGACCTGGTCTTCACCTCCATCGTCGGCAGCGACACGGCCGTGCGTTCACGCCTGATGGCCTCGATGGAGATGGTGTTCGTGGGCCATCGCGACACCCACAAGAACCGCAGCTATCGCCTGGCCGAACTGGCCGAGGGCGACTTGATCACCTTCCAGCGCGGCTCCCGCCCACATCAGGGGCTGCTGCAACTGTTCGAGGAATCGGGCTTGCCGATGCCACGGGTGCATGCGATCTCCTCGATCTCGGCCATGGTCCAACTGGTGGAAGGCGGCTTCGGCGTGGCCACCCTGCCGCGCGCCTCGGTACGTGAGCTGAGCCGCCGCCTGCCGCTACGCATCCTGCGTTGCGAGGCCACGCTGCCGCCGCTGCAGATCCATGCCAGCTATCGCGAGGATCCCGGTTCCAGCCTGGCTGAACTGGTGCTGGAATCGGCGCTGGCGTTTGCGCGGCGCACCCAGGGCAAGCAGCGCGGTCATGACATGTAATGCGCCACGCACCAAGTTGGCGCAGATAAGGGATATAGGCTTCGCCACGCCCTGGCATGGAAATCGCTAAAAGAAATTTCCACTGTCGTCATCGAAAAAATCGATAACAAAAGATATAAATTTTTTGTTGGACGCTGGCCCCCGCGCACTCCTAACATCGGTCCCATTCCACTCACCAAGCCCGCGCCGCACCAGGCCGGGCGCATCGGAGACCGAGATGCCAGACGTCCTTTCCCAGCACCGACCCGTTTCGCTGTCGGCCGATTCCAGCGCCCTCGAAGTCCGGCTGGCCGCACGCCATGATGGCTACACCGGCCACACCAGCGGCGTGGCCAGTGCCCATGTGCAGGTCAACCTGGCGATCCTGCCGGCAGCCCTGGCTGGGGACTTCCGCCGCTTCTGCGAACTCAACCCGGTGCCCTGTCCGCTGCTGGCCGTGTCCGAACCGGGCTCGCCGGCCCTGCCGGCACTGGGCCTGGACCTGGACGTGCGCACCGACGTGCCGCGCTATCACCTCTGGCGCCACGGCGAGCGTGTGGCCGAGGTCAGCGACCTGCGCGATTGCTGGCGCGACGATCTGGTGACTTTCGCGCTGGGCTGTTCCTTCTCCTTCGAACATGCGCTGCTGGCGGCCGGCATTCCGCTGCGCCATGTGAGCGAGGGCCGCAATGTGGCGATGTATCGCACCAATATCCCGACCCAGGCGGTGGGCGTGTTCGCCGGTCCCACCGTGGTATCGATGCGCCCGCTCAAGGCAGCCGATGCGATCCGCGCCGTGCAGATCACCGCGCGTACGCCACAGGTGCATGGCGCTCCCATCCATATCGGCGACCCGCGACTGATCGGCATCGCCGACATCGATCGCCCCGATTATGGCGATGCGGTGGCGATCCATGACGATGAGCTGCCGGTGTTCTGGGCCTGCGGCGTGACACCCCAGGCCGCCATCGTCGCGGCCCGGCCCGAATTCTGCATTACCCATGCACCGGGTTACATGCTGGTGACAGACAAGCTCAACAGCGAACTGGCCTAGGACACGGGGCATCAGGGCAACAGGGCAGCAGGCCCTTCATCGCAACACCACCCTGTTCTACCATCCTCGGTCACCGGTACTCGCCGCTGGCCCGGGAATGGCGCACGTCAATGATTTAGTCAGTGATTTACCAAACCATTACTCACTTACAAACCGGGGATCATCATGTGGCTGCAAGAAACAACGACATCCGAGCGACGCACGCTCACGGCAACCTTCACCGGCTATGCGGTGGATGGCTTCGATTACATGATCTATACCTTCCTCATCCCCACGCTGCTGGCCGCCTGGAGCATGAGCCGTGCCGAGGCCGGCTATATCGCCACCGGGGCGCTGCTGACCTCGGCCGTGGGCGGCTGGCTGGCCGGCATCCTGGCCGATCGTTATGGCCGGGTGCGGGTGCTGCAGTGGACGGTGCTGTGGTTTGCCTTCTTCACCTTCCTCTCCGGCTTCACCACGTCCTTCGGCCAGCTCTTCTTCACCCGTGCCATGCAGGGCTTCGGCATGGGCGGTGAATGGGCGGTGGGCTCGGTGCTGATCGCCGAGACCATCGCCGCGCGCCATCGCGGCAAGGCCTCCGGCCTGGTACAGAGCAGCTGGGCGGTGGGCTGGGCAGCGTCGGCGCTGGCTTTCTGGGGTGTCTATGCGGTACTGCCGCCGGAGATGGCGTGGAAGGTGCTGTTCTGGATCGGCGTGCTGCCGGCCCTGTTGACGCTCTACATCCGTCGCGCCATCAGCGAGCCGGCAGTGTTCGTGGCGGCGCAGGCCAAGATGCGCCAGAGCGGACAGGCCAGCAATTTCCTGCGCATCTTCCATCCTGACCTGCTGCGCACGACCCTCCTGGCCAGCCTGCTGGCGACCGGCATGCAGGGTGCCTATTACTCGGTGACCACCTGGCTGCCAACCTTCCTCAAGACCGAGCGCCACCTCTCGGTGCTGGGCACCAGCACCTACCTGCTGGTGTTGATCGGCGGCTCCTTCTGTGGCTACCTCACCAGCGCCTGGCTCTCCGACACCATCGGCCGGCGCCGCTGCTTCATGCTCTTCGCCATCATGGGTATCGTGCTGGTACTGGGCTATACGCAGATGATCATCACCGATGGCTGGATGCTGTTGCTGGGCTTCGTGCTGGGCTTCTTCCTCTCGGGCATCTTTGCCGGCATGGGCGCCTACCTCTCGGAGCTGTTCCCCAGCGACGTGCGCGGCTCGGGCCAGGGCTTCTGCTACAACTTCGGCCGCGCCATCGGGGCGATCTGCCCGGCGCTGGTGGGTTATCTGAGCAACAGCATGCCGCTGGGCCAGACCATCGGCTGGATCGCCGCCGCCTGTTATGCCCTGGTGATCGTGGCCTGCCTGATCCTGCCCGAGACACGCGGCAAGGAACTGGAGGCGGCCGTGGCGGTTTCCTGATCACACCGTCATCCTCAATGACAACAGGCCGGCATGATGCCGGCCTGTTGCATTGCGTCTTGCGCAGATCCTGCTTTCAAGCATCGTCGCTCAATAGGCGCTGGCCTGGTCCAGCAAGCCGATATCGTCGGCATCCAGCTGCAGCCGGGTGGCGGCGACCAGGGCGTCGAGCTGCGCCAGCGAGGTGGCGCTGGCAATCGGGGCCGTCACGCTGGGACGGGCGATCAGCCAGGCCAGGGCCACCGAAGCGGGCGTGCTGGCGCGACGCTCGGCCACCGTGTCCAGCGCCGCCAGGATCTTCAGGCCGCGCTCGTTGAGATAACCCTTGACCCGGCCTCCGCGCGCGGCGCTCTTGCCCAGGTCGGCCTCGCTGCGGTACTTGCCGCTCAGGAAACCGCTGGCCAGCGAATAGAAACCGATCACCCCCACGCCATGCTCCAGGCAATACGGCTCCAGCTTGCGCTCGAAGTCTTCGCGGGCGATCAGGCTGTATTCCGGCTGCAGCGTCTGGTACAGCGGCAGGCCCAGTTGCTGGCCGACCTGGCGTGCCTGGGCCAGGCGCTCGACATCGTAGTTGGAGGCGCCGATGATGCGCACCTTGCCGGCCTTGACCAGCTCGCCGTAGGCCTCCAGGGTTTCTTCGAAGGGGGTGCTGCGGTCGTCGTCGTGCGACTGGTAGAGATCGATATGGTCGGTCTGCAGGCGACGCAGCGAATCTTCCACCGCGCGCAGGATGTAGGCTTTCTTCAGGCCGATGCGGCCCTCGCCCATGTCCTTGCCGACCTTGGTGGCGATGACCACCTTGTCGCGCCGGCCGCCCTGGGCCAGCCATTTGCCGATGATGGTCTCGGACTCGCCACCCCGGTTGCCGGGCACCCAGCGCGAATAGACGTCGGCGGTGTCGATCAGGTTCAGGCCGGCCTCGACGAACTTGTCGAGGATGGAGAAGGAAGTCTTCTCGTCGATGCTCCAGCCGAAGACGTTGCCGCCAAAGGCCAGCGGGGCCACTGCAATATCGGATTTGCCAAGCTTGCGTTGTTGCATCGGAATCTCCTTGTCATGATGGTCTGAAACAGTGGCGACCATTGTAGGCGCGGCCCGCAAACTCTGCTGGCGACCATCTTCCAAGCAAAGCCGACAGCGCGTTAAGATAGTCGCCACGTCATTCACGCAGCACACCTGCCCCACCGCCATCCTCATGAAGCCCCGCATCGCCTCCACCGAACTGGCCCAGCGCCGCGCCGGCAAGCTGACCGACACCGTGTATGCCAGCCTGCGCGAGGACATCTACGCCTTCCGCCTGCTGCCCGGTGACCGCTTCGCCGAGAATGACGTGGCCGAACGCCTGCAGGTCTCGCGCACCCCGGTGCGCGAAGCGCTGATGCGGCTGCAGAGCGAGGGGCTGGTGCGCGGCCATTTCCGCAACGGCTGGGAGGTGGTGCCGATCGACCTGGAGCGCTTCGCCTCGCTCTATGAGTTGCGTGAAATGCTGGAGCTGCACGCGGTGCGCAAGCTGTGTTCCGCGCGCGTCGCGCCCGAACGTCGCCAGCAGCTGGTTGCTGCGCAGGGCGCCATCTGGCAGTGCGCCGCCACCGACCGTCTGCCCGACGGCCTGGCCGTGGCGGCCCTGGATGAAGGCTTCCATGCGGCGCTGGTGCAGGCAGCGGGCAATGGCGAAGCCGACGGCGTCTATCGCCAGCTGACCGATCAGCTGCGCATCATGCGTCGACTCGATTTCGCCTATGGCGACTGCATCGACGACACCTACACCGAGCACTGCGCCATCCTGGACGCCATCGCCGGCGCCGACGCCGACCTGGCCGCCGCCCTGATTGCCCGTCACATCGAGGATAGCCACACCGTGGTCGAGCGCCTCGCCATCAACCGCCTGGAACAGGTGCGCGCCGAGTCGGTGCAGGCCGCACCGCCGCAAGGCAATGCGCCCCCCACCGGAGCACCGGCGCGACGCAAGCGCTTCGGCTAAGCAAGGCTGGCCAATCCCCGCTGCCAGCGCCATCTCCTTCTGTATGACCCCGTAGCGGACTGTTTTTCCGCATGCGTACTTGCCACCGGGAAAATGGCATGAAAGCTGCTTTTGTGAGCACGGGATTTATGCATACATAAATTCAGGCACGCGGCCCGCTGCCTCATCCGGCAGTACCTGGCCTCCCATCCGGCTTTCTGTACAGGAGAAACGCATGACCACCCTCACCCAAACCGCCCCGGCGAGCACGCTAGGCTTGCTGCGCAACCGCTGGTTCCAGTTGTTGATCGGCCTGATCTGCATGATGGCCATCTCCAGCCCGCAATATGTCTGGACCCTGTTCACCAAACCCCTGACCGCCAAGCTGGGCGTGCCGCTGTCGGAGTTGCAGATCACCTTTTCCATGCTGATCGTGCTGCAGACCTTCTTCTCGCCCTTCCAGGGCAGCCTGATCGAGCGCTTCGGCGCGCGTCGCCTGATCGCCATCGGCACCTTCATGTCCGGCCTGTCGTGGGTCCTGGCGGCGCAGGCTTCCAGCATCGGCATGTTCTACCTGGCCTATGGGCTGGTGGGGGGCCTGGGGACCGGTATCGTCTATGTCGGCGTGGTCGGCCAGATGGTGCGCTGGTTCCCGGATCGGCGCGGCTTCGCCGTGGGCATGGTGGCGGCCGGCTACGGTATGGGCGCGATCCTGACCACCTTCCCGATCTCGGCCTCGCTGGCCAATGCCGGTCTGGAAACCACGCTCTGGCAGTTCGGCCTGGTGTTTGCGGCCATCGGCGTGATCGCTTCGCAAGCCCTGCGTTCGCCGGACGCCAGCCACGCCGCCGCCATGCCGGCCCCGGCCATTGCCGCCAGCACACATGACCTGGCGCCGCGCCAGATGCTGCGCACCCCGCTGTTCTGGCTGATGTTCGCGATGATGACCATGATGTCGACCTCGGGCCTGATGGTGACCTCGCAGATGGCTACCTTCGCCCGCGACTTCGGCGTGGCCAACGTGATGGTGTTCGGCCTGGCCGCGCTGCCGCTGGCGCTGACCATCGACCGCCTCACCAATGGCCTCACCCGCCCCTTCTTCGGCTGGATCTCGGACCGCTATGGCCGCGAGAACACCATGTTCTTCGCCTTCGCCCTGGAAGGTGTGGCCATGGCCTTGTGGCTGGCCACGCGCGAGAACGCGGTGCTGTTCGTGCTGCTGTCGGGCGTGGTGTTCTTCGGCTGGGGCGAAATCTTTTCGCTCTTCCCCTCCACCCTGACCGATACCTTCGGCACCCGCAACGCCACCGCCAACTATGGCTGGCTGTATATCTCGCAAGGCATCGGCTCCATCTTCGGCGGCCCGCTGGCGGCGATGATGCACGAGAAGACCGGTAGCTGGCATCCGGTGTTCGGTACTGCCATCACGCTGGACATCCTGACCGCCTGTCTGGCGCTGATGGTCCTCAAACCCTGGCGCGCGCGCTATCTGGTCAAGGTCGCAGGCTGAGATCGCTACCGTTCTTCCTCTGTACCATGATGCCGCCCGGTGCCACGCCGGACGGCATTTTCTTTTGACGACACAGCCCCGCTTCCCACCCGGGCGACGGATTACCCCCTCCTGCCGTATACTTCCCGTTCTCCTGCATTGCCTGGCAAGCCATCTGCAACCGGCTTGCAAGCCTTTGTAACTCCCCAGCAACTCAGTGCGGTCATGCGGGTCTGACCCTCCCGCGCCTCGTCACAAGAACACACTACCGCTGCCTCATGGAAATCGTCTTTACCGTCCTGATCCTGCTGCTGGCCGTGGCCGTCTCCGGCGTGGTGGCCCGCCTGATGCCCTTCAAGCTGCCCCTGCCGCTGTTCCAGATCGCCCTGGGGGCGGTGCTGGCCTTGCCCCTGTTCGGCCTGCGCATCAGCTTCGATCCGGACCTGTTCCTGCTGCTGTTCATCCCGCCGCTGCTCTTCACCGACGGCTGGCGCATGCCCAAGCGCGAGTTCTTCCGGCTGGCGCGCCCTATCCTGGCGCTGGCCCTGGGGCTGGTGCTGTTCACGGTGGTGGGGGTGGGTTACTTCATCCACTGGATGATCCCGGTCATCTCGCTGCCGGCGGCCTTTGCACTGGCCGCGGTGCTCTCGCCCACCGATGCGGTGGCGGTCTCCTCCATCGTGGGCAAGGGGCGCCTGCCGGCTTCGATGCAGCATGTGCTGGAGGGCGAGGCGCTGATGAACGATGCCTCCGGTCTGGTGGCCTTCAAGTTCGCCGTCGCCGCCGTGATCACCGGCAGCTTCTCGCTGGTGGATGCCGGCCTGTCCTTCGTGCTGATCTCGGTGGGGGGGATTGCGGTGGGCCTGATCGTGGCCTGGGGCTTCGGGCTGATCCGCCGCAAGATCATCGAATGGGCTGGCGACGAACCGGGCATCCAGGTGGTGTTGCTGCTGCTGATTCCGTTTACGGCCTATATCTTTGCCGAACACTTCGGGCTGTCGGGCATCCTGGCGGCGGTAGCGGCGGGCATGCTCATGCCCTATCTCGAAACGGCCGGAGGCGAATCAGCGGCCACCCGCATCCAGGGCCACAGCATCATGACCATGCTGGAATTCGTCTTCAACGGCATGTCCTTCCTGCTGCTGGGCCTGCAATTGCCGGGCATCGTCAGCCTGGCCCATGCGGATGCCAAGATGGCTGGCAATGTGCCGGTGTGGCATCTGTTCGTCTACATCCTGGCCATCACGGTGGCGCTGATCGTGCTCCGCTTCGTGTGGGTCTGGATCAACCTGCGCATGCGCCGCTTCGCCTCGGCCCTGCGTGGCCAGAGCGGACGCAACCGCCGCTTCGACCTGCGCCTCATCAGCATCACGGCGCTGTCCGGGGTGCGCGGCGCCATTACGCTGGCCGGCGTGATGTCGCTCCCGCTGCTGCTGAGCGAGCATACGCCCTTCCCGGCACGCGACCTGCTGATCTTCCTGGCTACCGGGGTGATCGTCTGCTCGCTGCTGTTCGGCAGCTTCCTGCTGCCGTGGCTGCTCAAGGACCTGCAGCTCGATGCCGAGGTCAAGCGTCGCCGTGCCGAGGAAATGATGGCGCGCCTGCGCCTGTCGGAAGCCGCCGTGCGCAGCATCGAGACGGCCCAGGAGCGCATGGGGGGCAGCCTCGATGAACACGACCTGGCGCTGCTGACCGAAGTCAGCGGCAGCCTGCTGGCCACGTACCGGATGCGCATGAATGCCGAGAGCGATTCCGAAGATACCCAGCGCGCCGCCAACCGCTTCAAGCAGTTCGAGCGCGAACTGCGTCTGGAAGCGATCCGCGCCGAGCGCCTGGAGGTGCACTACCTGCGTGCCGAACAGCGCATCAATGATGAAACCTTCCTGATGCTGATCAACCAGATCGACATGGCCGAGACCTGGCTCTTGGGTTCATTGAATGCCTCGAACCTGCATCACTGAGGGCCGCCCATGCTGATGGGAGACGCCAGAACGACAAAGCCCGCAGCGCCAACCAGCGCTACGGGCTTGAGGTGAAACCGGTACAGCGGAAATCAGGGATACGGAATCAGGCGACCGAATTGACGGTGGTGCCGATGATCTCACCGGTGGAATTGCGCGAGGCCTGCTCGCGGCGATTGCGGTCTTCGCTGGCGGTCTCGGCGCGGGTCTGGTCGGCCTGGATCTCCTGCTGACGCTGGATCTCGGCCTTGGCGGCGGCGGCGGCCTCGTCGGCGCGACGGATGGCGACCGGATCGTTGGCCTTGCCGGTGGCAGTCGAATTGCCGTTAGGGTCGGAGACGACGGCGTTGACGGCGGAGGCGATGTCGATGGGCATGATGTACTCCCTGTTGCAGTTGCGCTGACTTGGCTGGTGTAAGCCGATGATCCAGAAAACGGATCGCGGCATGGATACCGGTATGTTACGCCGATTGACGCGCCATGCCACGCCGGAATCCGGTCATCTGAAAAAAAATTCACCCGCCGTGGTATCCGCGCCTGATCAGGCTGACAAGAACATGGCAGGAAGACATTCCGGCATGACAATTCCTTGACGCCATGTCATGAGCTTAGTGGCAATCCGGCACGTTCTGGTCCAGGTAGACCTCGAAGGCGACGTTGTTGACCCACTTCTTGATGGCATTGCGCCAGAACGCATCGTTCCATCTGCCGGCCAGCTGCTGCAGCCTGGCCAGCTCGGCGGCATCAGCACCACGCACCTGGAGCACCAGTTCCTGGCGGCTCTCCGGCGCCAGCTGGGCCGAGAACTTCTTCCACTCGGGCAGCGTGAGCAGGGTCTTCATGAGGGTATCGTCGTGCACGGCTGCATCGCACTGGCCGGTGCGTACCGCCAGCAGGGAATCGGCCGGCGCCGGCATCACCTTCTCGATGGCGCCGTAGCGCGCCGCCAGGGTGTCGACATAGGGGGAACCGGCCGAGACGCAGACGGTGCGGCCCTTGAGGTCGGTCCACTTCCTGATGCTGGTATCGCTGCGCATGATGGCCATGCCGCCAGCGCTGTAGCCGGTGGAAATACGCACCGTATCGGGTGGCAGCAATTGCCCCGCACCGTTACGCGTAAAAATCAGCGCGGCACGCAAACCGGCCACGCCCCTGGGCGCGGTGCGGTCGTCGGCATTGGTCTGGAGATCGGGCCTGGCTCCGAGTTGCGCCGCCAGGTCGTCGGCCAGGACGGTGGCAATGTTTTCCGGCGTGCGGAATTTCATGCCGGCCTTGTAGAGCGGCGGGACATGATCCAGGCCGATACGCAGCGGGCCGCTGCGCCTGGCCTCGTCCAACAAGCCCGCCTGCGCCACCCCCGCCAGCAGGCAGGCCTGGAGCAGCAGCCACATGCGAGGCAGGGAGCGGATTGTCATGATCATGGCCGGGCCTGGAAACTTGTCAGACGTATTGGTAGCGCAACAGGCGATGCTTCAGATTTTCCAGGATCACCTGGTCGATCAGCGCCGCCAGGATGGCGATGGTCAGGATGTTGGCCATCACGCCCACCATGTCGGCGGTCTCGCCCGAGTAGGCCAGGGTACGGCCCAGCCCCTTGCCGAAGCCCACCAGCATCTCCGCCGAGATCAGCGCGCGCCAGGCATTGCCGAAGGCCAGCTGGGCGCCGGTGATCAGCTCCGGCATCACCGCCGGCAGGTAGACCCGGCGCAGCATGGACAGGCGCGACGCACCCATCACCCGCGCCGCCGACACATGCACCTGCTGCACGCTCTCGGTGGCATTCATCACCGACAGCGCCGCCGGGAAGAAGGCGGCGATGGCCACCACCACCACCATGGGCAGGTTGCCGAAACCCATCAGGATCAGGAACAGCGGCACCCAGGCAATCGAAGGGATCGACTGCAGGATCACGATGGCCGACTTCAACACTTCCCGGAAGAAGAACAGCACCGCGCCAATCAAGCCGAAACCGATCCCCAGCACCAGCGCCGAGCCATAGCCCAGGCCCAGGCGATACAGGCTGCCGAACAGGGCCAGGCGGAAACTGCTGGATTGCACCTCGTCCCACAGCCGCGCCGCTACTGCGGGTACGCCCGGCATCAGGAAGGACGGCAGCGACCAGGCCGCGATCTGCCACATCAGGAGGATGAAGACGATGGCCACAGCCATGGCCAGCTTCTTGCGGTAACCGGTAACGCGACGCACAGAGCTCATAGGACAGATCAGGAAAGACGATGGCCGGACAGGGTCCGGCCAGATTAAAAAAATACCAAGCTGCTGCAACGGAACATCTGAAACCGTTCGGACTGAGCAGGCCTGCAAGGCCGTATCGAAGGCGCTGTAACGGCTGCCAAAGGACTGACGCGACGGTGCGCCTTCGATACGCGGCAGCGCCGCTACTCAGGACGAACGGCAAGCGCCATCGCTAGCCGCTCTCTGACTCAAGCCGTTAGAGTTTGCGCGCGTTCTGCCACGACAGGTCGGTGATGGAATTGACATCGAAGGGCTTGCCGTCACGGGTCTTCAGCGAACCCTGCGATTGCAGGATATCGGCGATTTCCTGCATGCGGTCCTGGTCCTTCTTGCTGATCTTGGGGGTGAAGGTCTGGCTCTTGATGGCGTCGCGGATCACGTCTTCGCGCAGCATCTCGCCGTGCTTCAGGGTCTTCAGGGTGGGCTCGGCGATGAAGTAGCCGGCGATCAGCTTGGAGGCATCAGCCGGTTTCTTCTGCAGCAGGGTGATGGCATCGCGCTGGGCGTCGAGCGACTTCCAGACGGCATCACGGCGCTTCTTGAGGGTTTCTCCGGAGGTGATGACCACCATGCAGGGGAAGGGCCAGACTTCGCCGATCTCATAGACCTGCTTGACCGGCGCGATCAGTTGCGCGATGCGCGCCTGCGGCTCGAACAGGAAGGCGGCATCCACGCGCTTGCCCACCAGCGACTGCACGGCCACCTGCGGCGAGACGCCCATCACGTTCACGTCATCGGGCTTGATGCCGGCATCGCGCAACACCACGCCCTTGAGCACGGTGTCGGCGGTGCTGCCTTCGGCTTGCGAGGCCAGGGTCTTGCCCTTCAGGTCGGCCACCTTGTTGATGCCCGAATCCTCGCGCGCCACCAGGGCGTGGTAACCCAGCTGGGCGCCACCGACCACCTTCAGGTCGGCGCCCTTGGAGGCCCAGGCCACGGCATTGGAGAAGCCGAACACACCGCTATCGAGCTGACCGCCGACGATGGCCTTGACCAGGTCGGTGCCGGACTTGAACTCGATCAGTTCCACGTCCAGGCCGTACTTCTTGTAGAGACCGGCTTCATAGGCGGCCATGGCTTGGGCATCGTCCATGACGCGCAGATAGCCGATCTTGAATTTTTCCAGGGCAAAGGCATTGCCGGTGAAGACCAGTGCGGCGGCCGCCACGGCCGGCGCCAGGATACGTGCGAGTTTCATACTCCAACCCCTTCCAGGTTTTTGGCAAAATCGTCCTGCTCGGCGTGAATGCCCAGCAGGCAAAGGATCTCGCGGCGTACCGCCGCGAATTCGGACAGGTCATGCGTCTTGTCGTGATGCACCAGGTTGAACTCCTTCAAGACCTTGGCCGGGCGCGGGCTGAACACGAAGATGCGGTCGGCCAGGAACAGCGCCTCGTCCACATCGTGCGTCACCAGCACCACGGTCGGGCCCTGCTGGCGGATCAGGTCGCGCAGGGCATCCTGCAGGGTCATGCGCGTGAGTGCATCAAGGGCGCCGAAGGGTTCGTCCAGCAGCAGCGCCCGGGGCTTGGAGATGAAGGCCCGCGCCAGCGCCGCGCGCTGGCGCATGCCGCCCGAGACCTGGTGCGGATAGTAGTGTTCGAAGCCCTTGAGCTTGACGTTGTTGAGCCAGGTGCGCGCCTGCTCGGCGGCGGCCTTCTTGTCGACCTTCTGGAATTCCAGCGCCAGGGCCACGTTCTGTTCCAGTGTCAGCCAGGGGTAGAGGGCGTTTTCCTGGAACATCAGGGTGCGTTCCGGGTGCGGGCTGCGGATGGCCTGGCCATCGCCGCTGACACTGCCGCTGCTGGGCTTTTCCAGGCCGGCGGCCATGTGCAGCAGCGTGGACTTGCCGCAACCGGAGGGGCCGACCAGCGCGACCAGTTCACCGGATTCGATGTCGCGGGTGAATTCCTCGATCACGTGCAGGTCGCCGAAGCGCTTGGCGACGTTGTTGAAAGATAGCTTCATGTGGTCCTGCGGCAGTGGCCGCGCACGATTGAATGTTGAATCAGCGAGCGTGTCGGGACGGGACAGGTCTGATGGCGCGTCCCCGGTACGGATCCCCTTTTATCCAGGGACGCACTGTACTGTTGCCGGCTATGCATAACAACTACTTAAAAATCGTATGCTTATGCGATTTTCGAATAAGAATGACGTGCAAAATGCATAAAGACGTCAGGCTTTCGTCAGCTGCCATTCCGACAACAGTGTCTGCACCTCCGGATAGCGCAGCCGCACGCCCAGTTCCTGCTTGATACGGGTGTTGTCCAGCCGGCGCGACTCCGACATGAAGGACAGCATCATCGTCGAGACGCTGCGTTCCAGCTCGGCACGCGGCAGCCTGGGCGGGCGAGACAGGCCGGCGGCATCGGCCACGGCATCGAAGTACTCGGCCATCTTGAGCTCGCTGTCGTCCACGGCGTGATAGATGCGATTGGGCGCGCCCAGGCGCAGCGCCGCCAGCGCCACGCGGGCCAGGTCATCGGCGTGGATGTGGTTGGTATGCACGTCCTCGGCCTCGACCAGGGCCGGCAAGCCCTTGTGCAGGCGCTCCAGCGGCAGGCGGTCGGCGGCGTAGATGCCGGGCACGCGCAGGATGGACAGGCGGCCGTGGCGCCGCCGCGCCCAGGCCCGCAGCACGGTTTCGGCATCGACCCGGCGCACGGCGCGGGCGTTCTGCGGATGGACGCGCCGGGTCTCGTCGAAGCTTGCGCCAGCGCAATCTCCGTACACACCGGTGGTGCTGATGTAAACCAGGCGCGCGCCCTCGGGTAAAATGGCGGCCAAATTGCGGGTACGGCGGTCGATACGGCCGGCCGACTGCGGCGGCGCCAGATGCACGATGGTCGGCGCCAGGCGTGCCAGGCGGCCCAGGGTATGGGGGGCGTCGAGGTCGGCCACGATGGGGATGGCGCCGGCGGCACGCAGTTCGGCGCAGCGCTGCGGATTGCTGGTCACGGCCAGCACGCGGTAACGCGGCAGCAGCAGCGGCAACAGGCGCAGCCCCACATCGCCGCATCCCAGGATCAGTACACGGGGCAAGCCCAGTTTTTTCACGGTTATCAATCCTTATCAGTCCAGAAGCAGAATTGTATGAGTTTCCAAGTCACAGTCCAGCCTAGCGGCCGTCAATTTACCTGCGATGCAGGCGAAACCATCCTCTCGGCCGCCATCCGCGCCGGCGTCGGCCTGCCCTACGGCTGCAAGAACGGCGCCTGCAGCTCCTGCAAGGGCAAGCTGGTGTCCGGCCAGGTCGAGCACGGCCCGCACCAGGAGCGCGCCCTGTCGGCGCATGATGAACAGGTCGGCTATTCCCTGTTCTGCTGCGCCCATCCCAAGAGCGACGTCACCATCGAGGCCCGCGAAGTGGCCGGCGTAGGCGAATTCCCGGTGCGCAAGCTGCCGGTGCGCGTGGCCGCCCTGGAGAAGGTGGCCGAGGACGTCATCATCCTCTCGCTGCAACTGCCGGCCAACGACCGCCTGCAATACAAGGCCGGCCAGTATGTGGAATTCCTGCTGCGCGACGGCAAGCGCCGCAGCTACAGCATGGCCACAGCACCCCATCAGGACGGCCCGATGAGCCTGCACATCCGCCACCTGCCCGGCGGCCTGTTCACCGACCAGGTCTTCACCACCCTGAAGGAGCGCGACATCCTGCGCATCGAAGGCCCGCTGGGGACCTTCTTCCTGCGCGAAGACTCCGACAAGCCCATCATCCTGCTGGCCTCGGGCACCGGCTTTGCGCCCATCAAGGCCATCGTCGAGCAACTGGAACACGCCGGCTCCAAGCGTCCGGTCACGCTGTACTGGGGCGGTCGTCGTCCGCAGGACCTGTACATGAACGCCCTGTGCGAACAGTGGGCGCAGACCCTGCCTGGCTTCACCTACGTCCCGGTGGTGTCGGATGCCAAGCCGGAAGACAACTGGTCGGGCCGCACCGGCTTCGTCCACCGTGCCGTGATGGCGGACTTCCCCGACCTGTCGGGCCACCAGGTCTATGCCTGTGGCGCACCCATCGTGGTCGAATCGGCCCAGCGCGAGTTCAGCGCCCAGTGCCAGTTGCCGGAAGACGAGTTCTACGCCGACTCCTTCACCTCCGAAGCCGACCTGGCCCAGGCCACGCCGGCCGCCTGAGGCGATTCATGCGCGTGCAGGGCTGTCATGGCGGCGTCATGCGCATTTGCGAAGATGCCTGCCAGCCTTGAGCCGCGCGGCCTGGCGAGATGCGATGCAAATGCAACGGCGCCCCGGCCATAGTGGCCGTAAGGGAAATTTCTTTTTGACGCTATGCGCAAAACGTCCTAATATTCACCGCATGATCGCCAACGCCACATTCTTACGACGTCGCAGCCAACCTGAAGAAGGTTTGCTGCTGCGCGCGTGAAGTGAAACGAATCGCGAAGCCACAGGCAAACCCTGTGGCTTTTTTTTATCCGCCATCCGGGTCTGTCGTGCGCTTACCGCGAGCCGGTCTGCCCCGCACCACTCCCATCCATCCCAACACCATTTTGCTGCAGGAGCCTATCGATGCAATACAACCAGTCCGACGCCAACAAGCTGATGTACGTCACCAACCGCCCCGAGCTGGTCTTCACCGAAGGCCAGGGCATGTGGCTGACCGACCATAACGGCAAGCGCTACCTGGATTACCTGCAAGGCTGGGCGGTCAACACCCTGGGTCACGCCCCGCAATGCATCGCCGACGCCCTGGCCGCCCAGAGCAAGAAACTGATCAACCCGTCGCCGGCCTTCTACAACGAGCCCTCCATCGAACTGGCCAAGCTGCTGACGGCCAATTCGGTCTTCGACCGCGTCTTCTTCGCCAACAGCGGCGGCGAAGCCAACGAAGGCGCCATCAAGCTGGCCCGCAAGTGGGGCAAGAAGAACCCGGCCGCCGACGGTTCCTCGCGCTTCGAGATCATCACCTTCAAGCACAGCTTCCACGGCCGTACCATCGCCACCATGTCGGCCAGCGGCAAGGATGGCTGGGACACCATGTTCGCGCCGCAGGTGCCGGGCTTCCCCAAGGCCACCCTGAATGACCTGGCCAGCGTGGAAGCGCTGATCGGTGAGCACACCGTGGCCGTGATGCTGGAGCCGGTGCAGGGCGAAGGCGGCGTCATCCCCGCCTCCAAGGAATTCATGCAGGGCCTGCGTCGCCTGACCAAGGAAAAGAACCTGCTGCTGATCGTGGACGAAGTGCAGAGCGGCATGGGCCGTACCGGCCAGCTGTTCGCCTACCAGCACTCTGGCATCGAACCCGACATCATGACCCTGGCCAAGGGCATCGGCGGCGGCGTGCCGCTGGCGGCCCTGCTGGCGCGCGAGGAAATCGCCTGCTTCGAAGCCGGTGAACAAGGCGGCACCTACAACGGCAACCCGCTGATGACCGCCGTGGGCGAGGCCGTGATCAAGGAACTGCTCAAGCCCGGCTTCATGGAAGGCGTGCGCGAGCGCGGCCAGTACCTGCGTCAGCGTTCGCTGGAGATCTCCGAGAAGTACGGTTTCGAAGGCGAGCGTGGCGAAGGCCTGCTGCGCGCCATGCAGCTGGGTCGCGACATCGGCCCGCAGATCGTCGAAGCGGCCCGTAACCTGGAACCGGTGGGCCTGCTGCTGAACTCGCCGCGCCCCAACCTGCTGCGCTTCATGCCTGCCCTGAACGTGACCAAGGACGAGATCGACCAGATGTTTGCGATGCTGGAACAAGTCCTGGCCAAGCTCGGGAAGTAAGCGATGACGGGGCGTGTACGGAATCCCATGATCGCGATGGCCTGGCGGCCATCGTCCCTGTCTTCCGTAGCCGTTGTGTGTGCGGCGCTGGTGCTGGCAGCCTGCAGCACCGCGCCCACCTCGCCTCCCATCGAGCGGCTGCCCGGTGCCCCGCAATCGCAGGCACCGGCGCTGCCGGCCACCGAGGACGGCAATGAAGTGGCTCTGTACGCGCTCTCGCTGATCGATACCGGCTACCGTTTCGGTGGCAAGAACCCCTCGGCCGGTCTGGATTGCAGCGGCATGGTCAGCTACATCTTCGGCAAGGCCGCCAACTACCGCATCAGCGGCAGCGCCGCCGACATCGCCCGCCGTGGACGCCAGATCGATCCCTCGCAACTGCGCGCCGGTGACCTGGTGTTCTTCAATACCCAGAACCGCCCCTTCTCGCATGTGGGCATCTACCTCGGCGACGGACGCTTCGTGCATGCGCCCTCCACCAATGGCAGGGTGCATATCACGCGCATGGACAATCCCTACTTCGCGCAGCGCTTCGAGATGGCGCGCACCTACTTCAACTAATCTTTTCGTCGTCTAGTCTTCCTGCTTGCCCCCGCCACGCTTGCGCGGCCTGGCTTCCTGGGCCTCCTGTTGCTGGCGGTCGCCGTACTGGCGGATCAGGTTGGCGCTGTAGCGGGTAAAGGCGATATCCATGTGCCGCCGCATGGCCGCGCGCGCCGCCTCGGGATTGCGCTCGCGCAGCGCCTGCATGATCAGGCCATGTTCCTCGATCGCTTCCTGCCACACCCGGGTGCCGTCGAAATGGCTGTGCAGGCGCTTGAACAGCGGCCCCAGGCGGGCATCGAAGAGTTGCGTCACCAGCCCCACCAGCACGCTGTTGCCAGTCGCCTCGGCCAGCCGGATGTGGAACAGCCGGTCCGCCTCCAGCGGGTTGATGCCGGCCTCGGCATGCGCCACCATCAGCGCGAAGGCCTGCTCCACCGCCGCGATCTGCTGCTTGCTGCCCTGCTGGGCGGCGGCATAGGCCACCTCCCCTTCGATCATCTCGCGTGCGCGGATCAGCTCCAGCGGCCCCTCCTCGCTGGAGAGATCGATACGCCGCTCCATCGCCGCAGGCGGACAGACATAGATGCCCGAACCCATGCGCACCTCGATATGCCCCTCCACTTCCAGCGCGATCAGGGCTTCGCGCAGCGAGGGGCGGCTCACGCCCATTTGCAGGGCCAGGTCGCGCTCGGAGGGCAGGCGCGAACCGACCGCGAATTCGCCGTCCACGATCAGCTTGCGCAACTGGTCGCTGATCTGCCGGTAAAGCCGCTGGGGTTCGATGGCTTCGATGGGCATGGTATGGGTCTCAGGTGAGCGCCGCCGGGAAGTCCAGTCCATAACCCGCGCCGGCCTCGCGCAACATGGGCGCGATGGTCGGATGCAGGGCCACGCCTTGCGCCAGCTGTTCGGCGCGGCGCTGCATGCCACGGTCTCCCGGCATGCGTACCTGGCCCACGCCGGGGCGCGGCGGATTGTCGCGGCAGGATTGCGCGATATGGTCCATCTGGCGCAGGAAGTCCTGCTCGCCACCGAAGGCCGAGGGATCGTAGAGCGACATGAACACGGTCGCCCCCCAGCCCGCCGGCGGATCGGCGCGGCCAAAGCCGGACAGGCCACCGGTCAACGCCTCGATCAGCACCGCCATGCCAAAGCCCTTGTGCCCCGCCGACAAGCCACCCAGCGGCAGGATGGTGCCCGGCGGCGTGGCCGCCAGCACGGCCGGATCGCGGCTGGGATTGCCCTCACCGTCGATGAGCCATTCTTCCTCGAACTGCTTGCCGGCCTTGTGCAGGCGGTTACTCATGCCATTGGTGGTGATCGAGGCCGAGATATCGACCAGAAAAGGCGTGCCCGAGGTCGGGATGCCAGCAGCAATCGGATTGGGCGTGAACACGGCGCGGGTGCCGCCGAACGGCGCCACGCTCTGCACGGCTGGATCGGAACTGGCCAGGATCATCATGAAGCCCTCCTGGGTGGCGCGCAGCAGGTAGGCGGCCAGGCAGGCGATGTGATGGCTGTGGTGAATCGTTAGGGAGGCGGTGCCATAGTCGCGCGCCTTGGGGATCAGCGCATCGATGCCCTGGTGCACCAGCCACGGCCCGGGCAGGCGGCGGCCATCCCAGGCCAGCGCGGCGGCGCGTTCGGAAAGCACCTCGGGCTGCCCGGTCTTGGTCATGGCGCCCTTCTCCAGCTCCTTCACGTAGGGCGCCAGCAGCGCCAGGCCATGGGTATCGTGGCCCAGTAGGTCGCCGTCGACCAGGGTGGCGGCCACGCTGTCGGCCTTGTCGGCCTCCAGGCCGGCCTTCTGCAACAGGGTGGTGGCGAACAGACGCAGGGCGTCGGCGGAAAAGCGTTCGGCTACAGCCATGGAAACAACCTTCCTTTCGGGAACAGGAATGGGGGATAGGGATAAGGCGAATCGGGAAGCGGTCTCTTGTCTCCGTTCTTGTCGGTATCTTGTCGCTTATTCCGGTTTTCTCCGTCCCCGGCTGGCATCCGCCATCAGGGAAACCGGTAATGTGGTCAGACCAGCTCGATTTAGAATTTCATATCAGATCGCGGGTGTCAAGGATGAAAGCTTCGCGTCAAACAATTCATCAATCACGCGCTGCAGCAATTTCCCGTCCCCCTGCCGTCCCCCGCAAAGCCTTGTCCCGCCTGGGTCTTGGGCGGACATGACATGACCGCCGATGTTGCACCAGCAACACCGCCTGCGCCGGTGTGGACTCCCCGCCAAAAGCTGTCCCGTGATCTGGTATTACCACTTGACCAAACAAATCCGCCTGCAATAGACTCGCAGCCAATCGAACAAGTCACGTCGCATGCGCGGCCAGGCCAGCGTCGCAAGACCGGCCCGCCCGCCAGCAGAACGGACGGCACAGACCCCGGTCGCCCCCCAATGGCGGCGACCCCAGGCAACGGAGACATTCCCTTGACATACGCAACGATGAGTGCGCAGGGCAAGACCAGCGAGGGCTGGGCGCATAGCGCCGCAGCCGCCGCGGCCTCCAGCGTGCGCGCACGTCGCGCGTTGCATCGCGCGTCACCGTTCGGGTCCCTGCTGGCCTTCCTGCTGATCGATTTTTCCCGCTATTTCTTTGACCAGGGCGACAGTCATCGCCCCACCCGCACGCATCCCCGCTGACGGCCTGAGGCCGCCGGTGCGCATGCGCGCCAGGCAACACTGGAGAGCACCGCAGGCGAGCCTCGCCTGTGGCACATGGATTTGCGCGGACGACGCCGGCAGCGGCGCGCCCGCAGGGAAACACACATGACTGACGATACCAAGAAACCCACCCGCCGCAGCCAGGCCTGGTTCGGCCGCCAGGACCGCGATGGTTTCATCTACCGCTCCTGGGTCAAGAATCGCGGCATCCCGCACGACCAGTTCGATGGCCGTCCGGTGATCGGCATCTGCAACACCTATTCCGAACTCACCCCCTGCAACTCGCACTTCCGCGCCCTGGCCGAGCAGGTCAAGATCGGCATCTGGGAAGCCGGCGGCTTCCCGCTGGAATTCCCGGTGATGTCGCTGGGCGAGACCCTGCTGCGCCCCACCGCCATGCTCTACCGCAACCTGGCCAGCATGGATGTGGAAGAGTCGATCCGCGCCAATCCGCTGGACGGCGTGGTGCTGTTGATGGGCTGCGACAAGACCACCCCGGCCCTGCTGATGGGCGCGGCCTCGGTGGATGTGCCGACCATCGGTGTGTCCGGCGGCCCCATGCTCTCGGGCAAGTACCGTGGCCGTGAACTCGGTTCCGGCACGGGCGTGTGGCAGATGTCGGAGGACGTACGCGCCGGCAAGATGACCCAGGAAGAATTCTTCGAGGCCGAGAGCTGCATGCACCGCTCGCACGGCCACTGCATGACCATGGGTACCGCTTCCACCATGGCCAGCATGGTCGAGGCGCTGGGCGTGGGCCTGCCGCACAATGCCGCCATTCCCGCGGTGGATGCGCGCCGCAACGTGCTGGCCCGCAATGCCGGCCGCCGCATCGTGCAGATGGTCGAGGAAGACCTGGTGCTGTCCAAGATCCTGACGCGCCAGGCGTTTGAAAATGCGATCCGCGTCAATGCCGCCATCGGTGGCTCCACCAATGCGGTGATCCACCTGCTGGCCATCGCCGGTCGCATCGGCATCGATCTCGACCTCAAGGACTGGGACGACATCGGCCAGAAGCTCCCTTGCCTGCTGGACCTGCAGCCCTCGGGCAAATTCCTGATGGAAGATTTCTACTATGCCGGCGGCCTGCCGGCAGTGATCCGCCAGCTGGAAAGCGTGATCGACAAGACCGCCCTGACCGCCAACGGCAAGACCCTGTGGGAAAACTGCCAGGACGCGCCGAACTGGAACGAAGAAGTCATCCGCTCCTTCGACAAGCCATTCAAGGAAGCTGCCGGCATCGCCATCCTCAAGGGCAATCTGGCCCCCGATGGCGCCGTGATCAAGCCCTCGGCCGCCACCCCTGCCCTGTTGAAGCATCGCGGCCGCGCCGTGGTCTTCGAGAACAGCGACGACCTGCACAAGCGCATCGACGACGAGAACCTGGACGTCGACGAAACCTGCGTGCTGGTGCTCAAGAACTGCGGCCCCAAGGGTTATCCCGGCATGGCCGAAGCCGGCAACATGCCGCTGCCGCCGAAGGTCCTGCGCAAGGGCATCACCGACATGGTGCGCGTCTCGGATGCGCGCATGAGCGGTACCGCCTATGGCACCGTGGTCTTGCACGTCTCGCCGGAAGCCGCCGCTGGTGGACCGCTGGCGCTGGTGCAGAACGGCGACTTCATCGAACTGGATGTGGAAGCCCGCAAGCTGCACCTGGATGTGTCGGAGGAAGAACTGGCACGCCGTCGCGCCCAGTGGCAAAAGCCGGAACTGCCGCCACAGATGCAGCGTGGCTGGGTCAAGCTCTATGTGGATCACGTGCAGCAGGCCAACCAGGGCGCCGACCTCGATTTCCTGGTCGGCAAGAGCGGCCCCTATGTACCCAAGGATAACCACTGACGGTAACGATATCGACAGCAGCATCGGCAGCATCGGCAACAACTCCGCGCGCTCACGGGCGCGCGGACATCAAACCCCTTTTGGATGAATCACGGCTGGATCGGACACCGCAACAACAGAAACAGAAACTGCAACAACATCAGCATCTGCATCAGTAGTAACCGGGCGCGCCCTACAGCCATACAACAGGCGGCGGCGCGCCAGGAAGTAATTGCATCAAGGTGGACCGAGACAACCATCATGGAGACGAGCAATGAAAGTACTGATTACCGATTACGATTTTCCCGATGTCGACCTGGAGCTGGCGCTCTACAAGGAGGCCGGCGTGGAAGTCGTGACCGCACAATGCCGCACCGAAGAGGAGGTGATCGCCGCCTCCGCAGGCTGCCAAGGCCTGCTGGTGCAATACGCACCGGTGAACGCCAAGGTGTTCGCGGCGCGTCCTGAAATCCGCATCGCCAGTCGCTACGGCGCCGGCTTCGACACCATCAACACCGCCGACGCGGCCAAAGCCGGCGTCTGGGTTGCCAACTCGCCCGACTATGGCGTGGGCGAAGTCGCCACCCATGCCCTGGCGATGGCGCTGGACCTGATCCGCAACATCACCGTCTACGACCGCGCCGTCAAGGCCGGTGAATGGCACTACACCACCGCCGGCATCATCCCGCGCGCCTCCGAGCTGACCATCGGCATCATCGGCCTGGGCCGCATCGGCAAGCGCATGGCGCATATCTCGCGCAATCTCTTCAAGCGCGTGATCGCCTATGACCCCTACATCATCGACGGCGACTTCCCCGCCTACGTCGAGCGCGTCGGCCGCGAAGAACTGTTCCGCCAGGCCCATGTGGTTTCGCTGCACACGCCGCTCAACGATGAGACGCGCAACATGATCGACGCTTCGCTGCTGAACCTGCTGCAGCCGCAGAGCTATCTGGTCAACTCCGCCCGTGGCGGCCTGATCAAGATCGACGACCTGCTGGCGGCGCTGGAAAATGGCAAGCTCAAGGGTGCCGCGCTGGATGTGTTGCCGGTCGAACCACCCGAGACATCGGCGGCTATCGTCCAGCATCCACGTGTGCTATTGTCGCCGCACGCGGCCTTCTTCTCCGATGTCGCAGCGCGCGAACTGCGGCGCAAGGCGGCCCAGAACCTGATCGACTGGGACCGCAACGGACGGCCTTCCTACGTGGTCGTCGCTGGCAAGAATCCATAATCATCAACCCCTCCACGGGGCGCCAATGCAGCACCATCGCCGGCCGCCAGCCGGCGATGCATCAGTGTAGAAAACAGAAAAAAAGGAGGATCGACCAGATCCCCCACATGCCCGAGCAGGGTGTGCATGAACAAAGTGCGTTGTGGCCGTCTCCGCCTGGAACCGGTTCCGCAGCGTCGATACGAGGATACACACGAGGAGCATTTGATGGCATCAGTACAGATCCGCGCAGTCAAGAAGCAGTTCGGCAGCACCCAGATCATCCGGGGCGTCGATATCGATATCGCCGATGGCGAATTCACGGTGTTGGTCGGTCCTTCCGGCTGCGGCAAGTCGACGCTGCTGCGCATGCTGGCCGGACTGGAGGAAATCACCGGCGGCGAAATCCTGATCGGCGGCACGGTGGTCAACAACGTCCAGCCCAAGGACCGCGACATCGCCATGGTGTTCCAGAACTACGCGCTCTACCCGCACATGACGGTGCGCGACAACATGGCCTTCTCGCTCACGCTGGCCAAGAAGGACAAGTCCTTCGTCGATGAGCGCGTCAAGAAAGCCGCCGACATCCTCGGCCTGAACCAGCTGCTGGACCGCTATCCGCGCCAGCTCTCCGGCGGCCAGCGCCAGCGCGTGGCGATGGGCCGCGCCATCGTGCGTGATCCGCAGGTGTTCCTGTTCGACGAACCGCTCTCCAACCTCGATGCCAAGCTGCGCGTACAGATGCGCACCGAGATCAAGGAACTGCACCAGCGCCTGAAGACCACCTCCATCTATGTGACCCACGACCAGATCGAAGCCATGACCATGGCCGACCAGATCGTGGTCATGCGCGATGGTCTGGTGGAGCAGCGCGGCCGTCCGCTGGACCTGTACGACCACCCGGCCAACCTGTTCGTGGCCGGCTTCATCGGCTCACCGGCGATGAACTTCATCCCCGCCACGCTGCGCAAGAACGGCGGCACGGCCGAGGTCGAGTTCGCCGACGGCACCCGCGTGCCAGCCCCCTACGGTGGCGCCCTGCAGGGCAGCGATGGCCAGAAGGTGACCTATGGCGTGCGCCCCGAGCACCTCTCCATCGGTGGCGCTGGCCAGGGCATCGCCACCAAGGTCATCGTGGTGGAGCCGACCGGCGCCGATACCGAAGTGTTCTCGCGCTTCGGCGAAACCAGCCTGACGTCCATCTTCCGCGAACGCCATGACTTCGGCGCCGGCGACCTGATCCACCTGGTCCCGGACCATGCCCGCACGCACCTGTTCGACGCCGAGTCCGGCAAGTCGCTGGCGGCGCGCTGAACCGCAAGCTCCATTACCGCAGTACCCAGGCAACACCAGTAGCGCAGCATCAGAAGAACAAGAGTCCATCCGCAGGGGAGCGATTCCGTCGCGATCCGACAGCGGTCCAATTCGACTTTCAACCGAAGGAGTAGGAGACATGAGCAAGCTGACACGACGCGAATTCCTGGTCACCAGTGCGGCCGCAGCGGCCGCTTCCGGCATGGGCGTCAATGCCTTTGCCGCCGGCCCCGGCGCTGCCGGCGCCGACAGCATCAAGTACCCGATCGAACAAGGTGCGACCCTGCGCGTGCTGCGCTGGAAGCGTTTCGTCCAGGGTGATGAAGACCTGTGGAACGCCAACGTCAAGAAATTCACCGAGCTGACCGGCGTGGCCGTGCGGACCGACAGCGAAGGCTGGGAAGACGTGCGCCCCAAATCAGCCGTGGCCGCCAACGTGGGCAGCGGCCCCGACATCGTGCTGGGCTGGTTCGACGACCCTCAGCAATATCCGACCAAGCTGATCGACATGACCGACCTGGCCGATTCACTGGGCAAGCGCTATGGCGGCTGGTACGACGTCTGCCGCAAGTACGGCACCAAGGATGGCAAGTGGATCGCCCTGCCGCTGGGCGTGATCGGCAATGCCCTGGTCTATCGCGAAAGCCAGATCAAGGCCGCCGGCTTCGACGCCATCCCCAAGGACACCGCCGGCTTCCTCAAGCTGTGCCAGGCCTTGAAGGCCAAGGACACCCCGGTCGGTTTCGCTCTCGGCAAGGCCGTGGGTGATGCCAACAACTGGGCGCACTGGCTGCTGTGGTCGCACGGCGGCAAGCTGGTCGACAAGAGCGGCAAGGTCGCCATCAACTCGCCCGAGACCCGCGCCGCGCTGGAATACGCCAAGCAGCTCTATGCCACCTTCGTACCCGGCACCCTGTCCTGGCAGGACCCGTCCAACAACAAGGCCTACCTGGATGGCCAGATCAGCCTGACCGCCAACGGCATCTCGGTGTACTACGCGGCCAAGAACTCGCCCGACCCCAAGCTGCAGGAAATCGGCAAGGATACCCAGCACGCGCACTTCCCCATCGGCCCGGCCGGCAAGCCCACCGAGCTGATGCAGATCACGCAGATGATGGTCTTCAAGCACACCAAGTTCCCCAATGCGGCCAAGGCCTTCGTGCAATTCATGTTCGAGCCGGACCAGTACAACCCGTGGATGAAGGCCTCCATCGGCTACGTCAGCCAGCCGCTGAAGGCCTACGAGAAGAACCCGATCTGGACCGAAGACCCGAAGGCCACCGTCTATCGCGACTCGGCTTCGCTGATGCTGGACCACGGTCACGAAGGTCCGCTGGGACAAGCCTCGGCCGCCTGCATGGCCGACTACGTGGTGGTGGACATGGTGGCCGAAGCGGCCAGCGGTTCCAAGACCGTGCAGCAGGCCATCGACCGCGCCGCCGAACGCGCCAAGCGCTACTACAAGGCTTGATGCAGGCGGCTTGATGCCTGTATGGCGCAGCGCCGGGTTCCCTCGGGACAGCGGGCAAGGGGCAGGTTGTCAGGGCCTGCCGACCCGGCGCGACGGCGTCCAGCCATCACCAGAAGCAAACACCGTATCGGCCGCAGGCCTGTCCTGCGGCCCTTTCATCGAGGCAAATCATGCTATCCCGATTCCTGAACAACCGTAACGTACTGGGCATGCTGTTCATGGCCCCGGCCGTGATCCTGCTGGTGGTGTTCCTCACCTACCCGCTGGGACTGGGCATCTGGCTGGGCTTCACCGACACCAAGATCGGTGGCGAAGGCAGCTTCATCGGCCTGGACAACTACACCTACCTGGCCGGCGATTCGCTGGCATTGCTGTCGCTATTCAATACCGTGTTCTACACGGTCAGCGCCAGTATCCTCAAGTTCTGCCTGGGCCTGTGGCTGGCCATCCTGCTCAACAAGAACGTGCCGCTGAAGACCTTCTTCCGCGCCATCGTGCTGTTGCCCTGGATCGTGCCCACCGCGCTCTCGGCACTGGCCTTCTGGTGGCTGTATGACGCGCAGTTCTCCGTCATCAGCTGGGCCCTGCACAAGATGGGCCTGATCGACCATTACATCGACTTCCTGGGCGACCCGTGGAATGCGCGCTGGTCCACCGTCTTCGCCAACGTCTGGCGCGGCATCCCCTTCGTGGCGATCTCGCTCTTGGCGGGCCTGCAGACCATCTCGCCTTCGCTCTA
This sequence comes from Herbaspirillum sp. ASV7, assembly GCF_016429215.1. Taxonomy (GTDB): domain Bacteria; phylum Pseudomonadota; class Gammaproteobacteria; order Burkholderiales; family Burkholderiaceae_D; genus Herbaspirillum. Next base: position 3,917 of record NZ_JAELUH010000016.1, on the reverse strand, counting down.
TGAAGCGGCCGCCATCGACGGCGCCACGCCCTGGCAGCAGTTCCGCCACGTGACGCTGCCGCTGCTGACCCCGATCATCGCGGTGGTGATGACCTTCTCGGTGCTGTTCACCTTCACCGACTTCCAGCTGATCTACGTGCTGACCCGCGGCGGACCGTTGAACGCCACCCACCTGATGGCCACGCTGTCGTTCCAGCGGGCAATTCCGGGCGGAGCGCTGGGCGAAGGCGCGGCGCTGGCAACCTACATGATTCCCTTCCTGCTGGCAGCCATCATGTTCTCGTACTTCGGCCTGCAACGTCGCGGCTGGCAACAAGGAGGTGACAAATAATGGCCAAGAAAAAAGACGACCAACAGGAAACCCAGGGCATGGATTTCCTGCAATCGACACCGCGCCGCTGGGTGACGATCTATATCCCGCTGCTGATCTTCCTGTTCGTGCTGCTGTTCCCGTTCTACTGGATGGTGATCACCGCCTTCAAGCCTGACGGCGAACTGCTCTCCCAGACCGGGAATCCCTTCTGGGTGGTAGCGCCGACCCTGGCGCACTTCAAGAAGCTGCTGTTCGACACCCAGTACCCGGCCTGGCTCTTGAACACGGTGATCGTCTCGGTAGTCTCGACCTTCGCCTCGCTGGCGGCCAGCGTCTTTGCTGCCTATGCGATCGAACGGTTGCGCTTCCAGGGTTCCAAGCAGGTCGGCCTGGGTATCTTCCTGGCCTACCTGATCCCGCCCTCGATCCTGTTCATCCCGCTGGCGGCGATCGTGTTCAAGCTGGGCCTGTTCGATACGCGCTGGGCGCTGATCCTGACCTATCCGACCTTCCTGATCCCGTTCTGCACGTGGCTGCTGATGGGCTACTTCCGCTCGATCCCGTATGAGCTGGAAGAATGCGCCCTCATCGACGGCGCCACGCGCTGGGAGATCCTGGTCAAGATCATCCTCCCGCTGGCCGTGCCCGGCCTGATCTCGGCCGGCATCTTCGCCTTCACGCTGTCGTGGAACGAGTTCATCTATGCGCTGACCTTCATCTCTTCATCCGAAGTGAAGACGGTACCGGTGGGCATCGTCACCGAGCTGGTCGATGGCGACGTCTACCACTGGGGCGCCCTGATGGCCGGCGCCCTGCTGGGCTCGCTGCCGGTGGCGGTGGTGTATTCGTTCTTCGTGGAGTATTACGTGTCGGGGATGACGGGGGCGGTGAAGGAATAGCATCGGCAGGATGCTGCTTCTCAAAAGAGGGTCTCCGTCTATCCACACAGCTTGGCCCACGGGCAGAAGGCTTGAAGGTGACGTTAATGCTCGAAGGCCTGATTCCGGTTCGCGCCGGCCTCTGGCCTTCGGGTAGCCCCCTATGCTAGATACAGTCAGAGCTCGGCCACCAGCGTCCACGTCACAGTATCCCGGCCCAGGTATTGGCCATGCGGCCCGAGCCTTACCCAGTACGGAGCCACGTCGCCAGACATCAATATCAATTCAGGAGAGTTGGCATTCGCACGCTGAAACCGACCATGACATTGGCTACGCTCTCCTGACTTCAGGCGAAATCTTTTCGACGGGAGTCTTGCCGAGCGGCTCTTTTCCAAGCCTGATGAAGCTAGCGGGTGGCCAGATATCCGGTTGATCAAATCGGCGTATCCACAGGTCAGATGTACAGCGGTTGAAGCGTATCTCGCCATTGATGGACCCGCCCCCCCATCGAATCGTAAGCGCCGTCGCGCAACGAACGAAGCGCGCCATTGGCTACCACATAGCTCTGTTGCAAAGGCTCCGCCACCGGCCCGAGGTGCGGAGCGTTTGCCGACCGCAGAATCAGGGCTTGTCCACAGCGAATCGGCTCGACTACACATTGACGGCAATAGTCCGCGTACGCCTGCGCCCCTCCAAGCCGTTCAGCGAGCACGTCGCCCCCGACAGAGAACCAGTCGATACTTTTGGGACCGCTCTGCGCACAGATCAAATCTCCAGCCCCCTCGATATACAGACCACGATAGCGGGTCGCGACATCCAGCACGTCGCCCTCGTAGGGAATCGCCAGTTCGGGACAAACCACGGTCAATCCGGCATGCCCATGAAAGGGAGAAAGTCTTTCAATCATCAGCAAGAGCAACGCTTCCAGCTGTTGGCGATGATGTTCATCGAATGCATGGGATCGAGGCACCTGGAATGCAAGCCACGACATTTGCTTATCCTCCCCAGCACGCTTGGTCATGCATGTGATGGAAAAATCGGCGACCTCTTCGCGATGTGCGCTTGATGAAAGATGCCACTCGACGCAGTTATCCGCATCCAGCGACGCCACGTAGTCGCGCAATGCGGGCAGTCTCTTGTCCGCCAGCTTGATTGTGTTCCAACTATCGGGATCACAGCCCCATTTCAACCTGTCGGCATAGGCATGCTCAAAGGCCTCGATGCATTCGACCAGGGCCCTCCGCTTGGCCGTAGTATGCCCTTCCCAGAAATAGAAGGAGGCTGCGAAGCCTATCGTCGTCACGATCCGATCTTGTTCCACGTACGGGAAATCTGGAACCAGTGCCTCGATGTTTTCCCTGACTAAGCTCATGGTCGTTCATCCTTTTTCTGATCGGTCGCGGCAGCCGCTCATTAGCATAAAGAACTCACTTATCTGGTAGCCACAAAATTCGTCTCAGGTCAATGTAGCGAACCGTGCTAACAGAAATTTGGGCTCTATGTTGAGGATAATTTTTTCTGATACATGCCTAAAGGTTGAGCCAGGGCTGAGACCAGCTTGTCAAATAAACTGCGGTAGCCGGTTCTCATATGTACTATGAAGCGGCATAATTTATGTAATAGTTTGTTACATGCTATGCTTAATCGGGAAATCTCATAGTTCAAAGGGAATAAGGGAAATTATGTCTGGACAGAAAATTTCTGGCTGGTTACTTGAAGAGTTTGTCTCACCAACGGCGACGCTGGCTCAAGGGGATTTGATTAAGTTTGAGGATGAGGTCGACCCGCTGAAACAGTTTGGAATTGTAGTGACCGCTGACTGTGATTTAGAACGGAAAAAGCACGCAAAGCTAGTGACGCTAATTCCTGTTGTGTCAGTACGGGTTCTGTTAGAACACTACTTACTGCCGGAGGATTGCGAGAGGAAAAGAAGCCAAATTGAGTTACACGCAATGCAGGATCTCGGAATCGATAGCAATCAACCGGTTGAGATCAAATCATTTATGCTCAAAGAGAGAGTTGAAAATGCCCAAGGTCTATCTGTGGTGCAACTCATAGTCAAACGGCTTATTCAGGAACAACTCAATACCATATCTATCGATGAATATAAAGTATTGATGGACGCGATTAACGTGCAGAAGAAAAAACCGAAGGATCTATCTCAACAAATCCTCGCAAGAGGAGATCTATTTGTGTTACCGAATCTTACGACACTCGGGGTAGGTGGCGATGTTGCTTGGGTTCGTCATATTTGGCAAGTGCCCGTAGGGAATATCGCATTGAGAACATCGGAGACTAAAGATCGACCAGGCGAGCGAATTGCTAGATTAGATTCGCCATACCGATATCGACTGACTCAGCTGCTTGCACAGGTGTTTTCTGATATTGGCTTGCCAGATATTCCAAACTCGGTTGAGGCAAAAATTAACGAGGCATATGCTCATGAGTAAGTATTTTTTAATCACTGAATCGGCACTTGACTACTGTTTACTCAATGACGGATTCTCCGCAGAATTTTTTCCTAAGGAGACAGCGAGTCTTAAGTCGTTTAAGTTATCCGAGGAGATTGCGGGCTTCCGTATTTCCAACGAGCCGGAACGTCCATATTTCGCTTTAGTGAGAACAGAATCTGTCTCTTATACACATCTCCGAGCCCACGAGACTCCGTTAAAAGGGGGGGGGGGGGGGGGGGGGGGGGGGGGGGGGGGGGGGGGGGGGGGGGGGGG
>NZ_JAELUH010000169.1 GCF_016429215.1 Herbaspirillum sp. ASV7 | reverse complement strand
CAAGAGCAAGCAGCAAAGCCTGGGCGGCAGCATCTCGGTGGGGATGGGCAAGATGAACGGCAGCATCAGCGCCAGCCGCAGCAGCGTGGATGGGAACTACGCCAGCGTGATCGAGCAATCGGGGATCCGTGCGGGGGATGACGGATTCCAGATCAACGTGGCGGGCAACACCGACCTCAAGGGCGCCAAGATCGCCAGCACCGACAAGGCCGTGGCCGATGGCAAGAACAGCCTGACGACGCAGACGCTGACGCAGTCGGAGATCCAGAACCGCAGTGACTACAAGGCTGAAAGCCAGAGCGTGAGCATTGGTGGGGCCGGTGGCAAGCCGACCGGAGGTATCGGTATTGGCAGCGCATCGGGCAGCGAGAGCAGCGTCACGCGCAGTGGCGTATCAGGCGGCGCGGTGACGATCACGGATGCGCAGGCGCAGCAGGCCAAGACCGGTCAGAGTGCAGGGCAGGTGGTGGCTTCGCTGGATAGCTCGGTTCGCACGGACAAGGACAGTAGCAACAGCCTGAAGAAGAATTGGGATGGGGAGCAGTTACGTGACGACGTGGAGGCCCAGGCGAAGATTACGCAGGCGTTTGGGCAGCAGGCGTCCAAGTTGATTGGGGACTACGCAGAGGAGCAGACGAAGAAGGCTGCTGCTTTGCGCGCGCAGGCGGACGCAGCGACTGATCCTGCGCTGGCAAAGGATCTCAATGACCAGGCCGCCGCAATCGAGCGTAACTGGGGTCCAGATGGCACAGCACGCGTGTTGGCGCATACGGTTGTCGGTGGTTTAACGGGTGGGCTCGCTGGGGCCGCTGGTGCTGCGGCGGGAACCCTGACGGCGCCGACGGTGGCATCTGCCTTGGGCAAGGCTGGCGTTGATGCTGATCTGGCGAAGGTGTTGACGGGGTTGACGAGTACCCTAGTGGGGACGGCTGTTGGTGGCGGTGCGGGTGGGGCGGCGGCTTATAACGAAGTTGTAAATAATTTCCTGAAACATGCTGACGCAGCCGCACTGAAAAAGGAAATCGAGGCGTGTGGCAAAAAAACAGGTGGTTGCAGTGATGGGGATGTCACGTCAATTTTCAAAAAATATAAGGAGATATCCGACCAGAATATCGCCGCAGTACAAAGTTGCGTCATCGCTGGGGATGTGGCATGCGTACAGAAGAACCTGTCGGAGGTAGCTAGTGTAAGCGAGGTCAAGGTTCTGCCATTTGGCTATACGAAATTGGAAGACACGCTGATCGGACGTCAAGTCAATGTGATCAGTTATGGTTCTGTAATGGGGAACGCTTCTCTGATGGGAACTGATGTTGATCAGGCCAGAGAAGTTGCTAACTTCAGGACAGATAATTGCGGAGGATTGAGTGTTGCAGCATGTGATGGATTAGTAAGGGATGCGATAAATTATCGTCTGCTACGGATGGCCACGTTGTCAGCGGTCGGGGCTGCTACGCCGGCTTTGGTAGGAGAGGCTAGGAAACTTGTCGTTCCGAAGGAGAAGGCGCCGACGGTGGTTGCCGATCGTGATCGATATACTGCTGATCAAGATTTGCCTGATGTTTATAAGCATCAAGGAACAGATGCGATAACAGGAAGTGGCACGGTTTTCGATTCAATTACTCCCACTCAGCCTGTCTATCCTGGCTCTATAATTCCGCGATCCTTTGAAATGGCTCTTCCCAACGGGGAAAGGATATGGGTCGCTGGAAATGCATCTGAGCACCTCGCTGAATATGCAAAGATGAAAGCGATAAATTTCTCGCCCGAAGCAGTTCGTGTTGCCAGCCAAGAGCAATTGACTAGTTTGCAGTCAGCGCTTAATACCGCAACGCAGAGCGGTATCAGATATTCGGAATTAATCGTGGTTGACGGTTGGGAGTTGAAATTTGCTCCACCTAGACAATCAGGCCAAGCACCTTCAGTTATTCATGCACTTTATAGGGGGAAGAATTGACTCAAGCGAAAATTTCTATAGATCAGCCTGTAGATTTGAGAATGGAAGTTCTTGAGGTTGATGAACGTGTACCAGCCTGTCTCTTATACACATCTGACGCTGCCGACGATACACTACAAAAAAAATGTGTGTGGGGGGGGGGGGGGGGGGGGGGGGGGGGGGGGGGGGGGGGGGGGGGGGGGGGGGGGGGGGGGGGGGGGGGGGGGGGGGGGGGGGGGGGGGGGGGGGGGGGGGGGGGGGGGGGGGGGGGGG
>NZ_JAELUH010000168.1 GCF_016429215.1 Herbaspirillum sp. ASV7 | reverse complement strand
CCCCCCCCCCCCCCCCCCCCCCCCCCCCCCCCCCCCCCCCCCCCCCCCCCCCCTCTTTTAACGGAGTCTCGTGGGCTCGGAGATGTGTATAAGAGACAGCTACCGAAATTACTGGTGACGGAATAAGCTGCCTCATTGGGATTCATCCTTTCCATTTTGTTCTTATCTCATAGCTTCCGCTAATCTGCTCTGACGGGCGATTTGACAAGCCTGCGTCTGCAATTTGACCAGATCAAGCCCCTTTTCTGCTAGCTGCCTGCAATCGACGCACGAATATTTTCCCCGATTGCTCCTACCCTTCTCTTACTGGCCATTTCTAGCCGATGTAGCGGCATTCGGGGGAACTTGATCTTCGCGCGTGGATGCAACGATCTTCGCAAAGAAGCTAGTAATATTCTCAAGCTCAGGAAACTGTTTTTCGGAGCTTCTCCCCCACCAATCCCCGCAGTCCCGGTATAGCATATACAAATAAGAGTGGTACTTTTCGTAGAAATCAGTTAGATCAATTTCCTTAATGCGCTGATACGTAACGTGGCCATTCACCTTGTTCCTCATTTGGCGAAACTTCTCTGAGAAGTCATCGGGGACAGGTGATAGATCTTTATAGGTTTCGATGGAATTTTCCCATATCGGTGCGTAGCCCTTTTCGATCGCTTCTATACGATTTCTTAAGGTTTTCTTTATCGTTACCTGGACCAATAGATCGAGAAATTTGTGTTTCTCCATTCCATTTGGTGGACGGATCTCCGTAACTTTCAAATCTCGCGCATGGAGAGCTAAAACAAATTCGTAGAGATGAAAAATGAAGGCGGCATAAGCGTTATAAGCCCGGTACGCCTGATGCTTCTCGTGGCCAGCAAGTATTAGGCTGCTTGCAATTGAAGCAAATAGTTCAAATGCATCGTGACAGCGATGGTACTCATGCACAATCGCTAAGCAGTGCTGGCGGTCGGTCTCTTCATCATCTAAATGCATAGGCACAATCCTCAGAGGGCCAGCCGAGATAGGGAAAATTTTCGGATATGAGTGGCAAAGTAACTAGTATCCGATTTTATATTGGCTATTTGAGACCATCTCAAAAATTGTGAAGTTAGCCTTAGTGTGAGCCGATAAAATCGCTGCCGAAGGCCAGTTCGTCCGGTTTTCGGACGTATTCTCTGTGCTCATTTGGCCTATTTTTACATTACCGGGGTAACGCTCTATTGACCACCTGTTGTAGCACGCTGCGCGAGTATCTTCTCAATCCACGCCACCTTGTCCCGCTCGACCTGGTTGGCCTTGAGTTCTGCGGTAGCCAACTGACTGGCCAGCATTTCAATTTGTTTGCCTGCAGCCGCAGCGCTGGCCCTGGCCTCGATGACTGCCTGTTGCGCCATGTCCAATCGTCGCTCTGCGTCGACTCGTGCCACAGTCAGTTCCTGGAGTTGAGCGGCTTGCTGGTTTCGCTCCGAGCGAACCTGGTGCAATTCAGCGTGCGCTTCCGTCAGTGCATCGCGAAGCCGTTCTAGTTCGCTCACCTGGTGCGCTAACGTGGACTCCTGTTGGCCAAGCGTCACTTGCTGGGCCTCTTGGCGCCGCTGGCCGGCGATATTTTCTTGCTCAAGGCGCGAAAGACGCTGCTCGAAAGCCTGCCGCTCCTCGGCGCGCTGGCGTACCGCCGCCTCCTGGAAGTGCTCGAACTGGGTGCGAGTCTGCGCTAATTGCTGGTTCAAGGCATGAGCCTCGGCGGTACGATCAGTCAGCCGCTGCTGAAGGCCGACATTCTCAGTCCGGGCGGCCGTGAGTGCGAGCGCATTGGTCTGCAGATCCTGCTGGCATCTCACCAAGTCTTGCTGGGTCTGAGCATGCTCTCGGGCCAAGGCGGCGTGGACCTGACGGAGTTGGGCTTCGGCGGCCAGGGCTGCGTCTCTCTGATTGCGCACGGTCGCCTGGGCCTGCTCGTGTGCCTCGTTGGCCGCCTCCAACTGCCTGGCCACATCGTCCAGAAGACGCTGGTAGACGCCCTTGACGGCCTCCACCAGATCGACTGGCAAGCCTGTGTCGCCGCCGGCAACCACTTCCTGATGTTCGGTCTTCCAGCGCTTGAGCATCGGCGCGATCGTGCTCTTGCTTCCCGTATCTCCGAGTGCTTCGCGAACCGTGTCGATGGTGGGTGCTTTGCCAGCGGCGGCCAGCTGGGAGGCTGCTTTGGCGACTTGTGAGTAGAGGATGCCCTGTCTCTTATACACATCTGACGCTGCCGACGATACACTACAAAAAAAGGGGGGGGGGGGGGGGGGGGGGGGGGGGGGGGGGGGGGGGGGGGGGGG
>NZ_JAELUH010000167.1 GCF_016429215.1 Herbaspirillum sp. ASV7 | reverse complement strand
CCGCCCGGTCTCGGACAGGCTCATGAGCATCACCTTGCGCGAATGCCGGGGCGACGAGGCCGATCAACTGGACATCGAGCTGGACGACGCTGACGGCAAGCTGAAAATCCCGCCCAAGGGCGCCAAGCTGAATTTTGCGCTTGGCTGGCTGGGCGCCCCCCTGGTGGAGAAGGGCGCGTTTGTGGTCTCCGAGGTGGAGCACAGCGGCGCACCGGATCGGCTGACCATCCGCGCTAGGTCGGCCAGCATGATTGACGCGTTTCGCCAGCAGCGCGACCGCAGTTTCCATGAGGCCACGCTCGGCGCGGTGCTGGATGCCATCGCCGCCGGCAATGGCCTGGCGTCCGGTATCTCGGCCGGCCTGCGCGGTATCGCCATCAAGCACCTGGACCAGACGCATGAGAGCGATTCCGCGCTGCTGCGCCGCCTGGGCAAGAAATATGATGCCGTGGCCACGGTGAAGAATGACACGCTGCTTTTCATGCCGATCAACGAAAGCCGCACCGCCAGCGGCAAGCCCCTGCCGGCGATCAAGGTAGTGCGCGCGCTGGGGGACCAGCATCGATATCACAGCTCAGAGTCCGATGCCTACAGCGGCGTGCGCGCCTTCTGGATGGATGAGAAATACGGCCGGCGCCGCAGTGTTGTTGCTGGGCAGGCCGGTAACAGCAAGCGCCTGCGCACCACCTTTGCCAATGAGGCCGATGCGCGCACGGCGGCTGCAGCGGAGTGGCAGCGCATCGAGCGTGGCTTGGCCACCTTCGAAATGCTGCTTGCGATGGGCGACGCCAGCATCATGCCGCAATCGCCTGTAGTGGTATCGGGATTCAAGGCAGATATCGACGCCACGGAATGGCTATCGAAGACCGTGACGCACTCCATCAGCGGTAGCGGTTTTACGACGCGCATCGAGTTCGAAACAAGATCCGAGGAAGTCGATACCGAGCGTGAGCTTGATCACGATCCAGAGGAAGGCATCACCGGCGTGAAAGCAGAGTGGCACGACAAAGCAAAAAAGAAAAACAGCAGGGGCACCGAGCTGGCAGGTAAGGCCGACAATGCCAAGACACTGAAACGAACCTATGCCACCAAGCATAGCGCTACTCGTGCCGCTGCCCTGGAATGGGCGAAGATAAAGGAGGTCCGCGAGATCATCGCTGAGAACAACGCGGATTGACTATCGTGGCCTCGACCAAAATGATTTACCAGCCGTCGCGTCGCTGATGCATTCCTTGATCAGATCGCCATCCACTTTGATGGTGCCGCCGGTCGAGTATGCCTTTCCTTCAAAATAGCACGTGTTGTCTGCAACCTGTTCTGGTGCTGTCGGTGCGGGCATTTTGTAGAGTAGCCATCCGCACGTCATCGCCAGAACCAAAACTAGACACCCGTTGACGAACACATGTTTCTGCGCTCGGGCGATCGCTACATCCTTTTCGCTGCAGACCGCACATTCATGGCCCTTGTGCAGTTCGGACGTCGGCGGCAGCAGGCGCGATTGGTCTAAGGCTCGATCGGTTTTCGCGGTAGCCGCATCAATCCAACCTTCAAGTGTCTCCTTGACCTTCGCGTAATGCTCGATGGGTAATTCCCGGAAATATTGGATGCCGTAATCTGCGATGAAAATTTTATAAATTTCGATCTCTTTATCGCCGCAAATTGCTGCCCACTCTTTCACCAGAACATTGATCCTCTTGCGCTGGTAATCGGTGATCCGTTGGACTTCCTTTTTACCCTCATTCAAATGCAGATTGACGACGTTGCTGAGCCTTGCAACTTGATGCCCATCACCTATCACCGCGTTTTCGACATCCCCATAGAAATCCACTTTGTCAGTCATGTAAAACCTGTTCTTCTAATTCATCAATACAACTGCTTTTGTGACTAAGGTTCGCCCCCGCCCCTACACAGTATTCCGCAATGCCGCGCCTATTTTTTCTTGCGCCCCACATAGACTGGAGCATTGATGTCGCCAATCACCTGATGCCCCACTCTGCCATGGAAATTAATTTCTTGATTTCGCTGGACAGCCTTAGGGGCCTCTGCCTCGTTCATTCCGTCGGCTAAGCCCAACAGTCTTGCCTTCCCGCGAACATCCAGTTTTCGATACGAAATCACCAACTCATTCTCTTCGGGCGAAAGAGTTGTTGACGAAGCGACACCGGTCAACACGAATTGAACATCTACACCCTGGCCCGCCAATTGGGCTAGAAATTCAGCGTTGGGCACAAGCTTGCCCTGCTCCCAATCGACTTGCGAGCGTTTCGATGCCCCGCCTAACGCGGCAAATTCAGCCTGGTTAAGGCCTAATCGCTCGCGCTCAGCTTTCAAGCGGCTCCCGATTAACTGACGCAATTTTTCACCTTTTATATTTACAAGTGCGAGATTTCGCACCTGTCTCTTATACACATCTCCGAGCCCACGAGACTCCGTTAAAATTGGGGGGGGGGGGGGGGGGGGGGGGGGGGGGGGGGGGGGGGGGGGGGGGGGGGGGGGGGGGGGGGGGGGGGGGGGGGGGGGGGGGGGGGGGGGGGGGGGGGG
>NZ_JAELUH010000166.1 GCF_016429215.1 Herbaspirillum sp. ASV7 | reverse complement strand
CGAAGCCGGTGACCTGATCCAGGCCAAGGTCGACTGGTCGCGCGTGGTCGCCATCAGCGAGGTGGTGGGTGGCAAGCTGGCCGCGAGTGACCTGGCCAATGCCGGCGCGCTGCCGGTCTTCAAGACCGTGGGCCAGGCCGCCTGGGACCTGGCCGCCGCCCGCGTGATGCGAGCGACGCTGGGACTCTGACATCGACACACCGGGCGCGAGAAGCTTCGCGCTTTTTTTGTACCTGCTGTATCTGCCATATCTGCCGTATCTGACTCACTTGTTTTTCATCCACATATTCACGCTTTAAATCACGCTTCACGGGAGACACCGCTTCATGGACATTTTCATCCAGCAGATCATCAACGGATTGGTGCTAGGCAGCATGTACGCACTGATCGCCCTGGGATACACGATGGTGTACGGGGTGCTGAACCTGATCAACTTCGCCCACGGCGACATCCTGATGGTGGGGGCGATGGTGGGTCTGTCGCTGCTCAAAGTGGTGCAGCACGTGGCACCGGGTCTGCCGGGCATCGTGCAGCTGGTCATCGCCATCGTCGGCGCCATCCCGGTGTGCATCGTGGTGAGCCTGTTGATCGAGCGCATCGCCTATCGCCCGCTGCGCAATGCGCCGCGCCTGGCGCCGTTGATCACGGCCATCGGCGTATCGATCCTGCTGCAGACCTTCGCCATGATGATCTGGGGCCGCAGCCCGCTGCCCTTCCCGCAGGTCATGCCCTCTGACCCGGTGCATATCGCCGGCGCCCTGATCTCGCCCACGCAGATCATGCTGCTGGTGCTGGCCGTGTTGGCCATGGTGGGCCTGGTGCTGATCGTGGAGAAGACCAAGATGGGCCGCGCCATGCGCGCCACCGCCGAGAACCCGCGCATCGCCGGCCTGATGGGCGTGGACTCCAACAAGGTCATCGTGGTGACCTTCGCCATCGGCGCCGCGCTGGCGGCGATTGCCGGGGTGATGTGGGCCGCCAACTATTCCACCGCGCAATTCGCCATGGGCTTCGTGCCGGGCCTGAAGGCCTTCTCGGCGGCGGTGCTGGGCGGCATCGGCAACATCTACGGCGCCATGCTGGGCGGCATCCTGCTGGGCCTGATCGAAAGCCTGGGTGCCGGTTACATCGGTGACCTCACCGGCGACTTCCTGGGCAGCAACTACCAGGACATCTTCGCCTTCATCGTGCTGATCATCGTGCTGACCCTGCGTCCCTCCGGCATCATGGGCGAGCGCGTGGCCGATCGCGCCTGAGTGCTCCTTCCATCCCTACAGAATTACAGAGAAGACATATGGCTCTCCTATCTTTCGACATGAAGCGCAATCCGCAGCAGGCGCGCATCAGCCTCTTGATCCTGTTGGCGCTGATGATCGTCTTCCCCTTCATCGCCCAGCAGTTCGGCAATTCCTGGGTGCGCATCATGGATGTGGCGCTGCTCTACATCATGCTGGCCCTGGGTCTGAACGTGGTGGTGGGTTTTGCAGGTCTGCTGGACCTGGGCTACATCGCCTTCTACGCTATCGGCGCCTATACGGCGGGCTTGCTGGCCTCGCCGCAGTTCGCGGCGGTGATCGAGTCCTTCGTCAACACCTATCCGGCGGTGGGCAATTTCCTGGTGTGGCTGTGCGGCCCCGAGATCGTGCAGAACGGCATCCACCTCTCGCTGTGGCTGATCGTGCCGGTGTCGGGTCTGTTCGCGGCCATCTTCGGGGCCTTGCTGGGCGCGCCCACCCTGAAGCTGCGCGGTGACTACCTGGCCATCGTGACGCTGGGCTTCGGCGAGATCATCCGCATCTTCATGAACAACCTCAACGCCCCGGTGAACATCACCAACGGCCCGCAGGGCATCAACCTGATCGACCCGATCAAGGTGTTCGGCGTGTCGCTGGCCGGCGAGCCGGGTTCGGGTTCGATGGTGAAGGTGTTCGGCCTGAGCACGCCCTCGGTCAATGCCTACTACTTCCTGTTCCTGCTGCTGTGCATCGGCGTGATCTTCTTCTCGGTGCGCCTGCAGGACTCGCGCCTGGGCCGCGCCTGGGTGGCCATCCGCGAAGACGAGATCGCCGCCAAGGCGATGGGCATCAATACCCGCAACATCAAGCTGCTGGCCTTTGCGATGGGCGCGTCCTTCGGTGGCGTGTCCGGTGCCATGTTCGGCGCCTTCCAGGGCTTTGTCTCGCCGGAGTCGTTCTCGCTGACCGAATCCATCGCCGTGCTGGCCATGGTGGTCTTGGGCGGCATCGGCCACATCCCCGGCGTGGTGCTGGGTGGGGTGATCCTGGCGGCGTTGCCGGAAGTGCTGCGCCACGTGGTGGAACCGCTGCAGATGGCCATCTTCGGCAAGGTCTGGATCGATGCCGAAGTGCTGCGCCAGCTGCTCTACGGCCTGGCCATGGTGGTGATCATGCTGACCCGTCCGGCCGGCCTGTGGCCCTCGCCGCGCCATGAAGACCGTCCCGAAGCGGACCATACCAAAGTCGGCACGACCGGCGAAGTCAAAGCCTAAGCAGGAGAGAACCAGATGACACAGACACTGCTCAAGATCCGCGACGTCAGCAAGCGTTTCG
>NZ_JAELUH010000165.1 GCF_016429215.1 Herbaspirillum sp. ASV7 | reverse complement strand
GATCAGGCCTGATCGGCATCGTCCCTCCCGCACTTTTCCTGCCATCTGGCAATTCCCGGTCTTTCTTGGCAATGTTAGCGCTACCGACTTTCAGGCCGCCCGGCCTGTGCTAAAATTCGGAAGTTTTTGCTGCGGCGCGCAAGCCTGAGGAGATATCGCTAGTTGCCGGTTTGTTAAAACGGCGCCGCGATGTAAGGCCCACGACAGCAGCAAGGATGGATAATGCGAACGCTTCGGCGCAAGCTGGTGCGTTTCGAATATCAGACCAACTAAAGCAGACGGCATGCACATGCCCAATTCGACGAATTCTCTTGCAACCCGCGCAGCTCACGCCTGCGCCTGTCACCATCCGGCAACGGATGCCACACCCGCCTGCGGGTTGCAGTCTGCTTTCGTGTGGACCGGCATTGCGCCGGACACCGAATTTCAATCCGGCAAGTTTCATTCATTCAGTGTCTAAAGGGAAGCTCCCATGAAAATCCATGAGTATCAGGGTAAAGAAATCCTGCGCCAGTTCGGCGTAACCGTGCCGCGCGGCATTCCGTGCATGTCGGTCGACGAAGTCGAAGCGGCAGCCAAAGAGCTGGGCGGTCCGGTGTGGGTCGTGAAAGCCCAGATCCATGCAGGCGGTCGCGGCAAGGGCGGCGGCGTGAAGGTGGCCAAGTCGATCGAACAGGTCAAGGAATACGCCAACCAGATCATGGGCATGCAACTGGTCACCCATCAGACCGGTCCCGAAGGCCAGAAGGTGCGTCGCCTTCTGATCGAAGAAGGCGCCGACATCAAGAAGGAACTGTACGTTTCCCTGGTGACCGACCGTGTTTCGCAAAAGGTCGTGCTGATGGCCTCCAGCGAAGGCGGCATGGACATCGAAGAAGTGGCCCACAGCAACCCGGAAAAGATCCACAACGTCATCATCGACCCGATCGATGGTCTGACCGACGCACAAGCCGATGACGTGGCCGCCAAGATCGGCGTGCCCGCTGCTTCCATCCCGGCCGCTCGTCAGAACCTGCAAGGCCTGTACAAGGCTTACTGGGAAACCGACGCTTCCCTGGCTGAAATCAACCCCCTGATCCTGACCGGCGACGGCAAGGTCATCGCCCTGGACGCCAAGTTCAACTTCGACTCCAACGCCCTGTTCCGTCATCCGGAAATCGTCGCCTACCGCGACCTGGACGAAGAAGATCCGGCTGAAGTCGAAGCCTCCAAGTTCGACCTGGCCTACATCTCCCTGGACGGCAACATCGGCTGCCTGGTCAACGGCGCCGGCCTGGCCATGGCCACCATGGACACCATCAAGCTGTTCGGCGGCGAGCCGGCCAACTTCCTGGACGTGGGCGGCGGTGCCACCACCGAGAAGGTCACCGAAGCCTTCAAGATCATGCTGAAGAACCCCGAACTGAAGGCCATCCTGGTCAACATCTTCGGCGGCATCATGCGCTGTGACGTGATCGCCGAAGGCGTGATCGCTGCTTCCAAGGCTGTCTCGCTGAAGGTGCCTCTGGTGGTGCGCATGAAGGGCACCAACGAAGACCTGGGCAAGAAGCTGTTGGCCGATTCCGGTCTGCCGATCATCTCGGCCGATTCCATGGAAGAAGCCGCACAAAAGGTCGTGGCAGCTGCCAAGTAAGTAACCCAACACGAAAGCCTGCGCGGCCAGAGCCGCCGGCTGCATGGTTTGCAGCTCCGGGCGCCGCCAGCGGCGCAGGCATCACAGTCAAGGAAGAGAAATGTCGATCCTCATCAACAAAGACACCAAGGTCATCACCCAAGGTATCACCGGCAAGACCGGTCAGTTCCACACCCGCATGTGCCGCGACTACGCCAACGGCAAGAACGCCTTCGTGGCCGGCGTGAACCCGAAGAAGGCTGGTGAAGACTTCGAAGGCATCCCCATCTATGCCAACGTCACCGAAGCCAAGAACGCCACCGGCGCCACCGTTTCCGTGATCTACGTGCCGCCCGCCGGCGCTGCTGCCGCCATCTGGGAAGCCGTCGAAGCCGAGCTGGACCTGGCCATCTGCATCACCGAAGGCATCCCCGTGCGTGACATGCTGGCCCTGAAGGACCGCATGGCCAAGGCCGGTTCCAAGACCCTGCTGCTGGGCCCGAACTGCCCCGGCCTGATCACCCCGGACGAAATCAAGATCGGCATCATGCCGGGTCACATCCACAAGAAGGGTCGTATCGGCGTGGTTTCCCGCTCCGGCACCCTGACCTATGAAGCCGTGGGCCAGCTGACCGCCCTGGGCCTGGGCCAGTCCTCCGCCGTCGGTATCGGTGGCGACCCGATCAACGGTCTGAAGCACATCGACGTCATGAAGGCCTTCAACGACGATCCGGACACCGATGCCGTCATCATGATCGGTGAAATCGGTGGTCCTGACGAAGCCAACGCTGCGCGCTGGATCAAGGACAACATGAAGAAGCCGGTGGTCGGCTTCATCGCCGGCGTGACCGCGCCCCCGGGCAAGCGCATGGGCCATGCAGGCGCGCTGATCTCCGGCGGTGCCGACACCGCCGAAGCCAAGCTGGCCATCATGGAAGAGTGCGGCATCAAGGTGACCC
>NZ_JAELUH010000164.1 GCF_016429215.1 Herbaspirillum sp. ASV7 | reverse complement strand
AGCAAGGCAAGAACAGCCTGAGCACTGGCACCTTGAGCGTGAGCGACATCCAGAACCGCAGCCAGTACTCGGCCGAGAGCCAGAGCGTCAGCGCAGGTACGTCCGGTGGCAAGCCAGGCGGGGGGATTGGCATTGGCAGCGCGTCGGGTAGCGAGACGAGCGTGACACGTAGCGGTGTTTCTGGTGGTGCGGTGGCGATCACGGATGCGCAGGCACAACAGACCAGGACGGGGCAGAGCGCTGATCAGGCAGTTGCCTTGCTGGATACCTCGGTGCGCACCGGCAAGGACAGCAGCAATAGTCTCGCGAAGAACTGGGATGGAAACCAGCTGCGCGAAGACGTTGAGGCGCAGGCCAAGATTACGCAGGCGTTTGGGCAGCAGGCTTCCAAGTTGATTGGGGACTACGCTGGAACAAAAGAAAAGGAACTTAGGCAAGCGGCAGAAAAAGCCTCGCGAGACGGTGACCAGGCATTGGCAGACAGCTTGAGTGCCGACGCTGACAAATGGAAAGAGGGAGGGGAGTATCGGGTTGGCGCTCACGCTGCAATCGGCTTGTTAGGTGGTGGGGTTGGTGGCGCATTGGGGGCTACGGCTAGTGCTGCACTGATGCCCGATATTGCAGCGCAGATCAAGAAACTGGGATTGCCTCCTGCGGTGGAGAGCGTGGTGTCATTGGCGGCGGCTGCGGGAGTCGGTGCTGTGGTTGGAGGTCAGGCTGGGGCAGCGAGCGCATACAACGTTGATTTGAATAATCGGCAGCTTCATCCTGACGCTCAAAAAGTAATAGAAAGACTGAAAAAAGGGAAAACACTTGCGGAGCAATTGAGGTATGCAGATGCGGCTTGCGCATTAACGCACTGTTCTGCAGGTCTCTCGGACGATAATCCGGAAAAAGCCAATCTGATAGCGTCTGAGCAAAGGGGCGCAAGGTACTTTTCTGAACAAATGGAGCTCAGCAAAACGGGGCTGTTTGACTATGGAGACTCGGATCGCGCGAAAGACCAATTCAGTAGGGCAATTGATGCACTAAAGGAACAGTTGGCGTCAGCAGGTCGCGGAGCACTCAATCTTGGATCGTTGATACTTCGAAATGGCCCGAATGTGCTGCCTTCTGATCTTCCATCTGGCGAGCCTACAGATTTTGGTGGTCCGTCTGGAAGTGCTGGTGCAGTTATTACGCCCTCAGTGCCGTTATGTGTTCCCGGGGTGGGGTGTGTATTATCCCCTCCTACTGTTGTACCTACACATATTTACGCCTCTATTGGAAGTGGCAATGAAACTTCACGAGGTGATGGACAGGATTCGGTGGGCGAAAGCTCGTCTGGACATAGCTCTGAAGTCGGGGGGTGGAAGAATGTGAACGAGGCGATGTCGCCGCGCGCAGCTGAATATCAGGCGCAAGTTACCGGAAAGAGTGGACAAGCTTATATCGTAAATGGCGTTAAATTTGACGGATACAAAGACGGAACACTTATTGATGCCAAGGGACCTGGATATGCGACTTTCGTCAATGGAAGTGGTCAGTTCGAACCTTGGTTTAAGGGGCAACAGAGCATCCTAAATCAGGCTCATAACCAACTTGAGGCGGCGGGAGGAACTCCAATCACTTGGCATATTGCTGAACCAACGGCTGCCACAGCGATAAAAAATCTGCTTCAGAGTAACGGATATAGTGCAATTAAGGTGGTGAATACCTTGCCAAAATAGGAGTGAAAATTGGAAAAATATTTGATGGCCGCATATTGGCCAGGTCGAAGAGAGGAAGCAGAAGCCTGCGCAATTCGAACTGGGAAATTTATCAGATCTCTAGCGAAAATTTTCCCATATTTAAGCGGATGGCGCGAGACAGGACAAAGCAAAGAGCAAGCGATAATGAACCCGACATTGGAGTCAAGAAGCCTGGATCAGCTGACGCAGCTATTTTCCCGAGGATTCGAGAGGCGCGCGGTAAATCACGTCTTTTGGAATGGAAAAGATGAAATCCATTCTGCAACACTAAACATACGATGTGGCGTGCATTCTATCGTTCCAACTTTGGGTAATGCGGTCGTTCTAGTGCTTCCTGATTGCAGTGAACTACCTGATGGCGAGAGATCGCGAGCACTTCTATCTGCATGTGCAAATGCTTGGGATCCAGATTGGGCAGTCGTGACTTCGCAAGGGCAGCTTAACCAGTTCGGAACGAAAGAGCCTTTCCTGGATCAAGCGCTCTACCTCAAATCGACAATGGAGAGACCATCTAATCTTTTATTAGAAGAGAATGGAGGGGAAATAGAAAATGGAACGATTTTTCTAGGTATCTGAGCCAGCCACGTCCGTCATCGCCAGCAGCAACGAGAGCCGCTCCGAACAGAACACCAACACGGTGCGCGGCTCGACCGTCTCGGCGGGCGGCAATGTCAATATCGCCGCACAGGGCGGCGGCGCCGACAGCAACATCACCATCCAGGGCAGCGACATCAAGGCCGGCGTGAACGCGACCTTGAAGGCTGCCAACGAAGTGCGCCTGCTAGCCGCACAAAACACCTCGGACCAGCACAGCAGCAACCAGAGCATGTCAGGCTCGGTGGGCGTCTCCATCGGCACGGACGGGTTGATGTTCAACGCCAGCGCCTCAGGCAGTCGTGGCCGTGGGGATG
>NZ_JAELUH010000163.1 GCF_016429215.1 Herbaspirillum sp. ASV7 | reverse complement strand
CCCCCCCCCCCCCCCCCCCCCCCCCCCCCCCCCCCCCCCCCCCCCGCCCCCCCCCCCCCCCTACACTTGTAGTGTATCGTCGGCAGCGTCAGATGTGTATAAGAGACCCCCCCGGAACTGATCAGCACCATCAGCACGATGGATACCTTCCAGAAGATCTATCGGCCCGAGATCTACAACGCCAATTCCGCCGCCGGCAAATCCTATCAACCCAGCCTGCAGCACCAGGACTACTCATTGACGCGCATCGTCTATGACCGCGAGGAACGCAGCCGGCTGGCCATTGAGCAGGGCCGCTTCGCCGAGGAACACTTCATCAAGCCTTACCAGGCGGTACTGGCGCAATGGTCCGCCCACACCGCGCACTGATCCCTTCCACACACCAGGTCATCTACTGTGAAAAAACTCTTACCTACATCGACTGCCGGCAGCTTGCCCAAACCTTCCTGGCTGGCCGAGCCCGAAAAGCTCTGGTCGCCCTGGAAACTGCAAGATGAAGAACTGCGCCATGGCAAGCAGGATGCCTTGCGCCTGGCATTGCAGGAGCAGCAGCACGCCGGCATCGATATCGTCAGCGATGGCGAGCAGACGCGCCAGCATTTCGTGACGACCTTCATCGAGCACCTGGACGGTGTCGATTTCGCCAAACGCGAGACCGTCAGGATCCGTGACCGCTACGATGCCAGCGTGCCCACCGTGGTGGGCGCGGTGTCGCGCCAGAAGCCGGTCTTTGTCGACGATGCCAGGTTCCTGCGCCAGCAGACCAGCCAGCCCATCAAATGGGCGCTGCCAGGTCCCATGACCATGATCGATACGCTCTATGACGCCCACTACAAGAGCCGCGAAAAGCTGGCCTGGGAATTCGCCAAGATCCTCAACCAGGAAGCTCGCGAGCTGGAGGCGGCCGGGGTCGACATCATCCAGTTTGACGAGCCGGCCTTCAATGTCTTCTTCGATGAGGTCAATGACTGGGGCGTGGCCACCCTGGAGAGGGCCATCGAAGGCCTCAAGTGCGAGACGGCCGTGCATATCTGCTATGGCTATGGCATCAAGGCCAATACGGACTGGAAGAAGACGCTGGGTTCGGAATGGCGTCAATATGAAGAGGCCTTCCCCAAGCTGCAGCAGTCCGGCATCGATATCGTCTCGCTGGAATGCCACAACTCGCGTGTGCCCATGGATCTGATCGAACTCATCCGGGGCAAGAAGGTGATGGTCGGGGCCATCGACGTGGCGAACCACACTGTCGAGATGCCCGAGGAAGTGGCCGATACCCTGCGCAAGGCATTGCAGTTCGTCGATGCCGACAAGCTCTATCCTTGCACCAATTGCGGCATGGCGCCCTTGCCGCGTGACGTGGCCAGGGGCAAGCTCCATGCCTTGAGTGCCGGTGCGGAAATCATCCGTCAGGAGCTGGCGCGATAACACTGCCCCGGGCCATGGCCGTCGCGCGCGATTCGCGACGGCCATGCCAGAAGAGCCGCACCGGCTCTGTCACACCGTACCTGCCATTGCCTCCTCCTGCCATGTCCATTTCCAGTCCTGCCATCATCCCCTCACGCTGGCGCGAAGCGCTCGGGAATTTTGCCTCCGGCATCACCGTGATCACCTCCCTGGTCGATGACGAACCTGTCGGTTTCACCTGCCAGTCGTTCTATAGCGTGTCGATGAATCCGCCACTGGTGTCCTTCAGCGTCATGTCCGGATCGGCCAGCCTTCCCAGGATTCGCGCGGCGGGACGGTTCGCCGTCAATATCCTGTCGGAGGAGCAGATCGGGGTTTCCTCGCAATTCGCCCGGCGCGGCGGGGACAAATGGGCCGGGATTGAATGGACGAGGTCAGCGCTGGGCAATCCAGTCATTGCCGGTAGCCTGGTTTGGCTGGATTGCCAGGTGCATGCGGAACATGCTGCGGGCGATCACGTGATCGTGATCGGGGAAGTGAAGGGATTGGATACGCAAGATGCGGCTGATGGGCAGCCATTGCTGTATTTCAGGGGGCGATACCGGAATATTGCTGTGTCGGGTAACTCAGGTGCGACGATTTGTTTTGGAAACAGTCTCACCACCGTCTGACACCGTTCGGACTGAGTAGGCCCGTGAGGGCCGTATCGAAGGCGCTCTCGAATTTGAGACACAAGCGCGCCCCTTCGACAGGCTCAGGACAGGCTTCGATACGCGGCTATGCCGCTACTCAGGACGAACGGTAAGTAAGATGCGCTAGAAAAATGATTCGCCCGCTTGCGCGGGCTTTCGGTACACCTGCTTGGCATGGATTACTTTCGGTGCGCGTTCAGCCGCCCTCTAACGCTCGCTGCGCGAGCGAGGGATTCGCCCACGTGCCGCGGGCCCGGTTTCGCTTGCAAGCGAAACCTTTCGAATCCCCCCCGCGATGTGCTCAGCACATCGCTAGGTGCCGCCAAACAAAAAAGCCCGCTTGCGCGGGCTTTCGATTGAATGGGTTGGCTTGGATTGCCTTCGGTGCGCGTTCAGCCGCCCTCTAACGCTCGCTGCGCGAGCGATGGATTCGCCCACGTGCCGCGGGCCCGGTTTCGCTTGCAAGCGAAACCTTTCGAATCCCCCCCGCGATGTGCTCAAGCACAACGCAAGGTCTGTCTCATATAAACAACACACACTGCCAACGATACACAACAAGTGGAGGTATAGGTGGGGGGGGGGGGTGTGGT
>NZ_JAELUH010000162.1 GCF_016429215.1 Herbaspirillum sp. ASV7 | reverse complement strand
GGTCCAGTGCCGTGCGCTGGTTGGCGGCGGCATAGCGCTCGTTGACGGTATAGGCGCCACTCTCGTCATAGACGATGGCGGAGAGCTCGGCGCGCGACAGGCCGGTGAAGGGATTGGGCGCGCGTCCATAGAGCGATTCTGTGGCCTGGCGGGCTTGCTGCAGGCGTTGCGGATCGCTGGAGGGCGGCACTTCGCTGTCGGCGCGCGCGATGGCATCGGCACCGCTGCGCGCGGCGACCAGGCGCGACTCGATGGCGAAGAGCGTGGCCCGCGTGACCGACTGAGCGGCAGGCGACAGCGCGGTCGTGCCATTCTGTGCCGGGGTATTGCCGGTGGCTGCTGGCGCGATCGGGGCCGTGACGCTGTCGACGGCATCAGCAAAGGCAGCCATCAACCGGCCCTGCGCCGACAGGCTCAGGGTCACGCCCTCGTCGGCGGCGCTGGCCGCCGCTGCGGCCGCGACCGTGGCGGCGGCTGCCGTGGCCAAGGCTTGCTCCTGGGCATTGCCGCCGGATTGAGAAGGCGCCATCGGCGGCAGCACATCGCGCGCCGCGATAGCCAGATCCGATTCCATCGCCATGTTCATTCTCCCGTGGTGGAGTTCCCATGACTTGGTTACGGCCGCAGACCGGCTATCTTTACACTTGCAAACCGGCATGATCCAGGCGGGACGCGGCGTCTCGGCCGATTTACCGTTTCTGCGGGGCATCTGGTGTGGCGCGATCAGGATATCTCCGATGCCGCTCCAGAGCCCAGGTAGTTACAGTCAGGGCAACAGGAGAATGCCCATGTACAAGTCCTTGCTGGCCGCTGCGCTACTTGCCTCGGCCACCTTCGCCCAGGTGAACTGGGATCACGCACTGCTTGCAGCCAACGCGGGCGCACTCGATATTTCGGTGATCGTGGCCGAGAAATGCCGGATCGATTTTTCCGAGGGCAGCGCGGATTTCTTCCAGGTCTGTTCCATCGGCCCGGGTGTGGCCAACGAACGCGCCCGCCAGATACTGGGAGCGGCCACCGCCCTGGCACCGCAGGATGACCCCTACTACCTCGAACGCGATCCCGAGCAGCCTGCCCAGCCGGCCACGCCGCAAGGCAGCACCGCCACGGTCGGTGCCGGCAAGCGACAAGGGCCCAATGTGGTGGTGATCCACTATTGAGCCGCTCTTACTCCTCGCTGAGGGTAATGCGACGCTTTTCCTGGCGCCGCAGATACTGGTTGGGCGTGGTGCGCAAGGCCTTGCGGAACATGTTGGTAAACGCGCTCTGACTGCGATAGCCCAGCGCCTGCGCCACCACGCCCACAGCGTCCCCGCGTGAGAGCCGCACCAGCGCCTCACCCAGATGGACTTGCTGTACCCAATGGCGAAACTGCAGGCCGGTCTCGCGCGGGAACAGACGGATCACCGTGCGTACGCTGGCCCCTCCCACACCGGCCCAGTCGGCCAGCGAGAATTGCCGCCCCGGATCGGCCAGGATGGCTTCGCAAATCATTTGCAGGCGGCGGTCGCCCGGCCAGGGAATGGCCAGCGGGATATCGGGTGAGCGTGCCAGTTCCGACATGATCAGCTCAGCCACATGGCCGGCACGGCTGTGCGGCGCATAGTCGCGCGGCTCGGCCAGCAGGGCCAGGATCAGCTCGCGCAGCAGCACCGACACCTCCAGCAGACGGCACTGCGCGCCGATGGCGCGGCCTTGCGCCTCGGCGATGTAGAGGGTGCGCATGCTGACCTTGCTGAGCATGCGGATCTCATGCTCCACATGGGGCGGCACCCACAGCGCCCGCTGCGGCGGCACCATCCACACGCCCTGGGGCGTGCGTACCTGCATCACTCCCTCCACCGCATAGAGCAACTGGCCGCGCCGGTGCGAATGCGCCGTCAGCAGGTCGCGATAGGCCAGCTCGCGGGCGAACGCCACCACCACGCTGGAGGAATGCTGGAAGTGCATCGCTTCCTGGCTGGGACTGACCGGCTTGAGGGTGGCTACCATGGCATTTAATCGCTAACAAGTGTCATCGGCATGAATAGATGCCAATGATACTCTTGCATCCTCCAACGTGATGACCTTGCCCCCTCCACTGCCATGACCAGTACCACTGACACCGGCGCGCCCTCCTCGCCTTCCTTGCCCTCCTCGCCTTCCTTGCCCGCCTCGTCCATTTCTGCCTCGCCCTCGGCCCTGGCCGCCCAACCGCTGGTGATGAGCATCATCCTCGCCTGCGGCGGCGCGCACATGATCAATGACATGATCCAGGCGCTGCTGCCCTCGATCTACCCCATGCTCAAGTCGGGCTATGGCCTCAGCTTCACGCAGGTCGGCCTGATCACCCTGACCTTCCAGGTCACGGCTTCGCTGCTGCAGCCCTGGATCGGCATGTACACCGACCGTCACCCGCAGCCCTGGCTGCTGCCCAGCGGTGCCGTCGCCACCCTGGTGGGCATCATCCTGCTGGCGCTGGCGGGCAGCTTTGGCGCCTTCCTGGTGGCGGCAGCGTTGATCGGCATCGGCTCTTCCACCTTCCACCCGGAAGCCTCGCGCATTGCGCGCATGGCCTCGGGCGGTCGCTTCGGCCTGGCGCAATCGACCTTCCAGGTGGGCGGCAATGCCGGCTCGGCCTTCGGGCCGCTGCTGGCGGCGGCCATCGTGGTGCCTTACGGCCAGAGCCATGTGGCCTGGTTCGTGGTGCTGGCGGTGCTGGCCATCGTAGTGC
>NZ_JAELUH010000161.1 GCF_016429215.1 Herbaspirillum sp. ASV7 | reverse complement strand
GACCAAGACCATCAGTCCGGTGTCGATGGCGCCCAGCGTCTGGCCGTCCACCACCACGGCGGCCTGGCTGACCCGCTGCAACAGGGCAATCATGCGCGGTCCTGCTTACGCCAGGGTGACGCGGGCGAACTTGCGCTTGCCCACCTGCACCACGCATTGACCGGCCTCGACCTTCAGACCCTTGTCGCTGATGACGGTGCCATCGATACGCACGCCGCCCTGCTCCACCATGCGCAGCGCTTCCGAGGTGGAGGCGCACAGGTTGGCCTGCTTCAACAGCTGGCCGATGCCCAGCGGCGCACCCGACAGCGAGACCTCGGGGATATCGTCGGGGATGCCGCCCTTGGAGCGGTTCACGAAATCGGCCAGGGCATCCTCGGCGGCTTGCTGCGAGTGGAAGCGGGCCACGATTTCCTGCGCCAGGGCGACCTTGATGTCGCGCGGATTCTTGCCAGCCTCGACGTCGGCCTTGAAGGCGGCGATCTCGGCGATGGAGCGGAACGACAGCAGGTCGTAGTAGCGCCACATCATCACGTCGGAAATGCTCATCACCTTGGCGAACATGGTGTTGGCCGGTTCGGTGATGCCGATGTAGTTGCCCTTGGACTTGGACATCTTTTCCACGCCATCCAGGCCTTCCAGCAGCGGCATGGTCAGGATGCACTGCGGCTCCTGGCCGAAATCCTTCTGCAGTTCGCGGCCCACCAGCAGGTTGAACTTCTGGTCGGTACCGCCCAGCTCCAGGTCGGACTTCAGGGCCACCGAGTCGTAGCCCTGCATCAACGGGTAGAGGAATTCGTGCACCGAAATGGGCGTACCTTCCTTGAAGCGCTTGGTGAAGTCGTCGCGCTCCATCATGCGCGCCACCGTGTAGCGCGAGGCCAGCTGGATCATGCCGCGGCTGCCCAGGGCATCGCACCATTCGGAGTTGTAGCGGATCTCGGTACGGGCAGGATCCAGCACCAGGCTGGCCTGGGCGAAATAGGTCTTGGCGTTGATCTCGATCTGCTCGCGCGACAGCGGCGGACGGGTGGCGTTGCGGCCGGACGGGTCGCCGATCATGGAGGTGAAGTCGCCGATCAGGAAGATCACCTGGTGGCCCAGGTTCTGCAGCTGGCGCATCTTGTTCAAGACCACCGTGTGGCCCAGGTGCAGGTCAGGGGCGGTCGGGTCCAGGCCCAGCTTGATGCGCAGCGGCTGGCCGCTTTTCTCGGCGCGCGCCAGCTTCTGCGCGAATTCGCTCTCGATGAGCAGCTCATCGACGCCGCGCTTGGCAATGGCCATCGCCTCCTGGACCTGGTCGGAAAGGGGCAGCTGGGAGGGGGCGTTCTGGGTGGACTGGTCTGCGTTCATCGATATAACTAAAAAATTGGCATTTGTAGGACAGGACCGCGAAATCGTGTTGCTATAATTCCGACTTTCGTTTTTTCTGCTGAGCGCCAGGACGCGGCCTCAGAAGCTCATCAGCAGGAAAATCCATTCACACCGTGCGAATGTTACGCGGACGCAACACGGCGGGGGGACAGGTAACGCCGAATTGCATCAGCATCCGCCATCCGCCACGGAAAACGTCGATTTTAACGTATTCGTATTGCATGTTCCCACAAGATAAACTCAAGCACGTCGCCTCCCAGTGCTTCACCGCGTTGCAGTCCTGCCACCACAAAGTCGCCGCTTCCTCGCCCAAGACCCGCATCATGGGGGCCAGTGCCCTGTTCCTGGCCGCCTTCACCATCGGCGCCGCCGGTTTTGCGCCGGCCGAGCCCGACATGAAGGATGCCCCGGTCAATCCGATCTCCAAGGACCTGGCCTTGCCAGACCTGCAACAGCAGATCAGCGCGCTGGAAGAGAATTCGCAGTATTACGTCAATGAAGAGAAGGTGCGCAGCGGCGACACCCTGGCCACCCTGCTCACTCGCCTGGGCGTGGATGACGACGAGGCAGCCGCCTTCATCAAGTCCGATACCCTGGCCCGCTCGGTGATGCAGTTGCGGGCTGGCAAGCGCGTGGTAGCGCAGACCGATGACAATGGCGAGCTCATCAAGCTCTCGGCCACCCTCGATGACGGCAGCGATACGCCGCGCAACCTGGTGATCTCGCGCCAGAACGGCAAGCTCACCGCCGACGCCCAGCCGGCCGTGCTGGAACGCCGCGTGGAAATGCGCGCCGGCACCATCTTCTCCTCGCTCTTCGCCGCCACCGATGCGGCCCAGATCCCTGATGGCGTGGCCCTGCAACTGGTGGACATGTTTGCCACCAACATCAACTTCGCCGCCGACCTGCGCCGTGGCGACCGCTTCAACGTGGTCTACGAGACCTTCTGGCAGAACGGCGACCTGGTGCGTACCGGTCGCGTGCTGGCCGGCGAATTCGACAATGCCGGCAACCGCTACCAGGCCGTGTGGTTCAGCGACCCGGCCAGCAAGACCGGCGGTGGCGGCTACTATGCCTTCGACGGCAAGTCGCTCAAGAAGGCCTTCCTGAAGTCGCCCCTGGCCTTCACGCGGATTTCCTCCGGCTTCTCGATGCGTCTGCATCCCATCCTGGGCAAGTGGAAGCAGCATACCGGCGTGGACTTCGCCGCCCCCACCGGTACGCCCATCCATGCGGCTGCCGATGGCGTGGTCGACTTCGTCGGCCAGCAGAACGGCTACGGCAACATCGTCGTCATCAAGCACTGGAGCGGCTATTCCACCGCCTACGGCCACATGAGCCGCTTTGCGCCCAACATCAAGA
>NZ_JAELUH010000160.1 GCF_016429215.1 Herbaspirillum sp. ASV7 | reverse complement strand
CTATGCCGATGGTACGGGCTACCAATGACATGAACGTCCCACTGAAATCCAGGAGTGACAGTGCTGGTGGGCGATAGAGAAACAGGAGATGAAAATTGATGATCAAGAAAAAACTTAGAAAACTGATAGCCCTGATCGGGCTGGGCTTCATGGCCAAGATGCAGACAGTGCATGCGGCGGACTCGCCGGTAACTGGAGTGGTTCACGAGAGCCGGTTTCATATGCCTTTTCCGGTACAGAAAGGGGGCGAGAAGATTGATGTGCTGGTGAAGGTAGAAAAGACTAACCGGGCATATGGCTTCTATCTGATTTTTGTCGAAGATCAGAGTTGGCCAATAGAGAAGAAAGAAGATCTGAGACGCCTGAGCGATGGTTGGGTCGGGGGGGACTCAAAAACGGTTCCTTATCCGATGAGAATCCATCTGCAAATTGATCCCGTCGAGAAAAGTAACACGACAAGAATCGACATGATCGTGGCCAAGAGGCATCCGGTCTTTGACCAGTATGTGAATGACGATAGGGAGATCTGGCGGGCCCATGCATTGTATTTCAGTGTGCTTCCTGCAGGAGTCTATCGCGTTCGTCTGGAAAATCTTGCTGCGGTTGCACACATAGATTTTCCGACGCTGTTTGGCTTTGAAAAAGACACGAGAAAATATTGACAAGGAATAGAAATGGAAAAAACTCTACTCAAGTTGCACGTCGAGTCGCCGGGAACAATTTATAAAAATTCTAACGGCGACTCAGCGCCGTCAGTAGCTGGTCACGTCTGGATGGAGATCGTAGATCCCGTTGGAGGATCTCGCGCTGCAGGGTTTGCGCCTCTGGATCCAAAAGGAGGAGTTATGTCGGTGCCGGGAAGAATCTATAAAGACGACGAAGCAGCTTACTCGGGCGCTCCCGCTTTTACAGCCACTTTCCAGATTACGGAAGAACAAAGCCGTGCATTAAGTCGCTACATCAGTGCTCCCAAGGAGCAGGGTTTTGACAAGGATCACTACCACGCCCTCACCAACAGCTGCGTCGACTTCGTCTGGAAAGGCCTGCAGCAGATAGGAATGAATCCCACAGCTTACGAAGGCCATACGATGCCGATGGCAAACCGCGACGATTTCTCCCTGCTGAAGAATCCGCAAATCCCCGGCGGTGGCCTGATCAGCATCGCCACCAAGGACCCCATCCCCGTGGTCGCAGAACCCATGATGTCGCCCTTCAACGATTGGTGGGGCGCTGCACCCGCGCCTTGGGTGTCGGTCTCTCACATTCACGTCGATGACGCCCACCTGCCGCAGGGAACGATCACCGTCGGTCCCCTGAGCCCGCCCATCCCTGTCCAGCAGGATGGCAGCAACTATGCCGATGGTACGGGCTACCAATGACATGAACGTCCCACTGAAATCCAGGAGTGACAGTGCTGGTGGGCGATAGAGAAACAGGAGATGAAAATTGATGATCAAGAAAAAACTTAGAAAACTGATGGCACTGATCGGGCTGGGCTTCATGGCCAAGATGCAGACAGTGCATGCGGCGGACTCGCCGGTAACCGGTGTGGTTCACGAGAGCCGGTTTCATATGCCTTTTCCGGTGCAGAAAGGGGGCGAGAAGATTGATGTTTTGGTGAGGGTGGAAAAGACTAATCGAGCGTATGGCTTCTATCTGATTTTTGTCGAAGATCAGAGTTGGTCGGTAAAAAAGAAAGAAAGTCTGCGGCGGCTGTACGACGGCTGGGGCGGTGTGGATATGGGGAGTCTTTCTCCTTATCCGATAAGGATTCATTTGCAGATTGATCCTGTTGATAAAAGTAACACGGCAAGAATTGATGTTGTCGTCACAGAGAGAGAGCCAGTCTTCGGTCGGTATGTGAACAACGATAAGGAGATCTGGCGATCACAAGCGCTTTATCTAGGTGGTCTCTCGGAAGGTGTCTATCGGGTCCGTCTCGAAAATTTGGCTGCGGTTTCGCAGATAGATTTTCCGACGTTGTTTGGGTTCGAGAAGGACACACGAAAATATTGATAAGGAATTGAAATGGGAAACATTCTGCTAAAGCTTCATATCGAGTCTCCAGGCACAATTTATACGCATCCTAGTGGTGACTCAAATCCGTCATTGGCTGGTCACGTCTGGATGGAGATAGTGCTCGCCGACGGAGGGTCAGTGAAGGCCGGTTTTGCTCCGTTGAATCCCAAGGGAGGAATCACTTCAGTGCCAGGGGAAATCTACCGTAATGATGAAAAAGCGTATATGGGGTCCCCGGCTTTTACCGCCACTTACAAGATCACCGAGGGGCAGGCTCAGGCATTGGGCAGTTACTTGAATAACCCGAGGGAGCACGGTTTTGACAAGGATCACTACCACGCCCTCACCAACAGCTGCGTCGACTTCGTCTGGAAAGGCCTGCAGCAGATAGGAATGAATCCCACGGCTTACGAAGGCCATACGATGCCGATGGCAAACCGCGACGATTTCTCCCTGCTGAAGAACCCGCAGATCCCCGGCGGTGGCCTGATCAGCATCGCCACCAAGGACCCCATCCCCGTGGTCGCAGAACCCATGATGTCGCCCTTCAACGACTGGTGGGGCGCTGCACCCGCGCCTTGGGTGTCAGTCTCTCACATTCACGTCGATGACGCCCACCTGCCGCAGGGAACGATCACCGTCGGTCCCCTGAGTCCGCCCATTCCGGTCCAGCAGGATGGCAGCAACTATGCCGATGGTACGGGCTACCAATGACATGAACGTCCCACTGAAATCCAGGAGTGACAGTGCTGGTGGGCGATAGAGAAACAGGAGATGAAAATTGATGATCAAGAAAAAACTTAGAAAACTGAT
>NZ_JAELUH010000015.1 GCF_016429215.1 Herbaspirillum sp. ASV7 | reverse complement strand
GGCCGCCGCCGTTGGCGGTGGCGTACGACAGGGCCAGGTCACGGGCGCTGCCGGACTTGTCCTGGTGCACGGCGATCAGGTGCGGCACGCCGCCACCCTGGCTGTAGGTCGAACGCACGGTGTGGCCAGGGGCCTTCGGGGCGATCATGATGATGTCCAGGTCAGCGCGCGGCACGACTTGGCCATAGTGGATGTTGAAGCCGTGCGCGAAAGCGACGGTGGCGCCTTGCTTGGCGAAGGGCGCAACGTTTTCGGCATAGACCTGGCCGATGTTTTCGTCGGGCAGCAGGATCATGATGACGTCGGCGTCCTTGACGGCGTCGTTGACTTCGGCAACCTTCAGGCCGGCCTTCTCGGCCTTGGACCAGGAAGCGCCGCCACGACGCAAACCGACGGTGACCTGCACACCGGAGTCCTTCAGGTTCAGCGCGTGTGCATGACCTTGCGAACCGTAACCGATGATGGTCACGTTCTTGTTCTTGATCAGGGAGAGGTCGGCATCCTTGTCGTAGAAGACTTTCATGAATTTCCTAAAGAAGTTGGGAACGGACCGCGGTTGCGGCCCGCATATCGTTTATATGATTTAAACCGTTTCAGGCCACGGCATAAGCCGGCATGGCCTGGTCACGTACGTGCGGGATGTCCAGCTGCCTCAGCTTGCGGTAGAGCGAGGCACGACACATTCCCAGTTGCCGCGAAGCGGCGGAGATGTTCCAGCGGCTGCCGTTCAAGGCAGCGATGACACGCGTGCGCTCGTCCCGGTACGGATCGCCGGTAAGCACAACGGACGTGGCGTCCCCTTCGGCTCGTGACGCAAAGGGGCGGATCTGGGCGGTGCGACCGATGCAATGGACCTGGGCCAGCGGCACCGGCTGGAATTGCATCAATTCTTCCGGCAGGTCGCGCAACTCGATGCGACCGCCATTCATCACCGCGCAGCTGTAGCGGATCACCGCATGCATCTGGCGCAGGTTGCCCGGCCAGGGATAGGCCAAGAGACGCTGCAGGGCCGCCGGGGCGATGACGTTCTCGTCGGCAGTCTGGCCCAGCTCGTCGGCGATCATCTGCATCACCAGCCGGCGACGGTCGGCGCGTTCGCGCAGTGCCGGCAGTCGCAATACGCCACCGGCGACGCGGTAATAAAGGTCTTCGCGGAAGCGTCCCTCGCCGATCAGCGTCTTCAGATCCTGATGGGTGGCGCAGATCAGTTGCAGATCGACCGGCACCGGCCGCATCGCCCCCAGCGGGATCACCTCGCGCTCGGACAGCACCCGCAGCAGGCGCGTTTGCAGGGCGAAGGGCATGTCGCCGATCTCGTCCAGGAACAGCGTGCCACCATCGGCCTGCTGGACCTTGCCCTTCATGCCGCCTGGCAGTGCGCCCGAGAAGGCACCCTTGCAGTAGCCGAACAGCTCGCTCTCGGCCAGGCTTTCCGGGATGGAGGCACAATTGACCGCCACCCACGCGGCCTGGCGACGCGCGCTGTAGTCGTGCAGGGCGCGCGAGAGATATTCCTTGCCGGTGCCGGTCTCCCCCAGGATCAGCACCGGAATGCCGCGATCGATCAGGCGCTTGCCGCGCTCGACCAGGTCGTGCATGACCGGATCGCCGGAAGCGAGCAGGTCGATCTCGCGATAACGGGGCGCATGGCGCTTGGAGGTGGAGGAAGCGGAAGGGGCGGTCCGGACGTCACTGTCTGCCAAAGGTAAAGCTACCGTTTGTGTCGGCATGATGGTCTCCTGTCTTGAACTGCTTTTTTGTCGAACCCGCTTCCCAAGGGGCTGGTTCTTTATGCGCGGGCCCGGCTTTTGGCCGCCCCGGAGAGGTGTCGCAATGGCACGTCTGCGGCAAAGAATAGCGAGTCACTCTGATGACTTCCAATACAATGTACAGACAGAATCATTACCTTGAAGGTATCAAATGATCGAGCTGAGACATCTCACCTATTTCCGCACCGTAGCAGAAACCCTGCATTTCGGCCGTGCTGCGGAGCTGTTGCATATCTCGCAACCACCGCTCACACGGCAGATTGCAGCGCTGGAGCGGGAGCTGGGCGCGCAATTGTTCGACCGCAGCAAACGGGCCATCCAGCTGACCGCGGCCGGCAAATATTTTTATCGTGACACCACAGAAATTTTCAAGGCACTGGAGCGGGCGAAACGCAACGTCTCGTCATCGAGCACCGGCAAGAGCGGCGCCCTGAAGGTGGGTTTCATGATGTCCACGGCCTATAACATCCTGCCCTCGGTGACGCGCCACTACTCCGCCGCCTACCCCGAGGTGGACATGCGCCTGACCGAATACGTGCCCAACCTGCTGGCCACCGACATCGAGGACGAGAAAGTCGACGTGGGCATCATGTACCGCCCCGAGGACTGCAGCCGGCTCGACAGCCATACGATCTACGCCGAGCCCCTGCTGGCGGTGCTGCCACGCGACCATCGCCTGGCCGACAAGGCCGCCATCTCGGCGGCCGAGCTGGCCGATGATCCCTTCATCAGCATCCCGCGCACGATTGCCCCGGTGGTGTTCGACCTCATCGTCGGCCACTGCCAGTCACGCGGCTTCCGCCCGCGCATCGTGCTGGAAGCCAACCTGCAGCAGACCATCGTCAACCTGGTGGGCGAAGGCCTGGGCGTGGCCATGGTGCCGACCTCGATGCAGGCCATGCACCTGGAGAGCACCGTCTTCAAGCGGCTCATCGATGCGCCGCTGGTTGAAGTCGCCGTGATCTGGAACAAGGAGAATACCAATCCCTGTATTCGTACCTTTGCCGATACGGCGGTGGAGGTGTGGCGCAAGTTGCGGCCGGCGCCGGGCAGCGCGCACATCTAGGGTGCCTCTGAGAAAAAAAGCCCGGACGTCTCGACGTCCAGGCCATCAAGCCCCATGCGCCTCGGCTTCCACGCCCGCGCGCATGCGGTAAGCAAAGCAGATACCCGGCCGTCAGCCGGCGCAGCGCAGCGACAATCCCCCATCCACGATCAGGTCCAGCCCGGTGATGTAGCGGGCGTTATCAGAGGCCAGGAACAGCGAGGCGTGCGCCACGTCCCAGGCGTCGCCCATGAAGCCCATCGGACATTGCGCATGGCGCTTGGCGCGCATGGCTTCGATATCGCCGCCATAGGAGGCCTTGAGCGGTTCGCGGATCATCGGCGTATCCATCAGGCCGGGCAGCACGCAGTTGGCGCGGATGCCCAGGGGCGCATACTGCATCGCCACGTTCTTGGTGAAGGCCAGGATGGCCGCCTTGGTGGCCGTGTATCCCAGGTAGGGAAAACCGATCCAGCGCAGCGCCGCCAGCGAGGAAATGTTGACGATGGCGCCCTTCTTCTGCTTCTCCATGATGGGCAGCACGTGCTTGTGGGTCAGGAACAGGCTGGTCTGGTTCACCGCCACCAGGCGGTTCCAGCTCTCTTCGCTGGTCTCCACCGGGCCACCGACTTCGGCAATACCGACATTGTTGTGCAACACATCGACCCGGCCGAAGTGATCCATGGCCGCCTCGGCAATGGCCTTGACGTCATCGCCCTTGGACACGTCCGCCGCCAGCACCTCGCAGACACCACCTTCGCTGCGGATGATCTCCTGCGTCTGCTGCGCCGCCTCGATGCTGCGATCCACCGCCAGCACGCGACCGCCTTCGCGCGCATAGAGGGCGGCCGCTGCCTTGCCATTGCCCCAGCCCTCACCCACCGAACCAGCACCGGTGACGATGATGACCTTGCCTTCCATGAGTTTGTTCATCGTGCATTCCTCTCTCAGATGTCCAGGACGCCGCCGGCGACGAAGCCGCCATCGACCGGGAGCACGTGGCCGGTGATATAGGAGGACGCCTCCGAGGCCAGGAAGCTCACCGCCGAGGCGATCTCGTCGGTGGTGCCGTAGCGATGCATCGGCACCAGACGGTTAAAGCTCTCGCGGGTCTGTTGCGAATGCACGGCCTGGGTCAGGGGCGTATCGACCGGGCCAGGCGCGACGCTGTTGACGGTGATGCCGTACTGGGCCAGCTCGATGGCCATCTGGCGGGTCAGGCCGATGACGGCTGCCTTCGAGGTGCCGTAGGCGGTGCGACCGGCACCGGCGCGAATGCCCGAGATCGAGGAGATATTGATGATGCGGCCCCACCCTTGCTTCAACATCAGGCGCGCCGCATGCTGCCCGGCCAGCAGCACGCCGGTGACATTGATGTTCATCGTCTGCAGCCAGTTCTCCAGCGGATAGTCGAGGAAGGAATAGGTGCGCGCCACGCCGGCATTGTTGACCAGCACATCGCAGCGACCATAGTCCTTGGCCACGTTGGCGAAGGCGGCGGCGATCGACTCCGGGCTGCCCACGTCGATCTGGATCGGCGCGGCCCGATGGCCCTGGGCCACCAGGGCGGCGGCGGTCTTGGTGGCGGCCTCCAGGTTGATGTCGGCCACCAGGACGGTGTGGCCGCTGGCGGCCAGCTGTTGCGAAATGCTGGCGCCGATACCCATGGCTCCGCCCGTCACGAGCGCCACGCGGGCGCCGCTATCATTGCGATTCATATTGTCTCCGTGGATGTTGGCGGCCCCGCGAGGAAGGGAGGGGGCCGCCGTTTTTCTAAGTCGTTAGCAGGTCAATCATTGAAACTCCTTGATCTCGCTCGCATGACCGGTGTGAGGGGATCAGAGGAAACCGATGGAAAGCCAGGGTACGAAGGCCACCACCAGCAGCGCCACCACCAGCGCTGCAAGATAGCCCCAGACCCGGTTGAAGACGCCGTCCGGCGATACCTTGCCAATGGCGCAGGCGGCGTAGAAGCCCACGCCGAAAGGCGGTGCGAACAGGCCAATGCCCATGGCCAGGATAACCACCATGGCGTAGTGCACGTCATGCACGCCCAGCGAACGCGCCACCGGGAACAGCAGCGGGCCGAACAGCACGATGGCGGGAATGCCTTCCAGCAGGCTGCCCAGCACGATGAAGATGACGATGGTGATCAGCAGGAACCCGGTACCGCCACCCGGCACGCCCTGCATCAGCGCCACCAGCTTGGCCGAGAAGCCCGACTGGGTGAGCGCCCAGGCCATCGAGGTGGCCATGCCGATGATGAGCAGGATCGCGCCCGACAAGGCGGCCGATTCCACCAGCATGGGATAGAGCCGCTTGAAGTTCAGGTGCTTCATGAACAGGTGCATGATCAGGCCGACCACCACCGTATAGGCCACGCCGATGGTGGCGACCTCGGTGGCCGTGGCCACGCCTTCGATGACGGCCACGCGGATCAGCATGGGCAAGGCCAGCGCGGGAATGGCGGCGATCAGGGTCTTCATGATCAGCGACAGCGGGGCGCGCTTGACGTTGGGCATCGGTTCGCGACGGGCGCGCATCCAACAGACCACGGCGATGGCGATGGTGGCAATGGCCGCCGGCATCAGGCCGCCGATGAACAGCGCCGTAATGGAAACGCTGCAGACCGCGCCGATGGTGATCAACACCAGGCTGGGCGGAATGGTCTCGGTCATGGCGCCGGAGGAGGATAACAGGGCTACCAGTTCTTCCGGCTTGGAGCCGCGCTTCTTCATCTCGGGGAACAGTGCCGGAGCAATTGCCGCCATGTCGGCGGCCTTGGAACCGGAGATGCCCGAGACCAGGAACATCGCGCCCAGCAGGACGTATTGCAGGCCGCCGCGTACGTGGCCCAGCAGCGCGCCCATGAAATCGATCAGGGTCTTGGCCAGGCCCGACATCTCCAGCAGCGAACCCAGCAGCACGAACAGCGGCACCGACAGCAGGATCAGGCTGGACATGCCCTCATCCATGCGGCTGACCACGATCATCAGCGGCGCATTGGTGGCCAGCGCCAGGTAGGCCATGGTGGCAGTGCCGAAGGCAAAGGCGATGGGAATGCCACCGGCCACGCACACGCCGATCAGCAGCACGAAGAACACGATCAGGTTGTAGTTGCCCATGGCCAGCAGGGCCGGCTTGGCCAGCCACAGGCCGCCGCCGATCACGGCCACCACCGCCAGGGCCGAGAGCAGCAGCCGCAGCGAGCTGACTGCGGCCATGCGCGAGACCGCTGCCAGCAACATCAGGATGGCACCCACCGGCAAGGCGGCGGCGCGCAATCCATCGGGAATTTCCAGGGCCGGCGTGGTGATGGCCATCTGCTCGACCGAGTGGTCCACCGCCGGGTGGATCACCATCAGGACGAAGATGCAGACCACCATCGCCGCCACCGTTTCAAGCCAGATGCGACCCTTCTCGGAGCACTTGTTGATGATGGCGGTGAGCCGCATGTGCTCGCCGCGATCCAGTGCCAGCACCGCACCCAGCATGGACAGCCAGATGAAGAGGATGGAGGCCAGTTCATCGGACCACACCAGCGGGTCATGCAAGGCGTAGCGGTAGACGACGCCGGTCAACAGCACCGCCGTCTCGGCCAGCACGAGTGCGGCGGCGACGGCGCCCACCACATGCATGACCATGCGGTTCACGGCCACCAGCGCGCGCGCGGCCGGATTGGTATTTACCGGGGTGCGGTAAGTCATTGCAGCTTCCATCATCAAGCTCCAGCTAGGGTGAAGTCAGGGCAAGTCGGGGCGAGCCGACGGGGCGACCGATGCCGCCCCGTGGCCGGGCTCAGGCTCGGCCTCAGGCCAGCTTGCCGGTGTACTTCTCCAGCAGCGCCCAGGGCTCGTCGCCGAACTTCTTTTTCCACTCGGCGTAGAAACCGGCGCTGCGCAGCTTGGCACGGAAGGAATCGGCGTCGGCATTGTTGAATGCCAGTCCCTTGCCCTTCATGTCATCGATCAGCGAGTCGTTGAGCTTGCGCACGTCGGCGCGCTGGTTCATGCCGGCCTCGTTGATGTTGCGGGTCATGATCTCCTGCAGGTCCTTGGGCAGGCGCTCGAAGGACTTCTTGTTGCCCAGGAACCAGAAACCGTCCCACATGTGGTTGGTGATGGAGCAGTACTTCTGCACTTCGTAGAGCTTGGCCGTGGAGATGATGGCCAGCGGGTTTTCCTGGCCCTCGACGATCTTGGTCTGCAGGGCCGAATAGACTTCGGCGAAGTTGATCGAGGTCGGCGCCGAATCGAAGGCCTTGAACATCGAGGTCCACAGCGGGCTGGGCGGCACGCGCAGCTTCATGCCCTTGAGATCGTCGGCGCCCTTGATGGCCCGGGTGCTGTTGGTGATCTGGCGATAGCCGTTGTCCCAGATCTTCTCGAAGGCGAACAGGGTGGACTTGGCCTCGATCTGCTTGCGCACGTGCGCGCCCAGCTCGCCATCCATGGCAGCCCAGACCTGGCTGTAATCCTTGAAGGCGAAGCCGATGCCGGAGATCTGCGCGGCCGGCACCAGGGTGCCCAGGATCAGCGGCGAGAGCGTGAAGAAATCAATCGCGCCAGCACGTACCTGCGAGAGCATGTCGGTATCGGTGCCCAGCTGGTTGTTGGGATAGAGCTGCAGCTCGATGCGGCCCTTGGACTGCTCGGCGATGGCAGCAGCCATTTCCTTGGCGCGCGCATTCATCGGATGCGTCACCGGCAGGTTGTTGGCGTACTTGAAGGTGAACTCGGCCGCGTGTGCGGAGGTACTGGCCAGACCTGTTGCAGCCGCCGCCGAGGCGACCGAGGCGGTCTTCAGAAAATGACGGCGCGTGATCTTGCCGGTGGAATGTCCCATCTGCTTGTCTCCTGTTTATCGTCTTTATGAAATTGCGCAATCCGGTGCAGCTACAACATGATGCTGCGGATACTGGCGTGCAGCTCCCTGTCCCGGGTATGTCAACACTGCCCATGCCTTCGTAGAGCAATTAGGATGCCAAGTCACCGACGTGACGTCGGCGAGCCGGACGGATCCCCATTGTCGTCGGCATTGCGCCTGTATTCTCTGCGATAACAGCGGCCCTGTACAAGGGCAGAAGCGCTGGCGGTGGCAATTTATTTGATGCAATTTGAGGTATCCATCATTTCACGTCAAACCCGCCGTAGCGTGCGACACCTGTCGCATCCCTGTCCACCGACTGTCGCAGGTGTCGACAGGTGTACCGGCCACCGGACCGAGGGCCTGGCCATGCTGCGCCGCAACGAGTTACGTTAACGTAAAGTCGTGCTATCGTGGCTGCAACCGCGCTGGGGCTTGCCTGCGGCTGACCACTCCTGCCTGGCAGGAGGGCATTGACTGACGTGTGGCATCGATATTGCATATTGCCCTGGCGTGAACCGGAGCCACTGCGCTCTATCGACCAAGTCTTACAAGGACACACCATGACTGCTACTGCATCCTCACCCTGCATTACCGGCTGGCATCACTCCCAATTCGGCAAGCTCGACGGCATCGATCCGGAAGTGCTGATCGGCCAGGTCGCCAAGGCCGCCATCGAACACGCCGGCCTGCAACCGGAAGACATCGATTCCATCCACGTCGGCACCTTCAATGCCGGTTTCCTGTACCAGGACTTCCCTTCCTCGCTGGTCATGAACAGCCTGCCGCAATTGCGCTTCAAGCCGGCCACGCGCCTGGAGAATGCCTGCGCCACCGGCTCGGCGGCGATCCATTCGGGCCTGCAGTCGATCAAGGCCGGTGAGTCCAGGCATGTGCTGGTGATCGGCTTCGAGAAGATGACCGAGCTGGCCACGCCGCAGGTAGGCGAGGTGCTGCTCAAGGCCTGCTATGCCAAGGAAGAAGCGGGCATTCCCGGTGGCTTCGCCGGCGTGTTCGGCAAGATCGCGCAAAGCTATTTCGACCGCTTCGGGGACCAGTCCGATGCGCTGGCCATGATCGCGGCCAAGAACCACAAGAACGGTATGGCCAATCCCTATGCCCACATGCGCAAGGATTTCGGCTTCGATTTCTGCCGTACCGTTTCCGAGAAGAACCCGTTCGTGGCCGGCCCGTTGAAGCGCACCGACTGCTCGCTGATCTCCGACGGCGCCGCCGCCCTGGTCATCAGCGCCGCCGACGTGGCCAAGTCCATGCCGCGTGCGGTGCAGTTCCGCGCTGCCGTGCATGTGAACGACTACCTGCCGCTGTCGCGCCGCGACCCGACCCGCTTCGAAGCCGCCGAACTGGCCTGGAAGAATGCGCTGGGCCAGGCGCGCCTGTCCCTGAACGACCTGTCGCTGGTGGAAACCCATGACTGCTTCACGGTAGCCGAACTGCTGGAATACGAAGCCATGGGCCTGGCCCCACACGGCCAGGGCGCGCGCGTGATCGCCGAGGGCATCACCGCCAAGGATGGCAGGCTGCCGGTCAATCCCTCGGGCGGCCTGAAGTCCAAGGGTCACCCGGTGGGCGCCACCGGTGTCTCCATGCACGTGATGGCGGCCATGCAGGCAGCCCATGATGCGGGTGACATGCAGATCGCCAATGCGCGCTATGCCGGCGTGTTCAACATGGGCGGCGCGGCGGTGGCCAACTATGTGAGCATCCTGGAACGCGTGAGCTGATTGCGGTCCACTTTCCGTTCGACCTGAGTAGGGCTGGCAGGCCCCTATCGAAACCGCTCCGTCGGTGTGCCTTCGATACGCGGCGAGCCGCTACTCAGTCCGAACGGCAGTCAGCATCACTGACATGCACAATAATAAATACGCCAATTTCCATCAGAAAAATCGGGACGAGTGAGACGATGTTAAAGAAAGTCATGAACCTGGGCCGCCTGCTATCGGACGTGGCGCGCCGCCATCCGGACGAGCCCGGCCTGATCCTGTCCCAGGCCGGTGAGGCTGGCAGCGACAAGATCGTCACCTGGAAGCAGATCAACGACCGCGTCGATGCGCTGGCCCATGCCCTGGCCAAACGGGGCGTGAAGAAGGGCGACAAGATGCTGGTCCATTCGCGCAACAACCAGCAGATCTTTGAAAGCGCCTGGGCCGCCTTCAAGCTGGGCGTGGTCTGGGTGCCGACCAATTTCCGCATCACACCGCCCGAGGCGGCCTACCTGGGCCAGTCCAGCGGCGCCTCGGTGATGCTCTACGATCGCGGCTTCGCCCAGTACGTCGATGCCGTCCGCGCCGCCTCCCCGACCCTGGAACACGTGATCGCGCTGGCCGATGCACGGCCGGGCGAACTGGATTTCGAGGCGCTGGTGGCCGAGGGTGGCCAGCAGCCTTTCCGCGAAGTGGAAGTCAATTACGAAGACCCGTTGTGGTTCTTCTACACCTCCGGCACCACCGGTCATCCCAAGGCGGGCGTGCTCTCGCACGGCCAGATGGCCTTCGTGGTCACCAATCACCTGGCCGACCTGATGCCGGGCCTGAATCACCTGTCGCGCTCGCTGGTGGTGGCGCCGCTCTCGCACGGCGCCGGCATCCACTCGGTCATCAATACCGCGCGCGGCGCGGCCAGCATCCTGCTCTCCTCGGAGCGACTGGTGGTCGAGGAAGCCTGGCAGCTGGTGGAGAAATACAAGGTGGACAACATGTTCACCGTGCCCACCATCGTCAAGATCCTGGTCGAGGATGCCTCGGTGGACCGTTACGATCACTCCTCGCTGAAGCACGTCATCTATGCCGGCGCGCCGATGTATCGCGCCGACCAGGTCTATGCGCTGAAAAAACTGGGCAAGGTGCTGGTGCAGTACTACGGCCTGGGCGAGGTGACCGGCAACATTACCTTCCTGCCACCCTACCTGCACTTCGAGGACGACGCCCATCCGCAGGCGCGCGTGGGGACCTGCGGCATGCCGCGTACCGGCATGCAGATCGCCATCCTCAACGAGGACGGCCAGGAACTGGCGCCCTTCGAGACCGGCGAGATCTGCGTGCGCGGACCGGCCGTGTTCATGGGCTATCACAATAATCCCGAGGCCAATGCCAAGGCCTTCAAGCATGACTGGTTCCATACCGGCGACCTCGGCCATGTGGATGGCGACGGCTTCCTCTACATCACCGGGCGCTCCTCGGACATGTACATCTCGGGCGGCTCCAACGTCTATCCGCGCGAAATCGAGGAAGCACTGCTGACCCATCCGGCCGTGTCGGAAGTGGCGGTGCTGGGCGTGCCCGACCCCAAGTGGGGCGAGAGCGGACTGGCGGTGATCGTCTGCAA
This sequence comes from Herbaspirillum sp. ASV7, assembly GCF_016429215.1. Lineage (GTDB taxonomy): Bacteria > Pseudomonadota > Gammaproteobacteria > Burkholderiales > Burkholderiaceae_D > Herbaspirillum. The sequence continues at coordinate 68,218 of NZ_JAELUH010000015.1, read as the reverse complement.
GCCCGGGCAACAGGTCGGCAGCGACGCGCTGCTGACGCACCTGGAGGAGCGCATCGGCAAGTACAAGTGGCCGCGCCGCTTCGTGTACTGGGACAGCATGCCCAAGTCGGGCTACGGCAAGATCGTCAAGAAGCAGATCAAGGCGCTGCTGGAAGAACAGGGGGACTACCGGCTATGAAACTGTCGACCAAGCCCGCTGACACCGGCGCCGCTGGCACCGGCTTCGTGGCGGTGCGCAAGTTCCTGCATGCAGGTCAGCCGAGCTATCCGCGCACGCTGGACCTGGAGGCCGAACCGGCCGAGGAACTGCGCATCACGCTGCAACCGGGCGCCCTGGTCGGCCCGGCTCTGCGCCGCGTGCTGGCCCGCTACGGCCAGCGCGGCGGCGTCGGGCGCCTGTGCGGCGGCACCGCGCGCCGCCTGCATTACCATCGCATCGAGACCACCGAGGATCCCGACCGCCCCTATGACTATGGTCCGCCGCATGTGCTGGAAGGCGTGATCAGTTTCGTCACCGGGGCCATCACGGTGGGCCAGAATGCCGATGGAAAGATACTGCTGCATTGCCACTCAGGTTTTATCAATGGCGATGGCGCCCTCCACGGCGGCCATCTCCTGCTGGACACGGTGGAAGTGGGCGACGATCCGCTCATCATCCGCCTGTGCTTGTTCTCCCGGGGCGCCTTTGTCGTCAACAGCGATGAAGAGACGCACTTCAGTCTATTGCATCCGACACCCATGGAATGATGATGACTTCGCTCTCCAATGACACCACCGACACCACTGACACCACCGACGAACTCGATAACCACATCCACGTAGAGCAGGGACGACTAGGCAAGCTGGTCATGGCCCGCCTCAAGCCCAACCAGGACATGACAGAAAGCGTGGAGGCGCTGTGCCGCCAGCACGGCATGAAGACCGCCATCGTGCGCGGCGCCATCGGCAGCCTCATCGATGCCCACCTGCAATACACCACGCCCACGGGCTTGCGCGAGATGGAAGTCAACGGCCCCGGCGTGGAAATCCTGAATGTCTTTGGCGAGATCGGTTTCTCCGGGGACGCCTCCCATCATCACCCGCTGCAGGGCGTGGTTGCCGACACCGACGGCAAGATCTTCGCCGGCCGCTTCGTGCGTGGCGCCAACCTGTCCTTCATCACCATCGAGATCACGCTGCAGGAATGGATCGCGGTGGAGCAGGCCGAGGCCGTGCCGGCCTGACATGAAAAATGCCGTCCAGTGCAACACTGAACGGCATTTAACGATTCGACGAGGCGGCTACGAGAGCCTGATCAATCTCAGGCGTGCAGCGTCGATTCCGCTTCGGCTTCGATTGCGACTTCGGCGCGGGCGGCTTCTTCTTCGCTCAGCAAGCCACCTTCCCACTTGGCCACGACGGCCGAAGCAATCGAGTTGCCCACGGCGTTGGTGGCCGAACGGCCCATGTCCAGGAAGGTATCGATGCCCAGGATCACCAACAGGCCCGCTTCCGGGATGTTGAACTGGTGCAGCGTCGCGGCGATCACCACCAGCGAGGCGCGCGGCACGCCGGCGATGCCCTTGGAGGTCAGCATCAGCACCAGCATCATGGTGATCTGGGTGGAGATGGGCATGTGGATGCCATAGGCCTGGGCGATGAACAGCGTGGCGAAGGTGCAGTAGATCATCGAGCCGTCGAGGTTGAACGAGTAACCCATCGGCATGACGAAGCTGGAGATCTTGCGCTTGACACCAAAGCGGTCCAGCGCGTCCAGCAGCTTGGGATAAGCCGCTTCCGAGCTTGCCGTAGCGAAGGCCAGCAGGAAGGCTTCCTTGATCAGGGCCAGCAGGTGGAAGATGCGCTTCTTCAGGAACACGAAGCCCACACCGATCAGGATCACCCACAGCAGCACCAGCGACAGGTAGAAGTCGCGCATGAAGACGGCGAAGCTGACCAGGATGTCCAGGCCATTGACGGCCACCGTCGCAGCCATGGCGGCGAACACCGCCACCGGTGCGAACTTCATCACGTAACCGGTGATCTTGAGCATGGTGTGCGAGAGGTCGTCGATCACGGCCAGCAAGGCCTTGCCGCGTTCGCCCAGCGAGGCCAGCGCGATACCGAAGAACATCGAGAACACCACCACCTGCAGGATTTCATTCTGCGCCATGGCTTCGACCACCGACTTGGGCACCAGGTGGTTGAAGAATTCCTTGACGGTGAACTTGCTGGTGGCCAGGCCCGCACCGGCCGCGTCCGGCGAGGGTAGCGCCACACCGGCGCCCGGTTGCAACAGGTTGGCCATGATCATGCCCAGCGCCAGCGACACCAGCGAGGCGATCAGGAACCACAGCAGCGACTTGCCGAAGATGCGGCCCACCGACTTGGCGTCCCCCATGTGGGCGATGCCGACCACCAGGGTCGAGAAGACCAGCGGCGCGATGACCATCTTGATCAGGCGCAGGAACAGGTCGGAGGCGATCGAGACGTAGCCGGCCAGTTCCTTGGCGTCGCCCTTTTCGTAGTGGGTGAAAATGAGATAACCGACCAGGATGCCCAGCAGCATGGCTGCAAAGATATAGGCGGCTTGTGGGATGCGTTTCTTCATGTGTTCTCCTGCCCTCGCTCGCCATCGGCATAACCGCCGATGAGAGGACGATGATGTAAGGCTTGTTGCGCTGACGCCGGCCGGTGCAATGACAGGGACGTCGATGCCGTGGATTGTTGGATTGCGGCCGTTTCTGGTGAGAAACCTGGCCGCTTTTTTCCCGTTGTGCGGAAAAAAGGACGAAGCTTATTGACTTATGCCCCCTGCCGTCAAGCCGCTTCGAATAAATGGGGACAAATTGCTCAGGACGTAGTCAAATTGGCTACAAAAAAGCCCCGCAGAGCGGGGCTTCGTTGTACTGCCGGAAACTTCCGGGAGGTCGATGCGGCATCTCCGCATCACCAACGGATCGTCAGCAGATCGTCAGGAATGCGCCTGCAGAGCGGCGTCCAGCAATTCGATCCAGTGTCGCACCGGGGTATCGGTGCCCGATTGCAGGTGCGTCACGCAACCGATATTGCCGGTGACGATCATGTCGGGATCGGTGGCTTCCAGCTTGCTGATCTTGTTGTCGCGCAGGCGATAGGACAGCTCCGGTTGCAGGATGGAATAGGTGCCGGCCGAGCCGCAGCACAGATGGCTGTCGGCGCACAGTTGCACGTCCACGCCGGCGGCCTTGAGGATGCCTTCGACCTTGCCCCGGATCTTCTGGCCGTGCTGCAGCGTGCAGGGCGGATGATAGGCCACACGCTTGCCATCGAAATGCTGCAGCTTGTGCTGCAGCTCCTGCTCGAACTCGGGCAGTATCTCGCTGATGTCACGGGTCATCTGCGAAATGCGGCGCGCCTTCTCGGCATAGGCAGGGTCGTGTTGCAGCAGGTGGCCGTATTCCTTGACGGTGACGCCGCAGCCCGAAGCATTCATGACGATGGTATCGGCACGGATACCGTCACGCCCTTCGATGTAGGGCCACCAGGCATCGATGTTGCGACGCATGTCGTCCAGACCACCCTCCTGGTCATTCATGTGGAAGCGGATGGCGCCACAGCAACCGGCCTTGGGCGGGGCAAACAGCTGCACGCCCAGCGCGTCGAGCACGCGGGCGGTGGCGCTGTTGATGTTGGGCGACATCGAGGGCTGCACGCAGCCTTCCAGCAGCAGCATCTGGCGCGCATGGCTGCGCGTGGGCCAGGTACCGGCCTCCTGGGCAGGAGGCACCTTGTTCTGCAGCAGCTTGGGCAGCAGCGGTCGCACCATCTGGCCGACCTTCATGGCCGGGCGGAAGATCCACTTGCGCGGCACCAGTTCCTTCAAGGCCGTGCGCATCACGCGTTGCGACAGCGGACGCGGCACCTGCTGCTCCACCACCTTGCGGCCGATATCGACCAGGCGCCCGTATTGCACGCCCGACGGACAGGTCGATTCGCAATTGCGGCAGGTCAGGCAACGGTCAAGGTGCGATTGCGTGGCGACCGTGGCCGGCTTGCCTTCGAGTACCTGCTTGATGAGGTAGATGCGGCCACGCGGGCCATCCAGCTCATCGCCCAGCAATTGATAGGTGGGGCAGGTCGCGGTACAGAAGCCGCAATGCACGCAGGAGCGCAGGATGCTGTCGGCTTCCTCGCCGGCCTGGGTGTTGCGGATGAAATCGGCTAAGTTGGTCTGCATGGGAGATCGCTGGCTAGGTCGCTTACAGGCTGGCGTACAGGCGGCCGGGGTTGAACAGGCCGCGCGGGTCGAATTGCTGCTTGAGCTGGCGATGGATCTTTTCCACCGAGGGCTGCAGCGGATGGAAGACGCCCACGCTCTTGTCGCCACCGCGATGCAGGCTGGCATGCCCGCCCACGGATTGCGCAGCCGCCCGGATGGTGGCGGCATCGATGGCGCCCTCCGGACGTAGCCAGCGCTGTGCCCCACCCCATTCGATCAACTGGCGACCGGGCAGGTCCAGCGGCGGCGCCACCGAGGGTAGCGACAACCGCCACAGCGGCTGCTCGGGCTGGGCGAAGAAGGCATGGCTCTGCTCGCGCAGGTCGGTCCAGAAATCATCGGCATTGCTCAGTTCGGTGCCGCCCAGTTTCCTGATGGCGGCATCGACGGCGGCTTGCGCACCGGACAGGCGGATGGTCAGCACGTCGCTGGTCCAGGCACTGGCCACCAGCGGCAGCGGCTGGCCGGCACTCTGGTTCAAGAGGCGCAGCGCGCCTTCCTGGTTGATCTCGAAGACGCGCGTGCTGCTGGCGAAGGGACGCGGCAAGACCTTCAGCGAGACCTGCAGGATCAGGCCCAGGGTTCCCAGCGAACCGGCCAGCAGGCGCGAAATATCGTAGCCGGCGACGTTCTTCATCACCTGTCCACCGAAATGCAGTTCCTCGCCCTGGGCATCCATCAGCACGGCCCCCAGCACGAAGTCGCGCACCGCGCCGGCACTGGCGCGCGCAGGGCCGGACAGGCCGGCCGCCACCATGCCGCCGACGGTAGCGGCACCGCCAAAGCGCGGGGGTTCCCAGGCCAGCATCTGGTTGTGCTCGGCCAGGGCGGCATCGATCTCGGAGAGCGGCGTGCCGCAGCGGGCGGTGATGACCAGCTCGGTCGGTTCATAGTCGATGATGCCGCTGTAGGCGCGGGTGTCGAGCACCTCGCCGCGTGGCGCCTGGCCATACCAGTCCTTGGTGCCGGCGCCACGGATCTGCAGCGGGCGGCCTTGCAGGATGCGTTCGCGGAAGGAGGCCAATACGGCGCTCATGTCCTGTTGTTGTGCGTGGTCTTGCATGGTCAGAATCTCGGCAGATCGGGGAAGCGCATCTGGCCACGCTGCACGTGCATCTTGCCGTACTCGGCGCAGCGGTGCAGGGTGGGAATGGCCTTGTCGGGGTTGAGCAGGAAGGCGGTATCGAAGGCGCGTTTCAACTTGAAGAAGGTCTCGCGCTCGGCCGGCGAGAACTGCACGCACATCGAGTTGATCTTCTCGATGCCCACGCCATGCTCGCCGGTAATGGTACCGCCCACTTCCACGCACAGCTCCAGGATCTCGGCGCCGAACAATTCGGCGCGGTGGAATTCGTCGGCGATGTTGGCATCGAAGAGGATCAGCGGATGCAGGTTGCCGTCGCCGGCATGGAAGACGTTGGCGCAGCGCAGGCCGTACTTCTTTTCCATCTCGGCGATACCCAGCAGCACCTGCGCCAGGTTCTTGCGCGGGATGGTGCCATCCATGCAGTAGTAGTCGGGCGAGATGCGGCCGGCGGCCGGGAAGGCGTTCTTGCGGCCGGACCAGAAACGCAGGCGCTCGGCCTCCGACTGCGAACAGGCGATCGCCGTGGCGCCGCTGGCATTGAGCACATCGGTCATGCGGCCGATTTCTTCTTCCACCTCTTCGACGGTGCCATCGGATTCGCACAGCAGGATGGCTTCGGCATCGATGTCGTAGCCGGCCTTGACGAAGGGCTCGACCATGCGCGAGCTGGTCTTGTCCATCATCTCCAGGCCGGCCGGGATGATGCCGGCGGCGATCACGTTGGCGACTGCATTGCCGCCCTTCACCACGTCATCGAAGGAGGCCATGATCACGCGCGCGGCCTGCGGCTTGGGCACGAGCTTGACGGTCACCTCGGTGACCACGCCGAGCATGCCTTCGGAGCCGATGAAGACGGCCAGCAGGTCCAGGCCCGGCGCATCCAGCGCGCCGCCGCCCAGCTCCACCACATCGCCTTCGCTGGTGACCATGCGCACGCGCAGGACGTTATGCACCGTCAGGCCGTACTTGAGGCAATGCACACCGCCGGAGTTCTCGGCGACGTTGCCGCCGATGGTGCAAGCGATCTGCGAGGACGGGTCCGGCGCGTAGTAGAGGCCATGGGGCGCGGCCGCCTCCGAGATGGCCAGGTTGCGCACGCCGGGCTGGACCACGGCGGTACGCGAATACTTGTCCATCTTGAGGATCTGGTTGAACTTGGCGGTGGAGAGCACCACGCCATCGGCAATCGGCATGGCGCCCCCCGAGAGGCCGGTGCCGGCGCCACGCGGCACGATCTGCACGCCCAGCGCATGGCAAGCCTTCATGATGGCGACCACCTGTGCCTCGTTCTCGGGCAGTACCACCACCATCGGCAATTGCCGGTAGGCGGCCAGGCCGTCGCATTCATAGGGGCGGGTGTCTTCCTCGTCGAACAGCACGCAATGCGCGGGCACGGCCCGGCGCAGGGCATCGACGACTTCACGCTGGCGGGCCGGCGCGAAAGACGGTTGGGCGGGAGCATTCATGCTGGACCTCGGCGTTGGGCTAGGCAGGCGTGCGGGTGTGGACGTCCCTCTTTGCGTCCGGCGGCACGGCGCACGCTGTCTCGATTGTTGTCGGCCCGCATGGGTCGGGCTTTTTCAGTCCGACAAGTGTAACGAATTTTGTCCCGCCGCACGGGGCGATATTGCCTGCTGGCCCACTGAAAAGAATTTCCGGCCGCCGTGAATTATTTTCAGGGCGGCCGGTGCGACGGGGCTGGCGTGGGTCAGATGTTGCGGAAGGCGTTCTGCATCCAGCTGATGAAGGTATCGACCTCGGGGCGCTCGCGCACGGCGCGCTCGTAGACCACGTAGTAGGCGTGGGGCGGCGTGCGCAGGCGTACATCGAAGAGTTCGACGATCTCGCCCCGGGCCAGCAGTTCCTCGGCGAAATGCTGGCGCGTCAGGCCCACGCCATAGCCGTGGCGCACGGCTTCCAGCAACAGGCCCAGGTCGTCCACGCGCAGGCCGGCGGACGGCTCGACCCAGTCCTTCAGGCCAGCCGCCTCGAACCAGGGCTGCCAGGGTTCCAGCGCCGAGCGCAACAGGGTCGCCTGCTGCAGGTCGGCCGGCGAGCGCATCGGCGGCAGGGTCTTCAGGTAGGACGGACTGGCCACCACGAAGGCCGGCTCCTCGAACAGCTTCTCGGTGACGATGTTGGGATAGTTGCCGGCACCGAACCGGATCTCGACATCGCTCTCCGACAGCGACAGGTCGTACAGCGGCACCGAGAGATACAGCTCCACCACGATCTCGGGATGGCGCTGGGTGAAGTCGGCGATGCGCGGCATGAGCAGGTGGCGCGCGAAGGTCGGCGGCAGCATCACCTTGATCTTGGGTTGCACCGCAGCGTTGCGGTGCGGCATGGGAAAGTCGGTCAGCGTGCGCAGTGCCGAGCGCACCACATCGAGGTAGCGGCGACCGAATTCGGACAGGCCGATGGAGCGGCCGTCACGGTAGAACAGGCGTTCACCGACGAATTCCTCCAGCAGGCGGATACGGTGTGACAGCGCCGAAGGCGTGATGCAAAGCTCCTCGGCGGCGATGGCGAAGGAGTTGTGACGCGCCGCCGCTTCGAAGGCGGACAAGGCATGGACGGGCGGTAGGCGGGTGGCCATGGGTGGTGGATTCCTGCTGCTTTAGCGAAGGACATGCAATGACGCCCTGCTCTTTGTTCAACTAACAAACTGCTGAAAACCAACAAATCAGCGCCGACAAAACTGCGCTACTGTCGTCAACATCAAAAAAACTACCGTTCGGACTGAGTAGGCCCTCTGGGCCGTATCGAAGACGTACTGACGGCACCCCTTCGATACGCGGCAATGCCGCTACTCAGTCCGAACGGCCGGCCGATGAAGTCAACGGCAAGCAAGATACTTGATCCAATGTTTACTGTTCCCAGCGCAGGATCTTGCCCGGGTTCATGATGTTCTTCGGATCGAGGGCATGCTTGATGGCGCGCATGACGTCGATGGCGCCTTCGCCATGCTCCTGGACCAGGAAATCCATCTTGTGCAGGCCCACGCCATGCTCGCCGGTGCAGGTGCCATCCATGGCCAGGGCGCGTGCCACCATGCGGGCATTGACGCCTTCGGCACGGGCGATGTCGGCGGGATCATTGGGATCGACCATCATCTGCACGTGGAAATTGCCATCGCCGACGTGACCGATGATGGCGTGGATCAGGCCCTGCTCTTCGCAATCGGCCTTGGTGGCCAGCACGCACTCGGCCAGGCGCGAGATCGGCACGCAGCAATCGGTGGAGATGGCGCGCGCGCCCGGACGCAGTTGCAGCAGCGCGAAATAGGCATTGTGACGGGCCGTCCACAGGCGGGTACGGTCTTCCGGGCGGGTGGCCCATTCGAAGCCCAGGGCGTGGTTCTCGTTGGCGAGGTCCTGCACCAGCTCGGCCTGTTCCTTGACGCCGTTGTCGCTGCCGTGGAATTCGAACAGCAACAGCGGATTGACCGGCAGGGTCAGCTTGTCGTGGGCGTTGATGGCGCGCACGCCGTTTTCATCGAGCAGCTCCACGCGTGCCAGCGGCACCCCCATCTGGATGGTCTGGATGACGGTATTGACCGCATCGGCCACGCTGGGGAAGGAGCAGATCGCCGCCGAGATCGCCTCGGGTTGCGGATAGAGGCGCACGGTCACTTCGGTGATGATGCCCAGGGTACCTTCGCTGCCGACGTAGACGCGGGTCAGGTCGTAGCCGGCCGAGGATTTCTTGGCGCGGGTACCAGTCTTGATGATCTTGCCCTCGGCGGTGACCACCGTCAGGGTCAGGGTGTTTTCCTTCATCGTGCCATAGCGCACGGCATTGGTGCCGGACGCGCGGGTCGAGGCCATGCCGCCCAGCGAGGCATCGGCACCCGGGTCGATGGGGAAGAACAGGCCAGTATCCTTGATCTCCAGGTTCAGCTGCTTGCGGGTCACGCCGGCCTGGACGGTTGCGGTCAGGTCTTCGGCATTCACGGCCAGCACCTGGTTCATCTGCGACAGGTCCACCGTCACGCCGCCCTGCAGGGCCAGCACGTGGCCTTCCAGCGAGGTGCCGGTGCCGTAGGGGATGATGGGCGTGTCGTAGCGGCTGCAGGCCTGGACGAAGGCGGCGACTTCCTCGGTGCTGTGGGCGAAGACCACCGCATCGGGCAGCATCGGGTCATACGAGGACTCGTCGCGGCCGTGATGCTCGCGCATGGCCAGCGAGGTCGAGAAGCGGTCGCCGAACAGGGCTTGCAGTTCGTCGAGCAGGGCTTGGGGGACGGGGCGTTTCAGTTTCCGGGCATCAACTAGGTGATTCATGCTGTTCTCTCAGGTCTCCGTGGGGTTCTCGTATCCCTGTTGTCTGTCTTGTGGGATGGGACGCAATGCAGGTCATCGCAGGTCATCGGCAGGCAGTGGAGCGGCAACCCCCGCCACTCCAGTGGACTGACCACTGATTCAACTGATGAATTTTACTCTCTTGCGGCGAAGTGGATGGCCCAATCTCCCATACCGTTCATATGGCACCGTGGATGCAAGTGAATAATTTACGCATGATGGCCGGGAGTTGCCCTGCGCGCCCACCCCGTTTAAGCTCGCGCAGTTCAACAAGGAGCAATGATGGGACACCGACTTTCCAGGATCGCCACCCGCACCGGCGACGACGGCAGCACCGGCCTGGGCGATGGCAGCCGCGTGGGCAAGGACAACCTGCGCATCCAGGCGCTGGGCGATGTGGACGAACTCAATTCGCAGCTGGGCCTGCTGCTGTGCGAAACATTGCCCGAAGCCATGCGCGAGGAACTGGTCTCGATCCAGCATGACCTCTTCGACCTGGGTGGCGAGCTGTGTATTCCCGGTTATGTGGTGCTGGGCGATGCGCACCTGGCGCGCGTGGATGCGCTGCTGGAAAAATATAACGCCACCCTGCCACCGTTAAAGGAATTCATCCTCCCCGGTGGGGCCCGCACGGCCGCGCTGGCGCATGTGTGCCGCACGGTATGCCGGCGCGCCGAGCGCAGCGTGGTCATGCTGGAGAAGGCAGAGGCCGGCGTGAATGCGCCAGCGCGGCAGTATCTCAATCGTCTCTCCGACCTGTGCTTCGTGCTTGCACGGGTGCTCAACCGCGAGGCGGGCGGGCAGGATGTGCTGTGGCAGAAGGGGCGAGAGCGTTAGGGATCATCATCGCGCTGCGTGGCCGTGGGGCCACCGGGAGGAGGCGCGCGAAACCGGCTAACTCCGCCGGTTTGACTCGCACGGTAAGCTTCATTCTCCTTGGCCGACCGGCGCGCTCTTCATGTCATCGGCAAATTTGCGCATCAGTCGCACCAGATCCGCGACGTCCTGCTCCTCCCAATGCCGGAAGATGGCTTCCCCCATCTTTTTCCTGGCCTGATCGACCTTGTCGGTCATGGCCTTTCCACTTTTCGTGATGACCGCCATTTTTACCCGGCGGTCCTTCACGCCCTCCTGCCGTTGAACCAGTCCTGAACTTTCCAGCTTGGCGATTTGCCGGCTCACGGTCGTATGGTCCCGGCCGACCCGATCGGCCAGCTCCACCACGCCAATCGGACCAAGTCGCTCCACCAGCACGAGCAAGGGAAAGAGTGCTCGTTCCAACGTGATGTCCGCTGCGCGAATCATTGCCTCATCACGTTGCGGGCGATTCATCTCACCCACGATTTCTACCAGTGCGTTGTGCAATTCACGAAGCTGAGCGGTTTTATGTGTATTTTGCACGGTTTTTATTGACACGTATTTTCCTCGAACCTAATATGTGCATATTACACATATGGAGGTTTGAATGACAGAACAGCTTTCGACCGACGTCCTGATCTGCGGCGCAGGAGCAGCCGGACTTACCCTTGCGATTGATCTTGCCAGGCGCGGCGTATCGTTTCGCCTGGTCGAGAAAATGAACGAGCCATTTCGTGGATCTCGCGGCAAAGGCATCCAGCCAAGAACGCAAGAAATATTCAAGGATCTGGGCATTCTCGACCGCATCGTCGCAGCCGGCGGAGATTATCCGAAGGAACGGCTCTATCGCGGTGACGGATCCTATGTCGATTCCAGGATCACGGAACACGTCGATCCGACACCGTCAGAGCCATTCCAGCAGCCGTTGATGGTACCGCAGTTTCTGACAGAGGCCGTACTGCGGGAGCGGCTTGCGGAATTCGGATACTCGCCAGAATATGGCACCGAACTGATCGGCTTGGAGCAAGAGGGGGACGGCGTTACCGCCAGCCTCCAGCGCAGGGGCGTCACCGAGCACCTGCGGGCCCGCTGGCTGGTGGGAGCCGATGGCGGAAGAAGCTTTGTCCGACATGCCCTCCAGGTCGGCTTCCCGGGAAAGACCCTCGGCGTTCGCGCCATCGTGGCCGATGTCACGCTGACAGGACTTTCGCGTGACGCATGGCATCGTTTCGGCGATGGCGACATGTCGCGTCAGATCTTCCTGTGTCCACTGGCGGGTACCGATATGTTCCAGATCCAGGGGCCCATTCCAATGGAAGGCGATATCGACCTTTCCGCCGCCGGGCTCGGGCAGCTGGTCGCAGAGCGTACCGGGCGCGACGACATCCACATCCATGACGTCTCCTGGGCATCGGCCTATACGATGAACGCGCGTTTGGCCGACCAATACCGGGTAGGACAAGTATTACTGATCGGCGACGCTGCGCATATTCACCCACCCACTGGCGGGCAGGGCCTCAATACCAGTGTGCAGGACGCATACAACCTTGGCTGGAAGATCGCGGCAGTCATCGATGGCGCGCCGGAGGTCCTGCTTCATAGCTACGAGGAAGAACGACGCCCGATAGCGGCGGAGATGCTCGGTCTGGCCACCCGATTGCTCCATGCACAGCACCGGGATGGAATACGCAGAGGCCGCGAGGTCAAGCAGCTTGATATTGCTTATTCCGGTTCGTCACTGACGTTGGAAGTACCGGCGAGAACCGGCGAACTCTTCGCCGGCGACCGCGCCCCCGATGCTCTTCTTCTGGGCGCATCGGGACAGCCCCGCTACCTGTTCGATCTGCTGCAGGGCCCTCACTGGACCTTGATCGGATACCAGGTAGCGCACCGGGACAGCGTGCCGCCGCGAAAAGGTTTGCACATACACACGATGGGCACACGTGGCGACGTGATCGATGAGCACGGCCACTTCCGCGAGGCATACGATGTGGAGGAAGGAAGCTGGGTGTTGATCCGGCCTGATGGATATATCGGCGCCATCGTGGAAGAGGCATCGACCGAGCTGCTGGAGGACTATCTCACACGCGCGGGATTACCGGCCACCTCGGCCAAACACTAATCCCGTCGCGCAAGTCCATCCTTGCCGTATGAATTGCATTGGATTTGCAACTCCCGCCCGAAAACCCACGGCGACAGGATGCAAGGACCAACAACCGCGACCTCAGCCGTTGTTGACCACCAAACGCGGCTGGTCCTTGCCGAAGCGCTGCACGATGGACTCGGCAATACCGCCCGCATCCAGTCCACACTGCGCCAGCAATTGATGCGCATCGCCATGGTCGATGAAGCGATCCGGCAGGCCCAGGTGCAGCACCGGCTTGTTGATGCCGGCTGCGGCCAGTGCCTCTGAGACGGCCGCACCGGCGCCGCCCATGATGCAGCCCTCTTCCACCGTCACCAGTGCGTCGTGGGAGGCGGCCAGTTGCTTGACCAGTTCCACATCCAGCGGCTTGATGAAGCGCATGTTGGCGACCGTGGCATTGAGCTTCTCGCCCGCGCCCAGAGCCGGGGCCAGCATGCTGCCGAAGGCCAGGATGGCGACATCCTTGCCGTTGCGGCGAATCTCGCCACGGCCCAGGAGCAGGGTGTCCAGCGTCTTCTCGACGACGGCGCCGACGCCGGCGCCACGCGGGTAACGCACCGCCGCCGGGCCCGGATACTGGTAGGCGGTGGAGAGCATCTTGCGGCACTCGTCCTCGTCGGCGGCGGCCATCACCACCATGTTGGGAATGCAGCGCAGGAAGGCCAGGTCGTAGTTTCCGGCGTGGGTGGCACCGTCGGCGCCGACCAGGCCGGCACGGTCCAGCGCGAAGGTCACGTCCAGGTTCTGCAGCGCCACGTCGTGGATCAGCTGGTCATAGGCGCGTTGCAGGAAGGTCGAGTAGATCGCCACCACCGGCTTCATGCCTTCACAGGCCAGGCCGGCGGCGAAGGTCACGGCGTGCTGTTCGGCGATGCCCACGTCGTAGTAACGCTTGGGGAATTTCTTTTCGAAGGCCACCATGCCCGAGCCTTCGCGCATGGCCGGGGTGATGCCCACCAGCTTCTCGTCGGCGGCGCCCATGTCGCACAGCCATTCGCCGAAGACCTGGGTGTAGGTCAGCTTGCCGCCGGCGCTGGGCTTGATGCCTTCGCTGGGATTGAACTTGCCGGGACCGTGGTAGAGCACCGGGTCGGCCTCGGCCAGCTTGTAGCCCTGGCCCTTCTTGGTCACCACGTGCAGGAATTGCGGGCCTTTCAGCTGCTTCAGGTTCTGCAGCGTGGGGATCAGCGAATCGAGGTCGTGACCATCGATGGGGCCGATGTAGTTGAAGCCGAATTCCTCGAACATGGTGGCCGGGACCACCATGCCCTTGGCATGCTCTTCCAGGCGCTTGGCCAGTTCCAGCACCGGGCCGGGCAGCACCGACTTGCCCACGTCGCGGGCCTTGGCGTAGAACTTGCCGGACATCAGGCGGGCCAGGTAGCGGTTCAGCGCGCCCACCGGCGGCGAGATCGACATGTCGTTGTCGTTGAGGATGACCAGCAGGTTGATGTCGTCATGCACGCCCGCATTGTTGAGCGCTTCGAAGGCCATGCCGGCGGTCATGGCGCCGTCGCCGATGACGGCAATGGCGTGGCGGTCGGAGCCCTGCGTCTTGGCGCCCAGGGCCATGCCCAGCGCGGCCGAGATCGAGGTCGAGGAGTGCGCGGTGCCGAAGGTGTCGTATTCGCTTTCGATGCGGCGCGGGAAGCCCGAGATGCCTTCCTGCTGGCGCAGCGTGCCCATGCGGTCGCGGCGGCCGGTGAGGATCTTGTGCGGATAGGTCTGGTGGCCGACGTCCCAGACGATGCGGTCGTCCGGCGTATTGAAGACGTAGTGCAGCGCGATGGTCAATTCCACCGTGCCCAGGTTGGACGAGAGGTGACCGCCGGTCTTGGATACTGCGTCGAGCAGGAAGCCGCGCAACTCCTCGGCCAGCGGCTTGAGTTGATGGCGGGACAGGCGGCGCAGGTCGGCCGGATCGTTGATGGTATTGAGCAGCATCTGTTGTTACCGTGGTTGGGTCTGAAGGCCGCGCCGTCGCAGTGGTTGCAGTGGTTGCAGTAGTTGCGGCATGCGGTCCGTCTTCATGCCTGGTTCATGTCTTGCGTTGCACGATCAGGTCGGCCAGTTCGCGCAGGCGGCACGCCTTGTCGCCAAACCCGGCCAGGGCCTGGTGCGCGTTGCCGCGCAGCTTCTCGGCCAATGCCTGCGACTCGGCCAGACCGAGGATGGAGACATAGGTCGGCTTGTTGTCGGCCGCATCCTTGCCGGCCGTCTTGCCCAGCGTGGCCGAGTCGGCGGTGGCGTCGAGGATGTCGTCGACCACCTGGAAGGCCAGGCCGATGGCGCGGGCATAGTCGTCCAGAGCGGCGCTTTCCGCGGCGCTCAGGGCTTTGCCGCCCAGCGCGCCCAGCAGTACGGCCGCGCGCAGCAGGGCACCGGTCTTGAGACGGTGCATCTGCTCCAGCTCCGACAGCGACAGCGTCATGCCCACGCTGGCCAGGTCGATGGCCTGGCCGCCGCACATGCCCACCGAGCCCGAGGCCTGGGCCAGCAGGCTGACCATGCGCAACTGGCGCGCCGGCAGGCCGGCATCGACACTGGCACCGGCGAGTTCAGCCTCCAGCGGCGCCGACAACGTGGCGAAGGCTTGTGCCTGCAGGGCATCGCCCACCAGCAGGGCGGTGGCTTCGTCGTACTTCACGTGCACGGTGGGCTTGCCACGGCGCAGGGCGTCGTCATCCATGCAGGGCATGTCGTCATGCACCAGCGAATAGACGTGGATCATCTCCACGGCGGCGGCGGCACGCTCCAGCAGGGCGCGCGGCGTATCGAAGACCTCACCGGCGGCATAGACCAGCAGCGGACGCACGCGCTTGCCGCCGTCCATGGCGGTGTAGCGCATGGCTTCGTGCAGGCGCGCCGGGACCACCGAGGTCGGCGGCAGGAAGCGGTCCAGCACGCCTTCCATGCCGGCCTGCACCTGGCCCATCCAGTCGGCAAAGCCCAGCGAGGTCAAGGCACTTGCGGCCGGGATATGTGCATTCATCAATCGTCTCCGGCGGCAGCGTCGGTGGCCTGGAAGGGCTTGAGCATGTCGCCTTCGAGCAGCTTGACCTGGCTGTCCACCTTGTCCAGTTGGGCGGCACAGAATTTCACCAGTTCCGAGCCGCGCTTGTAGGCGGCCACGGAGGCCTCCAGCGGCAGTTCGCCGGCTTCCATCTGGGCCACGAGCTGTTCCAGCTCTTGCATGGCTTGCTCGAAGGATGCGGGCGACGCGGCGGGGGCGGCAGTGGCAGAGGTTCTAGGCATATCGACCCATTGAAAAAATCTAACCTGTTATTTTAGAACAAACCGGCGATTCCCAAATCAATTGAGGACGTGGATTTGCCGAAGCTTTTCGGACCCGGAACGTAAATTCGGCATAAATACTGGTATTTTGGCCACAAAACCCGGCCCCTTATGGGGGTTTTGTGGCATAATCCGCGGTTCTGTCCAAAATTTCCTCTTCATATTATTTGAACATAGGTTTTTGCGGATTTTCTTCCTTAGGTTGGTGCAAATTAATTTGGGGGCGGAAATGTCCGATCTTGCTACTTTTGCCAAATTGGCGCGTTCAAACGCGCAACTTCCCGTCAGCGTCTACTTCGACGACCCGCTCTACCAGCGGGAACTGAAACAACTCTTCCAGCAGGGACCCCGTTATGTCGGCCATGAGCTGATGGTTCCCAACGCTGGCGACTATTCCACCCTGCCGTGGGAGAACGAAGGCCGCATGCTGGTGCGCAATACCCAGGGCATCGAGCTGGTGTCCAATGTGTGCCGCCATCGCCAGGCCAAGATGCTCGACGGTCGCGGCAATGCCAGCAACATCGTCTGCCCGCTGCATCGCTGGACCTACGATCTGAAGGGCGAACTGATCGGCGCGCCGCATTTCGGCGAGACGCCGTGCATGAACCTGTCCAACACGCCGCTGCAGAGCTGGAACGGCTTGCTCTTCGAGGCCAACGGCGTCGATATCGCGGCCAAGCTCAAGAACCTGGGCGTGACCAAGGACCTGGATTTTTCCGGCTATCTCTACGACCACACCGAGGTCCACGAGTGCGACTACAACTGGAAGACCTTCATCGAGGTCTACCTGGAGGATTACCACGTCGAGCCCTTCCATCCGGGCCTGGGCAACTTCGTGAGCTGCTCGGACCTGAAGTGGGAGTTCGGCCATGACTACAGCGTCCAGACCGTGGGCGTGAACCATGGCCTGGCGCGCTCGGGCTCGCCCACCTATGCCAAGTGGCAGGAGAAGCTGCTCAAGTTCTCCAATGGCGAACCGCCCAAGTTCGGCGCGATCTGGCTCACGCTCTATCCCAACATCATGGTGGAGTGGTATCCCAACGTGCTGGTGGTGTCCACGCTCTGGCCGACCGGCCCGCAGAAGACCACCAATGTGGTGGAGTTCTACTACCCGGAAGAAATCGCCCTGTTCGAGCGCGAGCTGGTGGAGGCCGAACGCGCCGCCTACATGGAGACCTGCGTCGAGGATGACGAGATCGCCCAGCGCATGGACGCCGGTCGTCGTATACTGATGGATCGCGGCACCAGCGAAGTCGGTCCCTACCAGTCGCCCATGGAAGATGGCATGCAGCACTTCCACGAGTGGTATCGCAAGCAGCTGGACGTACCGCCGGGAACCACACCATAAACCAGGCCACAGGCCGCGCAGGGGGGAACCAGGATGCAGGGGCAGCGGCAAGATCATGATGGACGCAGCTTGCGTCGTCACTGTCGTACCCCTCTCTCCTCCTCGCAGCATGGCGGCCTGGCAGTAGCAGAAATAACAACATCAGCAGCCACACCAACGGCAGCACCGGGTTCTCCCGGTGCTGCCGTTGTGCTTTTGCGCGCCCCCTTTTCTCCACTCTCCTCACTCGACCACTGCCATGCAATCGCTCTGGATGCTCGTCGCCTCATTCCTCTTTTCCATCATGGGCGTCTGCGTCAAGCTGGCCAGCGACTACTACACGACCTCCGAGATCGTGCTCTGTCGCGGCCTGATCGGCGTCTCCTTCATCGCCACGCTGGTGCGCCTGCGCGGCGGCACCTTCCGTACGCCCTTCCCGCGTGACCACCTCATCCGTGGCAGCATCGGCGTGATCTCGCTGTGGATGTGGTTCTATTCGTTCAGCCTCCTGCCCATCGCCACGGCCACCACGCTGAACTACATGTCCTCGATCTGGATCGCGGCCATGCTCTTCGCTGCCGGCTGGTGGCAGGGCAGCAAGAAGTTCGAATGGGGCCTGGCCGGCACGGTGCTGCTCAGCTTCCTCGGCGTGGCCTTGCTGATGCGCCCATCGCTCAATGGTGACCAGTTGCTGGGCGGCGCCATCGCGCTGGTGTCGGGCGTGCTCTCCGCGCTGGTCTACCTGCAGGTGCGCAAGCTGGGCCTGCTGGGGGAACCCGAATATCGCGTGGTGTTCTACTTTTCGCTGACCGGCGTGGTGGCCGGCCTGGTGGGCAATATCGCCACCGGCAAGATCCCGCTGTGGCACGCGCATTCCTGGCGCGGCGCATTGCTGGTGATCATGATAGGCTTGACGGCGACCACGGCGCAGATCGCCATGACGCGCGCCTACCGGCTCGGCAATACCCTGGTGACGGCCAACCTGCAATACACGGGCATCGTCTTTTCCAGCCTGTTCGGGGTGCTGATCTGGAACGATGCGCCAGGCTGGGTCGGCTGGCTGGGCATCGTGATCATCCTGGCCAGCGGCATCCTGGCCACCTATCACAACCAGCGGCGCAGCCAGAGCGCGGCCAAGAACCTGCCCAAGGTCGATCCCATCGCCACCGAGGTCTGAACCAGCGCACCGGCGCCGCATCGATACCTACTAGGAGAACAGCATGATCTACCAAACCCTCATCAGCGCCGCCGAACTCAAGGCGCGCGCGCAATACCTCAACCTGGTGATCGTCGATTGCCGCCACGACCTGGTCAATCCGCATGCCGGGCGCGATGCCTATGCCGCCGGCCACCTGCCGTCGGCGCGCTTCGCCCATCTCGATGAACTGCTGTCGGGCCCCAAGACCGACGCCGCCGGCCGTTTCCATGGCCGCCATCCGCTGCCGGATCGCCAGCAGTTCGTGCAGGCCATGCGCGCACTGGGCATCAGCAACGATACCCAGGTGGTAGCCTATGACAGCCACGGTGGCATGTTCGCCGCGCGCCTGTGGTGGCTGCTGCGCTGGGTCGGCCACGCTGACGTGGCGGTGCTCGATGGCGGCCTGGCGGCCTGGCAGGCGCTGGGAGAAGCACTGAGCACCGAGACCCCGCCGGCGGCCACGCCCGGCAATCTCCAGGACCTGTCCTCGCTGGTCAAGAGCGTGGATGCCCAGGTGCTGTTGACGAACCTGTCGACGCCGACATTGCAGGTGGTCGATGCACGTGCACCGGACCGTTTCCGCGGCGAGAACGAAACGATGGATGCCGTCGGTGGCCACATCCCGGGAGCGAAGAACCGCTTCTTCAAGGACAACCTGCAAGCCGATGGCCGCTTCAAGGACGCCACGCAGCTGCGCCAGGAGTGGCTCGCGATCGTGGATGATCCCCAGGCCGCCGTCATGCAGTGCGGCTCCGGCGTGACCGCCTGCCATAACCTGCTGGCCCTGGAAGTAGCGGGACTGGCCGGCGCCAGCCTCTATCCGGGTTCGTGGAGCGAATGGAGTTCGGACCCGAGCCGTCCGGTGGCCACCGGCAACTGAAGCCTGGCACGGCGCCGCGCTACTGGTCTGGCGCCGACAGACCCGCCTCGCGCAGGCGGGCGATGAACGCCTCGACGAACTGCTGCACCATGGCCGGTGCATCGCGCCGGCGCAGCAGCGCCACTTCCGACTGGAAGTCGGCATCCTTCAAGGCCGGGAAACTGACGCCGGCCGACAGCGAAATACTGGCCATGCTCTGCGGTACCACGGCAATGCCGAAGCCGGCATTGACCAGGCTGAGCAGGGAATTCTTGCGCGAGGTAGCGCGCGCCACGCGCGGGTAGAAGCCATGCGCGATGCAGCGCTCGGCCACCAGGTAGCTCAGGCCGCCGCGATCGCGATGCGGCACCGTCACGAAGAACTCATCGCGCAGCTGGGCGATCTCGACTTCCTGGCGCTGCGCCAGATGATGGTTGGCGGGCACCGCAGCCACCAGGCGCTCGCGGTAGAGCACCGTGGACTCCAGGTTGGGATTGGCGCGCAGGATGGGCAGGCGTGCCAGGCCGATATCGGCGCTGCCTTCGGCGATCTCGCGGGCCTGGTGCTCGGAGGGCGCTTGCGAGATCTCCAGCGAGATGCCGGGGAAGGCCTTGAGGGCTTCGTTGAGCGTCGGTCCCAAGGGCGCCGATAGCGGCACCGAACTGGAATGCAACAAGCGCAGTTCCCCATGCTCGCCCTTGCCGATGGTGCGCGCCTGCGCCACCGCACGATCAAGATCGAGCAGGATCTTGCGGCTGCGTTCGTAGAAATCCTGGCCGGCCTGGGTCAGCTCGAAATGCTTGGCCTCGCGCTTGAGCAGCACCACATCCAGCACCCCCTCCAGCTCCTTGACCTGGCGACTCAGCGCCGACTGCGCGATGAACAGCCGCTCCGCAGCCCGCGTATAGCCACGCGCTTCGACGATCTCGACGAAGTAGCGCAACTGCCGGATGGAAATCATGTCCTCTCCCCTGCCATATCGTTTTGAGATGGCGCGCAGCCTGATTTGATATTGGCGCCGCGCGTCCTGCCAGCCTACATTGACGCCATCCCCCCTGCCCATTCCGGGCGTGGCTCGATGAAAGGATGGATCGTGCTTGAAGACTTGCTGTTATTGCTTGGCCTGCTCGGTGTCGTCGGCAGCATCGGCATGCGCTGGGTGCTACGAAAGCAGTCCGCCGCGACGCCCGACGAGCCCTTGGCCGGCAGCGGGCAATGGCGCGACGAAGCTGGGCGCGCAAGCCCGTCCTGCGGACGTCCCAAGCGCCGGCGCCACCGTTGAATGAGCAGCGCGCGGGGGCGAGCCGAAGCGCGCTATTGTACGCCGGCCGCCACACCCATGCCATCGGGGCTGCGGGCACCGGCCAGCAAGAGCGGGTTGAGGATCAGGACGATCTGGCCGTCGCCCAGCAGGGTGCCCCCGACCACGCCGGCCAGCGAGGTCAGCTGCGGGCCGACCGGCTTGACCACCACTTCGCGATTGCCGCTGACATGATCGACCATGATGGCCATGCGTTCCTCGCCACTCTTGATGAGCAGCGCATAGACCGAGGTCGCCGCCGAAGACGCCAGCTCGGCCGGCTCGCCCAGCAGCTGGTGCAAGGGATACAGCGGCACCGTGCGGCCAGCCAGGCTCAGCGTTGCTTGCTCTCGCGCCTGGACGGCCTCTTCGCCCCGCAGCTGCTGCACGCTGTCGATGAGCATGGAAGGAATCGCGTAGTGCTGCTGACCATGCCGCAGCAGGCAGACATGCTGGACCGCCAGCGACAGCGGCAGGAACAGCGTCAGTGTCACGCCCTGCCGGGGCTGTGACTGCACGGTCATCCAGCCGCCCAGGGCGGCCACCTCGGCGCGCACCACATCCATGCCAATGCCGCGTCCGGCCAGGGCCGACAGGTGCGGCGAGGTGCTCAGTCCCGGCGCAAAGATCAATTCGGCCAGCCGCGCCTCGCTGGCGTTGGCCGCGCCCGCCAAGCCCAGTTGCATGGCCTTGCGGCGGATCGCCTCCAGATCCAGTCCGCGGCCGTCGTCGCTGATGCGGATCACGGCTTCGTTGCCTTCGTGACGCGCCTGCACACGTAGCTGGCCGATCTCCTGCTTGCCCGCAACCAGGCGCTCGGACGCATCTTCAATGCCGTGCACTGCGGCATTGCGCAGCAGATGTTCCAGCGGCCCCATGAGCCGCTCCAGGATGGCGCGGTCGATCTGCAGGCCGCCATCGACCAGATTCAGTTGCAGGGGCTTGCCGGCATCGGTGGAAACTTGCCGCACCAGATGCTGCAAGCGCCCGCGGATGCTGTCGAACCTCACCATGCGCGCCGACATCAGCTCCTGTTGCAGATCGCGCGTATAACGGGCCTGCTGACGCAGCTCCTCACAGGTCTTGGCGACGGTGAGCTGCAGTTGCCGATGACACAGGTTGATTTCGTCGAGGCAGTCACCGAGCATCTGCGCCAGGCTGTCCTGGGCGAGCACTTCGCCGTCGCTGGCGCCCGTCCTTGAAGGCATGCGCAGCAACTGCCGCAGTGACTCCGGCAGCGCGGCGAGGTACTCGCCCATGAGCCGGAAATCATGTTGCAAGCTTGCCAGTTCATTCTCCAGACGCGATCGTGCGATCGCCACCTCGCCGATCTGGTTGAGCAATCTGTCCAATACGCTGGTCTTGATCCTGACCACCGGCCCGCGCGCTTGCGGTGCTCTCGCGCGGGGCGGGGCATCCAATGCCACCCGCTGCTCCAGCGCCACGAAGTGATCCTGGGCTTGCCGATACAGGTCGTGCAGGGCGGCCATGTCGACACCGCCGCCCCATGTTTCTGACGGGTTGCGCAAGACACTTTCCATCTCGTGCAGACAATGGCTCAGGCGAAAGGCACCCACCATGCGCGCGCTGCCCTTGAGGGTGTGCAGCGGACGCGCCATGGCATCCGGCACCAGCGGATCGGAACGGGCGTAGCGGCCGGCCTGCAAGCCGTCATCGATGCTGTCCATGAGCTCCTGGGCCTCTTCCAGGAAGACCGGCAACAGCTCGACATTGAGCAGGTCCCGCGTCGATGTCGCGGACTCCTCGGCCGCACTGGCCGCACTGGCCGCCCCCGGCGGCGGCGCGGTGGACGCCCCGCCCTGCTCCACCATGAGGGTGATCGTGGCAACGGCCTGCTCCAGGGTAGCGAGCTCATTGACGTCGATACCTGCCTCGTTCTGCTGCAGCTGTTCCAGTCGCTGGAGCACGGTAGCACAGGCCTCTTCCAGCTGCCCGGCATGAACACTGCGGGCGTAGTCACGCACGGCCACCAGCGAGCGCAGGTACAAGGCCGGCGCCGCACTTCGCAGGCCGCTCTCGATGCGGGCGCGCCAACTGCTGCCCTGCTGACGCACGATCTTCAACAAGGGACGCACGGTATCTTGAAAGGCGGCGGAGATCAGGTCGGCTGGCATAGCGGGAATGGCGGGATGGTTGGAAAGCGGGAAGTTCGTCGCACACCTTGCCGAAGCAGGCTCAGGAGACGGTCACACGGAAGCGCGAGACCGAACTCTCCAGCTGCTGGGCGGCTCCCCACAGGTCTTCGTAGAGCGCCGAGACCTGTTCGCGACTTTGCTCGATGATGTCGTTCTCGGCCAGGATGCCCTGGATCTGCTGGGCCACGCCATTGGCCGAGACCGCTTGTCTGCGGGTGGACGTGGCCATGCCCTCGATGAGCTCGGCCAGCTTGTTGGAGACACTGCGGATATCGGCCAGCGCGGCGCCGGCGGCGTCCGAAAGCACCGCGCCATCGGTGACGCCGGCAGTCGATCGCTCCATGGCCGTCACCACGTCGCGGGTGTCGGCCTGGATCATGCGTACGAGGGCGCCGATCTCTCGGGTGGCGGCGCTGGAGCGTTCGGCCAGGTGCTGGACCTCCTCGGCCACCACCGAAAAGCCGCGCCCGGCCTCGCCGGCCGAAGCCGCCTGGATGGCGGCGTTCAGGGCCAGCACATTGGTCCGTTCGGTGATATCGGAGATGAGCTCGGTGATCTCGCCGATCATCTGCGAGGATTGGCCCAGGCGGGTGATGCGACTGGAGGTTTCCTGGATCTGCTGGCCGATGCCATCCATGGCCTTGACCGCATCTTCCACCGCGCGCGCGCCGCGCTCGGCCACCACCACGGAATGGCGCGCCACCTCGGCGGACTCGTCGGCCGATATCGAGACGTCGGTGATTTCCCCCGACATCTCCAGCATCGACTGGGCAATGCGCTGGATGCGCTGGGCCTGCGCACGTGCGGCCGCCCCCAGTTCGGTGGTGGTATCGCGTACCTGCTCGGAACTGACCGCCACCTTGGAGGCCATCTGGGTCACCTGCTCTACCAGCGCGCGCAGGGCCTCGACGGTGTAGTTGACGGAGTCGGCAATGGCGCCGGTGATGTCGTCGGAGACCGTGGTATGGACCGTGAGGTCGCCATCGGCGACCTTTTGTAGCTCGTTCATCAGGCGCAGGATGGCGGTCTGGGTCAGGTGGTTGGCGCGCATGGCCTTTTCTTCCTCCTGCTGCGCCAGCTGGCGCTGCAACTCCGCCAGCCGGTGACGCTCCTCGGCGGCGGCGGCATTGTCGCGGCTGGCCTGCAGCTGCAACAGCGCGATGCCGATGGCGCTGAGCAGGGCCGTGATCATCGTCGCCAGCATGGCCCAGAAGGTCCAGGAGCGCGATTTGAGGGCGATACGGTAGTGCTCCTGCAACTCGGTGAGATTGCGCTTCAAGGTCTCGTTCTCGACGAACACCAGTTGCTCGGATTGCTTGGCGGCGATGAAATTCTGCAGGTTGCCGAGGATGCCGGCAATCTGCGGCTGGTATTTTCCGAACACCACTTCCAGCCGTTGCAGCTTGTCGCGCATGTCTGCGTCGCTGGCCGCGCGCAGGCGCAGCATCTCGTTGCCCTTGAGCAGGCTGCTCACCAGGTCGCCGAAAGCGGTGATGTCCTTGCCGAGCATGAAGGCAGTCTCGGGATTGACGCCCTCGGAGGTCAGGAATTCGTTGGAGCTGCGTCCCAGGCGCAGGCTCAGCATCACCAGTTGGCTGGCCGCCGTCATTTCCTGCGGGGTGGGTCGGCCTTGGGATTGCAGCATGGTGATCTGCTCGCTCAGGTCCAGCATGAGCGGCAGCAACTGGTTCAACTGCCGCAGGGTGGTACCGAAACCGGTCAGCTCCTTTTCCAGCCGCAAAATGGTGTCGGCGGCCTGGTCGGTGCGGCGCCAGAGGCGCGCCACATTTTCCAGCGCGGGCTTGATCGCCGCGTCGGAGGGCTCGATGGTATTGCCCTGATAGGCGCCGCCACTGGTGAGCAGCAGCAGGCCGCGATTGAACTCGCTGCGGCTCTGGGACAGCTGGATGAACGCCTCGGGATTGCCCTGGATGGCATTGGGGACCGCCTTGCCGATGCGCTGCGAATGCATGACCAGGTCGGAGGCGAGATTGGTCTGCAAGGTGGCCAGGATGTAGATGCGCGAACCCAGCCAGAGGAACAGGAACAGCGCCGTCAGGGATAAGGACAGCAGCGCCAGCAGCAGCCGCGTCTGGGTGCGCAGGGAAAACCGGTTGAGGTAAGGCAGCCGCATGCGGCGCACCTGTGCCGCAGCCGGGTCGGTCTTCTTCGATAGCGGCTTCAAGCGCGATTGCATTGCCGATGTTCCCATCCTTCTTCTGTTTTTCTGGGGCCGGTCCGACTGATCCTTCAGGTGAGATCGGCCGGTACCTCTGGTGCTGGCAGCTAGCGCCCGATACGCAGGAATTCCGGATCCTGGCTCAGGCCCGCCAGGTCCAGCTCCATCCAGACCAACCCGCCCTTGTCTTTATAACGCCCGATCACGCCAGGCAAATCATTTTCAGTCTCGTCATTGTTCGATATTCGTGACATTTCTTCGACGTCCCGCAAACCCCGCACTTGCGACACCAGCAAGCCGCATTGCGGGGCCAGGCCGGCGGCCATGACCAGCACGTGGCTGTCGGCACCGACCGCCAGTGGCGGTGCCCCCGCCATGGCCGCCAGATCGGCGACACCGACCAGGTTGCCGCGTATGTTGAGCAAGCCCCGGAACCAGGGGCGGGTCGACGGTACGTTGGTGAGCCGCTGCTGCCGCAAGGGCAGGATCTCGCCGGCCTGGTCCAGCGCGATCAGGCAGGCATGCGCGCCGATACCTACGGCCAGGTGGCGCACCGGCAGACTATCGGCGGCGCGGGCGGCCATGCGTGCCAGCAGCGAGGCCTGGAAAGCCTGCAGGTCCTCGCCGCCAGGCATGCCTGACGTATCGCCCAGCCCGTGATGCTGCGCGTCGATTACAAAATCCTTCAATTGGGGCATGCCTGGCTCTTGGAACAGGAAAATGGCATCGGCGGCGGGTGTCCAGCCGGAGACGCCTTGTGGGGGCGACCTGACTGATTCTGACAATCCTCGATTTTACTCAGAAACGACAGAAAATTTCCCATCGGCAATGATTTTGCTGAGCAACAATCCAGAAGTGATGGAGAAATGCGACGGAATACGCAGTATTTGATATAAATCAAATACCGGATTTGTGGAGAAGAGGGGAGAGGCATGGCGCTCCCGCGAAGCACGGGGGAAACGCCATCAGGAGCTGCGGATGCCAGGTTTCGTGCCTGACGGGAAACTCAATGAGCGCTCAGATCGCGACCATTTCGAAGTCTTCCTTGCGGGCACCGCATTCCGGGCAGGTCCAGTTGATGGGCACGTCGTCCCAGCGGGTCCCGGGCGCAATGCCTTCTTCCGGCAGGCCTGCTTCCTCGTCATAGATCCAACCACAGATCAGGCACATCCAGGTTTTGAATTCGGTTTGGCTGCTTTTGCTATCGGTCACGGCTGACAATCCCTAAAATCAATCAAGTAAAATGCTAAGTCAGCTATCTTAATCTACTCGACGTGCAAAACCAAACTCCTCCTCTCATCCTGAGCTTCGGCGCCGCCGACCCGGTCGGCGCCACCGGCATCCAGGCCGATCTCGCCACCTATGCAGCCATGGGCTGCCATGGCCTGTCGGTCGTGACTGCCCTGCTCATCGGCGACACCGCCCGCGTGGAAGATGCGCAGATCGTTGAAGTGGACTGGGTAGCCGACCAGGCCCGCGTGATCCTCGAAGACATGGCCATCGCCGCCTTCAAGGTGGGGGCCGTGGGCAGCATCGAGAACATCTCGGTGATTGCCGAGATCGTCTCCGACTACCCGGACGTGCCGCTGATCCTGGATCCCTTCACCAGCGCCCTGGCCAACCAGGAGGACGAGGACGACCGCCTCATCGCCATCCGCGAACTGCTCATCCCGCAAGCCACCGTACTGGTCGCCTCGGCGGGCGAGCTGACCCGGCTGGCAGAGACCTGGCGCGAACCCGTACCGGGCGACACCCTGATGCTGGACGCCATGCGCCTCATCGAAATGGGATGCGAATACCTGCTGGTGACCAATACCCAGACCGATCTGCAGGAAATCGCCAATTCGCTCTTCGACGAGTCCGGCCTGGTGCGCCAGGACGCCTGGCAGCGCCTGCCCGGCTCCTTTGTCGGTGCTGGCACGACCCTCTCGGCGGCCATGGCGGCCATGCTGGCCAATGGCCTGGAGGTGCCGCTGGCGGCTTCCGAAGCGCAGGAGTTCACCCTGGCGGCACTGGCCAATGCCCAGCGCTTCGGCATGGGCAAGCTGGTACCCGACCGCTATTTCTGGGCGCGTGAGTCCGAAGATCCCGAGGATCTGGACGCGCCCCCTTCCCTCAACTGAACCGATACTCGATTCCTTCCTCAGCAACCCATGACCAAGACCAATGCTTCGCTCTTCGCCCGTGCCCAACAAAGCACGCCGGGCGGTGTCAATTCCCCGGTACGCGCCTTCCGCTCGGTAGGCGGTACGCCACGCTTCATCGAACGCGCCGAAGGTCCGTGGTTCTGGGATGCCGAGGGCAAGCGCTACATCGACTACATCGGTTCCTGGGGCCCGGCCATCGTCGGCCACGCCCATCCGGAGGTGGTCAAGGCCGTGCAGCAGGCGGCCGCCCGCGGCCTGTCCTTCGGTGCCCCGACCGAGGCCGAGATCGAGATGGCCGAAGAAATCATCAAGCTGGTGCCCTCCATCGAGCAGATCCGTCTGGTCTCGTCCGGCACCGAAGCCACCATGAGCGCCCTGCGCCTGGCGCGCGGCGCCACCGGTCGTGACAAGATCATCAAGTTCGAAGGCTGCTACCACGGCCACGCCGACTCCCTGCTGGTGAAGGCCGGCAGCGGCTTGCTGACCTTCGGCAATCCGACCTCGGCCGGCGTGCCGGAAGACTTCGCCAAGCACACCCTGGTGCTGGACTACAACAATGCGACCCAGCTGGAAGAGGTCTTCAAGGCCTCCGGCAACGAGATCGCCTGCGTGATCGTGGAGCCGGTGGCCGGCAACATGAACCTGGTCCGTGCCAGCGATGAGTTCCTGGCCACCATGCGTCGCCTCTGTACCGAGTATGGCGCCATCCTGATCTTCGACGAGGTGATGTCGGGCTTCCGCGTGGCACGCGGGGGCGCCCAGGAATTGAATGGCATCGTCCCCGACCTGACCGCCCTGGGCAAGGTGATCGGCGGTGGCCTGCCGGTGGCGGCTTTCGGTGGCCGTGCCGAGGTGATGAAGCACCTGGCGCCGCTGGGTGGCGTCTACCAGGCCGGCACGCTGTCGGGCAACCCGGTCACGGTGGCCGCCGGCATGGCCACGCTGAAGATCATCCAGCAACCGGATTTCTACACCAGCCTGGCTCGCCAGACCCGCAAGCTGGCCGATGGCCTGGCCGCTGCCGCCAAGACGGCCGGCGTGACATTCAGCGCAGATGCCGTCGGTGGCATGTTCGGCCTGTACTTTGACGCGGCTGTCCCCAGCAGCTATGCCGAGGTCATGAAGGGTGACAAGGAACGCTTCAACCGCTTCTTCCACAAGATGCTGGATGCTGGCGTGTATTTTGCGCCGTCGGCCTTCGAGGCCGGCTTCGTGTCGGCCCAGCACAGCGACGCCATCATCGAGGAAACCATCGCGGCGGCGGCCAAGGCCTTCGCCGAACTCGGCTGAACCCTGCCCGCTATTGCCCCACCGGCATGAAAAAAGGACGCCTGGGGCGTCCTTTTTTTATCCCGCTGCGCGGCGAGGGCCGCACACGGGGAACTGATCCGGCGAGATTACACCGAGAACGACGATCCGCAACCGCAGGTCGTGGAGGCGTTGGGGTTCTTGATGACGAACTGGGCACCTTCCAGGTCATCCTTGTAGTCGATCTCGGCGCCGACCAGGTACTGGTAGCTCATGGAGTCGATCAACAGCTGGACGCCGTTCTTGCTCATGGTGGTGTCGTCTTCATTGACGATTTCATCGAAGGTGAAACCGTACTGGAAACCCGAGCAACCACCGCCCTGCACGAACACGCGCAGTTTCAGGTCGGGATTGCCTTCTTCCTCGATCAGCTGAGCCACCTTGGCGGCTGCGCTGTCGCT
The DNA here is from genome assembly GCF_016429215.1 of Herbaspirillum sp. ASV7. Taxonomy (GTDB): domain Bacteria; phylum Pseudomonadota; class Gammaproteobacteria; order Burkholderiales; family Burkholderiaceae_D; genus Herbaspirillum. The sequence continues at coordinate 39,414 of NZ_JAELUH010000015.1, read as the reverse complement.
GAAGTTGATCGGGGCGGGCATTTCGGTTTGTTGCAGTTCGGCTACGGCATTCATTTCGGGCTCCTGCTTGGCTTGAGGCGGATCAATACATCTGATCGATGGATCAATTATAAGCGCTTGCGCAAATTCATGCTTCCGACGATGCCGCCAGCTTCAGCACCGGGGTTTCCTCGGCCTGGTCATGGCTGAGCTTGCCGGAGACCAGCGCGCCGCCATGCATCTCCAGGGCCTTGTAGAAGACGTTGCCGGTAATGCGAGCCTTGGGCTGCAGTTCGAGCAGTTCGGTGGAATGGACGTCGCCGATGATCTCGCCGTTGACGATCAGATGAGCCGCATGCACCTCGCCGACCACCTTGGCATGCTCGGAAATGACCAGCACGCTGGGCTGCCCGCTCTCCGCATTGATATTGCCATTGATGCTGCCATCGATGCGCAGGCCACCCTTGAAGCCAACATCGCCCTTGATGCTGGTGGACATGCCGATGAGGCTGTCGATCGTACTCTTGGTCTTGCGTGTAAACATGGAATCACCTCACAGATCTACCGACTGCTGGGCGCGAACCTGGCCTCGGTCGAGAACACGGACTGCAACCGACTTGATGGTCGCCCCCTCCGGAATATTGAGCAAACCTTCTACCCGCTGGTAATACTTGAATGCGAGCCGGTAGCGAGCCTGATCGGCTGCATTGCCCTCCGGAAAGTTAAGGATAGCACTCTTGCCACCCTGGATGACATTGACACTAAGTTGTAGGTTTCCTGCAAATTGTTGTGTGCCGCCACCACCTTGCATGACCAGCACGCGATAGCGCAGCTGGTTGGGCGCCGCCTGCTCGGCCTTGAAGCGCTGGATGGTGATGCCGGGCGCGCCCAGGTTGGTCGGCAGCAGGCTGTCGAAGAAGGCCAGGTCTTCCTTCTGGCGGTTGTTTTCCGCTTCCAGGTTCTTGACCTGGGCGGCCAACTGGGCCTGGGCCGTCTGGGCGATCTTCAACTCATTCTGCGACGCACTGGAGGCTGATTGCAAGCGCTCGTTCTCGGCAGTCAGCTTCCTGACCTGCTCGCTGAGCTGGTCGAGCTGCTCGCCGGCGTCGCCGGAGACCTCCAGGCCGGGCAGATGGTTGCGGCCCAGCTTGTAGGTCCAGACTGCCGCCGAGGCCCCCACACCGATCACCAGGGCCCACAGCAACACCATCACTGGCCACGGCAGGTGGCGCTTGATGGTCATCTTCGGCGCTGAAATGCTCATGCGCCGACGCCATAGACGGTACTTCACGGCAGGACCGGCACTTGCTGCAGACCGGTGGTCTCATCCAGGCCGAACATCAGATTCATGCACTGCACGGCCTGGCCGGAAGCGCCCTTGACCAGGTTGTCCTGGACCACCAGCACCACCACCGTATCGCCATTGTCGGGGCGATGCACGGCCAGGCGCAGCATGTTGGAGGCGCGCGTGGTGCGGGTTTCCGGGTGCGCGCCGAAGGGCAGCACGTCGACGAAGGGTTCATCCTTGTAGGCATCCTCGAACAGGGCCTGCAGGGCGGCGTTGTCGATGTCCTTGCTCAGGCGCGCATACAGCGTGGAATGCATGCCGCGGATCATCGGCACCAGGTGCGGTGTGAACAGCAGGCCGACCTTCTGGCTGGTGAGGTGCGACAGACGCTCGATGGTCTCGGGCGAATGGCGGTGACCCGACACGCCATAGGCCTTGAAGTTGTCGGAAGCCTCCGAGAACAGCAGGCTCAGCTCGGCCTTGCGACCGGCGCCGGAAACGCCCGACTTGCAGTCGGCGATCAGGTGCGAGGCATCGATCACGCCGGCCTTCAAGAGCGGCGCGAAGCCCAGTTGCATGGTAGTCGGATAGCAGCCCGGATTGCCCACCACGCGCGCCTTGCGGATGGCGTCGCGGTTCAGCTCGGGCAGACCGTAGGCGGCTTCCTTCAGCAGGTCGGTGCAGCTGTGCGGCAGCTTGTACCATTTTTCGAAGGCGGCCACGTCCTGCATGCGGAAATCGGCTGCCAAGTCGATCACCTTCACGCCGGCGGCCACCAGTTCAGGCGCCTGGGCCATGGCCACGCCGTGCGGGGTGGCGAAGAAGACCACGTCGCACTCGGTCAGTTGAGCCTTGTCGGGTGAGGAGAAGGCCACGTCCACGCGGCCCCGCAGGGACGGATACATCTCGGCCACGGGCATGCCGTCTTCCTTGCGCGAGGTCACCGCCTGGACCCGGGCTTCGGGGTGAGTGGCGAAAATACGCAGCAATTCGACGCCGGTGTAACCGGTTCCGCCAACGATACCTACCTTGATCATGTCTGGTCCTTGCGAAAAAAGGCGAAGAAAATACGCCGCGGCGACCAAGCGCCTGACGCGCGTGCCGGGCACGCTGGAAAGCTGTTCATTCTAGCAGGAGAATATTTCCTGCTGATTTCCCTTCGGGAAGTAATTTCAAGAATCACCTGGAAACCGGCCCCACCGTAAAGGTAAAGGCAAAAAGCAAAAAGCCGCCGGCACGCATGCCGACGGCTTTCTGTGATGCAAGAAACGATTAACGCTTCGAGAATTGCTTTGCGCGACGTGCCTTGCGCAGACCAACCTTCTTACGTTCGACTTCACGCGCGTCACGGGTGACGAAGCCTGCGTTGGACAGAGCCGACTTCAGGCCGGCGTCGTAGTCGATCAGGGCGCGGGTGATGCCGTGGCGAACAGCGCCGGCCTGGCCGGATTCGCCGCCACCGTGGACGTTCACCTTGATGTCGAAACGTTCGACGTTGCCGGTCAGTTCCAGCGGCTGACGGATCACCATCAGGCCGGTTTCACGGGAGAAGTACTCGGCGGCGGGCTTGCCGTTGACGACGATGTTGCCCGAACCTGCCTTGATGAAAACGCGCGCCACTGCACTCTTGCGACGGCCGGTTCCGTAATTGTAGTTACCGATCATGTCTGTTCCTTAGAGGGCGAGGGGTTTCGGTTGCTGCGCGGAGTGCGGATGGTTGCCATCTGCATAAACCTTCAGCTTCTTGATCATGGCGTAGCCCAGCGGACCCTTGGGCAGCATGCCCTTGACGGCCTTCTCCAGCGCACGGCCGGGGAAACGCTGTTGCATCTTCAGGAAGTTGGTTTCGTAGATGCCGCCCGGATAACCGCTGTGGCGGAAATAGGTCTTTTCAGTGGCCTTGGTGCCGGTCACGCGCAGCTTGCCTGCGTTGACGACGACGATGAAGTCACCGGTATCGACGTGCGGAGTGAATTCGGGTTTGTGCTTGCCGCGCAGTCGGAGTGCCACTTCGCTGGCAACACGTCCGAGGACCAAGTCCGTCGCGTCAATCACGAACCACTCGCGCTGAACCTCATGGGCTTTAGCGGAAAAGGTCTTCATGTTTGACTTTCTCTATCAATGTATAAACGCTCAAAGTGGCGGTTCCGGTCATGCTGGCCAGCCGTGATGCCTGCCGTCCTGCTTCGCGGTCTCATCCTTTTATCTTCCCGAGCGCATGGGAAAGCCCGCAAGTATAGCCTTTTCAAGGACTTAGCGTCAAAAGGTTTCGGGGAATTTGTGGCGTACAGTGGCCAATCGGGCGGGAATGCAGGCCATTCGATTGCCTGGACGATAATTTCCTGGCCCTTCTTGCGCCAGAGAAACGCATCTTGCCGAAAAAAGGACAAAAAAAACCCGGACACTGTGGTTCCGGGTTTAATCCACACCAATGAGGAGGGTGGAGGAGACATCGTTACGTGCTGCAAAAACTTCCGTTGAACTCAATATAGCAAAGCGGTTTGTGCATTGCAATAACGATCTTCACATTTATTTGTAACTGTCTGAAACGCCCACTGATGCTGCATTCTTAGGTACGCTCCAGCTCTGCCGACACCGAAAAACTGATAGCAAGAGGATAATTTTTCTGCAACGCAAAAATCATCATTCATCATCGCGCCCCCTCGCCTGCACGCGCCTCCTGCAGCGACATTGGCGATCCAAAGCTACAATACGCAGCTTCACTCAACCGATTGGACGATACAGATGGAATGCACAGTGCGCTGGACCGGCTTGTCCGGCATGACCTTTACGGCTGAAACGGGCTCGGGCCACCTGCTGACGATGGACGGCGCACCTGATGGCGGCGGCCGCAACCTGGCACCGCGTCCGATGGAAGTGGTGCTGGCCGGCACCGGTGGCTGCACCGCCTATGACGTGGTGGTGATCCTGCGCAAGAGCGGCCAGGACGTGCGCGGTTGCGACGTGACCCTGAAATCCGAGCGCGCCGAGACCGATCCCAAGGTCTTCACCAAGATCCATTTCCACTTCACCGTGCGCGGCCGCAACCTCAAGACCAACGTGGTGGAACGCGCCATCAAGCTGTCCCACGACAAGTACTGCTCGGCCTCGATCATGCTGGAGAAGACTGCGGAGATGACGCACTCCTTCGAGATCATCGACGACCTCACCGACATCTCGTCGGCCGCAGCCCAGCAGCAACAGTAAGCGCGCAGATGTCCCAATGAAAAAAGCGGCCTTGGCCGCTTTTTTCATGTCCCGCTGATCGGGAAACGGGCGCAGATGCGCTCAGATACGATAGGCCACCGTGGTCATGACCTTGGCCATGGCCTTCATCAAACCCTTCACCGGCGCCGGCATCTCGGCCGCACCCAGGTCACGCGCGGCCTGGCCATGCTCGATCTCGTCGATGCGCATCTGGTCGACGATGGCGCGGGAGCGGTTGTCCTGCGCCGGCAGCTTGTCCAGGTGGCCCAACAGGTGATGCTCGACCTGGCGCTCGGTCTCGGAGACGAAGCCCAGATTGCGGGCGTCTCCCAGGCGCGCGGCGATGCTGCCCAGCACATAGGCACCACCGTACCAGAGCGGATTGAGCAGGCTGGTGTGCGAGCCCAGCTCGCGCAGGCGTTCGGCGGTCCAGGCCAGGTGATCCTCTTCCTCGATGCCCGCGTGCGCAAAGGCCTTCTTGATCTCGGGCGTCTGCGCGAAGCGGCCCTGCGCGTCGTACAGCGCCTGGGCACAGACCTCCCCGACATTGTTGACCCGCATCAGGCCGGCCGCGTGGCGCTTCTCGGCCTCGCTCATGACGCCGTCCGGCAAGCCTCGCCCGGGATTGGGGCGGCTCTCGAACACCACACCATTGATCACCCGCAGTGCCTTGTCGACATCGGCAATCAGTTCATCGACGAATTGCATACACCTCGCCTTTCTCTTGTTGAATAAGATCCCGGCCCAACGTCAATTCCGGACCGGGGACGCAGGAACATGGCTGACCAGCGCAGGTCAGGCCATCTTCCAGTTGATCTGCTCGCCGGCCGACAGCGGCACCACGGTGGCGTCGCCCATGGGCAGCTCGGCCGGGATGGTCCAGCTTTCGCGCTTGAGCGAGACGGTGCCGGTGTTGCGCGGCAGATTGTAGAAGTCCGGGCCATTGAAGCTGGCGAAGGCTTCGAACTTGTCCAGGGCCCCGACTTGGTCAAAGGCTTGCGCATACAGCTCCAGCGCATGCAGCGCGGTATAGCAGCCGGCGCAGCCACAGGCATGCTCCTTGGCGCCCTTGGCGTGCGGCGCCGAATCGGTGCCCAGGAAGAACTTGTCGTGGCCGGAGGTGGCGGCCGCCACCAGGGCCTGGCGATGGGTCTCGCGCTTCAAGACCGGCAGGCAGTAGTAGTGCGGACGGATGCCGCCCTTGAAGATCTCGTTGCGGTTGAACAGCAGGTGGTGCGCCGTGATGGTGGCCGCCGTCGGGCCTTCGCCGGCCAGCACGTACTGGGCAGCCTCTTTGGTGGTGATGTGCTCGAAAACCACCTTCAGCTCCGGCATGGCCTGGCGCAGCGGCTTCATGATGCGGTCGATGAACACCGCTTCGCGGTCGAACAGGTCGATCTCGGGATCCGTCACCTCGCCGTGGACCAGGAAGGGCATGCCCACTTCCTGCAGCACTTCCAGGGTCTTGTAGCACTTGGAGAGATCGGTCACGCCGGCGTCCGAGTTGGTGGTGGCGCCGGCCGGATAGAGCTTGACCGCCTTGACGAAGCCGCTTTCCTTGGCGCGGCGGATTTCCTCGGGCGGGGTATTGTCGGTCAGGTAGAGCACCATCAGCGGCTCGAACTGCATGCCGGCCGGGAGTGCCGCCAGGATGCGCTCACGATAGGCGCCAGCCTGGGCGGTGGTGGTCACCGGCGGCTTCAGGTTGGGCATGACGATGGCGCGGGCGAACTGACGCGCGGTGTGCGGCAGCACGTCCTGCATGGTGGCGCCGTCGCGCAGGTGCAGGTGCCAGTCGTCCGGGCGGGTGATGGTCAATACGTTGCTCATTGCAATGGTCTTTCGGTCTTGAGTGGGCGTGTTGGGTAAGGCATCCCGGCCGATGCGGGCTGTGGAGAGCCAGCCGCGATGTCTACAAGAGCGACATTCTACCGTAGCCGTCAAGCACTCCGGGCGCCGCCTCCTGCCGCCCTTTTGATGTAGCCCAAACGACAAAGGCCGCACCGTTGCCGGTGCGGCCCCTGCCATGGATGCTGCGGGATCTGGCTTAGTGGGTGATGATCTTGGCCAGGAAGTCGCGTGCGCGTTCCGAACGCGGCTGGGCGAAGAACTCATCCTTGGCGCAGTCTTCCACGACCAGGCCCTTGTCCATGAAGACCACGCGGTTGGCGACCTTGCGGGCGAAGCCCATTTCGTGGGTCACGACCATCATGGTCATGCCTTCCTGGGCCAGGCCGACCATGACGTCCAGCACTTCATTGATCATTTCCGGGTCCAGCGCCGAGGTCGGTTCGTCGAACAGCATGGCGATCGGGTCCATCGACAGTGCGCGGGCGATCGCCACGCGCTGCTGCTGGCCGCCGGAGAGCTGGCCGGGGAACTTGTCCTTGTGCGCCAAGAGGCCCACGCGGTCCAGGTACTTCAGGCCCTTTTCGGTAGCCTCTTCCTTGGAACGGCCCAGCACCTTGACCTGGCCGATGGTCAGGTTCTCACGGATCGAGAGGTGCGGGAACAGCTCGAAGTTCTGGAACACCATGCCGATGCGCGCGCGCAGCTTGGACAGGTTGGTCTTGGGGTCGCCCACCGAGACGCCGTCGACGGTGATGGTTCCCTTCTGGAACGGCTCCAGGCCGTTGACGGTCTTGATCAGCGTGGACTTGCCCGAGCCCGAGGGGCCGCACACCACCACCACATCGCCCTTCTTGACGGAAGTCGAGCAGTCGGTCAGGACCTGGAAGCTGCCGTACCACTTGCTGACGTTATTGAGTTCGATCATTTGTTTCTCCTGGATTTCTGAATTCACTGGGCCGCCCGCCCCACCGGGCGGCGGCCGTCATAGGGCTTAGCGGATGATGGCGATCTTCTTCTGGTAGCGCTTGACCAGGGTCGACAGACCGAAGCTGAGCACGAAGTACACCACGGCCACGAACAGGTACATTTCCACCAGACGACCGTCACGCTGGGCGATCTTGGAAGCGCTGGTGACGAAGTCCGGCACCGAACCCAGCACGTAGACCAGCGACACGTCCTGGAACAGCACGATGGTCTGGGTCAGGAGGATCGGGGTCATGTTGCGGAAGGCCTGCGGCAGCACCACATTGCCCATCATCTGCCAGTAGTTCATGCCGATCGCATAGCCGGCGAAGACCTGACCACGCGGGATGGACTGGATGCCCGAACGCATGATCTCGCAATAGTACGCAGCTTCGAACAGGATGAAGGTGATCAGGGCCGACTGGAAGGCGCCGACCTGGATAGGCTCGGAGGCACCTATGATCCAGGCACCGATGAAGGGCACCAGGAAGTAGAACCAGAAGATCACCAGCACCAGCGGAATGGAGCGGATCAGGTTGACGTAGGTGGTCGCCACGAACGACAGCGGCTTGTTGGACGACAGCCGCATCATGGCCAAGAGCGTGCCCAGGATGATCCCGCCCAGCATGGCCGAGAAGGTCAGGATGAGCGTGAACTTCAGGCCGGTCGTGAAGAGATAGACCCAGGAACGCTGGATGACGTCGAAATCGAAATTGCTGAACATGGATCAATGCCCCCCTGCGCTGGTGCTGCCGCCGGTGATGTAGCCCGGAACGGCGGTGACCTTTTCCAGCAGGCGTGCTGCCAGCAGCGCGATGACGGAAATGATCAGGTAGATGATGGTGGCACCGGTCAGCGCCTCGAAGGTCTGGAAGGTGAACTCGCGCATCGAGTAGGTCGCGGCAGTCAGTTCGACCAGGCCGATGGTCAGGGCCACCGAGCTGTTCTTGATGATCGCGGCAAATTCATTGGTCAGCGCCGGGATGATGATGCGGAAGGCCATCGGCAGCAGCACATAGCGATAGGTCTGCACCGGGGTCAGGCCGAGGGCGGCGCCGGCCATGCGCTGGCCGCGCGGCAGGGCCTGGATACCGGTGGTCACCTAGACCGCCACGCGCGACGAGGTGAAGAAGCCCAGTGCCAGGGTGGCCGTCACGAAGGAGGCATCCGGCAGGCTCTTGATCCAGTCGCCGAAGGCGCCGGGCAGCAGTTCGGGCATCACGAAGTACCAGAGGAACATCTGCACCAGCAACGGGATGTTGCGGAACAGTTCCACATAGCCGTTGGCAATGCGCACGACCCATGGCTTGGTGGTGGTGCGCAGCGTGCCGAAGATGGTGCCCAGGATCAGTGCCATGATCCAGGCACTGGCGGCCGTGGCCAGGGTCCATTTCAGGCCAGCCAAGAGCGTATCGATGTAGGGGATACCGTCGGGAGACATCTCCCAGAAGATCCCCCAATTCCAGTTGTAATGCATAAATGGCCTCGTCTGTGGTTCGAGTCTGTGTCGAGTCGTGTATCTGTCGGGCGCGGTCACCAGGCAAATGCCGCACCGCTTCTTGTACGTCTTGTAGGGCTAGTCCGGCGCCGTGGAAAAAAGTCCTTGCCCTGAGGCAAGCGCTTTGACACCGGCTAAACAAAACGGGGGACAGGCCCCCGTTTCGTCAAATTGCACCAGGCAATGTGCCGATTACTTCTTCTTGCCCATGTTCTTCTGGGCTTCCGGCACCACAGCGTAGGCGGCCGGATCGTAGGAATCGGTCGGCTTGGCCATCACGGCGGTCAGTTGCGGGCTCATCGGCACGTTCAGGTTCACACCCTTGGGCGGGATCGGCGACTGGAACCACTTGGCGTAGATCTTCTTGATGTCGTCGCCCTTGTAGACCACGGTCAGCGCATCGTCCACGACCTTCTTGAAGTCATTGTCACCCTTGGGCAGGATCAGGCCGTAGGGCTCGACCGACAGGGCTTCCGAGGACACCTGATAGTCGCCAGGCGCCTTGGAGTTCGCAGCCAGCGAGGACAGCAGGATGTCGTCCATCACGAAGGCGGCGGCACGGCCGGTTTCCACCATCAGGAAGGCTTCTGCGTGATCCTTGGCAGCCAGGATGTTCATGCCCAGGTTGCGTTCGGCGTTCAGCGCGGTGATCTGCTTCAGGTTGGAGGTACCGGAGGTCGAGACCACGGTCTTGCCCTTCAGGTCGTCCAGGGTCTTCAGGTTCGCCGACTTCTTGGACAGGAACTTGTTGGCCGTCACGAATTCGGTCATCGAGAAGGCCACCTGGTTCCAGCGTTCCTGGTTGTTGGTCGCGGAGTCGCAGGAGATGTCGGTGGTGCCGTTGGCGATCAGGGGGATACGGGTGGCCGAGGTCACCGGTACCATCTTGATGTTCAGCGAGGTCAGGCCCAGCTTCTTCTGGATCGCGGTCGCGGCCTTCAGGCACAGGTCGATCGAGTAGCCCTGGTAGGACTGCTTGTCATCCAGATACGAGAAGGGAATCGACGAATCGCGCACGCCCAGCGTCAGGGTGCCGGATTCCTTGATCTTCTTCAGACGGCCGGTGAATTCCTCAGCGTGAACCGAGCTCATCAGAACGCTTGCCCCGACCAAAACCCCTGCTAGCTTCAATAACTTCATTGTGTGACCTCCTGGAAAAATTTTTTACGTAGTGTATCAAAAGCCCTACCCCGCAACAGCTTGCACCGCCGCGAGGAACGGCTGTCCGGTCCTATCGAGGAGACCTGTTATTGTTCTCTGCCGTGATGCCTATTCTCTGTGCTTGCACACTTCTTTGCCAGCATTGAGTGATCCACACCTGGCGACTCCTTGCGGAAACCACCCCCACGGCGAACCACTTGCTGACAAATTACTGATACGCAACACTCGGCGGGCGCATTGTACGACATATGCTACCCGGTCATGCAATCCGCAAAAACCCTCATGCCGATATGGCACGGGACGCGCTGCCTCGTCTCGTCCCCGACACCATCCGCTGCCACTGCAACACCCCACCATCCTGCCTGGCAAAGTGCCTGCGGACGGGCCACACCACGGCCATCCCGGCTTTATCGCCAGCAATATCCATGCCAGAAGAGTCCTGCACAGGCTGCTCGCTGCGACGCATGACGCAGGCGGCGAAGGCGTGCGCCAGCCATGCGCGCAGGCTGTGCGCAAACGCGGCAAGAAGGCTGGAAAGAGACCGGATGAGGTTGGCGAAAAGCCAGGTGGGACGCGGGTTGTAGCCCGACGCAAGGAACTGCTGGAAAGACTGCGAAAGCAGCCGGGAAGAGCGGGGAAGAATGGGGGAGCGGCGAACCACATCGCTCCTGCGCAAAGGCCGGCGATGCTGCGCTGCAGGTGCGGCAAAAGCACATGCGGCAGCGCCCGGCATGGTCATGCCGGGTCCATCATGAACGGTCCTGCCCCGCAAGGCTTGCTGGCCTGCGGTGCGCATGCGCACTGCAACCACGTCTCCTCCTTGACTGCTGTCTTGCAGCCGACGGTCTTGTGACGCCGTCTCTGGCTGCGTTTTCTTTTACGACTGGCGCGATATCACGGATACAGGCCGCGCATCTCGCGTGCCTGCAGCACGCGCGTGCAGGCGACGATGAAGGCCGCGGTACGCAGCGACACATTCTTTTCATCGGCCAGCTGCCACACGGCGGCGAAGGCTTCGCGCATGATGCGGGTCAGGCGCAGGTTGATCTCGTCTTCGGTCCAGAAGAAGCTGGAGAAGTCCTGCACCCACTCGAAGTAACTCACGGTTACGCCACCGGCGTTGGCAATCACGTCGGGCACGATCAGCACGCCCTTGTCGCGCAGGATGTCGTCGGCTGCCGGCGTGGTCGGGCCGTTGGCGCCTTCCAGGATGATCTTCGCCTTGATCTGGTTGGCGTTGGCTTCGGTGATTTGCTGTTCCAGTGCGGCAGGCACCAGAATGTCGCAATCGACCGACCAGAATTGGGCGCGATCGGTGATCTCGTCGGCGCCGGTGAAGCCCTTCACGCTGCCGTTCTTGGCCACGTAGGCTTGCAGTGCCACGACATCCAAGCCACCGGTATTGACGACGGTGGTCACATGATCCTGCACCGCCACCACCTTGGAACCAGCCTCGGCGAACAGGCGTGCGGCGATGCCGCCGACGTTGCCGAAGCCCTGCACGGCGACCTTGGCATCCTTGATGTCCAGGCCACGCTTGGCAGCGGCTTCGCAGCCGACCACGAAGACACCACGACCGGTCGCTTCATGACGACCCAGGCTGCCGCCCAGCGAAATGGGCTTGCCGGTGACCACGCCCGAGGAGGTGCTGCCCTGGTTCATGGAATACGTGTCCATCATCCAGGCCATGATCTGCGAATCGGTGTTGACGTCCGGTGCCGGGATGTCCTTGTTGGGGCCGATGATGATGCCGATCTCGCTGGTGTAGCGACGCGTGACGCGCTGCAGTTCACCACGGGAGAGAGTCTTGGGATCGACGCGGATACCACCCTTGGCGCCACCATAGGGCACGTTCACGGCGGCATTCTTGACGGTCATCCAGGCCGACAGCGCCATCACTTCGGAGAGCGTCACGTCCTGGTGGAAACGTACGCCGCCCTTGCCGGGGCCGCGCGAGGTGTTGTGCTGCACGCGATAGCCCTCGAAGTGGGCGATGGTGCCGTCGTCGCGCTCGATGGGCACGTCCACCACCAGGATACGCTTGGGGCGCTTGAGGGTTTCCACCCAGCGCGCCAGCGACCCCAGGTAAGGCGTCACGCGGTCGATCTGCTCGAGATAGACGCCCCACGGACCGATGCCGTGCGGGACGAGATAGGAAGGCACTTCGTGATTAGGTACGTTCGACATGATGCAATCGCTCCTTTGGGTTGCCGTGCTGTTCAGGACAAAAAGGCTTCCAAATTCCGACGTTCGCCAGGGCATCTTACTCCGTCAAGGCCAGCCTGCAAGCTGCGTTTCAAACGCAATCAGGGGCGGCCACGGAGTCGCGCCGTGCCAGCCTGGCGCCTGTCGCGCCTGCTGGAAATTCGTGCCTGTCCGATTCAGCGCCGCCATCGTAGCCAGCCGACCAAAACTAGGCTAATGCTTTGTGAGCATGTAACTATGCATCGAGTGCATAACCTTTGCAATCCCTTTATTCATGCGGCATTGCGGGATTCATCGATCTCCATTTTCATCAGGAATCACGCTTCTCGGCGGAACGTGCCGGCTTGGCTGCGGAGGCCTTTCCAGCGCCTGATCCGCTGCCCTTCTGGCGTTCCTGGCGCTCCTGCCGCTGCGCATCCTGCTCGCTCAGGTATTCCCACAATCGCGCCACCAGCGCCTTGCCGGTACGCTGCGCGGTAGGCCGCTCGCGATAGAGGCGGATCTCCATCTCGACCTCCCATTCGCCCACCGGTCCATCGGTACGCGCCAGCTGCCGGTTGCGCACTTCGCGCACCACCGAGGACTCCGGCAGGAAGGCCACCCCATGGCCCTCCAGCGCCATCATCTTGAGGCTCTCGGACATGTCGGTCTCATAGTGCTTGACCAGGTGCAACGGGCGTTTGGTGTCCGACATCATCAGCTCCACCATGCGTCCCAGGTAGGCGTTGCTGGTGTAGGAAAGGAAGGGCACCGGCGCCTTGGAACTGCCCGGGAAGACGTAGTCGGGCTTGCCATTGCGGTCGCAGCGCGAATAGGGGCGCAGGGTCTCGGTGCCCATGGTGAGCATGTCGTAGCGGCTGGCATCGAGCTGCACCGGCTGGCGCGGATGGTGATAGCACAGCAGCAGGTCGCAACCGCCCTCGACGATGGTCATGACGGCATCGTGGACGTTGAGGGCGATCAGGCGTGTATTGATGGAACCGAAGCCCGACTCCAGCGAACTGAGCCACTTGGGCATGTAGGTCAGCGAGAGCGTATGCGGCACCGCAAAATCGATGGTGGTCTGCGCGGTGGGCCGCTTGCCGCGCAACAGGGCGCGGGTGTTGTTGATCTGGCCCAGCATGGCCACGGCCTGCTCGTAGAAGACTTCGCCGGCGGCCGTCAGGCGGGTGGGATAGGAGGTGCGGTCGATCAGGTCGGTGCCCAGCCAGGCTTCCAGCGACTGGATGCGCCGCGAAAAGGCCGGCTGCGTCACATGCCGCAACTCGGCCGATCGGCTGAAACTGCGCGTTTCCGCCAGGGAGACGAAATCCTCAAGCCATTTGCTTTCCATTACCCGCCCACTTCCCGTTCAAGGTTGCATGCATTCATGCGAATGGGCGAATTGTGCCGCCGCGCCCGCGCCGGCGCAAGCCGCGCGCGTTGCGGATACTGCTTAGCGGCGTTCGGCCGGCATCAGCACGCTGGGCTCTGCATCCGATTCCGGGGGCGTGGCCGCCTCCCCGCCTTCGGGCAAGGGAGAAGCGCCCTCCTCGTCGGCGCCGGCCTGCTGGCGCAGCCACATCTGCGCATACAGCCCGCCGGCGGCCAGGAGACCCGCATGGGTGCCGCGCTCGACGATGCGGCCGTGATCGAGCACCAGGATCTGGTGCGCATTGACGATGGTGGAAAGCCGGTGGGCGATCACCAGCGTGCTGCGCTCGCGGGCGATGTCTTCCAGCTGTTGCTGGATGGCCTGCTCGGCGCGCGAATCCAGGGCCGAAGTCGCCTCATCGAAGATCAGCACGGCCGGGTCCTTCAACAGGGTACGGGCGATGGCCACGCGTTGCTTTTCGCCGCCGGAGAGTTTCAGGCCGCGCTCGCCGACCATGCTGGCATAGCCATCGGGCAAGGATTCGATGAAGTCATGGATGTAGGCCGCCTTGGCCGCCGCCACGATCTGCTCGCGCGTGGCGCCCGGCTTGCCGTAGGCGATGTTGTATTCGATGGTGTCGTTGAAGAGCACCGTATCCTGCGGCACGATGCCGATGGCCTGGCGCAGCGAGGCTTGCGTGACCTCGCGCAGGTCCTGGCCGTCGATGCTGATGCTGCCGCCATCCACATCGTAGAAGCGATACAGCAGGCGCGACAGCGTGGACTTGCCCGAACCACTGTGGCCGACCACCGCCGTGGTAGTGCCGGCCGGCACCGTGAAATCGACATCGAAGAGGATCTGGCGCTTCTTTTCGTAACTGAAATCGACATGCGAGAAACGCAGCTCCGCACCGCGCGTCCTGAGCGGCTGCGCGCCTGGGCGGTCCGCCACTTCACGGTTTTCTTCCAGCAGCGAGAACAGGCGTTCCATGTCGGCCAGGCTCTGCTTGATCTCGCGATAGAGCACGCCCAGGAAGTTCAGCGGGATGTAGAGCTGGATCATGAAGGCATTGACCAGCACCATGTCACCCAGCGTCATCGTGCCATCGATCACACCGGCGGTGGCACGCCACAGGATCAGCGTGACCGCGATGGCGATGATGGCGGACTGGCCGGTGTTGAGCAGCGAGAGCGAACTCTGCGACTTCACCGCGGCGCGTTCATAGCGCTGCAAACCCTCGTCATAGCGACGCGCCTCGAATTCCTCGTTGCTGAAATACTTGACCGTCTCATAGTTGAGCAGCGAATCGATGGCGCGGGTATTGGCATGCGAATCCAGCTCGTTCATGGTGCGGCGGAAATGCGTGCGCCACTCCGTGACCGTGATGGTGAAGAGGATGTAGAGCACCAGCGCACCGGCGGTGATGATGGAAAACCAGATGTCGTAATGCGTCACCAGATAGGCCAGCACCAGCACGATCTCGATGATGGTGGGCAAGATCGAGAACAGCGTATAGGACACCAGCGTGGAGACCCCGCGCGTGCCGCGTTCGATATCGCGCGTCATGCCGCCGGTCTGGCGATTGAGATGGAAGCGCAACGACAGCGCATGCAGGTGACGGAACACCTGCAGCGCAATGGTGCGCACGGCGCGCTGGGTGACGCGGGCGAACATCAATTCCCGCAGTTCGGTAAAGAGCGCCGTGGCCAGGCGCAGCGCGCCATAGGCCACCAAGAGGCCCAGCGGCAGCACCAGCATGGCCTGCGGATGGGCCGGCGTGATGGTCATCTGGTCCACCAGCTTCTTGAGCACCAGCGGCACGCCGACGTTGGCCAGCTTGGCGCCGACCAGGAAGGCCAGCGCCAGCATCACGCGCCATTTGTAGGTCCACAGGTAGGGCAAGAGGGTCTTGACCACCGCCCAGTCGCCGCGCTGGCGGACCATGGGAGCCTGGGAAGAGGAAGAGGAATTCGGATAACGGCGCATGGGAGATACCGGGAATAAGGGCCAAGCCAAGGAAGGACAACCAAGAGCCAGCGAGCCAAGCAGGACAGCAACAGCGCAACATCCGATACACTGGGGCCTTTGGCGCGCTGCGCGCAAGAACCGGATTATAAGAGTCAACCCGGAAGTCCGCCGGACTTCCCCGCTTTCCCAGGAGTCACCATGTCCCAGTCCCTTCCCCCGCAACTGCCCGCAGGCAAGCATCCGCAACTGCGCGTCATGCCCATGCCGTCCGACGCCAACGTCTACGGCGACGTCTTCGGCGGCTGGATCATGGCCCAGGTGGATATCGCCGGTTCCCTGCCGGCTACGCGCCGTGCCAATGGCCGGGTCGCTACCATCGCGGTCAATTCCTTCCTGTTCAAGAATCCCGTTTTCGTGGGTGACCTGCTGTCCTTCTATGCCGACATCGTCAAGGTCGGCAACACGTCCATCACCGTCAACGTGGAAGTCTATGCCGAGCGCAACCGCCTGCAGACCGAGATCGTCAAGGTCACCGAAGCCACGCTGACCTATGTGGCCACCGACGAGAGCCGCAAGCCACGTCCGCTGCCGCCACTGGATCCGGCCCGTGAAGCCGGCATCGCCCCGGCGCTGTGACAGCGCCCCGCGCACTGTTGAAATGATTTCAGCCCGCACCGGTACGCTGGTGCGTATCGTCATGCTTTTCTCACCGCCCGCCTCCCTCACATCATGAATGCATCGAGCCGTCCCGTCGTCCTCATCGCCGCCCGCCTGTCGCCCTACCTGCTCGGCCGTCTGCAGGAGAACTTTACCTGCCATAACCTCATCCTCGATAACCTGAGCGAGGCGCAACTGGCCGCCATCGCCCCGCAGGTACGCGGCATTGCCGCCAATGGCGAGGCCAAGATCAACCGCGAGTTCATGGCACGCTTCCCGGCGCTGGAAATCGTTTCCGTCTTCGGTGTCGGCTATGACGGCGTGGACGTCCCGGCGGCCCGCGAGCGCGGCATCCATGTCACCCACACGCCCAATGTGCTCAACGATGACGTCGCCGACCTGGCCATCGCACTGATGCTGGCTACCGCACGCAACGTGGTGCGGGCCGACCACTTCGCCCGCAGCGGCCAGTGGAAGAACGGCCCCTTCCCCCTCACCACCAAGGTCAGCGGCGCGCGCCTGGGCATCGTCGGACTGGGACGCATCGGCGAAGCCATCGCCAGGCGCGCAGCAGCCTTCGACATGAAAATCTCGTACCACAACCGCTCGCCCAAGGATGTGCCCTACACCTATGTGGGCGACATCAAGTCGCTGGCGGCGGCGGTCGATTTCCTGGTGATGATCACCCCTGGTGGGGCCGGCACCCGCGCGCTGGTCGATGCCGAGGTGCTCGATGCGCTCGGCCCCAAGGGCTACCTGATCAACGTGGCACGCGGCTCGGTGGTCGATCAGCCGGCACTGATCGCCGCCCTCAAGGAAGGCCGGATCGCCGGCGCCGGCCTGGACGTGTTCGAGAATGAACCCAACATCCCCGACGAACTGGCAGCGCTCGAAAACGTGGTGCTGACCCCGCACATGGCCAGTGGCACGCTGGTCACGCGCACGGCCATGGCCGACCTGGCCTTCGGCAACCTGGAGGCGCATTTCAGCGGCAAGCCGGTGCTTACACCGGTGCCGGACTAAATTTTCAGGTACAAAAAACTAACAAAACATAAAGAAGAGAAAACCTGATGCATTCGTCAGGTTGAAAAAAAACGCTGCCGGATCACTCCGGCAGCGTTTTTTGTTCAGGCCTCAGGCGCTCAGGCAGCCCGCTTCTGCGGTGTCGCCTTGCCCGGTTCATCGCGCAGCTCGCGACGCAGGATCTTGCCCACGTTGGTCTTGGGCAGCTCGTCGCGGAACTCGATGTACTTGGGCTTCTTGTAACCGGTGAACTGCTCCTTGCAGTAGGCCATCAGCGCCTCGCTGGTCAATGCCTTGTCCTTGCGCACCACGAACAGCTTGACGGCTTCGCCGGTGTGTTCGTCCGGCACGCCCACGCAGGCACATTCCAGCACGCCCGGATGCTGCGCCACCACGCCCTCGATCTCGTTGGGATAGACGTTGAAACCGGAGACCAGGATCATGTCCTTCTTGCGGTCGACGATGCGGGTATAGCCGCGCGCATCCATCACACCGACGTCGCCGGTCTTGAAGAAGCCATCCGGCGTCATGACCTTGGCGGTCTCATCGGGACGCTGCCAGTAGCCAGGCATCACCTGCGGGCCACGGATGGCGATCTCGCCCGGCTGGCCCAACGCCACCGGCTGACCATCGTCATCCAGGATGGCGATCTCGGTGGAGGACAGCGGCAGGCCGATGGTGCCGGTGTACTCATCGATGGTGCAGGGATTGGCACTGGCGATGGGCGAGGTTTCCGACAGGCCGTAGCCTTCGATGATGGGGCAGCCGGTCAGCTTCTTCCACTTGTCGGCCACGCCTTGCTGCACCGCCATGCCGCCACCGACGCAGCAGCGATAGCCGGAGAAGTCCAGCTTGGCGAACTCGGGGTTGTTGAGCAGCGCGTTGTAGAGCGTATTGACGGCCGGGAAGGTATTGACCTTGTACTTGGCCAGCTCCTTGACGAAGCCGGGGATATCGCGCGGATTGGGGATCAGCAGGTTCAGCGCGCCTTCGCGCGTACCCAGCATGTTGCACACCGTCAGCGCGAAGATGTGATACAGCGGCAAGGCGCACACGAACACCAGCTGGTCGATGGGCTTGCCCGACTTCAGCGCCGGAGACAGCCATTCCTCGGCCTGCAGCACGTTGGCCACCAGGTTGCGGTGGGTCAGCATGGCGCCCTTGGCCACGCCGGTGGTGCCACCGGTGTACTGCAGGAAGGCGATATCGTCCGGACCCAGCGCTACCGGCTTCAGGGACTTGCCCTGGGCCTGCGACAGCGCCTCGTTGAAGCCGACCGACTTGGGCAGCGACCAGGCCGGCACCATCTTCTTCACGTGGCGCACCACCAGGTTGACGATGGCGCCCTTGAGCGTACCCAGCAGGTCTCCCATGCTGGCCACGACGATGTGCTTGATCTGCGTGTTCGCCACCACCTTCTGCAGCGTGCAGGCGAAATTTTCCAGCACGAAGATGGCTTCGGCCCCGGAATCCTTCAACTGGTGCTCCAGCTCACGCGCGGTGTAGAGCGGGTTGACGTTGACCACCGTGTACCCTGCGCGCAGGATGGCGGCGATGGCGATCGGGTATTGCAGCACGTTGGGCATCATGATCGCCACGCGTGCGCCCTTCTGCAGGCCCAGGCCTTGCAGCCAGGCCCCCAGCGCGCGCGACTTGGCGTCGAGTTCGCGATAGCTGAGGTACTTGCCCATGCAGACATAGGCGTTGCGATCCGCATGCCTGACGAAAGCCTCATCGATCATTTGCACCAGCGAGCCATAACGGCCCGGGTCGATGTCGGCGGGAACGCCTGCGGGATACGATGCAAGCCAGAATCTTTCCATAGTGTGGTCCTCAGTCTCCGGTCAGTACGTGCGCTGGGGCTGGGCGGTGAGGCAAGGCCACCGCGTTGGCGCGCACAGCAAAAAAAGCACGAGTGTTTTTTTATTTACCGCAGATGCTATCCAGCATTGGCCGCCTGGGCAAGCACTTTTAAAGCGATCTTGATGAATTTTTGTAAAAAATGAAGCCGGATCCATGCCGCTTCGCCCTGCGCTTCTCTCTGTTTGCCCGCCGATTAGCTGGCGGAAAGGCGAAACAGTCTAACCGGCATGATACGCCGCGGCGACTGCCTTGGGCTGCTTACTGGTGTCATCCGGCAATTTTTCGAGAGGCGCGTCGCCCAGTGCGGCATGGCGCGCGGCCTTGTCCATCTTTGCCAGTCGCCGGACCTTTTCATAGAAATCCGGGAAACCGCTGCTGTGCTCGAAGAGCTGGCGAAACGCCGGCACCAGGTCGTGGTAGGCCCCCATCAGCGCCAGATGGGCGTTCGACAGCGGCATGGCAAACCAGCGGTCGTAACCGGCATAACCGTTCCAGCGCTGCGCCTTCATCTGCGCATACTCGGCACGCAGCGCATCGAAGATGAGGGCCTTGCGGGCCAGCTTGTCGGTATCGCTGGCGGAGCTGTCGTAGTTGGCCTTGAGCTGGTCGCGGTACTTGTCCAGCAGTGCCAGGAAGTCACGCTTGCGCTGGGCGAAGCGCTGGTAGGACTCGATCAGGCGGGGATCATGGTGCGCTGCCAGCCAGCGCTCCACACCCAGCTCCTCCACGGCCACGGCGAAGCCTTCATTGAAGGAGGTATCGCCGGGCGCGTAGACCTTCTGGTGCGCCAGCTCATGGAAGATCAGCCGTGCCAGCTCGCCGTCGGGATACTGGATGAAGGTGGAGATGACCGGATCATTGAACCAGCCCAGCGTCGAGTACGCCGGCACGCCCGCCACCTGGACGTCGTAGCCCTGCCGCTGCAGGCTGGCGGCATAGTCCTGCGCGGCCTGCTGATTGTAGTAGCCACGATAGTCGACGCAACCTGCAATCGGGAAGCACCACTGCCTGGCCTTCAACGATAGCGCGGGGGCGGCCACCACATTCCATAACACGAAGGGACGATCCAGCTGGGCATAGCTGCGATAGCTGCCGTTGTCCGGCAAACCCAGCTCGGTGACGGCAAAGCGACGGATCTCGCGCACTGTCTCCAGCTTGGCCTTGAGGGTGGGCTGGGTATCGGGATCGGCCAGCCAGTCATCCAGCGGGCGTGCCTGCGCCAGCAGCGAGAACTGCCCGTGCGCCGCCTGGGCGTAGTACGACAGCGAGGAACACCCCGCCAGCCCGGCCACGGCCAGCACGCACAGGACGGCTCGCACGGCCTGGCGCGGCATGACGCTTCAGCCGGCCACGACGGCGTCCTGCTGCAGTCTTTCCACCTGCACCAGCACGTCGTAGAAGGTGGGCGCATTGCCCATGTCGGTCAGGCGCTGGCTGGTGACTTCGTTGGCGTTCTTGCCGTCGGCGGCGAATTTCTTCCACCAGATCGACAAGCCCACCACCAGGCCCACGCGTGCCTTGTCGGTCACACGCACGCGCGCCTGCATGCTGCCGCGATCGTTGAAGATGCGCACCATATCGGCATCGACGATGCCGCGCGCGGCGGCATCCTGGGGATGCATGTCCAGGTGCGGCTCGCCTTCGGTATCGCGCAGGCTTTGCACGTTCACGAAGGTCGAGTTGAGGAAGTTGCGCGCCGGCGGCGAGATCATCGCCAGCGGATATTTCGCCCCCAGCTGCGGATTGCTGGCCACCGATTCGTAGGGCGGGATATAGGTCGGCAAGGGATCCAGTCCGGCCGCCAGCATCTGCGCCGAATAGAACTCGCACTTGCCCGAGGGCGTGGCAAAGCCGCCCTCGGCAAACGGCGCAGCGGGCATGTTCAGCCGCTGCCAGCCCTTTTGCTTGAGCGCCTGCCAGTCGTAGCCGGCACTGCGCGGATGGTCGCGCCGGAACGCCACGGCCGCCAGCGCATCGTCGCTGTCCCTGAAGCAGTCCTCATCGAAACCCATGGCCGCTGCCAACAGGCGGAAGATCTCCGTGTTCGGCTTGGCCTCGCCCAGCGGCGCGATGGCGGCGTTGTTGGCCATCATGTAGATGTGGCCGTAAGTGGAATGCACATCCACGTGTTCCAGCTGGGTGGTGGCTGGCAAGAGGATGTCGGCATAGTCGGCGGTATCGGTCTGGAAGTGTTCCAGCACCACCGTGAACAGATCCTCGCGGGCAAAGCCCTGCACCACCTTGGCCGACTCCGGCGCCACCGCGACCGGATTGGCGTTGTAGACGATCACCGCTTCCACCTGCGGGCCGAATTCGGGCGAGGCCGGTTTCAGCAGGTCATCGCCAATGGTACTCATGTTGATGATGCGTGCCGGCCCGCCATGACGCGCGCCCAGGTCGGGACGAGCCAGCGCCGCGCCATCCTTGGGGAAGGTGTCGGAGGTGGACATCTGCACGCCCCCCGCCGGATGGCGCCAGGCCCCCACCAGCGCCGGCAAGCAGGCCACGTTGCGCGCCGCCATGCCACCACCGCGCACGCGTTGCAGGCCGTAGTTGGCGCGGATCAGCGCACCCTCGCCGGCCAGCGCGACGCGGCCATATTCGCGCGCCAGCTCCACCACTTCCTCGACGCTGATGCCACAGACCTCGGCAGTACGCTCGGGCGTCCACTCGGCAGCGCGCTCGCGCAGCTGGTCGAAGCCCAGCGTGTGGCGGGCGATGTAGTCATGGTCGAGCAGGTCTTCACGGATGAGCACGTGCATCATGCCCAGCGCCAGCGCGGCATCGGTGCCAGGCAGCAGGGCGATGTGCTGATGGCATTTCTCGGCCGTCAGCGAGCGGTAGGGATCGATGGCGATCAGGCGCGCGCCATTGCGCTTGGCAGCCTGGGCGCGGGTCCAGAAATGCAGGTTGGAGGCGATAGGATTGCCGCCCCAGATCAGGATCAGCTTGGCCTGATTGACCTGCTCCAGATCGGCGCCGATGCGCGCACCGACCGTGTAGCGATAACCGGCGCTGCCGGCGGAAGAGCAGATGGTGCGGTCCAGCTGCGAAGCGCCCAGGCGGTTGAAGAAGCGCCCGGCCATGGATTCGCCCTGCACCAGGCCCATGGTGCCGGCATAGCTGTAGGGCAGGATGGCTTGCGGGTCGCGCAGGGCGATCTGGCCCAGGCGGCTGGCGATGGTGGTGATGGCCTCGTCCCAGCTGATGCGCTCGAACTTGCCCTCGCCCTTCTTGCCCACGCGGCGCATGGGATGCAGCAGGCGATCCGGGTGATAGGTGCGCTCGGTATAGCGCGATACCTTGGTGCAGAGCACGCCGGAGGTGGGCGGATGATCGGGATCGCCACGCACCTCGGTGGCCACGCCATCCTTCACGGTCACCAGCAGGGCGCAGGTATCGGGACAATCATGGGGGCAGGCGGCGCGGACGATGGTGGTGGTCATGGCAAGATAGGCTGAAGATAGGCCGGATAGGCGGTACAACAAGTAAGAAAGGGCTGGCGCATGCCAGCGTCGGTACGGATACTGCGAGGCAGATACTTTATCTTAAAATGCAGCATCACGATTGCCCGGCCGCCCCTTGACCATGACTCCTACCCAGCCATCGCAGCAATTCTGGCGCCATCCCGAACTGCCCTTCCTGGAAGGCCGGCGCGCCAGCGGCAGCCTGTCCTGCTATGCCCCGCATACCCATGCAGGGTTTTCCATCGGCATCGTCGATGCCGGCCACAGCGTGTTCGCACTGGCCGACCACAGCCAGGCCATCGTCCCCGGCGACGTGGTGCTGGTGCGCGCCGGCGACGTGCACTGCTGCAACCCGGCCGACCTGCAATGCTGGAGCTATCGCATGTTCCACATCGACCAGTCCTGGCTGGCTGCGCTACTGGCCGAAACACCCGCCACCCGCGACCTGCTGGCCGGCATGCGCTCGCAGGTGTTGCGCTCGGGCGAGGCGGTACGCCTGCTGGAGCGGCTTACGCAGGCACTTGAACAACCCGATGCCGACCTGCAAGCCGAAGTGATTACCTGCCTGCACGAGATCATGCTGTTGTGCGCCCAAGCCTGCCTGCGCGACACGACCAGCGGCATCGACGATGACGACGGCCTGCAACGCGCCCACCAACACCTGCAGGAAAATTGCCGCCAGCGCATCACCCTCGACGAGCTGGCGGCCATCGCCGGCATGGGGCGTTACCAGCTGATCCGCCAGTTCCGCCGCCGCTATGGCCTGACGCCCCATGCACTGCAACTGGACATGAAGATCAACCAGGCCCGCACCCTGCTGCAGCAAGGCGCCAGCGCGGCTGATGCCGCCTACGACACCGGCTTCGCCGACCAGAGCCATTTCCATCGCGCCTTCAAGTCACGCGTGGCGGTGACGCCCTTGCAGTACACGCGCCGCTGACTGCAGCGACACCGCCTCAGGCGGCACGTGCCATCGCCAATGCCGCCGCCGCGATCATCAGCAGCAAACCGGCGGTGCGCTCGATGAGCGGCAAGGCCCGTCCCAGTGTAGCCACCACACGGCGCTGCGAGATCGAACAGACCAGCGCCGCATCCCAGGCCAGCACGGCAAAGAACATCCAGGTGCCATAGAAGAGCTTGCGCTCCGGGCCGGTATGCGCGTCCACCATCAGCGTGAACAGGCCGAAGTAGAAGACCCCGTTCTTCGGATTGAGCAGCGCCGAGAAAAACCCTGCCACCATTCCCGCTGCAGCACCCGACCCTGCCCCTGCCTCGGCCTGCGGCCCCGGACGGGCCTGCGCATCAGGCAGGACGGCCGGCGCCAGGCTGGCGCGCATGAACATCCAGCCCAGCCAGGCCAGATAGAGGCTGGCCAGCCATTGCATGCCCATGAGCAGCAGCGGGCTCTGCTGCAGCAGGCTGAATCCGGCCAGCGCCAACGCGATGTAGATACCGTTTGCGATGGCGATACCCAGACTCGCAGCCAGGCCATAGCTGCGCCCATGCCGCAAGGCGCCGCGCAGCAGCAACAGGAAATCGGGGCCGGGACTGGCCAGCGCCAGCAGGTGTGCCCCCGCCAGCAAGAGGAATTCGGAAGAAAACATCGGTGCGCCTTTTCTCTGCAAAGAGGCGCATGCTAGGTCTGCCGCAGGAGGCTGTATTGAACAAAATTGCGTGCTTCCTGCGAATGGCGCGGGCGCGGTAAGATAGCCGCCTGTCCTGAACCCGAGCATCGCTCCACGCCTGCCATGAAACTCATCGATCCCATCGTCCAGTTCCACGCCGAATTGCAACAGATCCGCCGCGACATCCACGCCCATCCCGAACTTGGCTACGAAGAGCTGCGCACCTCCGAGCTGGTCGCACAGAAGCTGACCGAATGGGGGATCCCGGTGGTGCGCGGCCTGGGCGTGACCGGCGTGGTAGGCATCATCAAGAATGGTGACAGCCCACGCGCCATCGGCCTGCGCGCCGACATGGATGCGCTGCCCATGCCCGAGCTCAATACCTTCGCCCATGCCTCCCGCCACGAGGGCAAGATGCACGCCTGCGGCCATGATGGCCATACCGCCATGCTGCTGGGCGCGGCGCATTACCTGGCGCAGCATCGCCAGTTCGATGGCACCGTCTATGTCATCTTCCAGCCGGCCGAGGAAGGCGGACGCGGTGCCGAGCGCATGATCCAGGATGGCCTCTTCGAGAAATACCCGATGGATGCCGTCTTCGGCATGCACAACTGGCCCGGCATCCCGGCCGGCCATTTCGGCGTCACGCCCGGCCCGCAGATGGCCTCCAGCAACGAGTTCCACGTCACCGTCAAAGGCCGTGGCTCGCACGCGGCACAGCCCCACAAGGCCATCGATGCGGTGATGACGGCGGTACAGATCGCCCAGTCATGGCAGACCATCGTGGCGCGCAACGTCAATCCCAACGATCCGGCCGTGGTCTCGATCACCCAGATCCATACCGGCAGCGCCAACAATGTGCTACCCGACGAAGCGACCATGATCGGCACCGTGCGCACCTTCAGCCTGCCCGTGCTGGACCTGGTCGAGCGCCGCATGCAGGAGATCGCCGAGCACACCGCCGCCGCCTTCGACGCCACCGTGGAGTTCCGCTTCAAGCGCAACTATCCGCCGCTGATCAACCACGCCAGCGAAACCGCCTTCGCCGTGGAAGTGCTGACTGAACAGTTCGGCGCCGAGCGCGTCGATGCGCATACCGAGCCCACCATGGGTGCCGAGGATTTCGCCTTCATGCTGCAGCACAAGCCGGGCTGCTACGTCTTCCTGGGCAATGGCGATGGTGGTCACCGCGACCACGGCCATGGACTGGGCCCGTGCAACCTGCACAATCCCAGCTATGACTTCAACGACGACCTGCTGCCCATTGGCGCGACCTACTGGGTGCGCCTGGCCGAGAAATTCCTGACATCGCCCTGAAGTGGATTGGCGTACCGGGCCATTTAGGGCATGATCCCGGAAGCACCGGCGCCAGGGGGCGCCGGCATGCTCGCCAACATAATGAAAACGACAAGAGGGAGAAACCTTGCACACGCTCGCCACCGCCCTGCTGCTGTTGATCGCCCTCGAACATGTCTGGATCCTGGTGCTGGAGATGTTCCTGTGGACCCGCCCCATCGGCCTGAAGACCTTTCGCCAGTCGCTTGAGGCCGCCCAAGCCAGCCGCGTGCTGGCGGCCAACCAGGGGCTCTACAACGGTTTCCTGGCTGCCGGCCTGTTCTGGAGCGTCGCTACCGGCGAGCGTCCGGTACAGTTCTTCTTCGTCATCTGCGTGCTCATCGCCGGCCTCTACGGCGGACTGACCGCCAAGCGCTCGATCCTCTACATCCAGGGCCTGCCGGCCCTCCTGGCGCTGCTGGCCTTGCTGGCCAGCTGAATGGCGAGCTGCCCTGCGCAGCAGAGGATGGCGGCGATAAAGTTTCCCGGGTGATGAGCCGATAACAAGTTTCCAGGCAGCATGACTGCATGAGCCGCCAGTATCGATCAGCACGCAATCAGTACGCATCGACCAGACCAACACACGCCGGCCCATGATTTTACCGGCATGACAACATCGGACCCGGTCCGAGGGGAAGCCTCATGAAACAGATCAAACTCATCCTCAAGGACGAGATCTATGACTCGCTGGAGCGTGATTACCATAACTTCGTGCGTCTTTCGACCAAGATCGATTCCGGTTTCGTGAAACCCTCCTTCGACAGCTACCTGTTGGCCAAGCTGTCGGAGAACACCAATTTCCTCACCGAAGAAGCCGTGCAGCACCTGATGCTCTCGGGCCAGTACGCCTGGGCCAGGCGCGCCATGGACAAGGAATTCCCGGACGTGGTGCAGATTCTCATCGAGCAGGCCGCCAACTTCGGCTTCTGGATCGCCGTGCGTCATGACTGGAACACCGACGACCTGGTCAATGCCTCCCGCGCCTGGGCCTCGGCCATCATCAAGCAGGCCAAGGGGGATGAAACCCAGATCGATATGCTGGCCTCGCAGATCAAGTCCTCGGCCACCAATATCGCCATCGTCCAGGAGCGTCTGAAGACCCCGGCCTCGCAGCTGGCGCATGCGCTGCTGCAGGAGCTGCGCGAGACCCAGATCGCCATCGAACACGCCTCCGGCATGGTCGCGCGCGAGAAGCTGGGCGCCCTGCGCACCCTGCTCAAGCTGGGCCGCGCCTATGGCAACGTGTCGGAGAAAGCCGAGCAGGACATCATCGAGCGCCTCAAGAAGGAAAAACCCTGGCTCTTCGAGGACGGCCCCAAGGGCTTCTGGGGCCACGTGGCGGCCTGGTGGCGGGGCGTCTGAAGCGTCTGCCCGAAGCGGCGCGAAATCAGCGCAAATCAGCGCAACATCAGCCCAAGATCGACAAGCAACAAGACCCGCCGGCGCAATGCCGGCGGGTCTTGTCTTTTCTCCCTGGTTATTTTGTTAATGCCGGCGGCGCAAGCACTAATTTTTCCACCGGGAAATAGTTATGGATTTTCTGCGGGCTCGTGCATGAGGCGGATATCCCCGTACCAGGCGTCCATCTTCTGCAGGGTGTTATCGGTATCGGTCAGCACGCCCACGCCGATGAGGCGCCCCGGCTTCTCGCCGAAGATGCGCTCATAGTCCTCGGCGACGTTGCGCTGGTAATGCTTCCATTGGCCCACGCTGGCCGGGCCGCTCTCGACCACCTGCATCTGGATGCGGCCGGTGCGGGTGTTGGCGATGACGGTGCCGACCGGAGCCTGGTTTTCCCACACATACATCAGGGTGGCATAGGGCATGTCATGCCCGGTCAGCAACTTGGCGGTATCGAAGAGAATGGTATCCATCAGCGAGAGCTTGTCATGGTCGCCATCGAAGGCCAGTACGATGCGTACCGGTGAATCCTCGGTTTCCCGGTAGCGCATGTCGGCCGTGGGAATGAGTCCGGCGGCCTTCCAGCTCCAGGACAGCCAGGGTTTCTTGTTGACGTCGATATTGACGGGGTGACGCAAGCCCGACGACGCCTGGTCGGCCCGCGCATGCAGGACGATGCGGCCGTCCTGCTCCACCAGTTGGTATTCGGTGGGCTTCTTCTTGCGCGTGAACAGCAGTGGTTCCCAGCCGGACGGCAAGCCGCCCGCCTGGTTGGCCGAGAACAATGCCAATGCCTGGTCCAGCCGCGCCTGGCGCGCGACCGCCTCGGGCGACGGAGCCGCCTTCTGGCTGGCGCAGCCAGCCAGCAGCAAGCCCGCAGCCAGGCAGATCGAGGCCAGCACGCCGCGCGCAAACGGCGACGTGATCGTCGCCGGTACCGAAGATGATGCGGGAAGTTGAGCTGCAGGGCGCGTGACACCACGCGTGGAACGCAAATTCATGAAAACCAATCGGAGGAAATGCGGCCACCCCGACCGCAGACGAAGGCTAACAGGAAAACGCGCTGGGCCGGCATCAGGGAAATCCCTAACGCGTAAAAAAAACTAAAAACAACCGTTCGGGCTGAGTAGGCCCGATCAGGGCCCTATCGAAGACGCACCGTATCCGCGCCTTCGATACGCGGCTATGCCGCTACTCAGTCCGAACGGGTGGGGCCGATGATACGGATGGTCAATTTTGCTGGCGCAGGATCTGGATGAACATCTTGGCCAGCGACGAAAGCGTCGTGTTCTTGCGGGTCACGATGCCGTAGTGCTCGATGCGGGTCTTCAGGTTCACCGGCAGGATGCCCAGCATCTGCTTGGCGGCGAAGAAGTGGGCGATATCCAGCGGCATCACCGCCACCATGTTCGATTGCGCCAGCAGGGTGATGGTGACGAAGGGCGAGGCCGTCTCGATCACATTGCCCGGCACCTTCACGCCCTCCAGCTTGAACTCGTGCTCGATCCAGATGCGCATGGGCATGTTGCTGGAATACAGGATCCAGGATGCGTCGGCCAGCTCCTGCAGGCGCACCTTCTGGGCCGTGGCCAGCGGATGGTCGATGCCGCTGACGATGCACATGGGCTCGCCGCGCAGCATCTCGTAGTGGTACAGGTTGGGCTGGGAGCTGACCGAGGAGCGTCCTATCATCAGGTCGATGCGCCCCTGGTCCAGCAGCAGCAATTGGCGCGCACTGGTGTCTTCGCTGATCTCGATGGAGACCTCGGGCTGGATCTCGCGCAGGCGCGACAGGGCGCGCGTGACGAAGGGTGCCGCGCCCATGATGGTACCGATGGACAGGCGCCCGCCGCGCCCGCTGATCATGTTCTGCAGTTCCTCGCGCAGGTTGGCCACGTCGCTCTGGATCAGGCGCGCATAGCGGATCACGCAGCGGCCCAGCTCGGTGGCCTCGATACCGCGCGGGGAGCGGTCGAACAGGGTCACGCCCAGGGCATCTTCCATTTCATGCAAGGCCTTGGTGGCGGCCGGCTGGGTCATGTGCATGACCTCGGCGGCCTTGTGCAACGAACCCTGTTCGTCGAGCGCCGTCAGCAAGGCAACCTGGCGAAAGCGCAGGCGGCTGACGATGGAACCCACCGAGGGCAGTTCGCCGTCCCCGGTCAGTTGGTTATCACCCGATGAATTAAGCTCATTAGACATCGCTACCCTTGCCTCTTATAGTCGGTCCGGAAAAACCACAATGCTAGCGCATCTATCGGCCTGCCAAGGCGATGCGTGAAAAAAGCTCAGGAGACGTTGGCAGGATCGATGTTGCCCCCACGGCAGGTTTCCTGCCGCGTGCGAATGCTTCGTCATCCTTGTCGCATGCCTGTCGGGCTGACCAGCGCTGAAATCGTGGAGAGACAAGGAGACCCGGTGAGGCTGATTCAATACCGCGACCGCCAGGGCGAGCGCCGAGTAGGCATCGTCAACGGCAGCAACATCCAGGTGCTGGACCAGGTGGCCACCATGCGCGAACTGGCGCTGCTGGCGCTGCAGCGCGGCACCGGACTGGAGCGCCAGGCGCAACTGCTCAACAGCGACCGCTCCGAGGACTATGCCGCCATCCTGGCCGAGGCGCGCATCCTGGCACCACTGGACCATCCTGACGCCGCCCATTGCCGCATCTCGGGTGCCGGCACCACCCACCTGGGCAGCGCCACCACGCGCGACAAGATGCATCGTCGCCTGGAAGGCGACGAGCTCGACAAGACCGACACGCAACTGATGATCGAATGGGGCATCGCTGGTGGCCGCCCCGCTCCCGGGGTGGCGGGCACGCAGCCGGAATGGTTCTACAAGGGTGATGGCAGCAGCATCGTCGCGCCGGGCCAGGCCTTGCCCTGCCCCGACTTCGCGCTCGATGGCGGCGAAGAACCGGAGATCGTCGGCCTCTACCTGATCGACGATGCGGGCTGTCCGCGCCGGCTGGGCTTTGCCATTGGCAACGAATTCTCGGACCACGTGATGGAGCGCCGCAACTACCTCTACCAGGGCCATTCCAAGCTGCGCCACTGCTCCTTCGGGCCGGAACTGCTGGTGGGGCTGCCACCGGCGCACCTGGTGGGCATGACGCGCATCCGGCGCAATGGCCGCGTGATCTGGGAACAGGAGTTCCTGACCGGCCCCGACAACATGTGCCACTCCATCGAGAATCTCGAATATCACTACTTCAAGTATTCGCATCTGCTGCATCCGGGCGATGTCCACGTTCATTACATGGGCGCGGCCAACCTGTCCTTCGCCTACAGCGTGCGAACCCAGGATGGCGACAGCATCGAGATCAGCATTCCCGATTTCGGCGCGCCATTGGTCAATGGCATCGCCCACGTGAAGACCGCATTTCGACCGGGAGGTGTCAAGCCGCTGTAGCGACGCTGCAGCGGCCACGCCGCCCGGACCCAGGCGCGCCATCAGGCGCATGACATCCCGGCAATCATGCCAAGGCCCCGACGACAAGGTCGCAGAACAAGAGGCCGCCCCAGGAAAATATAGGAGACCACACTCATGTCGATGTATCACCCTCTCTCTGGATCTGGACTGCCGGAGCATCGATGAATTACACCTTCGACTTCATGAGCGTCTTCGCCAACTGGGACCGCCTGCTCATGGGGGCCTGGTTGACGATACAGCTCTCGGCACTGTCCATCGTGCTGGGTTTCGTGCTGGGCACGCTGTGCGCCATCGCCTACAAGAGCCAGCACTGGCTGGTGCATGGACTGGTCAAGGCCTATGTCGAGATCATCCGCAACACGCCGCTGCTGGTGCAGGTATTTCTCGTGTTCTTCGGCCTGGCCAGCATCGGCTGGAAGCTCACCGCCGAAACCGCAGCCGTCATCGCCCTGACCGTCAACGTCGGCGCCTACACCACCGAGATCATGCGCGCCGGCATCAACTCCATCCACCCCGGCCAGATCGAAGCGGCCGAGTGCCTGGGCATGTCGCGCTTCCATGTCTACTGGCATGTGGTCTTGCTGCCGGCGGTGGAACGTGTCTATCCCTCGCTGACCAGCCAGTTCATCCTGCTCATGCTGGCCTCCAGCATCACCTCGCAGATCTCGGCTGAAGAACTGACCGCCACCGCCAACCTGGTGCAGTCAGAGACCTTCCGCAGCTTCGAGGTCTATGCGGTCATCGCGGTGGCTTACCTGGCGCTGTCCTTCCTGTTCCGTGGCGCATTCTGGCTGGTCAGCCAGATCGCCTTCGTGCGCAAGCGCAAGCTTGGCACCAACCTGTGAGGAGCGGCGATGAATTCATTTAGTTTCCTGCACGTCGAATACCTGTTGCAGGCTGCCGTCTGGACCGTGGTGCTGTCGCTGGTGGCCTTCGTCTTCGGTGGCGTGGCCGGCTTCGTGATCGCGCTGTGGCGTGTCTCGCCCAATCGTCTGCTGCGCAACATCGCCAGCGGCTACATCCAGGTGGTGCAGGGCATTCCGCTGCTGGTGATCCTGTTCGTGTCCTACTTCGGCCTGGCCATCGCCGGCCTCAAGCTGACACCGCTGGTGGCCGCCGGGATTTCCTTTGCGATCTACTGCGCCGCGTTCCTGGGCGAGATCTGGCGCGGCTGCATCCAGGCGGTGCCCAGGACGCAATGGGAAGCCTCGGAATGCCTGGGCTTCAACCGCTTCGAGCAATTGACCAAGGTGATCCTGCCGCAAGCCATCAAGATCGCCACGCCGCCTACCGTGGGCTTCATGGTGCAGATCGTCAAGAACACCTCGCTGGCGTCGGTGATCGGTTTCGTCGATCTCTCGCGTGCCGGCCAGATCATCAACAACTCCACCTTCCAGCCGTTCACCGTCTTCGGCTGTGTGGCGCTCATCTATTTTTGCCTGTGCTTCCCGCTGTCGGCGCTGTCCAAGCACTTTGAAAGGAAACTGAATGTCAGCCATCGTTAAGATCAAGGATCTGCACAAGAGCTTCGGCCCCAACAAGGTCTTGAACGGCGTCTCTCTGGACGTGCAGAAGGGCCAGATGGTGGCCATCATCGGTCGCAGCGGCTCGGGCAAGAGCACGCTCCTGCGCTGCCTCAACGGCCTGGAAAAAGTGGATGCCGGCGACATCAAGGTCTGTGGCCACGACATCCATCATCCCGACAAGCTGAACCTGCGCGAACTGCGCAAGCAGGTCGGCATCGTCTTCCAGAGCTACAACCTGTTCCCGCACCTGACGGTGGAGCGCAACATCACCCTGGCACTGACCACCATCAAGAAGATGTCGGTCGATGAAGCCAAGAAGATCGCCCACAAGGTCCTGCAACTGGTGGGCCTGGAAAACAAGAAGGATGCCTATCCCGAGCAGCTCTCCGGCGGCCAGGCGCAGCGCGTGGCGATTGCCCGCTCGCTGGCGATGGCACCGGAACTGATGCTCTTCGATGAAGTGACCTCGGCACTGGACCCCGAACTGACGGCCGAGGTGCTGAAGGTCATGGAAGACCTGGCCCGCGAGGGCATGACCATGGTACTGGTCACCCACGAGATGGCCTTTGCCCGCAAGCTGGCCGATGTGCTGGTATTCATGCACCAGGGCCAGGTGTGGGAAATCGGGCCGCCGGACGAGCTCTTCAGCAATCCCAAGACGGCTGAACTGCAGAAATTCGTATCCAGCGATCTCTAAGTTTTCCGCAACGGCGGATTTAGCTTTTACCAGGCAGTTTTAAATAAACCACTCAGGAGACACCCATGAAGAATCTGCTCAATTTCACCCGCAAGACGGCCGCCGTCGTGCTGGGCCTGGCCTGCTTTGCCCAGGCCGCCCACGCCGATGCGCTGGCCGACATCAAGGCGCGCAAGAAGGTGCTGATCGCCATCGACCTCGGCGCGCCTCCCTTCGGCATGACCAACGCCAAGCTGGAGCCGCAGGGTTCCGACGTCGAGACCGCGCGCCTGCTGGCCAAGGACATGGGCGTGGAACTGGAGATCGTGCAGGTCACCGGTCCCAATCGCATTCCCTTCCTGATGACCGGCAAGGCTGACATGGTGATCTCGTCCTTCTCAATCACGCCGGAACGCCAGAAGGTGGTGGCCTTCACCCAGCCTTATGGCGCCTCGCAATTCGTGGTGGCCGCGCCCAAGAGCGAGAACATCAAGGCCTTGAATGACCTGGTCGGCAAGCGCGTGGCCGTAGTGCGCGGCAACATGCAGGATTCGCTGCTCACGCCGATCGCGCCCAAGGGGACCAACATCGTGCGCTTCGACGACGATGCCACCGTGACCGCGGCCATCATCTCCGGCCAGGTCGACGCCCTGTGTACGCCCAACTCGCTGGCCTCGGCCATTGCCAAGCAGAACCCGTCCAAGAACCTGGAAACCAAGTTCGCCATCAAGGACATCCCCTATGCCATCGGCCTGCGCAAGGGTGAGCCAGCACTGGAAAAATGGCTCAACGACTGGATCTCCACCAACCTGAAGAATGGCAAGCTGCCCGGCATCTACCAGCAATGGGTGGGCAGCCCCATGCCTGACCTGGCGCAGTTCGCGGCCAAGTAATTAAGTAATTGATGTTCAAGCAAACGTAACCACCCGGCATGCCCTGCGCCTCACGCGCTGGGCATGTGCCCGCCGCGATAGCGGCCAGCCTGCACCACTCCACGAATCTCAACGAGATCATCATGAAAGCTATCTCTCCCGTCATCCGATTGAATCCCGTCGATGATGTCGTCATTGCCCGCCAGCAGCTCATCTCCGGCACGGTGCTGGAAGAGGAAGGCGGCCTGAAGGTACAAGGCCTCATTCCCGCCGGCCACAAGATGGCTACCCGCGCCATCGCCGTGGGCGAGCCGGTCAAGCGCTATGGCCAGATCATCGGCACGGCCAGCCAGACGATCGCGCCGGGCCAGCATGTGCACACCCATAACCTGGCCATGGCCGAGTTCTCGCGCGAGCACCATTTCGGCGCCGACGTGAAGCCGGTGGATTTCGTCGCCGAGCCGGCCACCTTCATGGGCATCGTGCGTCCGGACGGCCGCGTGGCCACGCGCAACTACATCGGCGTGCTGACCTCGGTGAACTGCTCGGCCACGGCCGCGCGCGCCATCGCCGACCACTTCCGCCGCGACATCCATCCCGAGGCGCTGGCCGACTATCCCAACATCGATGGCGTGGTGGCACTGACCCACGGTCTCGGTTGCGCGGTCGACTCCCAGGGCGAGCCGCTGCAGATCCTGCGCCGCACCCTGGCCGGCTATGCCAAGCATCCCAACTTCGCCGCCGTGCTGGTGGTGGGCCTGGGCTGCGAAACCAACCAGATCTCGGGCCTGATGGAAAGCCACAACCTCAAGGAAGGCGAATACTTCCACACCTTCACCATCCAGAGCACCGGCGGCACCGCCAAGACGGTGGCGCTGGGGATCGAGAAGATCAAGAAGATGCTGCCCAAGGCCAACGACATCCAGCGCGAACCGGTCTCGGCCAAGCACCTGACGCTGGGCCTGCAATGCGGCGGTTCGGACGGCTACTCGGGCATCACCGCCAACCCGGCACTGGGCGCGGCGGTGGACTTGCTGGTGCGCCACGGCGGCACCGCGATCCTGTCGGAGACGCCGGAAATCTATGGCGCCGAACACCTGTTGACGCGTCGCGCGGTCTCGCCGGAGGTGGGCGAGAAACTGCTGGCCCGCATCGCCTGGTGGGAGGAGTATTGCGCCAAGAACGATGCCGAGATGAACAACAACCCCTCGGCCGGCAACAAGGCCGGGGGCCTGACCACCATCCTGGAGAAATCGCTGGGTGCGGTGGCCAAGGGTGGCACCACCAACCTGGTGGACGTCTACAAGTATGCCGAGACGGTCACGGCGCGCGGTTTCGTCTTCATGGATACCCCCGGATACGATCCGATCTCGGCTACCGGCCAGGTCGCCGGCGGTGCCAACATGATCTGCTTCACCACCGGTCGTGGTTCGGCCTATGGCTGCGCACCGGCGCCGTCGCTGAAACTGGCGACCAATACGGCGCTGTGGCAACGCCAGGAAGAGGACATGGACATCAACTGCGGCGAGATCGCCGACGGCAATGTGAGTCCGCAGGAAATCGGCCAGCGCTTCTTCCAGATGATCCTCGATACCGCCTCGGGCAAGAAGACCAAGAGCGAGCTGCACGGCTACGGGCAGGATGAGTTCGTGCCCTGGCATATCGGCGTCTATACCTGATCAGCAGTCCTTTCGTTCTTTCGCATCGTCCCGGCTTGCCGGGCGATGCGGACGATCCTCCGGCCAAGCATCCTTGCCCCACCCCGATCGAGGGTGCTTCGCCCGCGGTGATGTCCGTCCCCCTCTCAGACGTTTTTTAATTGTGGCCCGCTTCCCGAGCATTCCGGGCCAGCCTTCAACAACAAGGATCCACTCACATGGCACACACCTACACGCTACAGGCGCACCTGCCTGAAGACCATGCCCAGGCCACCCTGATCGGCCGCGTATGGCAACCGGGCGTCGGCCCGGTGCTGGTCAAGATCGACGCCGACGGCGCCTATGACCTGACCCTGATCGCCGCCACCTCCAGCGAACTGCTGGAGCTGGACGACCCGGCCACGGCCGTGCGCGCAGCCACCAACATGACCCGCGTGGCCACGCTGCAGGAGCTGCTCGACAATGCCGATGCCAGCCGTCGTGACACCTCGCGCCCCTGGCTGCTGGCGCCCATCGACCTGCAGGCCGTCAAGGCCAGCGGCGTGACCTTCGTGGCCAGCATGCTGGAGCGCGTCATCGAGGAACAGGCCCGTGGCGATGCCGGCAAGGCCGAATCGGTGCGTCGCGCCATCACGGCGGTCATCGGCGACAACCTCTCCAGCGTGGTGCCGGGCTCGCCTGGCGCTGCGCGCCTGAAGGAAGTGCTGCTGGAACAGGGCGTCTGGTCGCAATACCTGGAAGTGGGCATCGGTCCGGATGCCGAGATCTTTACCAAGGCCCAGCCGATGTCGTCGGTGGGCCTGGGCGATGAAGTGGGCATCCATCCGAAATCGGCCTGGAACAATCCCGAACCCGAGATCGTGCTGGCCATCAACAGCCGTGGCAAAGTGGTCGGCGCCACGCTGGGCAATGACGTCAATCTGCGCGACTTCGAGGGCCGCAGTGCGCTGTTGCTGGGCAAGGCCAAGGACAACAACGCCTCCTGCGCGGTCGGGCCTTTCATTCGCCTGTTCGACGCAAACTTTTCAATTGACGATGTACGTCGCGCCGAACTTACAATGCAAGTCGATGGTACCGAAGGCTTCACGCTCAAGGGCAGCAGCTCGATGTCCATGATCAGCCGCGATCCGCTGCAGCTGGTGGAACATGCGATCGGCCCCAACCACCAGTATCCGGATGGTCTGGTCCTGTTCCTGGGCACCATGTTCGCACCGACCCAGGACCGTTTCGGCCCCGGCCAGGGCTTCACGCACCAGGTGGCCGACGTCGTCACGATTGCCACCGGCAAGCTGGGCGCGCTGGTCAACACGGTCAACTTCAGCGACAAGACCGCACCATGGACCTTCGGCCTGACTG
The DNA here is from genome assembly GCF_016429215.1 of Herbaspirillum sp. ASV7. Classification (GTDB taxonomy): domain Bacteria; phylum Pseudomonadota; class Gammaproteobacteria; order Burkholderiales; family Burkholderiaceae_D; genus Herbaspirillum. The sequence continues at coordinate 3,046 of NZ_JAELUH010000015.1, read as the reverse complement.
CCCTGTTCAAGAACCTGGCCCAACGCAAACTCATCTAACGCAAAGGAACAAGCATGTCTGCATCCACTGGCCGCCTCGCCGGCAAGACCGTACTGATCACCGCTGCCGCGCAAGGCATCGGCCGCGCCTCGACCGAGCTGTTCGCCCGCGAAGGTGCGCGCGTCATCGCCACCGACATCAGCAAGCAGCACCTGGAGGCGCTGGCAGGCATCCCCGGCGTGGAGACGCGCCTGCTGGACGTCACCGATGACGCCGCCATCAAGGCCCTGGTGGCCGATATCGGCACCATCGATGTGCTCTTCAACTGCGCCGGCTATGTCGCGGCGGGCAATATCCTGGAGTGCGATGACAAGGCCTGGGACTTCTCCTTCAACCTCAATGCCAAGGCCATGTTCCACACCATCCGCGCGGTGTTGCCGGGCATGCTGGCCAAGAAGGCGGGATCCATCGTCAATATTGCCTCGGCCGCTTCCAGCGTGAAGGGCGTGGCCAACCGTTTCGCCTATGGCGCTTCCAAGGCGGCCGTGGTGGGCCTGACCAAGTCGGTGGCGGCGGACTTCGTATCGCAAGGCGTGCGTTGCAATGCGATCTGCCCGGGCACTATCGAATCGCCTTCGCTGAACCAGCGCATCAGCACCCAGGCCAAGGAAACCGGCAAGAGCGAGGATGAAGTCCGTGCCGCCTTCGTGGCACGCCAGCCGATGGGCCGTATCGGCAAGGCCGAGGAAGTGGCGGCACTGGCGCTGTACCTGGCCTCGGACGAGTCCAACTTCACGACTGGCTCGGTGCACATGATTGACGGTGGCTGGTCTAACTGATGTCGATGGCGGGTGTTAGTCGGGTAGGACGGCTTTTTTAGTCTTTTCCTGAACACCTCGCTGCAACACGAAAACGGCACGCCTGGCGCATGCCGTTTTTTCTGGGGCGCGAGCTTTGGTTTCCCCACGTCCTGTTCAGGTTTATCAATCGATATCATCGGCGCATAATGAGCCCTTTGTTCCTACTGGCAACGCTCTCATGTCCGAACCTACTTCCTCCTTCGATGCGATCACCGCCGCCTTCCCAGAACCGATGTTGCTGGGGGAGTCGCCCCTGTGGCATGCCGAGGAAAACGCACTGTACTGGATCGACATTCCCGGCCGCGCCGTGCACAGGCTGCAGCCGGACAGCCAGCAGCATCAGCGCTGGGACATGCCGGAGGAACCGGGCAGTATCGTCAAGCATGCGCAAGGCGGGCTGGTGGTGGCATTGCGTACCGGCATGTTCCATCTCCACACGGGTACCGGTGCGCTAAGCCCCATGCTGGAGGCGCCCTATGACACCGCCCGGATCCGCTTCAACGATGGTCGCTGCGATGCGGCGGGGCGCTTCTGGTGCGGCACCATCTATGAGCCGCGTGACCGCGAAGCCGGCACCCTGTATTGCTTCGAGCGTAACACCCTGCGGGATGCGCATCATCCAGTGACCACTTCCAATGGCGTCGCCTTCAGCCCTGACCAGAGGTCGATGTATCACTCCAATACACCCGCGCACCGCATCAACGTCTATGACTATGATCTGGCCACCGGCCAGACCAGCCATTGCCGGCTGCTGCGCCAGTTCGACAGCGACAAGAGCGCGCCGGACTATGGCGGTCGTCCGGATGGCGCCGCCGTGGACAGCGAAGGTGCGTACTGGTGTGCCATGTTCGAGGGGGGACGGGTGCTGCGCTTATCGCCACAAGGCGAAATCCTGCATGAAATCCGCTTGCCGGCGCGTTGCCCGACCATGGTGGCCTTCGGCGGCGCTGACCTGCGTACGCTCTACATCACGACCGGGCGCAATGGACGAAGCGAAGCTGAGCTGGCGCAATATCCGTTGTCTGGGCATGTGCTGGCCGTCCGTGTCGACGTGGCCGGTCGCCTGGAATACAGCTACCGGCCTTGAGGTAGCGGTGTCAAGAACGCGGGCTTGTGGCGTTCGCGCCAAAAACAGACACGCGAGTATGCAATTGTGATGATTATGAGAGAATATCGCGGCATCGCGGACGTAAAGATCCGCGCGGAATCCTTGCAGAGAGCCCCTTCAAAACTATTTACGCGTTGAAAGACAATCCATGACTAAATTGAAGAACCTGGTCGCCAAGATCGCATTTGCTGGTGTTGCCGCTGTCGCCATCCAATCCCCCAGCTACGCCATTGATGGCATGTCGCTGGAATATGGTACCGGCAACAACACCCAACTGGCTCGTGTCGGCGCCCAGTTCAACTGGGGTCCGAACTGGAATTTCTGGCAATCCAACGGTACCCACATCGGCGGCTACTGGGACCTGTCGCTGGCCGACTGGAAGATGAATCACTACAACAACACCAATGACAGCGGCAACCTGATCGACCTGGGCCTGACCCCGGTGCTGCGCTTCCAGCGTGATGATGGCAAGGGCTTCTATGGCGAAGCCGGTATCGGTGTCCACCTGTTCTCCAAGCTCTATCGCAACAACGACAAGGTGCTGTCGACGGCCTTCCAGTTCGGTGACCACGTCGGTGCCGGTTACGTGTTCAGCAATGGCCTGGACCTGGGCATCCGCCTGCAGCACTTCTCGAATGGTGGCATCAAGGAACCCAATGGTGGCGTGAACTTCGCCGTGGCGCGGGTGGCTTACAAGTTCTAAGCTCCAACGCGACAGGCCGCAGATAACGCGGCTCGCATCAGATGAAAAAGCCGGCGTAGCCGGCTTTTTTTGTTGTCTGTTTTTCCTAGGCGGTGTGTGATCATGGCCCGACTGTGGGCCCGACTGTGGATAACAATGATATCAATTGCTCCAGGCCCGCTTTGCACGCTGTGTAAAACTTAGGAAACAGGCAGGGTGTGATGCGCTTCCGACTCATAAAAAAACGTCCGCCCAAAGCAAAAACCCTCGCTACTTGCGTAACGAGGGTCCTTGGGAGTAACAAGCCTGACGATGACCTACTTTCACACTGGTTGCAGCACTATCATCGGCGCGAAGTCGTTTCACGGTCCTGTTCGGGATGGGAAGGGGTGGTACCAACTTGCTATAGTCATCAGG
>NZ_JAELUH010000159.1 GCF_016429215.1 Herbaspirillum sp. ASV7 | reverse complement strand
ACCCTGTTCCGTGTCGCGGCCAGCGACAGCCAGCTGGGCGGCAAGATGGCCCTGTACGCTGCCAAGGAACTGAAGTTCAAGCGCGTAGCCGTGATCGATGACCGCACCGCCTATGGCCAGGGTCTGGCCGAGGAATTCGCCAAGGTCGCCAAGGCCAATGGCATCGAAGTGGTCAGCAAGGACTTCACCAACGACAAGGCCACCGACTTCACCGCCATCCTGACCTCGATCAAGGGCAAGAAGCCCGATGCCGTGTTCCTGGGCGGTTATGCTCCGCAAGGCGGCCCGATCAAGCGCCAGATGAAGCAACTGGGCATCGACGTGCCCCTGATGGGCGGCGACGGTATCTGCTCGCCGGAAATGGGCCGCCTGGGTGGCGACGCCATCGGTGAAACGGTCTACTGTACCCAAGGCGGCACCATGCTGGACAAGGCCAAGGAAGGCAAGGTCTTCTCCGACGACTACCAGAAGAAGTACAACCGTCCCGCCGAAACCTACGCCGTCTCCTTCTATGACGGCATGATGCTCATCGCCCAGGCCATGAAGCAGGCCAACTCGGTCGAGCCCAAGGCCTTCGGTCCGGCCCTGGCCAAGATCAGCTACAAGGGCGTGGCCGGTCAATACGACTTCGACGCCAACCACGACCTGAAGCAGTCGCCCGTGACGGTCTATCGCTTCAAGGATGGCCTGCCGGTCCCGCTGACCAGCTACTGATCGCGGATCGCCGATCGCTGATCGGTCACCCGCATCGGCCTGAGGCCGCGCGCACTGCCCGCCAGCGCGTGCTCCTCGGCCTCCTGCTCCCGTTCTATCCAGTCGTACACCGCTTCCCGCCGGCCCTGGCCGGCCGGGGAGCATTCGTCGCATGCGTGCTGCTGACAGCCGCATAGCGGTGGTACCCTGTGCCCTTGGCGGCACCTGCAGCACCCCGAGGAAGGAAGTCCATGCTCAGCTACACCCGTACCGTCCAGACCATCGATGCCCACACCGGCGGCGAGCCCCTGCGCATCGTCGTCTCGGGCCTGCCCAAGATCCCCGCCGGCACCATCCTGGAACAGCGCGCCTGGCTGCGCGAGCATCGCGACGATCTGCGCCAGTTCCTCATGAACGAGCCGCGCGGCCATGCCGACATGTATGGCGCCTACCTGCTGCCGCCGGTCACCGCCGGTGCCGATTTCGGTGTCATCTTCATCCACAACGAAGGCTATAGCGACATGTGCGGCCACGGCATCATCGCCCTGGGCAAGGTGCTGGTCGAGATGGGTTATGTCGAGCGTACGCAGCCACAGACCCGCATCTGCTTCGATGCGCCGGCCGGCTTCATCGAAGCCTTCGTCGAATGGGATGGCGTGCGCGCCGGCAAGGTCAGCTTCAACAACGTGCCCGCCTTCATCTACCAGCGCGACGTCGAAGTGGAGACAACCGGGTTTGGCAAGATCGTCGGCGACATCGTCTTCGGCGGCGCCTTCTACTACTACATCAATGCCGCCCAGGCCGGTCTCACGGTCAAGCCGGAACTGGTGCGCCAGCTGATCCAGCTGGGCGCCGAGACCAAGGCCGCGGTCATCGCCAAGGTGGCCATCGCCCATCCGCTGGAGCCGGGCCTCAATACGCTGTACGGCACCATCATCGACAGCGAACCCAATTTCCCCGGCGCCGACCAGTCCAACGTCTGCATCTTCGCCGACCGTGAAGTGGATCGTTCGCCCACCGGCACCGGCACCTCCGGCCGCGCCGCGCAGCTGTTCCTGCGCGGCCGCCTGGCGCAGGGCCAGAACTACGTCAACGGCAGCATCGTGGGCAGCAACTTCGGTGTGCGCGTGACGGCCCCGACCAAGGTGGGCCCCTTCGATGGCGCCCTTACCGAGGTCAGCGGCCACGCTCACATCATGAGCACCAACCAGTGGGTGCTGGAAGAGAGCGACCCCTTCCCGACCGGTTTCTTCCTGCGCTGAACGCAGCTTCGCCATCAGGATCTCCATGCACATCCTCGACCCCCGACAAACCGCCCAGGCGCTGCCCTATGCCGCGCTGGTGAGTGCGCTCGAACGCGCCACCCAGGAGCTGGCCAGCGGCGCCATCCGTGCACCCGAGCGCCAGGTCGTTCCCATCGACGCAGCCAGTGTGCTACTGGGCATGCCCGCCATCGCCGACGATCTCTCGGTGACCAAGCTCATCACCGTGCACGCCGACAACGCACGTCATCAGTTGCCTGCGATCCAGGGCGAGGTGGTCGTCTTCGAGACCCATACCGGTCGTCGCATCGCCCTGATGGATGGCCCCACTGTGACCGGACGACGGACTGCCGCCATGAGCATGCTGGGCATTCGCACGCTGCTGCCGCGCACGCCGCAATCGGCCCTGCTGATCGGTACCGGTGCACAGGCCGCCGCGCATGCCGATGCCCTGGTCGAGGTCTTCGGCGTGCAGCAGTTCTGGATCGCCGCGCGCGATCTGGAACGCACGCAGGCCTTCTGCCGCGCATTGAGCGAACGTCACCCGCAAGCGGTGGCCAGTCCCTTGCCGGCACGGATGTTGCAAGAGGATCTGCCACGCACCGATGTGGTGATCGCCTTGACGACTTCACGCGTCGCCGTCATTCCGGAACACATCGCCGCCGATACGCTGGCCATTGGCGTGGGTGCCTTCAAGCCGGACATGGTGGAGTTCCCGCCCGCACTGCTGCATGCGCGCCGCATCGTGGTCGATGACCTCGACGGCGCCCATCACGAAGCCGGTGACCTGATCCAGGCCAAGGTCGACTGGTCGCGCGTGGTCGCCATCAGCGAGGTGGTGGGTGGCAAGCTGGCCGCGAGTGACCTGGCCAATGCCGGCGCGCTGCCGGTCTTCAAGACC
>NZ_JAELUH010000158.1 GCF_016429215.1 Herbaspirillum sp. ASV7 | reverse complement strand
GCACTCGGCCATGCCGGCCATGAAGGCCGCCAGGTTGGCCCCGGATGCGGTGCTGCTGCCGGTCAACTTCGAGCTGTATCGTCGCTATTCGCGACTGTTCAAGGACGCCGTGCGCGACATCAGCCCCATCATCGAAGATGTCGGCATCGACGAGATCTACGCGGATGTCTCGATGCTGGAGGGCAGTTCGGAAGAGATCGCCCGCACCCTGAAGGCCGCCGTCTTCGCGGCCACCCGGCTCACCTGTTCGGTCGGCATCGCGCCCAACAAGCTGCTGGCCAAGCTGTGCTCGGACATGCAGAAGCCCGACGGATTCACCATCGTCACCATGGAAGACCTGCCCGCGCGCATCTGGCCGATGCCGGCCAGCCGCATCAACGGCATCGGCCCCAAGGCGGCGAGCAAGCTCAAGTCGCTGGATATCCAGACCATCGGCGAGCTGGCCGCCTGCGAGGAACACTGGCTGGTCAGCCATTTCGGCCGCAGCTACGGCGCCTGGCTGTATCGGGTGTCGCATGGGCTGGATACGCGACCTGTGGTCACGCAAAGCGAACCGGTCTCGATGAGTCGGGAGACCACCTTTGAAAACGATCTCCATGTCACCCGCGACAAGGCCGAACTGGGACGGATCTTCACGCAGCTGTGCGAGCGCCTGGCGGCAGACCTGGAGCGCAAGGGCTATCTGTGTCGCAAGATCGGCATCAAGCTGCGCTTCAAGGACTTCTCCACCATCACCCGCGATACCACCCTGGAGCGCCCAGCTGCGGACGCCGCCGCCATCCGTGCGGCCGCCGGCGGCTGCCTCAAGCGCGTCGACCTGAGCCAGGCCATCCGCCTGCTGGGCGTGAAGGCCAGCGGCCTGGTCCGGCCCGATGCGCTGGCCGGGGACGAACCCCGGCAATTCTCGCTGGACCTGGAATGAGCTGGCGTATGTCGGTGCTTAGCGCGCCGGCATGATGCGGCGCGCGAACACCAGCAGGATCCAGGCAAATGCCGCCAAACCCAGCCATTGGCCAATGCTTTCGAAGCTGCCCGCCACCAGCGCCAGCGGCGCATCGCGGCCGGTGAGGCCGATGATGGCCGCCAACAGCACCCCGACCAGGCTTTCGCCGACGATCAGGCCGGAAGCCACCAGGATGCCGCGCTGGCGCGGTTTCTCGGCGTAGTCGTCGAAGTCCGCACCCGCCGCCTGAGCACGTCGGCGCAAGGCACGTTCGATCAACCAGCCCAGCAAGGCGCCCACGAACAGGGCCGAACTCACCATCGGCGGCAGGTAGATGCCGATACCCACGGCCAGCACCGGCAGGCGCGCGACACCGCCACGCCTTGCCAACAGCCAGTCGACCACGATCAGGAACAGCCCCAGCACCACGCCGATGCCCAGCATGGTCCAGTTCAGCTCACGCGTGAAGATGCCGGTGGCAATGGCCGTCATCAGCGTGGCTTGTGGCGCGGCCAGGGCCTGGGCGGCATCCATGCCGGCGCGCGGCAACGCACCGGTGAAGCCGTAGGCGTTGTAGAGCAGGTTGAGCACCGGCGGGATGACCAGCGCCCCCACCACGCAGCCCACCAGCAGGGCCACCTGCTGCCGCCACGGCGTGGCGCCGACCAGCTGGCCGGTCTTGAGGTCTTGCAGGTTGTCATTGGCGATGGCGGCCACGGCGATGATGGCCGCAGTCACGAACAGCGCGATGGCGATGGCCAGCTTGCCGCCTTCGGGCGTGGCCAGCAGCGGGTCGACCGCACCGGAGGCCAGCAGCAGCAGCGATACCAGGATCACCGCGACAATACCGATGCCGGAGATGGGGCTGGAGGACGAGCCGATCAGGCCGGCCATGTAGCCGCAGGCGGCGGCCACCAGGAAGCCGAACACGAAGGCAAACACCACCGCATAGACGATCAGGCCGATGAACAGTGCCGGGCTCACCGGCGCATCGGCCAGGAAGGCGGCAAACACCACGGCCAGCAGGGCGATCATGGCCAGGCTGATGAGGATGATCCAGCGCGGCGACAAGTCCTGGTCCTGGCGTTCGGTGCTGCCCTGCTGGCGCCGTGCCAGTGTCGACAGCGATGCCTTGACGCCATCGAGCATCGGCCTGAAGAGCGTGGCCAGCGTCCAGATCGCGGCCACGCCGATCATGCCGGCGCCGATGAAGCGCACCTGGCTTTTCCACAGGCCGTTGGCGAAGTCCGACAGCGCCAGGTCGGCCGCATGGGGCGTCACTGCCGTCAGATAGGGGACGGCCACGCCCCAGGCGATGACCAGGCCGATCAGGATGGCAATGCCCGAGACGATGCCGATCATGTAGCCCGCGCCCACCAGGGCCAGCGAAAAGCCCATGGTCAGGCGCAGCACCGAGGCGCCGGCAGTGAACCACAGGCTCATGCTCTCGGCGAAGACCTTCAAGCCGCTGGCAATGACGCTGAACCCCGCCGCCAGCGCGCCACCGAAGAGGATGTCGCGCAAGCCGCGCCGGGTCTCCTCGCCACCGTCGGCATCGGCGCTGCCCACACGCAGGATCTCGGCGGCGGCCACGCCTTCCGGATACGGCAGGCTACCCTGCACCACCATCACACGCCGCAGCGGGATGGAGAACATCACCCCCAGCATGCCGCCGGCGGCGCAGATGCCCAGCGTCTGCAGGAAGGGAAAACCCTGCCAGTGGCCCATCATCACCAGGCCGGGCAGGATGAAGATGATCGACGACAGGGTCCCCGCCGCCGAAGCCTGGGTCTGCACCATGTTGTTTTCGAGGATATTGGCATTGCTGAACAGGCGCAGCACCGCCATCGAGATCACCGCAGCCGGAATGGCCGAGGAAAAGGTCAATCCCACCTTGAGCCCCAGGTAGACATTGGAGGCGGTGAAGATGACCGTGATC
>NZ_JAELUH010000157.1 GCF_016429215.1 Herbaspirillum sp. ASV7 | reverse complement strand
CCCCCCCCCCCCCCCCCCCCCCCCCCCCCCCCCCCCCCCCCCCCCCCCTTTTTTTGTAGTGTATCGTCGGCAGCGTCAGATGTGTATAAGACCCCCCCTCGGTTCTGGGTTAGGTTTGTCGATCGTGAAGGCCATTGCAGACAGGCTGGGGGCAAGCATCACGCTTGGCTTTCGTGACGAATCTAGTCAATCCGGCCTGCGCGTGGCGGTCAATATTCCGAGTCAATTAGTGAGCCAGATAGAAGTCGAAGTCAGTGAAATTTAAGGAGCTATTATGTCGAACAGTATTCAAGAACAATATTCACCCGTTGCCAAGTTTTTCCATTGGATCACGGTGCTGCTCATCATCGCCCAATGCACGATCGACAAACCTAACCCAGAACCGATCTGACCGCTGCCCAGCAACCGGTGGAATGCCTCGAAGATGCGCGCTCGTTCGACCACCGGGATACCTGGCCCATTATCTTCGACAATTAAGGCCACATTTTTATCGTCAACTTCGATTGCAAGATCCACCTTGCCCCCATTGGGGGTGTAGCGCACGGCGTTATCAACAAGATTTCTGAGCAGCGAAAGCAGATCGAGCTCACCAACCAACAGGTGGGTATCGCGCTGACCGTCCACGCCGATATCAATTTGCTTGGACTCGGCCAATGGCATCAGGTCCTCTAACACGCGGCGATAAATGGACTGGACCGAGATGGGCGCATCCACGGGCGAAACGGATGATTGAGCTTTTGCTAACGCTAGCAATTGATTGAGGAGGTTACGGCCTCTGTCGATTCCCTCCCGTAACGAGCGCAAGCGTTGCCTTGCCTGTGCGGACATGTCAGCCTCTTCCAGCCTTTCCGCCTGCAGAGAGATGGCCGTCATGGGAGAACGCAGTTCGTGCGCGGCATCCGCGACGAATCGCCGCTGCGAGGCCATGGATTGATCTATCCGACCTAGCAGTCGATTGATCGCTACTGCAAACGGTCTTACCTCGACAGGAAAATGACTTGCCTCTACCGGATGCAATTGCTCATCCTGGCGCTGGTCCACTTCCATAGATAAAGCTGCGATGGGACGGAACATCTTTCGGATCAGATCGGCGACGATCAACAACAGGACGGGAACCAGAAGCAGGAAAGGCATAATGGTCCTCAGTGCACCGTCTCTGGCAATTTCATTGCGAAAATCGGATTCTTGGGCGACAGCGATGCGTTCTCCGCCAGGCATCGTCTGAACCAGCACACGAAAATTCTCTCCAGCAGCGTCAATGTCGTGCAGGCCATCCGTCAACGTGGACGAAAGAGGAAGTGCTTCTTCAGCATCTATTTCCGCTTTACTGGCGGAATAGCCAAGATGTTGAACAATGACGCGAGACTCTTCGTTCGAAGAAGCGTAACTGACCTCCGGTACAGGAGAAGCAGGCGAAAGTCGCTGACGCTCCATCAGGTGAGCGATTTGCCGAAGCATATCGTCCTGCAATTCGTGCGATTCATCTAGTGCGGAAACGAATGAAAATACCCCCGCCACTATGGCTACCAGTAAAATCGCCATGCAAAGTATGACGGATAGCTTCAACTGAACCGATTCGTTCAGCCGGCTTTTGAGACCATCCATCCTACCCCCCTGACGTTTTTGATGATGTCGCTGCCAAGCTTCTTGCGCAAGGAATGGATTAAATACTCGACCGCATTGCTTTCGACTTCCTCATTCCAGCCATAAATTCTGTCTTCCAATTCGCTGCGCGACAAAATTGCTCCTGGACGCATCAATAATGCCTGGAGCAGAGCGAACTCTCGGTTGGATAATTGCGTCGCGCCTCCCTCTGGCAGACTTGCCTCCTTGCTGACCGGGTCAAGTGACACCAGTCCATTGGTGAGCAAAGGGGAAGCCATTCCCCCTTTACGCCTCAGGACCGCGCGCATGCGGGCCAGCAGCTCGGCCATCTGGAAGGGCTTGAGGACGTAGTCGTCTGCGCCGCCATCCAGTCCTTGCAGCCGATCATCAAGCCCGTCGCGCGCCGTGATGATCAGCAAGGGAATCGGGATGTTCTTCGCGCGTATGCTTCTCAACACATCCAACCCATCTTTGCCTGGCAATCCCAAGTCCAGCAGGGCAATGTCGTAATGCTGGCTGGTGATGGTGGTGACGGCAATCTGTCCGCCCTTGACCCAGTCCACTGCGTACGACGCATCCTTCAACGCGGCCTGGATTGCCTCGCCAATCATTGCGTCGTCTTCGACCAGCAGTACCCGCATGTTGCCTCCGTTGGAATGGTGTCAATGTGCTGCCGTTGCCGCCCTCTGCCGGAACACCAGCATGGCGCACAGCATGAACGCCAGCAACGCGATGGATGCACCGTAGCGGTTCAGGGCCAGGCCACCGGCACTCAGGGGCTTGTCGAGAAAGTCGCCCACCACGGCGCCCAGTGGTCGCGTCAGAATGAACGCCGCCCAGAATAGCAGGGTGCGAGAGATTTTTGTTCCGTAGTAGGCCAACACCAACAAAACGAGCAGTCCACCGAAAACCGCAGCCGCGCCGGTATAGCCCAGCCCCGCACTATCCGCTGTCCAGTCCCCGAGTGCCGTACCCAATGTCTGCGAAAACATGATCGTGATCCAGTAGAACATTTCTGCTCGCGGGCTGCTTACCGTGTTCACAGAAACAGAACCGAGCGTGCGCTTCCAAAGCAACAGGGACCCCAGTAAAAGCGCGGACAACAAGGTAGTGCCACCGGCGTAACCGATCCCCAAGGAGCGATCCGCAAAATCAGCCAGCGTGGTACCGACGGTGGTCTGTCTCTTATACACATCTCCGAGCCCACGAGACTCCGTTATGTATCGCGTATGCCGTCTTCTGCTTGAAAAAGGGGGGGGGGGGGGGGGGGGGGGGGGGGGGGGGGGGGGGGGGGGGGGGGGGGGG
>NZ_JAELUH010000156.1 GCF_016429215.1 Herbaspirillum sp. ASV7 | reverse complement strand
CCCCCCCCCCCCCCCCCCCCCCCCCCCCCCCCCCCCCCCCCCCCCCCCCCCCCCCCCCCCCCCCCCCCCCCCCCCCCCCCCCCCCCCCCCCCCCCCCCCCCCCCCCCCCCCCCCCTTTTTTACTGTAGTGTATCGTCGGCAGCGTCAGATGTGTATAAGAGACAGCTCCACAGCTGCGGTAGTTCGTCCAGGCTAGATTTGCGTAGGAACGAACCGATGGGCGTCAGGTACTGGTCCGGATTCTGCAATAAGTGCGTCGCAACCGCAGGCGTGTCGATCCGCATGCTACGGAACTTGGGCATTTTGAAGACGATGTTACCGCGCCCGACCCGGTCGCTCCAGTAGAGTGCCGGCCCCCTTGAGGTCAGTCGCACGGCCAGGGCCACGATCAGGATCGGGAACGCCAAAAAGACCGCGACAGTCAACGCCAGAGCCAGATCCAATAGTCGCTTCATTGATGGAACCCCTCGATGGTACGGCGCAAACCTTCATCGACTGAAACAGGCGGATTCCAGCCAAGCAGTTCCCGGGTTTTTGTGATGTCCAGTTGCAGCGACCCACACAGGCGCTGATAAATGCCAGATCTGTTCATCATGGCAGCCCCCAATCTAAGAAGTACAGGCGGACAATGAATTAGACGTGCCGGCCGTCCCAACGCAACGGACATGCGAATTAACAGTCCCGCCGTCGATAGATCCTCACCGTCACTGACCAAGAATGTCTGGTTTGCAGCCGCAGGATGATCAAGACATGTCACGATCAGGTCAACCAATGTGTCCAAAGCAACCAGGCTGCGGCGATTGCCGGTGATGGCCGCTAGTGGCAACGGCACTCCGCGGGTCAGCCATCGCATCATGGACGCAAAATTGGCCTTGACCCCAGGGCCATAGACCAGCGGAGGCCGGATGATCACTATTTCCATGCCGGTCTGGGTGCCAATCTGACGCAGTAACTGCTCTGCCTCATGTTTGGAAATCCCATATGGATCTGTCGGTGCAACCGCGTCGTCGGCAGTGAAAGCCTGTCCGGCCAGGGTGTGCTCCCCATTGACCTTGATCGAACTCAAGAAGATAAAACGCTTTACACCGGCAGCTGCAGCTTGGCGCGCAAGATTGGCTGTGCCTTCAACATTGACGCGCCGGAATTCTGATAGTGGGTCTGAGGTCTGGTCATTCATCACGTGAACACGGGCTGCGCAGTGAATCACTTCATGCGCATCCTGTAATGCAAGGCGCCAATCTGTTGTGGGCAACAGGTCACCTATTTGTACGCAGCCGACGCCATCGGGCAAATTCGCATCCAGACGCCTCACCGCTGCCAGAAGGTTTGCCGGAGACGTGTCGATCACCAGCCTTCTGACCAAGGCTCTGCCTACGAAGCCGGTAGCTCCCGTCACCAAAATCATGGTTGTCCTTCTTTCACTTGCTCAGCCTTGCCGGCAGTCATTGCTTCCTGCAACAATGCTTCCAGCCGATCCATCAGCTGGGCGCGTCCAAATTCCCGTTGAGCATACTTGCGCCCGTTATCTCCCAGTTGTCGTCGCGCTTCGGGGGACATCGCGGCCAATTTCAAAACGGCTTCGGCCAACGCAGCGCTATCGCCTGCACGACAAGCCAGGCCAGCGTTGGCGTCGCGGATGACTGCCGCGCCTTCGCCATCCAGCATGCCTAGCAATGGAACTCCAGCCATCAGATAGGATTGCACCTTGCCCGGTATCGTCATGCTAAAAACCGGATCGCGCTTTAGCGACACCAACAACGCATCGGCATGGGCGTAGAAGGAGGGCATGCGTTCTATCGGGAAACGGCCCGGCAATAATACTTTGTCACGCAAGCCGCGTTTTTCAATTTCTTCCCGTAGCCATTGCGACTTTCTTCCATCACCCACGATGATCCAGCGGATGGACGGGTCGTCAATCAATTGTGCGGCGGCCAGTACCGCAGGCATGTCCTGCGCCTCGCCGATGTTTCCGGCGAAGACCACCGTGAAGCCACCTTCCTGCTTGAGTACTTCAGGTGCCGGAGTCACGCCTTTGTCCATGAAGACATCTTCGGCCCAACTGGGGAAGTAACGGATTTTGCGCTTGTCGCTGCAATGGTTGGCGATGCTTCCAAGAAAGCTTTGCGACTGGCCCAGCACCAAGGCGCAGCGATCGTAGATGAAGCGTACCATGCTGCCAACCATATCCAGAATACGGGGCGAGCGTATTACACCGATCGCGGCCAGGGTCTCCGGCCAAAGATCCAGTGCCCAGAAGATGACCGGCGCTTTCTTGATCGCACCCAACCAGACAGCCGGCAAGCCCACTGTTGCGGGCGACGGTTCGAACACAAAAATGACATCGGCTTGGGTTCCGCGCAGGCGCCAAGGTCCCCAAATCATCCCGCCTACGACGAAACTCAGGTAATTGACGACTAGGCGGGCGGCACCAGAGCCGCGTGGCAGCATCGGGATCCTGACTACCTTGGCACCTTCGTATCGGGTGAAGTTTTCGGGATGTTTGCTATATGCATCGAATATCGTGCCTGCGGGGTAGTTGGGTACACCAGTCAGTACCGTGACCTCATGTCCGCGTTGCACCCATTCTTTTACGAGATCATTGATTCGGAAGTTTTCCGGCCAAAAATACTGGCTGATGACGAGAATACGCAAGTCTGCCTCAGTACTTCTTCCATACCACGCGGTTAACGTAGTCGACATAGCTGTGGATGATACGCACCACTTTATGGCTGACGTTGGGCATGCCGTAGTCTGCGACCAAACGCAAGCTGCGTTCAGCGCCACGGGATTGAGTCTCCAAAATGGCTAGCCCCTGTCGCACCCGTTCGATTTCCAATCCAACCATCATGACGGCAGCTTCTTCCATGCCTTCTGGGCGCTCATGTGCTTCTCGCAGATTGAGCGCAGGGAAATTGAGGATTGAGGACTCTTCATTGATCGTGCCGCTGTCGGATAGCACAGCCTTGGCCTGCATCTGCAAGTTCACGTAGTCATGAAAACCCAGGCTGTCTCTTATACACATCTGACGCTGCCGACGATACACTACAAAAAAAGGGGGGGGGGGGGGGGGGGGGGGGGGGGGGGGGGGGGGGGGGGGGGGG
>NZ_JAELUH010000155.1 GCF_016429215.1 Herbaspirillum sp. ASV7 | reverse complement strand
CCCCCCCCCCCCCCCCCCCCCCCCCCCCCCCCCCCCCCCCCCCCCCCCCCCCCTTTTTAACGGAGTCTCGTGGGCTCGGAGATGTGTATAAGAGACAGATCTTCTACACCGCGCCCACGGCGATCCGCTCGCTCATCAAGGCCGCCGACGCCGACGAGAAGGTCCATCCCAAGCAATATGACCTGTCCTCGCTGCGCATCCTCGGTTCGGTGGGCGAGCCCATCAATCCGGAAGCCTGGATGTGGTACTACAAGAACATCGGCCGCGAGCAATGCCCGATCGTCGATACCTTCTGGCAGACCGAGACCGGCGGCCACATGATCTCGCCGCTGCCTGGCGCCACTCCGCAGGTGCCGGGTTCCTGCACGCTGCCGCTGCCGGGCATCATGGCGGCCATCGTCGACGAGACTGGCCATGACATCCCCAATGGCAATGGCGGCATCTTGGTAGTCAAGCGTCCGTGGCCGTCGATGATCCGCACCATCTGGAATGACCCCGAGCGCTTCAAGAAGAGCTACTTCCCCGAAGAGCTGGGCGGCACCATCTACCTGGCCGGCGACGGCGCGGTGCGCAACAAGGACACCGGCTACTTCACCATCACCGGCCGCATCGACGACGTGTTGAACGTCTCCGGTCACCGCATGGGCACGATGGAAATCGAATCGGCCCTGGTCGCCAACAGCCTCGTGGCCGAAGCCGCCGTGGTGGGCAAGCCGGACGAAACCACCGGTGAATCGATCTGCGCCTTCGTGGTGTTGAAGCGTCCGCGTCCCACCGGCGACGAGGCCAAGCAGATCGCCAAGGAGCTGCGTGACTGGGTGGCCAAGGAAATCGGGCCGATTGCCAAGCCCAAGGAAATCCGCTTCGGCGACAACCTGCCCAAGACCCGCTCCGGCAAGATCATGCGTCGCCTCTTGCGCGTGCTGGCCAAGGGCGAGGCCATCACCCAGGACGTCTCCACGCTGGAAAACCCGGCCATCCTGGAGCAGTTGAAGGAAGCGCAATAAGCGGACATCGGCCCGTGACAAGAGCCGGCGGGGCAGGGGACGTGTGGATTTGCCCCGGCCTTGCCGGCTTTTTTCATTGCCAGTTTGAAAAATATTGAGAAAAGACTTGGCTTCGTCGGAAAGCTTGCTATAATGCGTGGCTTCGCTGAACGCGAACCCGAATCCAGGAGAGGTGGATGAGTGGTTTAAGTCGCACGCCTGGAAAGCGTGTATAGGTTAATAGCCTATCGGGGGTTCGAATCCCCCCCTCTCCGCCAAGACAAGACGCCTAACTTATTGATTTTCAATAGTTAGGCGTTTTTTTTGTCCATATCTCATGGGGATAGATAGGCTGAAGTTGGCTTAGAAATGACGGCATTTTTGCCAGCATTTTTCAGTGTGTCTTGGAACTTTGCTTGGCTACGATGCAATTAAGTAAAAGACGAGGGGGCATTGTTGAAAAAAATCTCGTGTAGGCGTGCGATATGGCTGGAGCGCCACAATAGACAGACTCTCGCAAAACTCCAAAGAGTCCGACGCAGGCTCTATAAAATGCGGAATCGAAGAGAGCCTGATTGGGCGGTCTGGCATGCGCCTGCGGTTTTCACCTTGATGAGCAGCGGCCGCGAGAAATTGATGAAGCAAATTCGTGCGCTCAGGCGATTGGTTTCCGAAGCTAAAGGTCCTCTTCGCCTGGACTTTTCGGCGACTTCAAAGCTGCACTCTGGGGCAATGCTGCTGTTTTCTGCAGAATTACGACGGCTTTTTAAGCACTTCCCTGGCGTTGCGCAATCTGTAAGATGCAACGTTAGTAAAGTGCCGAAAGTACAACAGGTTTTCAAGCAAATCGGGCTCTTAAAACTCCTTCGCCGGTCTTCGTGGATTCAGCCGACGGACTCCGATGTTGTTCACTGGAAATTTACGCATGGGAACAAGGTCGAGGGTGTTAAGTTCGAAGAAGTGCTCGGTGAACTGACCTCAAAAATCGAAGACCAAGTTCAAACCGAGCTATATGAAGGCTTTATCGAGGCCATGAATAACGTCCTTCACCACGCGTACATTGGAATAAGGCAGGACGGTCTGAATGTTCGCGATGACAACGAGTGGTGGATGTTTAGTCAGCAAAAAGACGACAAAATCACGGTGGTCTTTTGTGACTTGGGATTGGGTATTCCGACAACTCTGCCGGTAAAAAAAGAGGCCCTTTGGAAAAGGCTGGTCAGCCTCAATTTAACTAGCGATGCAGACGTGATTGAACATGCTTTGGAAGATAGCGTGACCCGGACGCGGAAGGAAGAGCGCGGAAAAGGACTGAAGCAGTTGGTGGATGTTGTCAGTCAAACAGCTATTGGAGAAGTGGCAATTTTTAGCAATCGCGGGGCGCTGTTTTACAAAGTTGGTGGCGTCATAAAAAAGCAGAACTACAGTGATAGTATATTTGGCACATTGATCCATTGGACCATTCCGGTCCTAAGGACGAATGGAGTTTCGGCATCATGAAAACCATAAGCATCGCTAAAGAATTCTCTCGTCATCCGGGCGGCAGATATAAAAAGGATGGTCCCTATAGTGGCGAAGAGTTTAGAGCAGATTATTTAGTTCCTGCTCTCAAAGAAGGTGAGAAAGTTGTGATCGAAATGGATGGCGTTCGCGGCTATGGTTCGTCTTTTCTAGAAGAAGCCTTTGGCGGGCTTATTCGCTTGGGATTTCAAAGAGATTTTCTAACGTCTCATCTTTATTTCACAACTTCGAAGCCGAGTCTTAAAGTAGAAGTTGAAGAATATATTAATGATGCCAGCGTCCGCGCGGCCAACAACGTGAAGTGAGACTGCCATAAGCGACAATAGCTCAGCCGCTATCACTATTTCGGGATGGCTTCTCGTCGTCTTAGGATGGTTGGCTAACCATTGGCTCAGTGAAATAAGGGACCGCCGCAAAGAGGTGCGAGGTCAGCTCGACGCTTTACTTGAATCTTTAGACGAGCTGCGAGACGATGCGCTGCAATGTAATGACCCACTGAAAACCTGCTCAGTAGATAATCCTAAAAGGAAATCAAAATGAGCAAGGTCATGGAAGAAGAATTCAAGCGTTGGACAGCCAAGCGCAAAGCCTGTCTCTTATACACATCTGACGCTGCCGACGATACACTACAAGTGTAGTTGTGGGTGGTGGGCGGGTGGTTGTGGGGGGGGGGGGGGGGGGGGGGGGGGGGGGGGGGGGGGGGGGGGGGGGGGGGGGGGGGGGGGGGGGGGGGGGGGGGGGGGGGG
>NZ_JAELUH010000154.1 GCF_016429215.1 Herbaspirillum sp. ASV7 | reverse complement strand
AAGGTCACTGACTGGCTACTGATACTGATCCAAGCGGGTCTGTAGCTCAGCTGGTTAGAGCACCGTGTTGATAACGCGGGGGTCGTTGGTTCGAGCCCAACCAGACCCACCAAGGTTTCGGGGGTTTAGCTCAGCTGGGAGAGCACCTGCTTTGCAAGCAGGGGGTCGTCGGTTCGATCCCGTCAACCTCCACCAGAAATATCAAACCTAAGTCAGCGTCCAAAGCGAGACGTTGTGATTTAGGTTTGATCTTTTACGATCAATGGCTGTTTTTGTTCTTTAACAATCTGGAAGAAGTAAAGATTCATTTAAACGATCGCCAGGACTTCGGTTCTTGCGAAAGTGAAAAATGGGTGTGATTGTATCAATCAAAGTATTACGAAGTGATCTTAGCAATTAGAAGACTTACTTTGGAATACGGCAAACGCTAAAACTCAACGCTTCATATAACGCTCTTGCAAAAGAGGCTAACGTTATAGGAACAAGCGAATAAGTGCACATGGTGGATGCCTTGGCGATTACAGGCGATGAAGGACGTAGTAGCTTGCGATAAGCTGCGGGGAGCTGGCAAACGAGCTTTGATCCGCAGATTTCCGAATGGGGAAACCCGGCCGTAAGGTCATCGTTATCTGAATACATAGGGTAACGAAGCGAACGTGGCGAACTGAAACATCTAAGTAGCTACAGGAAAAGAAATCAACCGAGATTCCCAAAGTAGTGGCGAGCGAAATGGGATCAGCCTGCAAGATTTAGCATCAACGATAGTAGAACGGAATGGAAAGTCCGGCCATAGAGGGTGATAGCCCCGTATGCGAAATCGATGGTGTGGAACTAGGCTTGCGACAAGTAGGGCGGGACACGTGAAATCCTGTCTGAATATGGGGGGACCATCCTCCAAGGCTAAATACTCGTAATCGACCGATAGTGAACCAGTACCGTGAGGGAAAGGCGAAAAGAACCCCGGAAGGGGAGTGAAATAGATCCTGAAACCGTGTGCATACAAACAGTAGGAGCCCTGTAAGGGGTGACTGCGTACCTTTTGTATAATGGGTCAGCGACTTACATTCAGTGGCAAGCTTAACCGAATAGGGAAGGCGCAGAGAAATCGAGTCCGAATAGGGCGTTCAGTCGCTGGGTGTAGACCCGAAACCAGATGATCTATCCATGGCCAGGTTGAAGGTGCGGTAACACGCACTGGAGGACCGAACCCACTAATGTTGAAAAATTAGGGGATGAGCTGTGGATAGGGGTGAAAGGCTAAACAAATCTGGAAATAGCTGGTTCTCTCCGAAAACTATTTAGGTAGTGCCTCAAGTATCACCATCGGGGGTAGAGCACTGTTATGGCTAGGGGGTCATCGCGACTTACCAAACCATTGCAAACTCCGAATACCGATGAGTGCGAGCTTGGGAGACAGACGCCGGGTGCTAACGTCCGACGTCAAGAGGGAAACAACCCAGACCGCCAGCTAAGGTCCCAAAGATTGGCTAAGTGGAAAACGAAGTGGGAAGGCTAAAACAGTCAGGAGGTTGGCTTAGAAGCAGCCATCCTTTAAAGAAAGCGTAATAGCTCACTGATCGAGTCGTCCTGCGCGGAAGATGTAACGGGGCTAAGCCAGTCACCGAAGCTGCGGATATCCGTAAGGATATGGTAGGAGAGCGTTCTGTAAGCCTGTGAAGGTGTCTTGTAAAGGATGCTGGAGGTATCAGAAGTGCGAATGCTGACATGAGTAGCGATAATGCGGGTGAAAAGCCCGCACGCCGTAAGCCCAAGGTTTCCTGTTCAACGTTCATCGGAGCAGGGTGAGTCGGCCCCTAAGGCGAGGCAGAGATGCGTAGCTGATGGGAAGCAGGTTAATATTCCTGCACCGTCGTTAGATGCGATGGGGGGACGGATCGCGGAAGGTTGTCCGGGTGTTGGAAGTCCCGGTTTTTGTATCGAAGAAGGCTGTTAGGCAAATCCGGCAGCGTAATTCAAGGGTACGAGACGAGCGAACTTGTTCGCGAAGCAATCGGAAGTGGTTCCAAGAAAAGCCTCTAAGCTTCAGTCTAACGAGACCGTACCGCAAACCGACACAGGTGGGCGAGATGAGTATTCTAAGGCGCTTGAGAGAACTCGGGAGAAGGAACTCGGCAAATTGGTACCGTAACTTCGGGATAAGGTACGCCCAAGTAGTTTGACTGGCCTGCGCCAGAAGGACAAAAGGGTTGCAATAAAATGGTGGCTGCGACTGTTTAATAAAAACACAGCACTCTGCAAACACGAAAGTGGACGTATAGGGTGTGACGCCTGCCCGGTGCTGGAAGATTAAATGATGGGGTGCAAGCTCTTGATTGAAGTCCCAGTAAACGGCGGCCGTAACTATAACGGTCCTAAGGTAGCGAAATTCCTTGTCGGGTAAGTTCCGACCTGCACGAATGGCGTAACGATGGCCACACTGTCTCCTCCCGAGACTCAGCGAAGTTGAAATGTTTGTGATGATGCAATCTACCCGCGGCTAGACGGAAAGACCCCATGAACCTTTACTGTAGCTTTGCATTGGACTTTGAACCAATCTGTGTAGGATAGGTGGGAGGCTTTGAAGCAGGAACGCTAGTTTCTGTGGAGCCGACCTTGAAATACCACCCTGGTTTGTTTGAGGTTCTAACCTTGGTCCGTTATCCGGATCGGGGACAGTGCATGGTAGGCAGTTTGACTGGGGCGGTCTCCTCCCAAAGTGTAACGGAGGAGTTCGAAGGTACGCTAGGTACGGTCGGACATCGTGCTAATAGTGCAATGGCATAAGCGTGCTTAACTGCGAGACTGACAAGTCGAGCAGGTACGAAAGTAGGACATAGTGATCCGGTGGTTCTGTATGGAAGGGCCATCGCTCAACGGATAAAAGGTACTCTGGGGATAACAGGCTGATTCCTCCCAAGAGTTCATATCGACGGGGGAGTTTGGCACCTCGATGTCGGCTCATCACATCCTGGGGCTGTAGCCGGTCCCAAGGGTATGGCTGTTCGCCATTTAAAGTGGTACGTGAGCTGGGTTTAAAACGTCGTGAGACAGTTTGGTCCCTATCTGCCGTGGGCGTTGGAAGTTTGAAGGGGGCTGCTCCTAGTACGAGAGGACCGGAGTGGACGAACCTCTGGTGTATCGGTTGTCACGCCAGTGGCATTGCCGAGTAGCTAAGTTCGGAAGAGATAACCGCTGAAAGCATCTAAGCGGGAAACTCGCCTTGAGATGAGACTTCCCGGGAACTAGATTCCCCTAAAGGGTCGTTCGAGACCAGGACGTTGATAGGTCAGGTGTGGAAGCGCAGTAATGCGTTAAGCTAACTGATACTAATTGCCCGTGCGGCTTGTTCCTATAACATTAGTTCTGTTATAGACGAGTTGAGCATATATTGTGTTTGC
>NZ_JAELUH010000153.1 GCF_016429215.1 Herbaspirillum sp. ASV7 | reverse complement strand
CCCCCCCCCCCCCCCCCCCCCCCCCCCCCCCCCCCCCCCCCCCCCCCCCCCCCTTTTAACGGAGTCTCGTGGGCTCGGAGATGTGTATAAGAGACAGTCATCATCGGGGCGGACGGTCTCCAACCACTGCGTTAATTTCATACTTAGGTCATTTGCTGGGCAGAAGGCATTGGGGACGCGACCTAGTAAGGGGATTACGGTTTCAACTACGAAGTCGCTGCAGCTGCCCAAAGGATATGGCACTTCCGCGTAAAATTCTTCGCCGGACCTAGCCACCATGCCAATGCTGATCAGACGAGGACCAACAAAGTTGGTGAACTCGGTATCGAGAAATACTTTTAGGCTCATGGGGGCGTTAGATAGGATCGCGTGGTAGCTATTTTGAACGCGAATGTATCGCTACGCTAGGGCCTGTTCACACCTAATCTGCGAGATGCACCTTCTGGGGGCAACCCTCCGGGAGGCCGGCAAGCGTCGCCTGTCGTTCTTGCAGCTCCTTGCCGTGTGCACCACCACGGCGCGTCGCCGTGCCTAGGCAGCAGTCAACGCTTGGCGGCCTTTCGCACTCGTAGATTAAGGGTGAACAGACCCCAGCATGAGTCTAAATGGAAGTATTGCCGCTGCATCGTGAGAACTCACTTGTTTTGAATTCTCTCGCTCTAGGAGATGAATGTCGCTGCTATATCCCTGTTGGAAAACCTTGCTTACGCTTGCCGGCTAACATCTCGCTAACCGACTGCCTCTGGATGTAGACATCCCGTTCAAAAGTATCGAGGTCTTTCTTCTTAGGAGGGCCAACCTCAAGATCTGGCCCAATCAATGGATTAATTGCGAGCGCTATCGCGAAGCCACGTCCACCGCGAAGTATCTTGCACATTATCCGAACTTTTTCAGGAGACGGTCTCAAGTATGCCGCGGCATCAGTTGAATCGTCAGCGACCCGATGCAAAAAATCAGTCCATAGCGAAAACGAATAATCATTCAAATAAAATCGCCGACCGTTCCATCGAACATTATCGAAGACTCGCTCAACGTACAGATTAAATAAGTCATTTCCAATTCTTCGGCATTCAAAGTGACGGCCGAGCATAAGGAGTACACGAAGAGTGCTGCGCGTAAATTCTGATGCCAAGTCGAAGTTACGCCGATCCAAATTCACGAACACCAGTACCGTCAGGCATGCGAGTGCATCCATGCTGGCTCTATTCTCAATTTTCTCCAGCAGTCGAGGCCAGCCATGATCCCGAATTCTGGTCCCGCTATCGAATACTAGTATTTGTAATTCTGGTTCTAATTGCCGTAACCACCTTTGCGCATGTACTGACCTTTGCGTGCTCTCGCGCAAAATCTCCCACAACACATGGTTTAACTCCTCACTGGACCCAGGCACCGACAACTCCACTCGCGCTACGAGTGCCGGCTTCGGTGTGTGGTCACCCTTCTTATAGGTTACCCAGGTGGACCGATTAAATAGGATCCCGTCTTTATTCCTTCCGAAACCGTCCGGGACGAACAGTCGCTCAAGCGCATAGGCACTAGTTAGACCGGTCGCTTGGCGAACACCTTCGTACCAATAAATCCGCCTTATCCTCTCAACAGGGTCGGCTTTGGACGCAGAATTTTTGGTCATGCTGACTTTTGTGACGGATTACTAAAGGTCGCGTTCATTGTGCAAAACTTAATATTTTCAAAGAGTTAGATTCATAAGCTATCAAAAAATAGAGTGACATACTACCCTCGGCGTCTATCTAGGCCTTCACCAGCGGAGTTGCTAGTATTTGATGTGACTAATCGTGACAGAGCGAATGACATGAATCCAACGCATATCAATGAGCCGCTGGCGGTCCTTTTGGATAGAGAATTAACAAGTCGGTACGGCCCCATTGTGTCAAACGACAACCTACGGCTGGTGCTTGGATACTCGTCGATGGAGGCCTTCCGTCAGGCCGTTTCACGCAAGACAATACCTATCCCGGTTTTCGAGATCGAAAATAGGCGTGGCAAGTTTGCGCTTGTTAAGGATGTTGCCGCATGGCTTGCGGCTCAACGGGCGCGCGCTTTGAGCGACGATATAGCAATCATGAATGCCGCAGAGACGCCGGCGGCCGGTTCCACAATTACATCTGGAGGCGACTGATGACATAACCTCAATTCAATCGCGGGTAAAGTTGGGGTGCTAGAACGGCCAAAGCCCAAGAGTTGGAGCTCTTGGGCCTTGTATTTACTGCTTGGATATTGACTGATCCAGCACTGAGTATGGTCCTTCCCGAATCCACTGTCAACGCCTTGAACTCCTAATGGGCCGTTCAAGTGGGTTCGTACGTCCCCTGATATTTCATTTTCTTGCTGGCTCCTTAAATTTGGGCGCTTGGCACGATACGCCTATGTTGCCCCGATGCGTCAGGGCGATACGTGTGTGGAATCTATCTGGCAGGAGGTCGCATGACAAAGCGCAAGTTCATCCATCGGTGGGCACGTCTAAATAAATGGCAACCTACAAGCCTGTCATGGAGTAATGCTATTGCGGCAAAAACTATAGTGAAGCAAGCAAGAGCTGCCTGGAGGCTGGTATGAAAAGTTCACCATCCTATGGCACTCGCAGTCGTCGAAGTGCGGCGAATGTTGGAGTCCGGTTCACCGCTCGGACATACGGTAAAGCTCGCATCGGCACCTATGCAGAAAAAGCCGATGGCCACATTACCGTCGAGTCCGACGCAGAACGACTAGTTGCACACATACTCAGCATCGACCCGCGTGTGCGCTCATTTAAGCAACAACCGTTCACCGTTGACCTGGTCAGCGAACGGCTGCTGTTCACGCGCGAAGAAGTATCTGAGGCACGTAGAATGCGTGGATGCCGCACCGGGGAGATGGAGTACACGCCAGATTTTTCTGTGGTTCAGACCGATGGTCTGCTTTGTGCGTACGAAGTCAAAATTCAGGGCTACGAGGGCGACGACCAGTACTGGATGAAACTCGAGCGTGCTCGGAAAATCATGGAGGCTTACTGCTATCCGCTATCTACGGTGATTGTACCTGCGGACGAACGGCATCCAGTCATCGTCAACGCTCAACTGCTAAAACCAGCGTTAGCGCGTGCCCATACATATCTGACGCCGGACATCATCGAGCGAGTCGAGCGCTATTGCGAATCCGGCCCGGTGCTTCAACACGCACTGTGCACCAGCCTCCAGATTCCGACGGCGCTGATCGCGCCACTGCTTGTTATTGGGGTGCTGCAGGCAGACTTGGCACGCCACCATATTTTTGCAGCACTGGAGCTGTCGGCCGGATATGGTGATCTGAGTCACCTTTGCTTGATAGAGGAGCTGCGGCCATGATGTCCGACCTGCGCATTGGTGACAGACTGACGTTGCCTGGCAATCCGGATAGCTACTTGGAGGTACTGGACGCTCGTATCCATGCCGGCACCATTCATATTTTCGATGCATGTATGGACCCGACACCTTTTGCAAGTTCTTTTTGTAACGTTGAAACAGTTTGCGTGCATGTATCCGGCTTGCTCGTGGGCTAATGTCAAATACGTGCCCGCAGCCTTGATGAGATTCGCAC
>NZ_JAELUH010000152.1 GCF_016429215.1 Herbaspirillum sp. ASV7 | reverse complement strand
GCATCGGCCCGCAGATCGACCCGGGCGTGCCGGCCACCGCCACCCTGGACGAGCAACCGGTTGCCCTGGCGCTGAAGTCGGGCAACTTCGGCAGCGTCGACTTCTTCGAGAAGGCACTGCGTTACCTGGACGGGAAGAGCGCATGAGCCAGACCACCAACGAAAGCAAGTTGCGCGAAGAGATCTGCCGCATCGGCGCCTCGCTCTACCAGCGCGGCTACACGGTCGGTTCGGCCGGCAACATCAGCGCGCGTCTGGATGACGGCTGGCTGATCACGCCCACCGACGCCTGCCTGGGCTTCCTCGACCCGGCTGCCATCTCCAAGGTCAATGCGGCCGGCGAATGGGTCTCAGGCGACAAGCCCTCCAAGACCCTGGTGCTGCACCGCGCCGTCTACGACAACAATCCCGAGATGCACGCCGTCGTGCATACCCACTCCACGCACCTGGTCAGCCTGACCATCAACGGTGTGTGGCAGGAGCAGGATGTGCTGCCGCCGATCACGCCGTACTACGTGATGAAGGTCGGCCACATCCCCCTGATCCGCTACGCCCGCCCGGGCGCACCGGAAGTGGCCGAGCAGGTAGCGAAGATCGCCACCCAGGTGCGCGGCGTGTTGCTGGAACGTCTCGGTCCGGTGGTCTGGGAAAGCTCGGTCTCCAAGGCGGCCTTTGCCCTGGAAGAGCTGGAAGAAACCGCCAAGCTGTGGCACCTGGCCGGTGGCCGCGCCACTGGTCTGGAAGAGCCGGCGCTGCAAGAGTTGCGCGACACCTTCAAGGCACGCTGGTAAGGCCGGGGCTGCCGCCCCCACCCAATGGCAACAACGCAGGCAGGGCGGTCATACGCTGATCGTCCTGCCCCTCTTGCGCCCCTGCAAAAGCAGGGGCGCGGGGGAACCGCAAGCCGGCGCAAGACCGGTCAATCAATGTCGACGGCAGACGGGTCGCCAAAGCCCTCTGGCCAGTCCGGTTGAATCCACAAATTGCCCGTCCACCGACGGGCGCCAAGCAACCAGCGGCCGTCTGCTAAGCGGCCGCGACACTCTTAGGGAGATGTAACATCATGACCACCGCGAGCACCACCGGCGTCGTCCCCGACGTCAAAGAGCAGGCCAAGGACGGCCTGTACAAGAAAGTCTTCTGGCGCATCATGCCGTTCCTGATGCTGTGCTACGTGATTGCCTACCTCGATCGCGTCAACGTCGGCTTTGCCAAGCTGCAGATGTCGCAAGACCTGGGCTTCTCGGAAACCGTGTTCGGCCTGGGTGCCGGCCTGTTCTTCATCGGCTACTTCCTCTTCGAAGTACCCAGCAACATCCTGATGCACAAGGTGGGCGCGCGCATCTGGATCGCCCGCATCATGATTACCTGGGGGCTGCTGTCGGCGGTGTTCATGTTCGTGCAGAACGCCACCCAGTTCTACATCCTGCGCTTCCTGCTGGGCCTGGCCGAGGCCGGTTTCTATCCCGGCATCATCCTGTACCTGACCTACTGGTTCCCTTCGCACCGTCGTGCCAAGGTGATCGCGGTGTTCATGTCGGGCATTCCGGTGGCCGGCATCCTGGGCAATCCGCTGTCGGGTTGGATCATGGACGCCTTCCACCACAATGGCGGCCTGGAAGGCTGGCAGTGGATGTTCCTGATCGAAGCCATCCCGGCCGTGCTGATCGGCCTGGTGACCTTGCTGTACCTGGACAACGACGTCAAGAGCGCCAAGTGGCTGTCTGACGACGAGAAGAAGGTGCTGCAGGCCGACATCGACAGCGACGCCAAGGGCAAGGATAGCAAGCATGGTTTCGGCGCCATCATCAAGGATGGTCGCGTGTGGTTGATGTGCCTGATCTACTTCTCCTTCGTGATGGGCCAGTACGGCCTGACGTTGTGGATGCCGACCCTGGTCAAGGCCACTGGCGTGACGGGCAACCTGCAGATCGGCCTGCTGTCGGCCATCCCCTTCGGCTGCGCCATCATCGCCATGAACCTGATCGGCCGCAGCGCCGACCGTCTGCGTGAGCGTCGCTGGCACCTGGTGGTGCCGGCCATGATGGGTTGCGTGGGCTTCATCGGTGCGGCGCTGTTTGCCGACAACACCGTGATCTCGATTGCCGCGCTGTCGCTGGCCGCTGCTGGCGTGCTGACCTGCGCACCGCTGTTCTGGTCGCTGCCGACGGCTTTCCTGTCGGGTGCTGCTGCTGCAGTGGGTATTGCGGCCATCAACTCGGTGGGTAACCTGGCTGGTTTCGTGAGTCCCTACCTGATCGGTTATTTCAAGGACTTGACCCATAGCAATGCGACCGGCATGTACATGCTGGCCATCATGCTGGTGGTGGGTTCGATTGCCACCCTGGTGACCAAGCCGGGCGTGGTGAACAAGTAAGCTTAGTCTGTGGTCGACGCCCGCTTGCCCGCGTTTGCGGGCGTTGACGTTTTCTGCACCGCCGGTGGTGGCGCTGGACGCGCTACACTGGCACCCTCGTTATCAAGGAGAACCCGATGCTGCGTTTTGCCGCCAACCTGAGCATGATGTATGTGGAACACGATTTCCTGGACCGCTTCGCCGCCGCCGCCAAGGATGGCTTTTCCGGCGTCGAGTTCCTGTTCCCGTATGACTATCAGCCGCAAGAGATCAAGTCGCGCCTGGAGGCCAATGGCCTGACCCAGGCGTTGTTCAATGCGCCTCCGGGGGATTGGGCGGCGGGTGAGCGGGGCATCGCTTCCTTGCCGGGGCGTGAGGATGAGTTCAAGCGCAGCATCGATACCGCGTTGCAGTACGCGTCGGTGATCGGTAACCAGACCTTGCATGTGATGGCGGGGCTGATCAAGCCGGAGCAGGATCGTGCGCGGCATCGCGCGGTCTACCTGGATAACCTGTCTTATGCCGCGCATCAGGCTGAGTCTGCGGGCTTGACCGTGGTGATCGAGCCTATCAATACACGTAATATCCCTGGCTTCTTCCTCAATCGTCAGGATGAGGCTCAGGCGATCTGTGCCGAGGTGGGGGCGCCTAATCTTAAGGTGCAGTTCGATTGCTATCACTGCCAGATCGTCGAGGGTGACGTTGCTGTCAAGCTGAAGCGCGATATGCCTGGCATCGGTCATATCCAGATCGCTGGTGTGCCTGAGCGGCATGAGCCGGATGTCGGTGAACTTAACTATCCCTATCTGCTCAAGTTGATCGATTCTCTGGGGTATCAGGGATGGATCGGCTGTGAATACAATCCTGCTGGGGCTACTTCTGCTGGGCTGGGGTGGCTTAAGGCGCTTGCTGCTCAAGGGTTGACCACGCTCAGGAACTAAGTTTTTTTGCACTCTGTTGTTGGATGCCGTCCTGTTTTTTGGGGGCGGCATTTTTTTTGTTCTTGGTTTTTTTTAGGTTTGGGTAGTCTGCACGGAATTTCTTCCTGCGCTTTAGCTTAATTCTTATCTTTCTCCGGTCGGAAGGGAGCG
Organism: Herbaspirillum sp. ASV7; assembly: GCF_016429215.1. Taxonomy (GTDB): domain Bacteria; phylum Pseudomonadota; class Gammaproteobacteria; order Burkholderiales; family Burkholderiaceae_D; genus Herbaspirillum. The sequence goes on along the minus strand of NZ_JAELUH010000152.1, from coordinate 201 downwards.
CCGGGGGCGGCCCGGCAGCCGCTCACTTTTCTTGTCTCGCCAAGAAAAGTAAGCAAAAGAAGGCGACCGCTGCTGCCTCCGCCCTCCTTCGGAGGGTCCCCGCGCTGTCTCTTATACACATCTCCGAGCCCACGAGACTCCGTTAAAAAGGGGGGGGGGGGGGGGGGGGGGGGGGGGGGGGGGGGGGGGGGGGGGGGGGGG
>NZ_JAELUH010000151.1 GCF_016429215.1 Herbaspirillum sp. ASV7 | reverse complement strand
GGCCTGGCCCAGACCCTGCTGCGCCAGGGCGAGCTGAGCGTGGCCAGCGTGGCCGCGCAGCTGGGTTTTACCGAGCCCAGTGCCTTCCACCGGGCGTTTCGCAAATGGACGGGATTGAGTCCGGGGGCATTCAGGCGCGATCTGCAGGAAGCAAGACCCGCATCCTAGCCCTGCTGATGCCGCCCGCTCCGTCACAGGCGGTCGGCCTCGATGATCGCCTGGGCAAACTCGGCCGGCGCTTCCTGCGGCAGGTTGTGGCCGATGCCTCCGCCCAGTGTGTGATGCGCATAAGGGCCAGAGAAGCGCTTGCGGTAGGCGGCCGGATCCAGGTGCGGCGCGCCGTTGGCATCGCCCTCCAGTGTCACCGTCGGCACCGTGATGATGGGGAAGCTGCCCAGGCGCTGCTCCAGCGTGTCGTACTGGGTCTGGCCCGGCGCCAGGCCCAGGCGCCAGCGATAGTTGTGGACCACGATGGCCACGTGGTCGGGATTGTCGAAGGCGGCGGCGCTGCGGGCGTAGGTGGCTTCGTCGAAATGCCACTTCGGTGAGGCGGTCTTCCAGATCAGGCGGTTGAAGTCGCGACGGTACTTGTCGTAACCGGCCACGCCGCGATCAGTGGCCAGGTAGGAAGGTATTGGCCGAGTCGGTGGTCGCACTCGCGGCGTTCGGCGCGGCATCGGCGGCGCGGATCTTGGCGGCAATCACCTGGGCGCGCTCGGAGAGCTCGTTGCTGCCGGCCCTGCCCTCGCCGATCGCGTAACCGTAGTTGGCCCGCTGTAGAGGGCCGATCCAGGCGGGTCGCTCGGCGGCCGGCAGGCGGTCGAGGATGGCCACCGAGGTGGCCACGTCGTTCTCCAGGGTATCGAGCATGACCTCGCGGGCAGCAGAGCCGGCGCCAGCGCTCACGAGCGCACCTCCTCGATGGTGACCGGCATCGAGAAGACATCGCCTTCGTTGCGGATGGTCTTGATGTAGCGCGGCTCGCGGGCGTCGTCGTCCAGGCGCTGGCGTACCCGGCTCACCAGCAGGTCGATGTCCACGCACGTCTGAAGGACATCCCCGCCTTTGCCGACAACGCCCCGGCACCACGACAATAGGCAAGCTGAGCGGCGGCGCTGCTTAGCAATATCGAATACATGCATTCGATATTTGCATTGGAGCCGCCGCCGCCGGCTCGCTACACTTTGAAGGCATATCAGCCCTCCCGTGAAGCGATCATGGCCAAGACCCTCTACGACAAACTCATCGACAGCCACCTGGTGCGCCGCCTAAGCGACGATGGCCGGCAGGTGCTGCTCTACATCGACCGCACCGTCCTCAACGAATACACCTCGCCGCAAGCCTTCACCGGCCTGCGCCAGGCCGGGCGCACCGTGTGGCGTCCGCAGGCGGCGCTTGGCACGGTCGATCACGTCAACCCCACGGCAGCCCAGCGCAGCGCGCGCATGCCCGATGCGGGCGCGGCACGCCAGGCCAGCTACTTCGCCGAGAACTGCCGCGATTTCGGCATCGAACTCTTCGACGTGCTGCATCCGCTGCAGGGCATCGAACACGTCGTCATGCCCGAGATCGGCCTGGTGCTGCCGGGCATGGTGATCGCTGCCGGCGACAGCCACACCACCACCTACGGTGCCCTGGGGGCGCTGGGTTTCGGCATCGGCACCTCCGACATCGAGCACTACCTGGCTACCCAGACCCTGGTCTACCGGCGCCTCAAGACCATGCGCGTGAGCGTCAGCGGCAGGCTGGGCGCGGGCGTGCGCTCCAAGGACATCATCATGGCGCTGGTGGGCAAGATCGGTGCGGCCGGCGCCACCGGCTATGCGCTGGAGTTCCAGGGCGAGGCCATCGCCGCCTTGAGCGTGGAAGCCCGCATGACCATCTGCAACATGGCCGTGGAATGCGGCGCACGCGGCGCCCTCATCGCCCCCGATGACAAGGTCGTGGACTACCTGCGCGGTCGTCCGCGCGCGCCGCAAGGCGCGCTGTGGGACGCCGCCGTGGCAGCCTGGCGGCAACTGGCCAGCGATGCCGATGCGGTCTTCGATGCCGAGGTGCAACTGGATGCCGCCGCGATCGCCCCCATGCTGACCTGGGGTACCAGCCCCGACCAGGCCGTGCACATCGACGCCGTCCTGCCCGACCCCGGCGATGAAAGCGATCCGGTGCGCCGCCAGGGCATGCAGCGTGCGCTCGACTACATGGGTCTGCGGGCCGGCCAGCGGGCCGATTCGATTGCCATCCAGCGCGCCTTCATCGGCTCCTGCACCAATGCCCGCATCGAGGACTTGCGCGATGCGGCGCAGGTCTTGCGCGGCCGCAAGGTCGCCGACGGCGTGCTGGCCATGGTGGTGCCGGGGTCCTCGCAGGTGCGGCGCCAGGCCGAGCAGGAGGGCCTGGACCAGGTCTTCATCGCCGCCGGTTTCGAATGGCGCCAGTCGGGCTGTTCGATGTGCCTGGCCATGAACGACGACATCCTCGCCAGCGGCGAGCGTTGCGCCTCCAGCACCAACCGCAATTTCGAAGGCCGCCAGGGTGCCGGTGGGCGTACCCACCTGATGAGCCCGGCCATGGTGGCCGCCGCCGCCATCGCCGGCCATCTGGCCGATGCCCGCCGCTATCTGGAGGAGAACTGACATGGCCGCATTCACCACCGTCGAGGGAATCGCCGCGCCACTGCCAGCGGCCAATATCGATACCGATGTCATCATGCCCAAGCAATTCCTCAAGGGCATCGATCGCAGCGGCCTGGATCGCGGCCTGCTGCATGACCTGCGCTTTGACGACGCCGGCCTGCCGCGCAGCGAGTTCATCCTCAACCAGCCGGCCTGGAGCGCTGCCAGCTTCCTGGTGGTGGGGGATAACTTCGGTTGCGGCTCCAGCCGCGAACACGCGGTGTGGGGCCTGATGCAATATGGCGTGCGCGCCCTGATCGGCACTTCCTATGCCGGCATCTTCTTCGACAACTGCGCGCGCAATGGCCTCTTGGCTATCACCCTGCCGCCAGCCGAGGTGGCCACGCTGCTGGCCCGCGTGGCCCAAGCCGACGGCAACCGCTTGACGATCGACCTGGCGCAGCAGACCATCACGGCAGCGGGCCTGGCGATCCACTTCGACATCGATCCGCTGCGCAAGCAGGCCCTGCTGCTGGGGCTGGACGCGGTCGGCCAGACCCTGGCCCTGCGCGACGATATCCTGGCGTTCCAGGAGCGACATTTCGAGACCAGTCCATGGTTACGTTGAGCAACGACAAGGCGCAGAGATTTTCGGAGGCGGGCGACTCGCCCTTCCTGGAGGGCTTTGCGCTGCGCGATTTCACCACCTCCACGGGTGTGCGCATCCGCTTCGCCATGGCCGGCAGTGGCCCGGCGCTGCTGCTCATCCACGGTCATCCACAGACCCATGTGACCTGGCGCAAGATCGCCCCCGCACTGGCGCGTCGCTATACGGTCGTGGCCCCCGACCTGCGCGGCTACGGCGACAGCGACAAACCCGAGGGCGGGCCTGAGCATGTCCACTACGCCAAGCGCGCCATGGCGGCCGACCTGGCCGAGCTGATGGCGGCGCTGGACCAGCCGCGCTATGCGGTGGTCGGCCACGACCGTGGCGCCCGCGTGGCGCACCGGCTGGCGCTGGATCACGCGCAGGCGGTGCGCCGGGTGGCGCTGTTCGACATCGCCCCCACCGCCACCATGTATGCGCGCACCGACAAGGAGTT
>NZ_JAELUH010000150.1 GCF_016429215.1 Herbaspirillum sp. ASV7 | reverse complement strand
CCCCCCCCCCCCCCCCCCCCCCCCCCCCCCCCCCCCCCCCCCCCCCCTTTTAACGGAGTCTCGTGGGCTCGGAGATGTGTATAAGAGACAGGAGAACCAAAGCCGTCATTGCCGCCCTTGCCGCGTTGGCGCAGGAGTCTCGTCTGGCCATATTCCGGCACCTGGTACAGATCGGCCCTGGGGGCTCCGCCGCCAGCAAGATCGGTGAAGCGCTTGATATCGCTCCGTCATCGCTCTCGTTTCACATGAAAGAGCTGGCCCACGCGGCCCTGGTGACCTCTCGCCACGAGGGCCGATACGTCTTCTACTCGGCCAACTTCGCGGCCATGAACGACGTCATCGAATTTCTCACGGAGAACTGCTGCGGTGGCAATGTATGTTCGCCCGTGAGTGCCTGCTGCCATCCATCGGAAGCAACGACCTGACAGGACCGTATTGTGCTCGCTGCTTTCATCATCTTCCTGCTGACTCTGATTCTGGTCATCTGGCAGCCTAAAGGACTTGGCATCGGTTGGAGCGCATGCGCCGGCGCCGCCGTGGCTTTGGCCAGCGGCGTCATCCACTGGTCCGACATTCCTCTGGTTTGGTATATCGTCTGGAACGCGACGGCCACCTTCATTGCGATCATCATCACCAGCCTTTTGCTGGACAAGGCTGGCTTCTTCGAATGGGCGGCGCTGCACGTTGCTCGCTGGGGCGGTGGTCGCGGACGGTTGCTGTTCGTGTTGCTGGTGCTGCTGGGCGCGGCCGTCTCGGGGATATTTGCCAACGATGGTGCTGCCCTGATCCTGACACCCATCGTCATCGCCATGCTGCGGGCGCTGTGCTTCTCGCCCCAGGCGACACTGGCTTTTGTGATGGCCGCAGGGTTCATCGCGGATACCTCCAGCTTGCCGCTGGCGGTATCGAATCTGGTCAACATTCTTTCGGCGGACTATTTCAAGCTTGGTTTCGCCCGCTACGCCAGCGTCATGGTGCCGGTGAACCTCGCCTCCGTCGGCATGACCTTGTTGGTGCTCTACGCTTTTTTCCAGAAGAACATTCCAGCGAAGTATGACGTCGCGCAATTGGCTGCACCCGCGTCGGCGATACGAGATCCGGCGACCTTCACGGCTGGATGGTGGGTTCTGGGCCTGCTACTTCTGGGCTTCTTCTGGTTGGAGGGGCTGGGCGTACCGATCAGTGTTGTCGCCGCAGCTGGCACAGCGATCCTGCTGATGGTTGCTGCGCGTGGCAGCGTCATCTCGACCAAGGAGGTCATTACCGGTGCGCCGTGGCAGATCGTGTTCTTCTCTCTCGGTATGTACCTGGTGGTCTACGGCCTGCGCAACGCTGGCCTGACCGATATTCTGACTCAGGCCCTTGACGGCCTGGCAACCCATGGAGTGTGGGCTGCGGCCCTCGGTACAGGAGTGCTGACGGCGATCATGTCCTCAATCATGAACAACATGCCGACTGTTCTGGTGGGAGCACTTGCAATCGATGCGACGACCGCGCAAGGCGTGGTGCGGGAAGCCATGGTCTACGCCAACGTCGTTGGCTGCGACCTCGGCCCCAAGGTCACGCCAATCGGCAGCCTGGCGACATTGCTGTGGCTGCATGTATTGGACAAGAAGCAGATTCACATCTCATGGGGCTACTACTTCCGCGTCGGCGCGATGCTCACGCTGCCGGTGTTGGTGGCCACCCTCGCGGCCCTGGCCATTCGGCTCCAATAAAGCCTTCACAAAAAATGGAATGACATGACCAAGATCTATCACAACCCTGGCTGCGGTACCTCTCGCAATACCCTCGCCCTGATTCGCAACAGCGGTGAAGAACCGACCATCATCGAATATCTGCAGCACCCGCCCAGCCGCGTCGAGCTGGCCAAGATGATCCGAGATGGCGGTCTGACCGTGCGCGAGGCGATTCGCCAGAAGGGTACGCCCTATGCTGAACTTGGCCTCGACAATACCTCGCTTAGCGACGACCAACTGCTCGACGCCATGATGGAACATCCCATCCTGATCAACCGGCCCTTTGTCGTGACAGCCAAGGGCACACGTCTGTGCCGCCCGTCCGAGTTGGTGCTCGACATCCTGGAGCAGTGCCAGCAAGGAGCATTCACCACGGAAGACGGCGAGATCGTGATCAATGCGGAGGGCCAGCGTATCGCACAAGGTCAGTGATTTTCCCAACATCGATTCGGCACTGTTCAAAGTCCCGACCGCCGCCGACTTCTCGAAGATCGGCACCTCGATGCACCCGCCATGGTTTCTTATGCTACACGGCGCGCTTCGCAACCGCTCCTACAGCCGCTTGTTGACGATGGAAGCTGCCTGCATGCTGGAAGCGATGGGCTCTCAGCTTCCGAATGACGTCATGCCCTACCAATCTCAAACCTTAATCAGATGTCACCAAGCCAGATTAGTCGGAGTGATCCCGATCCGGTCGACGCCAAGGATCAATATGTGTCATCAGGTTAAGTACCCGATGGCGCTGCATTACTCGCTGCCTAGCTAAGACAGCAATCTCGTGTCCTGCCTCCACACTAATCAGTGCGTCGACTTCGATATGGGCGTCGACCACGATCATGTCTCCCATCTTTCTGGTACGTACATCGTGGATGCCATTGACACCAGGAGTATCCAGTAACGTGCTCCGAATAGCTTCTACCTCGTCTTGATCTACGGCGCGATCCATCAGATCGTGAAGTGCCTCCCAGCCAAACTCCCACCCCATCTTCACAACCATTACGCCCACGATCAAGGCCGCAATTGGATCTAGAATTGGATAACCTGCCAAGTTGCCTACGATGCCGACTCCAACAACTAAGGACGATGCTGCGTCGGACCTGGCATGCCAAGCGTTGGCTACCAACATGCTAGATTTCACTCGCTTTGCCACGCGAAGCATGTAACGGAACAGCAATTCTTTTGCAAGTAACGCGCCGCATGCTACCCATAACGCGAGGACGTGAACTTCCTGCACACTTTCCGGGTTCTCGAGCTTGACTATCGCAGACCAGAGCATGCCGACGCCAACGGTAAGGAGCAATACGCCTAATACAAGCGATGCTGCGGTTTCAAAACGATGATGGCCGTATGGATGTTCTTCGTCAGCATCCTTTTTACTGTGATGGTTCGCGAACAGAACAACGAAATCAGCAACCAAATCGGAAAGCGAGTGGATACCGTCCGCAATCAATCCTTGAGATTTGGAAAATATCCCCGCCATGATTTGCAACAGCGTCAGCATAAGATTTACGGCAACACTAACCCAAGTACTCTGCGAGGCGGCCTTCGCGCGGTCCAGTTGGGTATGTTCAGTATCTTCGGTGTCGTCAGAAAAATCGTTGTAATGCATAAGTGACAATTGTTGGAGTTTTTGAAGAAACGATTATGCCCGAGCAATCTTAGCCTGGACTTAGCCCCTTGACCGAAAACTGACGGCTCCAATGCCGCCTGACTCGTATTACGATGTGACGGCATTCGTTGAAACCTGACCTTCGCGTGTGGATGCTTGCCCACGCCAGGTGTCTTCCCTCAGTTGCGCCCAAGATGCGCTCAACTGCCACGATCCAAATGAGTCTCCGCCTGTCTCTTATACACATCTCCGAGCCCACGAGACTCCGTTAAAAGGGGGGGGGGGGGGGGGGGGGGGGGGGGGGGGGGGGGGGGGGGGGGGGGGGG
>NZ_JAELUH010000014.1 GCF_016429215.1 Herbaspirillum sp. ASV7 | reverse complement strand
TGCAGAACACGCAATACATCGTCGGCGTGGAAATGCTGCTGGCGGCGCAGGCGCTGACCATGACCGAGGATTTGCTCAAGGGCTTCGAACTGGGCCAGGGCACGCAGGCCGCCTATGCGGAGATCCGCCGCCAGATCCCGGCTTGCCTCGAGGGGGATCGCTGGTTCCATGACGACGTGCGCGCCGCGCAAGACTTCGTCGTCAGCGGGTCGGTGCGGGAGGCGGTGATTGCGGCGATCGGGCGCTTCGTCTGATTACACTGATCTGAGGTGGCAGTGAAAAGGCCGTCCGGTGTCATGCCGGACGGCCTTGGTATTTGTGTCTGATAAATGATATAAAAATTTAGACTTCCGCCCACTGCCGCAACAGGTTGTGATAGTGCCCGGTCAATCCCAGCACTTCCTCGGTATCGCCGATCTTCTCGCGCAGGCTGTAGATGTTGCGGTCCAGTTCGAAGAGCATGCTGCGCTTCCAGTCGTCGCGGATCATGCTTTGCGTCCAGAAGAAGGAGCACACGCGTGCGCCACGGGTGACTGGCTCGACCCGGTGCAGGCTAGTGGACGGGTAGACGATCAGGTCGCCGGCCGGCAGCTTGACCTCATGCGTGCCATAGGTATCGACCACCACCAGTTCACCGCCCTCGTATTCCTCCGGGTCCGACAGGAACAGCGTGGAGGACACATCGGTACGGATGCTGCCCGCGCCATTGGGCAGGTTGCGTACCGAGCCATCCACATGCAGTCCATAGTGCTCGCCGCCTTCGTAGCTGTTGAACAGCGGTGGCATGGTCTTCCTGGGCAGGGCGGCGGCAAAGAACAGGGGATTCTTGCGTAGCGCCTCCAGGATGATCTCGCCCAGCTGGAAGCCCAGCGGCGAATGCTCCGGCAATTGCCGGTTGCGCTTGACCCGGGCACCCTGGTCGCCTACGGTAGCGCGGCCATCGACCCAGTCGCTGCGGGCCAGTTCGGCACGGATATGGCGGACCTGATCGAGGGTGAGGACTTCGGGAATGTGCAGCATCATGATGGAATTCTCCTGTTGCGAATGAAAAGGCCCCTCCGCGCGGGAGGGGCCGTCAAGTCTGGCAGTTCCTTGGCTGGATCCGGCCGGCCACGTCATTCTGGACAAGGCCGGGGTCATCCGGGCTGAGGCAGATCAAGCCATCGCCATGCGCAGGATCAGAACTTGAAGTTGGCCGTCAGTGCCACCGTACGTGGTGTGCCCGGGGTGTAACGATAGCCGCTCTTGTTGATCGCCGCTACGTAGTCCTTGTCGAAAATATTGTACAGATTCAACTGCAGGTCCACGTTCTTGTTGACCACGTAACCGACCATGCCATCAAAGACCCAGTAGGCATTGGCATACTTGGGCGTACCGACCGCGCCATCGGTGCCGCGCAGCAGCGAGCTCACGTAGCGCGCGCCGCCGCCCACGGTAAAGCCTTGCGGCAGGCGGTAGGTGGCCCAGGAGGTGAAGGCCTGCTTGGGTGTGTAGGCCAGGTTGTTTTCGCCGGAGGCGGTGGCGATGGCGCCGCTGTCGACCTTGGTCTTCATGTAGGTGTAGCCGGCCGTCAGCGAGAGATTGCTGGTGACGTCACCGGTGACCCCCAGTTCTATCCCTTGCACGGTCTTCTTGCCGTTCTGGAAGTACTGGCCGGACGTGGCGTCGAGCTCGACCTCATTGTTGACCTCGGTGCGGAAGAGGGCGGCAGTCACCGCGAGTTTCTTGTCGAGCAGGTCCCACTTGGTGCCGAGTTCCGAGGTCTTGGTCTTCTGCGGTACGTAGTTGGCGTTGGCGGCGCTGTTGGCCGCCGCGCTCAGGGCGAAGTTGGCGCCACCCGGCGGCTGCTGCGAGGTGGCGTACAAGGCGTAGATGCTGCTGTAGCTGGTGGGCTTGTAGATGGCAGCCAGTTTCCAGTTGAACAGGTTGCCCGAGGTCGACAGGTTGGTGATGGTGCCCGCCGCGTTGGAGTAGTAGGTGGTGCGATAGTGGTCTTCGCGGATGCCGCCATTGAGCGACCACTGCTCGTTGAACTTGAGGGTGTCGAACAGGTAGGCCGACACCGTGTCGGTCTTGCCATCGTTGTAACCGGTGGCCGTCATCGTGTAGGTCTTGGGATCGTTCGGATTGGGGTTGTACAGGTTGGCCGCCGGGAACGTACCGCCACGCGTGAAGGAGATGGCGTGCTGCTTCTCCTGGGTGAACTCGACGCCACCGACCAGGGTGTGCTTGAGGCTGCCGGTCTGCAGGTCGGCGGTGATATTGGTCTGGTTGGTGATGATCTCGTTGCTCTGGTCCTTGCGGGTGGGGAGGGAGCGCGAGATCGTCCAGCCGGACGGATTGCTGGCCGAGGGCGTGACCAGGTTGGCCGCCGATCCCATGAAAGAGGTCAGCAGGTAGTCCTGGCTGGTCTTGGCGTAGCGGGTGGTGTTCTGCAGTTTCACATCGGGCGAGAAATCATGCTCCACGCGCGCGGTGAACATGTCGGAGGTGACCTTGTCGTAGTCCCCCGACAAGCCATAGAAGTTGGCCGAATTGACCCGCGCCGCCGAGGTGAGATAGCTGCGTGAATCCGGCGAGGTATAGCCGGGCAGGCCGATGGTGGGGACGCCACCGTCGGGTACGTTGTCCTGATCGATGTGGACGTAGTTCAGGAATACCCGGGTCGGGCTGTTCAGGCCGAAGGCCAGCGAGGGCGCGATGCCGGTGCGGTCGTTCTTGACTTCGTGGCGGCCGGGTACGCCGCTGTCCTGCTTCATCAGGTTCAGACGCAGGGCGATGCCACGGTCGTCGTCGAGGACCTTGTTCCAGTCGGCGGTGGCGCGTTTCTGGTTCCAGCTGCCGTAGGTGGCCGAGGCATTGAAGAAGTTGCTCATCTCGGCCTGCTTGGTCACCAGGTTGATCGAGCCGGTGGGCGAGCCGCGACCGTTGTCGGTGCCGGCCGGGCCCTTGAGGACTTCGACCTGCTGGATGTTGAACATGTCGCGCGAGATCGAGCCGAGGTCGCGCACGTTGTCCACGAAGATCGCGCTGGAGGCGTCGAAGCCACGCATGTAGATGGCGTCGCCGGTGCTGGTGTTGCCGTTCTCGCCGAGATAGAAGGTGCCCACGCCCGGGCTGTTGCGCAGGGCTTCGGTCAGGGTGGTGGCACCTTGCTGGTCGATGAGCTGCTTCTTGATCACGGTCAGCGTCTGCGGGGTATCCACCAGCGGCTGGCTGTACTTGGCGGAGGAGGACTTGTCGGCCTTGTAGTCCGATTCCTGGGTGGCGGTGACTTCGACCTTGGGCAGGGTATTGCCGGTGGCCTGGGCCTGGGCGCCCACGGCAGGCAGCAGCAGGGCGCCGGCAACGGCGAGATGGGTAGCGGTCAGTGCAGGCTGGCGCACAGCCTGCGCGTGCTTGCGGCTTTTAATGTAGCTCATGGCAAGGGTCCGAGAGAAGGTGTTGATGTTCTCCTGGCTGGCTTGAGCAACGTGGCGGGCAGCGGTCGCAGCGGACCGGGCCGTCATCGTGAGGGTGGCTGGCGGATTTCTGGTTTTTGTATCCTGGATGCGTTGAAGTGTTGCTTATTGATACAGGATTTTACAATTATAAACAACATTCAATAAAAATGATTCTCATTATTGAAAAAATATCCTGACGCTCCCTGAACGGCGTGCGCGGCGGCCCGTGCATGCCGTTTTCGGCCCGTATCCCGGCGGCGCTTCTAGGCCGCCGTTGCCAGCGTCGCCGCCGTGGCAGCCATGCGATGGAAGCGCCGGTCGAAATAGGCCAGGCCGTCCCCCGTTGCCTGCTCCAGACGGATATGCCGGATCTCCACGAAGAACACGCCATGCGTGCCGGCCTGCTGTTGCAGCACGATGTCGCCCTCCAGGACCGCCAGCGCATCGGGCAGGGTGGGCTGGCCGTGCGCGCCAGTTTCCCATTGCACTTGCTCCATGCGCTCGGCCGGTGCGAGGCCGGTCATGCCGGCGATCAGGCGCGCGACGTCTTCGTGATGTGCCGCCAGGACATTGACGCACAGCCGGCCATTGGCCACCAGGATGGCATGAGCCGCGCTTTTCTGGTTGATGCAGACCAGCAGCGTGGCCGGTTCGTCCGAGACCGAACTGACGGCGCTGACCGTGATGGCCGCGCGGCCTGCAGGACCATCGGTGGTGATGATGTTGACCGCCGCCGACAGGCGCGCCATGGCATCGCGAAATTCTTTTTTCATGTCAGATGCTTCCAAAAAAAAGAGATGACATCGGGCGCCGCGCGCCGTTATCCTTTGCGCACACTGGCGCCGGGAAGGCGGATGTCGATCAGCAGGAGAGAGGGAGAACGCATCGCGTCTGCGCATGCGTCCTGGGATGAACAATAGACCGTGAGCAAATCATGGGTCAAATGATTGTCTGGAATGTCGCGCATGAAGCAAATGAATATCGCCGCCGTGGACCTGAACCTGCTCAAGACCTTCATCGTCATCTGGGAGTTGCGCAGCCTCACCGCCGCCGCCGATCGCCTGCACCTGACCCAGCCCGCGGTCAGCCACGCCCTGCGCCGCCTGCGCGAGATGTTCGACGATCCGCTCTTCGTGCGCAGCACCTCGACCATGCTGCCCACCGAAACCGCCATCCGCCTGCATGAGCCGATTTCGCGCGCGCTGGGCATCATCCATGACGCCTTGCATACGCAAGCGCAATTCGATCCGGCCACGGCCACGCGTACCTTCCGCCTGGTGATGTCGGACATGTCCTGCAGCCACGTCCTGCCGCTGCTGATGGAAGAGCTGACCCACGCCGCGCCGCATGTCTCTATCGAAGTGCAGCAGATGTCCATGGACAGCCTGGGCGCGGCCATGCGCAATGGCGATATCGACCTGGCCTTCGGCTATCTACCCGGACTGCCCGAGGATTGCCAGAGCCATCTGGTGCTCTACGACGACTACATCTGCATGCTGCGCCGGGAGCACCCGCTGGCGACTGCGCCGCTGACGCTGGAAACCCTGCTGCAGCTGCGCTACGTCTATACCGCCACCAATACCACCGGTCACCAGCTGGCCGAGGATGTGTTGCGCAATGCCGGCGTCAAGCGCGATGTCGCCCTGCGCATGCCGCATTTCACGGTGGCGCCGCAGATCGTGCGCTTCACCGACCTGGCCCTGTTCCTGCCGCGCAGCATCGCCGAGCGGCACAACCTCGACCATGCCTTCGTGCTGCTGGACCTGCCGCTGGAGATGCCGCGCATTCCGGTGAGCATCTACACGCATACGCGCTTCTCTTCCGACTCCGGCATCCAGTGGCTGCGCAGCCTGCTCATCGAGATGTTCGGGCGCGAAGAGAACCAGACCTAGGGCCTGGCCTCGGCCTCGGCCGCCATCAGCATGACTGCCACGGATCGGCGCGATAAGGGCAGCTGATTTGACCCTTGCGCCGGTGGCGCCGACACTATCGGCTGGACTCATTGTGTTGCTACCCGTGCGCGCCATCACCTACCATCAATACGGACCACCGTCCCTGCTGCATCTCACCGAGATCGACGAAGCCCCGCTCCTGCCCGGTCATGTGCGGGTGGCCATGCAGGCCGCCGGCGTGGCCCCGGTCGACGCCAAGCTGCGTGCAGGGTTGTTGCAGCACCAGGTGCCGATCAGCTTGCCCAAGGTGCCGGGCCGTGATGGTGCCGGCATCGTCACGGCTGTCGGTGAGGGCGTGGACGAGCTGCGGATCGGAGATGTCGTCTGTGTGATGCCGGCCATGCTCGCGCGCGGCACCACGCTGGAGGTGGCCGTGCTGCCGCAACAGCAGATCGTGCGCAAGCCCGCCGGCCTGGACATGCAGGAGGCGGCGGCCCTGCTGCAACCGGGTGCCAGCGCGTGGATCCCGCTGATGCGCACGGCCTCGATACAAGCCGGCATGAAGGTATTGATCCACGCCGGTTCGGGCGCGGTAGGCAGCCTGATGGTGCAGCTGGCACGCCATCTAGGCGCCGAGGTGACGGCCACCTGCCGTCATGCCAATATCGATTACGTGGCTGGCCTGGGCGCTGACCGGGTCATCGCCTACGACCGCGAGGATTTTTCCACGCTGCGCGACCAGGATGTGGTCTTCGATCTGGTCGGTGGTGCCACGCATGAGCGCTCCTATGCGGTGCTGCGCCCCGGCGGCCATCTGGTCTGGCTGGTGGCGGCACCCATCCGCGATCGCGGGGCCGAGTTCGGCGTGACGGTCACGCGCGCCATGATCACGGAAGACCGGGACATCTTGCAACACATCGTCGACCTGGCCAGCGCGGGTGTGTGGCGACCGTCGGTGAGCCGGGTGTTGCCGATGGCAGAGATCGCCCGCGCGCACGAGCTGCTGGAGCAGGGCGCCGTCACGCGCGGCAGGCTGGTGCTGGACATCGCCTGACGGTCTCATGCAGCTGGTGCTGAAAGCAGGCACAATGGCGCCTCGTCCTGCCATCCGCTCACCCTTGCCGCCAGCGAAAAGCCATGTCCATAGCCCACACCGGTGATACCCCCTACTACGCCGTGATCTTCACCTCCCTGCGCACTGCCGGCGACGACGGCTATGGCGACATGGCCGAGGCCATGGTGGAGGCGGCCTCCAGGCAACCGGGATTCCTGGGGGTGGAGTCGGCGCGGGAAGAGGTCGGCATCACCGTCTCCTATTGGCAGAGCCTGGAAGCGATTGCCGCCTGGAAGCGCGACATTGACCACCTGCACGCCCAGCGACTGGGCCGCGAGAAGTGGTACCAGGCCTACAAGACCCGTATCTGCAAGGTTGAGCGCGACTACGATTTCTCGCGGGATTGAACCGGCGCGACGACCTCAGGCGATGCCATCGATGAAGCTGATGATCGCCTCCGAGAACTGCTCCGGCAACTGGTCCGGCATGGGTACCATGCCCTGCGCCAGCGTCACCAGGCGACTGCCTGCAATGGCATCGGCCACGCGCTGCGCATAGGGCGCCGCGTGCCGATCGCGGGCGGCACGCAGCACCAGCGTGGGTGCGCGCACGAGACCAATACGCTCTTCCATGCGGTAGTTGCGCACCACTACATGGCCCAACGAGGCCATCGGCCCGGCCTTGATCGCATCGACCATGAAGCGCGAGAGCAGGTCGATATCCCCCTCGGGATAGTCGGGCTGGCGCCGCTGCCAGAGTTCCTGCAGGTGGCTGCCATCCGGCCGGGCATCGACATCGTCGATGGTACGCTTGCCGGCATGAGCGCTGCGCCTGGCCTCATCGTTATAGGGACAGGACGACAGTACCAGCCCGGCGACCCGCTGCGGTGCCGACGCGGCGATCTCCATGGCGGTCACCGCGCCGGTGTGATGGCCTGCGATCACGGCGCGGGAGATCTCCAGGCGGTCCAGCACCTCGATGGCAATGGCCGCCCAGCGTTCGATGCTGTGCTCCTCCAATGGCAATCTGCAGGAATCCCCAAAGCCGGCGGTATCGATGGCGATGGCGCGATGGCGCTGCCCCAGTCGTGGCAGCACATCGCGGAACTCATCCCAGGAGCGCGGCGTCTGGTGCAGCAGCAGTACCGGCACGCCTGCTTCGCCGGCGGTGGCGACATGGATGGCACCGGCGCCGGTCTGGACGAAACTGCGGCGGATCGCGGGATGAGGGGAGGTCATGGTGGATAGCCGTAAATGATATAAATAATTACTTCATCAGCACCGAGTAGGTCGGCACATTGTTGGCCCAGCCACTGGTCAGCGGCGCGACGAAGACATTCTCGGTGCGGGTACGGGCGATCTTCCAGACACCATCGACTTTCTTGAACAGATTGTTGAGGCGGCTGGAACGCAGCAGCGAGGAACCGTCGCCAAAGATCCAGGGCTGGCAATGCACCCACTGGCCGTCGGCATGGGTACATTCGGCGTTGACGTGGATCTGTTCCGAGGTCAGGTAGTGCACGTTCAGGAGCAACTCGGGGTCCTTCTTCTGGCCCCAGAAGGCCTGGAAGTGCTTGCGGATCGCCTCCTTGCCGACAGCCTGGCCGAACTGGCCCTCGTAGTAGGCGCCCACGCCTTCCCAGATGGCGTCTTCGGCATAGAGTTCGAGGATCTTCTCGATGCGCTCGGCGTCGCCGGCTACCGGTTCCGGGCAGGGGGTGTCGCACAGGAACATGTAGCGGGCCTGGATGCGGCGGATGTCTGCCTCGGCTTCAAGCACGTCGAGGCGGCGTTTCAGTTGCAGGATTTCCTGGTTCAGGTCGGTCATGGTGGGGAGTCTCTCTTTGTTGTGGGGCCGCCGTGCGCGGCAGCGCACGACGGACAGGTTGCCGCAGGGGGATTACAGGTAGCGCGCCAGCAGCTTGCGGGTGGCCACGCGCAGTACGCGGTCGAACAGATAGCCCAGGATGCCCAGGGCGATGATGCCCACGAACACCCACTCGGTACGGCTGAAGTTGCGTGCCGTCCAGATCAAGGCGCCCAGGCCCTCACGCGCCGACACGATCTCGGCCGACACCACCGTGAGGAAGGAATTGCCCATCGCAATACGCGCACCGGTGACCATGAAGGGCACCGTCGAGGGCAGGATCACGGTGGTCAGGATCTTCCACTGCCCGGCACCCAGCGAGGCCGCGGCGCGCAGGCGCAGCGGGTTCACCGCCTGCACGCCGGCGATGGTGTTCAGGGTGACGATGAAGACGGTGGTATAGAAGATCAGTGCGATTTTCGACAATTCGCCTGGGCCAAGCCAGATCACCGCCAGGGTGACGAAGGCGATCGGCGGGATGAAGCGGAAGAACTCGATATACGGATCCAGCAGTTGCCGCACCGTCTCGAAACGTCCCATGAAGATGCCCAGCGGCACGCCGATCAGGACCCCCGCGCCCCAGCCGGCCAGGATGCGTCCGGACGAGGCCAGCACCGACTGTTGCAGGGTGCCGTCGCCGATCAGTTCCAGTGCCGCCGCCCAGGTCATCGAGACCGAAGGCAGGAACAGCGGCGAGGTGGTCATCGAGACCAGTTGCCACAGGAGCAGGCCACCGACGATGGCGATGACCGAGATGAGGAAAGGCCGCGCCGCCTTGATGCGACGGGCGAGCATGGATGGCGTGGCCGGATCTTGCGCCGCCGGCGTGGCTGTCTGGGTGAGCTGGCTCATTTCACTGTTTCCTCTTCGATCAATCCCTGGGCGCGCAACACGCGCGTGACTTCGGCGCCGATATCGTCGCGGATGCGGGCATACAACGCCATGCAGGCCGGGTCGGCCGGATCACGTGGATGCGGCAGGTCGACGGTCTCGATGGTCTTGATATGGGCGCGCGGACCGGCGGTCATGGTCACCACGCGGTCGGCCAGGAGGATGGCTTCCCAGATGTCGTGGGTGACGAAGACGATGGTGCAGCCGGTACTCTTCCAGATGCGGTCCAGTTCGCTTTGCAGCACCTCGCGGGTCTGTGCATCGAGGGCGCCGAAGGGCTCATCCATCAGCACCACCGAGGGCTCGTTGACCAGCACCCGGGCGATCTGTGCGCGCTGGCGCATGCCGCCCGACAGTTCTGCGGGGAACTTGTCGATGGCATGCTTCAGACCCACCAGCGAGACATAGCGCTCGGCGGCCGACCGTCGTTCCGCCGCCGGCACGCCGCGCAGTTTGAGGCCGTATTCGACGTTCTCGCGCACGCTCAGCCAGGGGAACAGCGCCTCCGAGGACTGGAACACCACGCCGCGATCCAGTCCCGGTCCCTTGACGCGCTTGCCGTCGATGCTGATCTCGCCGGCCACGTCCTGGAAGCCGGCGATGGCATTGAGCAGCGTCGATTTGCCGCAGCCCGACGGACCCAGCAGGCAGACGAATTCACCGGCGCGGATATCGAGGTCGATGCCGGCCATGATCTCATTGCTGCCGATGGTCAGGCCCACGCGCTTGATGGAAACAGAGGATCCATGTGCCATGACTTACCCCTTGTAGAAACCGCGCTGCAGTATCTTGCTCATGTCCACCGGCGCCTTGATGGCTTGCTTGGAGAGCAGGAAGTCGCCGATGGCGTTGGCCGTCTTGAGGTCGGTATCGGTGAAGTCGCGTACCACCGGCTCCATGTCCTTGAGCGAGTTCAGTGTCTGCGGCACCGGGATGCGGGTGATGGCCTGCACCGATTGCGCTGCGCGTGGCGGATCCTTGCGGGTGATCTCGGCCGCTTCGGCCAGGGCCTTGAGGATATTGCCGGCCACCTCCCGGTTGGCGGCCAGCCAGCCGGCCGTGGCCGAGAGCCACAGCGTGCTGGTATAGCCGACGTCGCCACAGGTCATGAGCACGTGGCCGCCTTGTTGCACGCCCAGCGTGGGCCAGGGTTCCCAGACGAAGTAGGCGTCGATGTCACCACGTGCCAGCAACGCCGGCAGCTCCGGCGGGCCGGAGCGCACCATCTCGATCTTGCTGGCGTCGAGCTTGAGTTGCTTGATGGTCAGGCCGGTGACGTATTCCGAGACGGAGCCGGCGACGATGCCGAACTTCCTGATCTTGTCGGCAGAGCTGATTTCCTTGCGGGCCACCAGCTTGAGGTAGGTCTTGGACTGGTAGGTCACGGCCAGCGGACGCAGCTCGGCGCGCGACAGGCGCACGATGTGCGTGGGTTCGCCGGCACAGCCCAGGTTGACCTGGTTGGCCACCAGCGCGTTGAGCGCCTCGCCGCCATCGGTGTAGGACTGCACCGTGACATTGGGTGCGCCGTACTTGGCGAAGAGCTTTTCGTTGGCCGCCACGAAGAAGGCAGTAAACACCGGATCGGCGCCCACGCCGATGGTGATGGGCCCTCCCTGTGCCAGGGCTGGCAGGGCAGGGACAGTCCCTGCGGCGAGCATGGAAGCCGCACCCAGCAGGAGCTTGCGGCGTTGTGGCGAGACGGTGGAGTGGGTCACGAGCTTGTTCCTCTTTGTAAGGTTGGTGATACGCCAGTGGAGTTGGCAGGCACAGCAGTAACAAAGGCAAAAACATCAGGGATGCAGGCGGCCGCAGCGGACATGCGGGCGAGACTTCAGCAGGGGATGCGCCTCAGCGCTTGATTCCCAGCTTTGCAAAAAGCGCGCCAGCACTCTCGTAATTCAATTCGGACAGGGCCGCATGCTGCGTGACCACCATGGCATCGCGCACGATGCGCTGCAGACGATGAGTGCGCTGGATGGCGGCCATGCCGGCGGCCTGGTAGGCATCGTTGACCACTTCCATCGAGACCCGTGCGGCATAGGTGGCGGAGAGCTTGAGCATCATGTCGGTTTCTTCGTTCACGGGATTGCCCGCCACGACCTGCTCCCAGGCTTGTTCGCAGGCATCGTAGAAGAACATGCGCCCACTGCGCCACTTGGCCTCCGACAGGCCCAGCTTGATCTTGTAGTAGGCGCGGTCGGCCAGTCGCAGCGCGCCTGGCATGATCTTGGCGCCGCCGGCCATGTCGGTGACGATATCCAGCGCGGCACGTGCCAGGCCGATGTTGACGGCGGCGTGCACCTCGGCCTGGTAGGCCAGTGCCGGATAGCGATACAGCGGCTCGTCGATGAGGCCCGCCGCGCCGCGTGCACAGGTCCATTCGTGGGCAACGAACTTGTCCTGCAGGCGTGTATCGTGGCTGCCGGTGCCTTGCATGCCGACCACGTTCCAGTTGTCGACGATCTCCACTTCTGCGGCAGGCATTACCGCCATCAATGCCGGCTTGGGCGAGCCGTCGGCGTTCTCGCCGGGATCCTTGATGCCCACGCCGATCCAGTCGGCGCCCTTGCAGCCGCTGGCGAAGTGCCAGCGCCCGGAGATCTGCCAGCCCCCTTGGACGGCGCGGGCTTCCTGCAGGGGGTAGAGGCCACCGGCATAGACCTGGTCGGGGCCGTCGGCATAGATCTGGCGCTGGGTCTCGACGGGCAGTGCCGCCAGGTAAGTGTTGGCCGAACCGAAGGCAGCCACCCAGCCGGCCGAGCCATCGGCGCGCGAGATGCGCTCGACCATGGACAGGAAGGCAGCCGGCGCCAGCGGCTCGCCACCAAACCTGCGCGGGGTGCTGGAGCGGAAGATGCCGGCCTGCTTCATGGTCGCGATCAGGTCGCGCGGCACGTGGCCCAGCTGGTCGAATTCATCGCGGCGCGCGGTGACTGCGGCGATGAGGGTATCCATTTCGAAGGAGTCGGCATGCGGTGGCGCGGCGGTGACGACTTTCTTCTGGACGGGATAGGCATCAAGCGTAATCGAATTCATGGCAGACCACTTTCGTAGGAAGGAGGTGGCTGAGTGTCAACCGCGCTCATGAGACGGGTCAAATTCTATTTAGGAATCGGCTGGATGAATATTAGTAATAATGATTAGGACGCTCCGGGATTGCGCACGCGGTGCCCCACCTGCGCACCCCGATGAGGCGCAAATCCGCCATGGGACGGGAAAAGCGGCCGGTCATGCACCAAACGCGAGAGGCGTTGGTGGCAGGTCGGCAAATCATTTACGGTATTTATGGGAAGGATCGGCGATGCGGATTTGCATTGCGCAGGAGAGAGTAGCTAGTATCGACAACGGAATTGACATGAACGTTGTTCAGTTTCGTTATAGGCTCCTTCTGGCCTTCTTTTTCAGGCGGGCTTCGGAAGGAGCCCGCCTTTTTTCGCTCTTCTGCTCCGACCTTTCCTGCACCGATGCCGGAGGGTTTCCTGTTGCCTATTTCCAGTAGGCTTCATTGCAGCCATTGCTGGCGATGGCGGCCAGTTGCTCCTTGACCGGTTCCCTGTTGAGGATATCTGTGCGCAATATCGATACCTTCTTTCCGGAAAGACCGAGTGTATTCGTCAGGCGTTCGAAGTCTCCGGGTGCGAGTGCGCGGATAGCGCAGGCCGCGTAGAGACGGGCTTCGGTGCTGGAGTCTTCATGAGCGAGGATGCGCTTGAATGTCTCCAGTGCGTCCGGCGATTGGAGGATGCGTCGATAGCGTTGTTCGCTCTCGCTGAGATGGCCGATGAAGCCGACTTGGCCGAGGGCGAAGGTAGGGGTTTTCTGCAATTGGTCGATATCGCTCTGTAGCGAAGTGGCGGCCCACGATGAACAGGTGATGACGAGCAAGGGCCAGGCCAGCAGCAGAGGGGGATTCATTTCCTATTCTCCGACGGGCGGTCTGCCCGATGAGATGCGTTCTTCCTGCACAAAAAAAGCACTGCCGCGGCTGCATAGGGCGAGAGGGATAGCGCAAGAGCGACAATCAGTGCAGCGGGATGATGGATGGAATGGTAGCAGGACAGGAAGAGATGCAGCGAAAAGCAGGCCGATACGCCCAGTAAGGTGCGGCGGGAGCTTGCTGGCCAATGATGAAAGTAGGCACCACTCAGAATGTTGGCGAACAGGTAGCCCGTCGTGATGTTGAACCCGACGAGCTGGTGCGTCGCATAGAAATTGAAGAGCTTGTCCAGCATGGATGTCACCGTGAGCCAGGAGTCAAGGACGGCGCGAGAGTCGCCTGTCCATCGCGACACGCCAGAAGTTCATCGCCATCCGAGTGCTGCCATTTGGCGAACAGGCTGGCGATCACGGAGGGCATCGGGCAGGATGCCAGAGCGCGGATCAGGGACGGGGAGGCGGTAAGAAAGAAGAACGACCCTCAGAAAAAGTTGGAGACGGAAAACAGATCGGCCGCATCAAAGCGGCCGATCTCAACGCTTGCAACACTACTGCCGTATCAGTACCGATACCCCAGCGTCAGCAAAATGGTCCTGTCATCCCCCAGTGCCACCGCCTTGGCCAGTCCCCCCGCATAGTAGTGCGTGTTGAAGACGTTCTTCACGTTCAGCGCTGCGCGCCAGCGTTCGGCGTTGTAGGCCAAGCCCAGGTCGGTGAGCACATAGCCAGGCAGCGTATAGCCATTGGTGCGCATCATGCTCTGGCCATGCACGCCGCCATTGAGCTCCCATCCCTGCAGCGCGCCCTTGAGGCGATAGCGCGCGCTGGTGGTGAAGTTGTGGCGCGGCACGTTGTCCAGCCACTGGCCTACCGTAGTGCTCTTCTGGCCACCATCGTCGGTGACGATGGCGGCTGTGTAGGAGTAACCGGCATTCAGGCTCAGGCCATTGCGGAAGTCGGAGGTGATGCCGATCTCGCCGCCCTGCGAACGTTGCTCGCCCACGGCGATGCTGTAGCCGGTGTTGTTGGGATCGCTTACCAGCACGTTGCGACGGCGCAGGTCGAACACCGCCACGTTGAGATTGGTGCGGCCTTCGTCGAGTTCGAACTTCACGCCGGCTTCCCATTGCTTGCCGCTCTCAGGCTTGAAGGTGCCGCCATTGATGTCGGTGCCGGTGTTGGGATAGAACGAGGTCGCGTAGCTGATGTAGGGACGCACGCCGCGCAGCAGTTCGACCATCAGCGCCGCCGAGCCGGTGGTGGCGCTGGCGGGGTTGTCGGTATAGATGCCGGTGCGCTTGTTGGTGCTGTAGGTCGAGGCGGTGTCGTGGCGCAGGCCGGCCAGCAGCTGCCAGCGCTCGGCAAAGTCGATCTGGTCGCGCACGTAGAGTCCGGTGTCGCGTACCGATGTCGAGGTGTAGGTGCTGGGTGTGCTCGGGCAGTTCAGGCGCGCACCGTAGACCGGGTTGTAGACGTTGAGAGCGGCTACCGTGCAGGTGTAGGAGAGCGTGTCTTCGCGGCTGTTGAGGTAGTCCGTCCCCAGGGTCAGCTGGTGCTTGCCTAATGCGGTGCGGAAGTTGCGCTGCACATTGGTATCCATGGTGAAGGTCTGGCCTTCGAAGCTCTGGTCGGTGCCGGTGCGGGTGAGGCTGGTGCCGGTGCTGGACAACGCATTGCTGGCCACCAGCTGGCCGCTCATCTCGAACTGCTGGTAGCGCAGGTTGTGGTTGAGCGTCCAGCCATCGTCGAAGCGATGCGTCAGCGCATAGCCGATGCGGGTCTCGTTGGCGGCATAGGGACGTGCACCCGGCTCGCCGATGAAGAGGCTGCGCGGCAGTGCGCCGTTGATGTTGCCATTGATCGAGCCCGACAGGGGCAGGCCCTGCTGGCGCACGTAGTTGCGCTCCTGGTAGCTGGTCAGGATGGTGAAGTCGGTGCGGGCGCCCAGATCCAGCGAGAGCGATGTGGCGATGTAGCGGTTCTTGAACCAGACTTTGTCAGTGGCG
Source organism: Herbaspirillum sp. ASV7 (assembly GCF_016429215.1). Lineage (GTDB taxonomy): Bacteria > Pseudomonadota > Gammaproteobacteria > Burkholderiales > Burkholderiaceae_D > Herbaspirillum. The sequence continues at coordinate 65,019 of NZ_JAELUH010000014.1, read as the reverse complement.
TCGTTGGAGTTGGATATCAGGCCATTGATGCGGAAGGCTTGCTTGCCGTTCTCCGACAGTGATTTGTTCAGGTCCACCGTGCTCTGGTAGAAGTCGTGGCTGCCTACGGTCACGTCGACGTTGGCGAAGTCCTCGCCCTGGGGACGTTTGCTGACCATGTTGACCAGTCCGCCCGGCAGCACCAGGCCATAGAGCAGGGAACCGGGGCCTTTGAGCACTTCCACCTGCTGCAGCCCGAACAGCTGCTCGGCCACGCGGTTGCTGGCGGCGGTGCGCAAGCCGTCCAGGTAGAGCGAGTCCGAGGCTACCTGGCCGCGAATGATCAGATCATCCCAGCCGCGCCGGCCATACTGCTGCGCCACCACCCCGGGCACATTCTCCAGTGCGTCGGCCAGGGAGACGGCTTGCTGGCTGTCCAAGAGCGAGCGGGTCACGACCGAGATGGATTGCGGTGTCTCCGACAGTGGCGTGGCCGATTTGTTGACCTGGCTTTGCGTGGCCTTGTAGTTGCTCTGGGATGGACCGTCGGCGACCACGTTCACCGTGGGCAGCTGGCCCGCCCCGGTGGAAGAGGTGGAGCCGGCGTTGCTGCTGTCGACCTGGGCCAGGACAAGTACCGGAGTAAATGCGAGCAGGATGGCGAGGGCGCCGGGGGAGAGCGAGGGCATGATTCAAACAATAATGAGAATAATTACTATTTATGATATCTCATTCATGTGCATTGCAGCAAACAAGAATGCAGAAGCGGCGAGACCGGCGCATTGGAGAGAGTCGGCACTTGCACGATGCCCTTGGCTGCAACGCAGCAATGGAGTGCTTTTGCCGGTATCGCGCCGTCAATGTCGTTGATATTGCTTTTTGGAACTAATGGAAAACGCTGCCGACTTCATCACCGGAGTTCAAATTTTTCATCTGAAATAAGTTTGACCTGACCGATTACCGCTGCTATCTTGGAACCGGTTCCAAAAGATTCAAATAAATGAGCAGCCCGGAACCCGATGAAGCACAAATCGATAGACGCAGTTCAACTGATTTGGCGGGCAACAGTGAGACAAAGTACCAAGACCGGCAACGACCGGGTCACCATCGCGCAGGTTGCGCGGGAGGCCGGCGTGTCCAAGACCAGCGTATCGCGTTATCTGGGCGGCGAGTTCGACGCGCTGTCGGTGCGCCTGCGCGAGCAGATCGGCAAGACCATTGCGCGCCTGGGCTACCAGCCCAGCCAGATGGCACGGGGCCTGAAGGGTGGTCGCACGCGCCTGATCGGCATGCTGGTGGCCGACATCCTCAATCCCTATTCGGTGGCCGTGTTGCATGGCGCCGAGGCGGCCTGCCAGAAGCATGGCTATACGCTCATGCTGTGCAATACCGGCAATGACGAGGCGCGCGAGAAGCAGTCGCTGGCGGCCCTGCATTCCTACAGCGTGGAGGGTCTGCTGTTCAACACCCAGGGGCGCAATGTGACGCCGCTGCGTGAATTGGGACAGGCGTCCTTTCCGGTCGTGCTGCTGGACCGCCATGTGGAGGGCTGCGATTTCGACCTGGTCGGACTGGACAACGTCCGGGCCGCACAACTGGCCACGCGTCACCTGCTGGGACAGGGCTATACCGACATCGCGCTGGTGGTGCAGTCGCTCTTTGGCGTGAGTTCGCGCCAGGGGCGGCAGGCCGGGTTCCTGCAGGCCATGTCGGAGCGGCCCGGGTGCTATGCGCAGACGCTTGAGGTGGACCTGGACGAGCCCGGCCATGTGGCCACCGTGCTGCGCGAATTCTTCCTGCGCCGGCGCGATGGCGGCGGGCGCGTTGCGCTCCTGGCCGGCAATGGCATGGTGTCGCTGCAGATCGCGCTGGCGCTGCAGAGCATGAAGCTGAACTTCCCCGATGATGTGGGCTTGCTGTGCTTCGATGAACTGGCCTGGTCGCCGCTGGTGGGTAGCGGCATCAGCACCATCGAACAACCGACCTATGAAATCGGCTTTACCGCCATCGAGCGCCTTCTCGTGCGCATCCATGGCGAGCGTTCCATGCGCCGGGAGATCCTGCTGGATGGCAAGCTGATCAGTCGTGGTTCGACGGCGGCCGTGGCCGATCATCCGGAGCGCGCCCTGAGCGCGCGCTTGGTCGAGAAAATCTCTTCGTCGACCCCACTGCGCGCATAGCGCGGCACCGGAATGGAACCGGTACCAGACATAATTCGCCCGATTGGTAAGACCTTAAAACGGCGCGGAGCGAGGTAGCAGGAATCAGCATGACCGGCGCCATGCAGACGGCGCGGGAGCAGGAAAGCAGCAGACATTGCCGCAAAGAGGGGCGCAAGCGTCCGGCCGCAGGGGAGGGCCGGGGCAGGCGTCAATAAGGACCGCCGTCAGGACGGCGTATTTTCAGGAGACCAGGATGAGCATCAAGAACCTTTTCAGTACCAAATTCATCGCACTGACGCTGGCTGCGACCTGTGCGGTGGCCACCGCCGCCAGTGCCAGCGCGCAGAGCATCGCCGAGCTGACCAAGAAGGGCAAGATCACCATCGGCGTGGTCAGCGGCACGCCGCCGTTCGGCTCGGTCGATGCCAAGGGCACGCCCATCGGCTATGACGTCGATGTGGCCAACCTGATCGGCAAATACCTGGGTCTGCCGGTGGAGATCGTGCCGCTGGTGCCGCCGGCCCGTATCCCGGCGCTGGAGTCGGGCAAGGTCGACATGCTGGCCGCGACCCTGGCGCCGACGCCGGAACGGGCCAAGTCGGTGCTCTTCACGATTCCCTACAGCGGCTTCGAGTTGTCCATCGTCGGCCCGGTCGGCAGCAACTACAAGAAGCTCGATGACCTGGTGAAGAAGAAAGTGGGCGTCTCGCGCGGCTCTACCAACGATACCGCACTGACCCGCCTGGCCCCGGCCGGTACGATCCTGGTGCGCTTCGAGGATGACTCCACCGTGACGCAGGCGCTGCTGTCGAACCAAGTCGATGCGATTTCCATCCCCAACACCATGGCCAACGAAATCGTCAAGACCCGTGGCCAGGGCAAGATCGAAGTCAAGTTCCCGTACTCGGTGCAACCCAACTCGATGACCGTGCGCAAGGGCTCCTACGAGCTGCAGCAGTGGCTCAACAACTTCATCTACTACGTCAAGCTCAATGGCGAACTGGATGCGATCTCGCGCAAGTGGGCCGGCCCGCTGCCCAACCTGCCAGTGTTCTGATCGACGGGATCTGCGCAGCAGAAGCGGCTGCGGTGGGCTGTGATCGCCGGGAGCAATGGCGATGGCAGCCGGTCCGCAGCCTGAGAAGAACAGATCGCGCGCCGGCTTCTGTATGAAGCCATGAGAGGTCGGCGCGGGTTTGTCGGAGGAACACACGATGCATTATGACTTTCAGTTCGCGTTCATCTTCCAGCATCTTGACCAGTTGCTGTATGGCGCATGGCTCACCATCCGGCTGAGCGCGCTGTCGATGATCTGCGGTTTGGCGGTGGGGATTTTCGGCGCCATCATTTCCATCCATGGTAGTGCGCCAGCCCGTTTCGCGGTGACGTCCTATGTGGAGCTGATCCGCAGCACGCCTTTTCTGGTCCAGCTATTCATCATCTTCTTTGGCCTGCCTTCCATCGGCGTGCAGGTCGATGCCAACATCGCCGCGCTGGTGGCGATGACAGTCAACCTGGGGGCCTATTCCACCGAGATCGTGCGTGCCGGCATGATGGCCATCCATCCCTCGCAGATCGAAGCGGCGCAAGCGCTGGCCATGACGCGCGCACAGGTGATCCGCCATGTGGTGCTGACCCCGGCGCTGGAGAAGGTCTATCCGGCCCTGGCCAGCCAGTTCACGCTGATGATGCTGGCCTCCAGCATCGTCTCGGCGATCTCGGCTGAAGAACTCACGGCCACGGCCAACCTGCTGGACGCCGAGACCTTCCGCAGCTTCGAGATCTACCTGGTGGTGATGGTGCTCTACATCCTGCTGGCATTGCTGTTCCGGCTGGCCTTCTGGCTGATCGGCCTGGTCGTGTTCAAACGCCGTCGCCGCCTGGGTGTGGCGCGTCCGAGGAGAACGTAATGCTCGCTGAATTTTCCCTAGATAATTTCATCTTCCTGCTGGAAGCGGCGCAGTGGACGCTGTTGCTGTCGCTGTTGGCCTTCGTCGGTGGCGGCATCGCCGGCTTCATCGTGGCCTTGATGCGCACCTCGCACATCGGTGCCTTGCGTCTGCTCTCGGCGGTGTATATCCAGATCATCCAGGGCACGCCGGTGCTGATCATCCTGTTCCTGTCGTTCTATGGACTGGCGATCTTCGGCTACAAGCTGCCCCCGATGGTGGCAGCCACCATCGCCATGACGATCTATTCCAGTGCCTACCTGGGCGAGATCTGGCGTGGTTGCATCGAGGCCGTGCCGGTGCAGCAGTGGGAAGCCTCCACCGCCCTGGCCATGACGCGCTGGCAGCAGTTGCGCTACGTGATCCTGCCGCAGGCGGTGCGCATCTCGCTGCCGCCGACTGTGGGCTTCCTGGTGCAGATCGTCAAGAACACCTCGATCGCCTCCATCATCGGCCTGGTGGAATTGGCCCAGGCGGGCAAGCTGGTCAGCAATGCGACCTTCCAGCCCTTCCTGGTCTTCCCCATCGTGGCCGGCATCTACTTCGTTTTCTGCTATCCGCTGTCGCGCGTCAGCTTTGCCCTAGAGAGGAAATTACATGCCCATCGTTGAGATCGACAACATCACCAAGCGCTTCGGCAGCAACCAGGTCCTGAACGGCATCTCGCTGTCGGTGGAGCGTGGCCAGGTGGTCGCCATCATCGGCCGCTCGGGCTCGGGCAAGAGCACCATGCTGCGTTGCATCAACGGGCTGGAAACCATTGATGGCGGCAGCATCACGGTGGCTGGCCACAAGCTGACCAACAAGCATGAACACCTGATCGAGCTGCGCAAGGATGTGGGAATGGTGTTCCAGCATTACAATCTCTTTCCGCACCTGACCGTGGAGGAGAACATCATGCTGTCACCCCGCATCGTCAAGAAGACTGCCACCGAGACGGCCCGCGAGACGGCCATCAAGGTATTGAAGCAGGTCGGCCTGGAGCACAAGCGGGATGCCTATCCCGAACAGCTCTCGGGCGGCCAGCAGCAACGCGTGGCCATCGCCCGTTCGCTGGCCATGGAGCCGCAGGTGATGCTGTTCGATGAAGTGACCTCGGCGCTGGACCCGGAGCTAACGGCCGAAGTGCTCAAGGTGATGGAAGAACTGGCCCGGGGCGGCATGACCATGCTGCTGGTGACGCACGAGATGGAGTTCGCGCGTCGGGTGGCCGATCTCACCGTCTTCATGCACCAGGGCAAGGTGTGGGAGGCGCGGCCCTCCAAGGAATTCTTCGCCGATCCGCAGACCCCCGAAGCCAAGCAGTTCATCGGCGCGGGTTCGATCAAATGAGCCCGGTCCTGGTGGCCGCATCGGCCTATGGCGCCGACCTGGTGCGGCGCGTCGGTCATGCCGACCTGGTGCAGATGGTGGCGGCAGCCGGGGCGTCCGGGCTGGAGATCCGGCGCGAGCTCTTCGATGGGCCGCAAGACCTGGTGGCCTTGCGTGACTTGCTGGCCCAGCACAAGCTGTTCTCGGTCTATTCGGCGCCGTTTGAGCTGTTCGGTGCCGACGGCCGCTTCGACCGCGAGCAGATCGCTCTGGCCATGGGCGAGGCTGAAGAGGTCGGGGCGCGTTTCCTGAAGGTATCGCTGGGCCATTTCTCGGCGGCCAGCGACCTGCAATCGCTGTTGCGCTTCCTCTCGCATTCCCCCATCGAAGTCCTGCTGGAGAACGACCAGACCCCGCAGGGCGGCAGGCTGGAGCCCATTGTCAGTTTCCTGGCGCTGTGCACCGGCAATGGCTATGCCTTCGGCATGACCTTCGACATGGGCAACTGGCGCTGGCAGGGCGTGGACCCGGAGGTGGCGGCGCGTTCGCTGGCACCGCATGTGCGCTACGTGCATTGCAAGGGTGTGCAAGAACACAAGGGCAAGTTGCGTGCGGTGCCGCTGCAGGCGCAGGACAGCCACTGGCAGGCCATGCTGGCGCATTTCCCCACGGGCATACTGCGGGCCATCGAATTCCCCCTGGTGGGCAGTGATCTGGAAGAGACCACGCGCCGCCATGTCGCCATGCTGGCGGCAGTCTGAGGACGACAACAATGACGATGCAACTGGATGTGGTGACCTGGGGTGAAGCCCTGGCACTGCTGGTGGCCGATGAGGTCGGCCCCTTCGAGGAAGTCGAAAAATACACGCGCCGCCTGGCCGGCGCCGAGACCAATGTAGCCATCGGCCTGGCCCGGCTGGGCCTGAAGGTGGGCTGGGCCAGCCGGGTCGGCAATGATGCCTTTGGCCGCTTCATCCGCCAGCGGGTGGCGCAGGAGGGCGTGGATGTCAGCCGGGTGCTGACCGACATGGAATTTCGCACCGCCATCCAGTTGAAGGCCAAGGCCGTGGATGGTGCCGATCCTGCCATCGAGTATTACCGCAAGGGATCGGCGGCCAGTCACCTGTCGCTGGCGGACTTCGATCCCGCCTACTTCGGCGCGGCGCGCCACCTGCATGCCACCGGCATCGCCCCGGCCCTGTCGGCCACCACGATGGGCTTTGCCCATCATGCGATGGACTTCATGCGCAGCCAGGGCAAGACGATTTCCTTCGACCCCAACCTGCGGCCCATGCTGTGGCCTTCGCAGGAGGTGATGGCGCAGCAGTTGAACGCACTGGCCTTCAAGGCCGACTGGGTCTTGCCGGGCCTGTCGGAAGGAAAGATCCTGACCGGCTACACCGAGGCCCGTGACATCGCCGCCTTCTATCTTGAACGTGGCGTGCAGATGGTGGTCATCAAGCTCGGTGCCGAGGGTGCCTACTGGCGCAATGCGCAGGGCGAGGGCAGGGTGGCGGGCGTGCCGGTGCGCGAAGTGGTCGATACCGTGGGTGCCGGCGACGGCTTTGCAGTCGGCGTCATCAGCGGCATGCTGGAAGGCTTGCCGGTGGAGGCGGCGGTGATGCGGGGCAACCGCATTGGCGCCTTCGCCATCCAGGTGGTCGGCGATATGGAAGGGCTGCCGACCCGTGCCGAGCTGGAGGCCGCGTCCTAGGTGAGCCTAGGCGAAATTTCCCGATTTCCAGGTCCCGTTCGGACTGAGTAGGCCCGTCAGGGCCGTATCGAAGACGCGGCGTCGCTGCGCCTTCGATACGCGGCCTTGCCGCTACTCAGTCCGAACGGTAGCAGGTTCTTGATGGGCCTATTGATGGATCAGGTGTCAATTTCACAGGAAAAGCGATGAAGCAGCGTGTGGTGGTGTACAAGACCTTGCCGGGCCATTTGACCGAACGATTGCAATCCGAATTCGACGTCACGCTGTTTGACCGCATCACCGAAGCCAATCGCCCCGCCTTCCTGGCGGCGCTCAAGGGCGCCCACGGCATCATCGGCGCCAGCCTGCCGATCACCAATGCCATGCTGGATGGCGCACCGGAGTTGAAGATCGCCTCGACCATCTCGGTGGGAGTCGACCAGTTCGATCTGGCGTACTTCCGCCAGCGCGGATTGATCCTGGCGCATACCCCCGGGGTGCTCAACGAAGCCACCGCCGACACCATCCTGGCCCTGATCCTGGCCACTGCCCGTCGCGTCGTGGAGCTGGCCGAGTATGTCAAGGCCGGCCAGTGGAAGGGCAGTATCGGCCCCGCCCAGTTCGGCCTGAACGTGCACGGCAAGACCCTGGGCCTGATCGGCATGGGCCGCATCGGCAGCGCCGTGGCGCGGCGTGCTCATCATGGCTTTGGCATGCCCATCCTGTATCACAACACCCGTCCCAACGCCGAAGCCGAGCGCGAACTCGGCGCGCGCTACGTCAGCCGCGACGAGCTGCTGGCGCAATCCGACTTCGTCTGCCTGATGCTGCCGCTGACGCCCGCGACCGAGCGCATGATCGGTGCGCGTGAATTCGGCCTGATGAAGCGCAGTGCCATCTTCATCAATGCCTCGCGCGGGCGTATCGTCGATGAGGCGGCCATGATCACCGCCCTGCAGGACCGCACCATCCATGGCGCCGGCCTGGATGTGTTCGAAGTCGAGCCGCTGCCGGTGGATTCCCCGCTGCTGAAGCTCGCCAATGTAGTGGCCTTGCCCCACATCGGCTCGGCCACCCACGAAACGCGACAAGCCATGGCCGAGCTGGCCGTGGCCAACCTGGTCGCGGGTTTGCGCGGTGAGCCGGTTGTCCATCGGGCCGCATAGGCAGACGTTGTTGCCTTGCGGAACTTCATGTCCGGAAAGCTAGGCCTGAAGTTTTGTACACTCCTGAGCTAATTCTTCTTCCGTTCTGTCGGCGGTTTGGTGTATGCTTCCGACATCAAAAAGAACGATCGTGCTAAATTCCGGTAAGCACCTCGTTTTGCTTTTATAATCCTGCGGAAGTTTACGTTTACGTCAATTCCTTTTTGCAAGGGCCATGCGATGAAAGTATTAGTACCAGTCAAGCGCGTCGTGGATTACAACGTCAAGGTGCGCGTCAAGAGTGACGGCAGCGGCGTCGATATCGCCAACGTCAAGATGTCGATGAACCCGTTTGACGAAATCGCGGTGGAAGAAGCCGTGCGCCTCAAGGAAGGCGGCAAGGTCGCCGAAGTCATCGCCGTCTCCGCCGGCGTGACCCAGTGCCAGGAAACCCTGCGCACCGCCATGGCCATTGGCGCCGATCGCGGCATCCTGGCTGAGGTCCCAGCCGATGTCGAACTGCAGCCGCTGGCCGTGGCCAAGATCCTCAAGGCCCTGGCCGAGAAGGAGCAGCCGCAACTGATCATCCTGGGCAAGCAGGCCATCGACGATGACTGCAACCAGACCGGCCAGATGCTGGCCGCCTTGCTGGGCTGGCCGCAAGCCACCTTTGCCTCCAAGGTGGTGCTGGAAGACGGCAAGGTCAGCGTGACCCGTGAAGTGGACGGCGGCCTGGAAACCCTGGCCCTGACCCTGCCGGCCATCATCACCACCGACCTGCGCCTGAACGAGCCGCGTTATGTCACGCTGCCCAACATCATGAAGGCCAAGAAGAAGCAGCTGGACACCGTCAAGCCCGAGGAGCTGGGCGTGGACGTCGCCCCGCGCGTGAAGACGCTCAAGGTCGCCGAGCCGCCCAAGCGCAGCGCCGGCGTGAAGGTGCCGGATGTCGCGACCCTGGTCGCCAAACTGAAAAATGAAGCCAAGGTGATCTGATCATGACCGCACTCGTTATTGCCGAACACGACAACGCCAGCCTCAAGGGCAGCACTCTCAACACCATCACTGCCGCTGTGCAGGCCGGTGGCGACGTCCACGTGCTGGTGGCCGGTTCCAACGCCAAGGCGGTGGCCGATGCCGCCGCACAGGTGGCTGGCGTATCCAAGGTCTTGCTGGCCGATGGCGCGCAATTCGCCGATGGCCTGGCCGAGAACGTGGCCGAACAGGTTCTGGCCATCGCCAAGGATTACAGCCACATCCTGGCGCCCGCCACCGCCTACGGCAAGAACATCCTGCCGCGCGTGGCCGCCCGCCTGGATGTGGGACAGATCTCGGAAATCACCAAGGTCGATTCGCCCGATACCTTCGAGCGCCCGATCTATGCCGGCAATGCCATTGCCACCGTGCAGTCGATCGACCCGATCAAGGTCATCACCGTGCGTACTACCGGTTTCGATGCGGCCGCGCAAGGTGGCTCGGCCGCCGTGGAAAGCATCCCGGCCGTGGCCGATTCGGGCAAGTCCAGCTTCGTCGGCCGCGAAGTCGCCAAGTCGGACCGTCCTGAGCTGACCGCTGCCAAGATCATCGTCTCCGGTGGCCGTGGCATGGGTTCGTCGGAAAGCTTCAAGATCCTGGAACCGCTGGCCGACAAGTTGAACGCCGCCATGGGGGCCTCCCGCGCCGCCGTGGATGCCGGTTATGTGCCCAACGACTGGCAAGTCGGTCAGACCGGCAAGATCGTCGCGCCCCAGCTGTATATCGCCGTCGGTATCTCCGGCGCGATCCAGCACCTGGCCGGCATGAAGGACTCCAAGGTCATCGTGGCCATCAACAAGGATGAAGAAGCGCCCATCTTCTCGGTGGCCGACTACGGCATCGTCGGTGACCTCTTCGAGGTCGTGCCGGAGCTGGTCAAGCAGCTCGGCTGAGCAAGCGCATCCAGGTAGTATCTGCCCCGGCTTACGCCGGGGTGTTTTCATGTACGCAAGGAACGCCGCCAGAGCGTTCCCTATTGGAGGTTGGAGATGAGTTATACCGCGCCCTTGAAGGACATGCTGTTCGTCATGAACGAGCTGGCGGGACTGTCGGCTGTCAATGCCTTGCCCGGCTGCGAGGATGCCACACCCGAGACGGCCGAGGCCATCCTGGAGGAAAACGCCAAGTTCTGCAGCGAGGTGATTGCCCCCTTGAATCATGCCGGCGACAAGGATCCTAGTGCCTGGGCCGATGGCCGTGTCACCACCAGTCCCGGCTTCAAGGAAGCCTTCAGGCAGTTCGGCGAGGCTGGCTGGCAAGGTGTGCAGCACCCGGTGGAATTCGGCGGCCAGGGCTTGCCCAAGCTCGTGGCGACGCCCTGCATCGAGATGCTGAACTCGGCCAACCTCTCTTTTGCGCTGTGCCCGCTGTTGACCGACGGCACCATCGAGGCGCTGATGACGGCCGGCACCCAGCAGCAGAAGGAAACCTACATCGCCAACTTCATCTCCGGCAAGTGGACCGGCACGATGAACCTGACCGAACCGCAGGCCGGTTCCGACCTGGCGCTGGTGCGTACCCGCGCCGTGCCGGAGGGCGATGGTACCTACAGGATCTTCGGTACCAAGATCTTCATCACCTACGGTGAGCACGACATGGCCGAGAACATCGTCCACCTCGTGCTGGCCCGCACGTCCAATGCGCCTGAAGGCGTGAAGGGCATTTCGCTGTTCATCGTGCCCAAGTTCCTGGTCAATGCCGATGGTTCGCTGGGCGCGCGCAATGACGTGCATTGCGTGTCCATCGAGCACAAGCTGGGCATCAAGGCCAGCCCGACTGCGGTGCTGCAGTTTGGCGACCATGGCGGTGCCATCGGCACCCTGGTCGGCGAAGAGAATCGCGGCCTGGAATACATGTTCATCATGATGAACGCGGCGCGCTTCGCCGTGGGCATCCAGGGTCTGTCGGTCTCCGAGCGCGCTTACCAGCAGGCCGTGGCCTATGCCCGCGACCGCGTACAGTCGCGCGACCTGGCCGGCTCTCCCGGTCCGGTGGCGATCATCCACCAGCCGGACGTGCGCCGCATGCTCATGTCCATGCGCGCCCAGATCGAGGCTGCCCGTGCGCTGGCCTATGTGGCGGCGGCAACCTCCGATGCGGCGCACTTCAGCGACGACGAGGCCACCCGCAAATCCAACCAGGCCTTCTACGAATACCTGGTGCCCATCGTCAAGGGCTGGACCACCGAATTGTCCATCGACGTCACCTCCACCGGCGTGCAGGTGCATGGCGGCATGGGCTTCATCGAGGAAACCGGTGCCGCCCAGTACTACCGCGACGCCCGCATCCTGCCCATCTACGAAGGCACCACCGCCATCCAGGCCAATGACCTGGTCGGCCGCAAGACCGTGCGTGATGGCGGCGCGGTGGCCAAGGGCATCATCGGCCAGGTGCGCAAGACCGTCGCCGAGCTGCAGGGCGAAGCCGCGCTGGCGCCGATCGCCCTGCGCTTGGGCGAGGCCGCCGATGCGCTGGAACAGGTGGTGGATTATGTGGTGGGCAACGTCAAGAGCGATATCAAGGCGGTCTTCGCCGGCAGCGTGCCTTATCTGAAGATGGCTGGCGTAGTGCTGGGTGGCTGGCAGATGGCGCGTGCTGCGGCCGTGTCGGCGTCCAGGCTCAAGTCCGGCGAGGGTGACAGCAAGTTCTACGAAGCCAAGCTGGCCACGGCGCGCTTCTATGCCGAGCAGATCCTGCCGCAGGCGCTGGCCTATCGCACGGCCATCGTCGAGGGTGGCCAGTCGGTGCTGGCCCTGGCCGAAGACCAGTTCTGAGCAGCGATTGAACCGGCAAGCCCGGAGCGCCGTTGCGACGGCCTTCCGGGCTTGTATCTTTTGAGGTCAAGCGGGCCGGCGATCAGCCGAAGGCGCCGCCGGTGAAGAGCAGGTCGAAGCTGCGCGCCAGCAGGGCGATCACGCCCATGGCGCCCAGGCCCACGGTCAGTACCAGGATCACGGCCAGGATCCAGTGCGATTCGGACTGGTGACCAGTGCCGGCGTTGTGCCGGGCATCCCATTTGTCGTCGGGCGTGAGGCCGATCACCAGTGCCTCCAGGCAGCCGACCAATACTGACAGTACCAGCGGCAGGGCAGTGAACAGTTGCGGCGCCTGTGGCTGGGCGCTCATCAGGCCCAGCGACAGCGGGATGGTCAGCACGTGCAGCCAGCCAAAACGGTCGCGCAGGCCATACAGATAGAAGCGGTGCAGGCCGATGCCGCCCAGCACGGCGGCCATCAGGGTGGTCAGGGTCTTGTTCTTGTGGCGGGGGGATGGGGGCATGCCTGTTGTCTCTTTTTTCTCGTCGGGGCCGTCCGGAGTGAATCCGGCGGCATTGTTGTCGTCAGGGTATCGTCGCAGTATAGCGGAGCCCGGCGGCAACAGGAATTGCCTGCCAGACATGGTGCAAGCGGCCATGCAGGCGGGTGGGCGGCCTGCTGCTGATGCCATTTGGCATCAGTTTCGGGCGTTTATCTGGGCATTTTGCGTTGGATCGCTGCACAAAAGTGGCAAGCAGCTTGCCCGGTGGTGTGGAAGTCCGTTATAATCTGCGGCTTTTCCGTGTCCGTATTCTTACTGGAACCATTATGGTCGTTATTCGTTTAGCTCGTGGCGGCGCCAAGAAGCGCCCCTTCTACAACATCGTTGCAACCGACTCGCGCAATCGTCGCGATGGCCGTTTCATCGAGCGTATCGGCTTCTACAACCCGGTTGCATCGGGCAAGGAAGAAACCGTGCGTATCGCTGCTGACCGCCTGGCTCACTGGCAAGGCGTTGGCGCACAACTGTCGCCGACCGTTGCTCGCCTGGTCGCTGAAGCTGGCAAGAAGGCTGCTGCCTAATCAAGTTTTTCCTGTCTGATTCCGCGCCGGCATGTCTGGCGCATGGAAGAAGAGCAGGTCTGGCGTATCCATGACTTATCCAGCCCAAGCGGGTTTCTCCGCACCCGACGATCTCGTGACCGTCGGCCATGTGACAGGAGCCTACGGTATCCAGGGCTGGATTCGCGTGCGACCGTATTCCTCAGAGGCGCAAGCCTTGTTGAATGCCAAGACCTGGTGGCTGGAGAGATCCGGCCAGCCCAAGCAGGATATCGAAGTCATGCAGTCCAAGGAGCACAGCGGCGATGTCGTTGCGCGCCTGACCGGGGTAGCCGACCGCAATGCGGCCGAAGGGCTCAAGGGTACGGTGGTCCACATCTCCCGCAAGCACTTCCCGGCGCTGGATGACAACGAGTTCTACTGGGTCGATCTGATCGGCTCGGCGGTGGAAAATCTCCAGGGCGAGGCCTTGGGCGTGGTGTCCGACATGATGGACAACGGCGCGCATCCCATCCTGAAGGTGACGGCCCCGGTGCAGGAAACTGCAGTGGAGTCCGACTCTGCCGCTGACACAAAGCTGAAAAAGAGCGAGCCGAAGAAGGGCGCCAAGGAGAAATCCGCGGCCGCACCTGAATTGCTGATCCCGTTTGTCGACCAGTTCGTCAAGACGGTGCAGCCGAAGGAAAAGAAGATCATCGTCGATTGGGGCATGGATTACTGACTGCGGTCAGTTTTTTCATTTCCGGATCCGGTGCGATCAAGAGATTCAAGAGATACCAGGAAATGGAGGCGTGATGCAGTTTGATGTCGTCACTCTGTTTCCCGAGATGTTTGCTGCGCTGACGCAGTCCGGCATTACCCGCCGGGCGCTGGAGCAGAAGCGCTGGGGCTTGTCGCTGTGGAATCCGCGTGAATTCACGACCGACAACCACCGTACCGTGGATGACCGGCCCTATGGCGGTGGCCCCGGCATGGTGATGCTGGCCAAGCCGTTGCAGGCTGCCATCGAGGCGGCGCAGCAGCGTCAGCAGGAGCTGGGTCTGACCAGGCCGCGCGTGATCTACCTGTCGCCGCAGGGCGCGCCGCTCACGCATGAGCGGGTGGTGCGGCTGTCGCAGGACAGCGGCGCAGTGTTGCTGTGCGGACGCTATGAAGCGATCGACCAGCGCCTGCTCGACAAATGCGTGGATGAAGAAATCAGCATCGGCGATTTCGTCCTCTCAGGAGGCGAATTGCCGGCTATGGCGCTGATGGATGCCGTCATTCGGCTCTTGCCAGGTGCGCTCAATGACAGCGCCTCGGCAGTGGAAGACAGCTTCGTCAACGGATTGCTGGATTCGCCGCACTATACGCGTCCGGAAGTCTACGAAGGTGAGCCGGTGCCCCCGATTCTGTTGGGTGGACACCATGCCGAGATCCAGAAATGGCGTCGGCAGCGCGCACTGGAGGCGACCCAGGCCAAGCGTCCGGACCTGATCGTGAAGGCTCGCCAGCAGGGCCTGCTGAGCAAGTCGGATGAAAAGTTCTTGAGCGGTTTGCCGCAGTAGTTTTCGGCAGGTCGTGGATGTTCCGAACGACCGGGACATCGGTAACGAAGTCGTACCAAGCAGTACCGCCGGCACAGCGATGCGCCGGCACCGTGCAGCGGCCTGGCCGCTGCGTTTGAAACCCCATCCTCTACCGGGCCATACAATCAGCCTTCGGGCAAGGGCGCCGGCAAGATGGTTACAGGAGCAAAAAATGGATCTGATCCAGCAACTCGAGCAAGAAGAGATCGCGCGTCTCGCCAAGAACATCCCCGATTTCGCCCCCGGCGACACCGTGATCGTCAGCGTCAACGTGGTTGAAGGCACCCGCAAGCGTGCCCAGGCCTACGAAGGCGTCGTGATCGCACGTCGTAACCGTGGTCTGAATTCCAACTTCATCGTTCGCAAGATTTCGTCCGGTGAAGGCGTTGAGCGTACCTTCCAGCTGTACTCGCCGCTGATCGCTTCGATCGAAGTCAAGCGTCGTGGTGACGTGCGTCGCGCCAAGCTGTACTACCTGCGCGAACGTTCGGGCAAGTCGGCACGTATCAAGGAAAAGCTGCCCAGCCGCGCTGCAAAGGCTGCTGCTGCAGAGTAATTGGCTGCATGCTGATGCGTCAGGAAAAGGGGTGTCTCAGGACGCCCCTTTTTCGTTTCCGCACCGATTGCTCCGATTGCTCCCATTGCTCCGATGCGGTATCTGTTTTTGTCCCATACTCACGCTGTCAACGATTAACCGAAAGCTGAAGCGAACCTACCGTGGCCAGTTTCGATCCCGTCACCCTGCCTGTGGATGCCATCGCCGGCGAGCGCGCGCTGGAGGCGCAGCGCTTGAACGCTGACTGGCTGCGCCGCCGCTTCGCCGATCCGCCGCGCTGGGAGCCCGAGCACAGCGGTGACCAGATGGCGCGCATGGCCGAGGTCAAGGGGCGTTTCCGCCTGGCGTCGGTATTGATCCCTATCGTGCTGCGCGAGCAGGGGATGACGGTGCTCTTCACGCGGCGTACCGCCGATTTGAAGGATCATGCCGGGCAGATCAGCTTCCCCGGCGGTCGCCGCGAAGACTATGACAGTTCGGCCATCGAGACTGCCCTGCGCGAGACCGAAGAAGAAATCGGCCTGGATCGCCAGCACGTGGAGGTGATCGGTTCGCTGCCGGACTACTTCACCGGCACCGGCTATCGCGTCACCCCCGTGGCCGGCCTGATCCAGCCCCCCTTCGAGGCCATCGGCGACCCGCGTGAGGTGGCCGAGATCTTCGAGGTGCCGCTGGCTTTCCTGATGGATGGCGTGAACCACCAGCGCCGTTCGGTGGAGCTGCCTCACCCGGTGGGGCGGCGCAGCTTCTACACCATGCCCTATGAACACTATTTCATCTGGGGCGCCACGGCGGGCATGTTGCGCAACCTCTTCCATTTCCTGCGCAGCTGAGCCTCCGGGCCGTTGTTGGAAATATCCGACGCAATGTCTTTGTTAGTGTTCAAATAAGTAAAAATCCGTGACATCGCGTTGTTGACCTGGGTCGACGAATCAATTGTTTGATTCCCATCTTGCACTGCGCTATCGTACCGGCTATAGAGACCCCTAAGGCTGCTTGATGACATTTCTTTCCATTCTCTTTGCGCTGTTAATCGAACAACTCAAACCACTGCGTGCAGACAATCCGGTTTATGCATCGATCAAGTCTTTTGCTGCCACGATAGAGGGCTGGTTCAATGCCGGTCATGCCCATCATGGCCGCCTGGGCTGGGTGGTGATGGTGGGAGCGCTGACCGTGCCGGTGGCGCTGGTCTATTGGCTGCTGCTGCATGTGAGCCTGGTGGGCGCCTTTGCCTGGAACGTGCTGGTGGTGTACCTGACGCTGGGTTTCCGCCATTACAGCCACTACTTCAGCTCCATCCAGCTGGCCCTGAACACCGGCGACGAGATGACCGCGCGCAGCCTGCTGGCTGAATGGACCAAGCTGGATACCACCGGCATGGACGTGAGCGAGATCTCGCGCATCGCCTCCGAGCGCGCCCTGATCACCACGCATCGCCATGTCTTTGGCGTGTTCTTCTGGTTCCTGATGCCGGCTGGGCCGGCTCTGGCCGTGATGTACCGTGTGGCCGAATACCTCTCGCGTGCCTGGAACGAACCCGATCACATGAAGTTCGAGGCCTTCGGCCGCTTTGCTGCCCGTGCCTTCTACTGGATCGACTGGATCCCGGCGCGCCTGACGGCGGCAGCCTTTGCCGTGGTCGGCAATTTCGAGGATGCCATCTATGCCTGGCGCAATTTCGCCAGCCGCTGGGATGACGAAGCCGCCGGCATCATCCTGGCCGCCGGTGGCGGTGCCATGGGCGTGCGCTTCGGCACCGAAAAGGAGGCCGCCGCCGGCATCATCCTGCCGGCCGATGCCGCCACCGTGGACTCGATGCCGGAAGAAACCGATGGCCTGCCTGGCGACACCCCCTCGCCGCGCACCCTGCAAAGCACCGTGGGCCTGGTATGGCGGGCCTTGTTGCTGTGGATGTTCCTGTTGCTGCTGCTGTCGGTGGCAGTGTGGATGGGCTAGGCCGGGGCGGTCTTGCAACAGCGGGCTCAGGCCCGCTTTGTTTTTGGGGTACGCGTTTGCTGCCAACCCGGTATACTTCGGCCTTCACATCATCAAGATCGCATCTTGCCGGAGCAGCATGGAAATGTTGTCCGCAGGCATGAACGACGCAGTGCTGGAAAGCACGATGTAGCGCAACGCACGCAGGAAGGGCTGGAGGCGAGGAGACCGGTAGAAGCCAAGTCTTCTATAAGATATAATACTCAACACCGCAGGCACCCACGCAGACTTTCTGCGCAGGCACCGCGGAATCCAGGGCTCCGGTCTCAAGAGGACGGGGCATTCGGTTGCAAGCGCTTTAGAAGAACTGCACGTATGGCTGATCCCATCAAACCCGCAAACGCACCGGCTAAAGAATTCATCATCCTTGGCAAGACCTCGGATGGCCGGCAGTTCCGCCCCAGCGACTGGGCGGAGCGCCTGTGCGGCGTGATGTCGTGTTTCCGCCCCGAAGGCAGTGGCGGACGCAACGCCCACCTGAAGTATTCGCCCTACGTGCTACCCACCCATATCGATGGCGTACGCTCGGTGGTGGTCAACGAGGCCCTGCGCGAGCTGGAGCCGCTGGCCTATCACTTCGTGGTCAACTTCGCCAAGGACAACGACCTGCAGGTCGTCGAGGCCTGTATCCTGCCCGACGCGCCCAAGGAGCAGAAGGGCTCCTGAGCCTGATGCCGCCGCACTCGTCATTCCTACCGGCCGCCGCGCGGCGGCCCGCGAGAGCCCCTCGCACGATCGCCAGCCATCTTGCCGTTCGCTCCAGCGGACGGTCCCGCCAGCAGTTACACTCTGTATTTCCAGTCACTCCCGAGGCTCAGCCGTTCGCCTGTCGCCAGGGCTGCCAGGGATCATCGGGCCGTTTTCGGCCGTCATATCACGGAGAACCAGCATCATGAACCACCGCATGGAGCGCGATACCTTTGGCTTGATCGAAGTCCCGGCCGATCGCTTGTGGGGCGCCCAGACCGAGCGCTCGCTGCATCACTTCCACATTTCCACCGAACGCATGCCGGCCGAGCTGATCGTGGCGCTGGCGGCGGTCAAGCGTGCCTGTGCCTCGGTCAACCGTGACCTGGGCAAGCTCGACGGCAAGAAGGCCGAAGCCATCATCGCCGCCGCCGACGAGGTCATCGCCGGCCGTCATCCGCAGGAGTTTCCGCTGTCGGTTTGGCAGACCGGCTCGGGCACGCAGAGCAACATGAACATGAACGAGGTGCTGGCCAACCGCGCCTCCGAACTGCTGGGCGGGGTACGCGGCGAGGACCGCCTGATCCATCCCAATGACGATGTCAATCGCGGCCAGTCCTCCAACGACATCTTCCCGACCGCGATGCACGTGGCGGCCTGCATGGCGGTGGCAACCCACCTGATCCCTTCGATCCACAAGCTGCGCGACACCCTGGGTGAGAAATCGACCCGTTTCGCCGACATCGTCAAGATCGGCCGCACCCACCTGCAGGACGCCACGCCGCTGACGCTGGGTCAGGAGTTCTCGGGCTATGTGGCCCAGCTGGAGCATGCCGAGACCGCCGTCATCACGACCCTCAATGCGCTCTCCGAACTGGCCGCCGGCGGCACCGCCGTGGGCACCGGCCTGAATGCCCACCCGGAATTCGGCGAGCGTGTCGCCGCCGAGCTGGGCAAGTATTTCGGTTTCCCCTTCAAGACCGCTCCCAACAAGTTTGCCGCGCTGGCCGGCCATGATGCGCTGGTGGCCTCCCACGGTGGCTTGAAGACCCTGGCTGCCGCGCTGATGAAGATCGCCAACGATGTGCGCTGGCTGGCTTCCGGCCCGCGTTCGGGGCTGGGCGAGATCACCATCCCCGAGAACGAGCCAGGCAGCTCCATCATGCCCGGCAAGGTCAATCCGACCCAGTGCGAGGCGCTGACCATGTTGTGCGCGCAGGTGTTCGGCAACGATGTGGCGCTCAATATCGGTGGCGCCAGCGGCAACTTCGAGCTCAACGTGTTCAAGCCGCTGATCATCCATAACTTCCTGCAGAGCGTGCGCCTGTTGGCGGATGGCATGGCCAGCTTCGAGGAGCATTGCGCACGTGGCATCGAAGCCAATCACGCCCGTATCGCCGACCTGATGGAAAAGTCGCTCATGCTGGTGACCGCACTGGCGCCGCATATCGGCTATGACAAGGCCGCCAAGATCGCCAAGCAGGCCCACCACGACGGCACCACCCTGAAGCAGGCGGCGCTGGCCCTGGGTTATGTGACCGAGCAACAGTTTGCCGAGTGGATCAAGCCGGAGCAGATGACGCGGCCGGGCTGAGACCGGGATAAGACCCAATACAGCCAAATATGGCTGAAGCGAGAAGTCGGCAAGGAGAAGCAGAGCGACGCTTTTGCTCTCCTTCCTCTTCGCAGGGCGTCGAATTCGGGCTAATCAGGATATGTCTGGCTATTCGCTGAAGAATGGCCAGGTATGTATGCTGACGCACTAGAAACTGAAGCAAGAATCGTCGTTGACGCTTTTGCCGTCTCGCACCTCGTATTCGCACGCTGGCAGGTCACGCCCTGGGCCTTTGATTCGGGTGACAGACCGCTTCACCACTTGGGCGGAGTCGACATCGAGGGCTTTATCGAGAAGCTGATCGTGCAACCGGAGCTTGCAGGTCCTGTAGGAATAGCGATTGATGATTTGTTCGCTCGCGCTCGAATAAGTCACTTCAATCAGCAGTCGTGTTTTTTCATCAAATTCCAGCCGACCATGTTTCCCTATCAGGCAGCTGTTGCCCGGACTAATGTCGTAGTAGGCAACGGCAGGTATTCTCCCGCGTTCGTCCAAGCTTAGAGCGAGTATCACTTGATCCCCCCATTTTGCGCCTGCAATAGAGAATGAATGGTGATAGGCCCCGGGCGTCGGAAGCCTGAGCCTTCTTATGTCGCTGCCGACCCTGATATCAACGCTCATCACGTAATCGGCATTCGTTTTCATACCGATAAGCTTGAAGCTTTCTTCCTCCTTGGCATGTGTGGACAAGGCAATGCTCAGCGCCAGGGCTGGAGCAAGGAAATGGAATAGTTTTTTCACGTTGTACTCAGGTCAACAGTATCTTCTTCACCCAGTGGAATTTCTGTAGCCGATCCTCGTTACTCAAAGGGGGATATTCAGGAAGATTTCTTCGCGCCGGGCCTCGATTGATGACTCTTCCCACCTCTTCAACTATGGCATCTTCCATGCCTTTTTTAGCTGAGCGTCTAAGGTCATTGGAACGCCAGTACCAGCACGAAGCGGCGAAGGCCAGATACGAATCACTGCCAAGCGTTTCGGGCTGGTTGACGAGATTGGTCGGCCTGACGAAACGATTTAGAAACAAGTTGAGTGCGTTGTAATTTACCTCGGAGGTGATTTGAACGAATCCCCTTCCTTTGTAGCGTGATGCGCTGCTTGTTGATTTGCTCGCGGATTTGACCCTCTCCATTTGACCCACCTTCCACCGTCTACCAAAGGCGGCCACACGGTCGTACGACCCCTCATATCCCAGTTCTCTCAGATCCAGGAACATCTGTTTCAGGGTTCTTCGTTGCTTGCGAGATTTAACGGATTCAGCGCTCAGCCAAGCGGAGAGCCTGGGAGCAAACTCATCAAGAGAGCTAGGTGAATGCCTTGCTGGGTATGCTGGTTCGATCGCGTCCGACCGGATATAACGGCGAACCGTATTGCGGGAGATGTCCAGGCGGCGGGCGATTTCCCGGATTGAGATATGGTCTCTGATGTACCAGCGTCGAATGATTCCAAGTAGGGCCACGTCTATCACTCCGTTCTCCTGCTCGCTGTCATGAGCAGGATTGTGGTCTAAACATGGGTCAACTTAGGATGCAAATTTCCGGGGAAAGTGGGTCAGTTTTTAGTGCAATTCAACACAATGATCTCTTCATGCGCCTTTTCCATCACGGGACGCTTTTGCTTGTCGTAGACCGGTTGCCCGTTTTTGACTTGCTGACGTTCGGGAATGATTTTCCGCACGAAGTTCACTGCATTTGGCGTAATTTTTTTGGCATCCCCCCAAGAGCGGAGATGCATGTAGAGAGAGTAAAAGCTCAATTTGGCGGCTCCCAGTCCCGTTTGCCCAAGTTCTGCTTCATGTTTGAGGAGAACAAAGCTCCGCGAACAGGATGTCTTGTTGAAGAATTCATCGGTCTCATCGATTTCGTCATAGCGGTATGCAATGAGATCGCCATCAGCAATGGCGACTATTGGCGTGTCTTTTCCCAATGGATGAATATGGATGCCGCCGTGCCAGAAACGATTTTTTCCCATTAGATAGGAACCGCTGAGGATTTCGCTACGGTTGGAAATGCTGTCGGGGACGACGCGTTGTTCGCTACCGGTTATGTAAGGGAGTTGAATAGGATAGGTGATGATCATTGTCGGAAGAAGGTTGCCAAGCCGGACAGAGCTAGGGGACATCCACTGCGCGATCGCTATGTGGCGCGGCTGTGTAAGAAGATTGCTGCGGAAATCGGCAGATCTTATGAGAGTGGGGTAGTAGCCAAGTCTTTCGGCGGCAAAGAAGTCCGCGTGGCTCGAAGTTTTACTGCGGTGACTGGCGTATTTGTTACCTTAATCGTCTTCCTATGTACGGCCGTCTGCTGACATCTTGTCGCCTGGAAACCAGGGCTTCCAACGGATTGCAAAGCCTTTTCAACCCCATGTATATCAATATTGATTAGGGTTACGAATTGAAACATCTCAAGATTTAAGACCAGCCCCGGCGTATATTGCCCTCATGCGTCAGAGGGGCCTGCAAGCCGCGCCGGGAAACGATTTCCGGCTGATCGGGGAAGTCGGCAAGCCATCCTCCTGGCAGGAATTCGAGACACCCCCAAAGGCAATAACATGAAAAAACTAGCGGCAATCAGCCTCTGCGGCATGCTGGCCGTGGCCGGCCTCGTGGCTAGCGCATCGGCTTATGCGCATGGACACTTCTACGGTGGCGTAGTGATCGGTGGGCCGATCTGGGTGCCACCCCCGGTCTACTATCCGCCTCCGGTCTACGTGGAGCGCGTGCCGCCGCCGGTGTATGTGGAGCAGCCGCGCCAGGACTACTGGTACTACTGCCAGGACAGCAGATCGTATTACCCGTATGTACAAAGCTGCCCCAGCCCCTGGATGAAGGTGGTGCCCAATACCGCGCCCAGCGTGCCGGGCGGGCCGCCGCCGCAGTAAGCGGGCCAGCGCAGGTAATGACAGGTACATAACGCCATGCCGCGCCGTGCGGCGTAAAGGAAACAACGTGAAACCGATCTACAAGACTGCCGCCACCGTCACTGCCGTGGGCGCCATGCTGGCGCTGGGCGGCTGCGTGAGCGTGCCGACCGGGCCGTCGGTGATGGCCATGCCGGGCAAGGACAAGACCTACGAACAGTTCCGGGCCGACCAGCAGCAATGCCAGCAGTACGCCCAGGATGCCATCGGCGGCCAGGCCGCCCAGACCCAGAACAATGCCGCCAACAGCGCCGCCGTGGGTACCGCCGTGGGTGCGGTGGCCGGTGCGCTCATCGGCGCAGCCTCGGGCAATGCCGGTGCCGGCGCGGCCATCGGCGCGGGCGGTGGCCTGCTGGTGGGCAGTGCCGCCGGCAGCAATGCCGCCGCCGGGGGCAATTACTCGATGCAGCAGCGCTACGACATGACCTATACCCAGTGCATGTACAGCAAGGGTAATCAGGTCCAGCAGCCGGTCCAGACCACCACGGTCTATACCTATCATCCGCGCCGTTACTACTATTACGACGCGCCGCCGCCTCCGCCGCCCGGTTACTATGGCCCGGCACCGGCGTACTACGGCCCGCCGCCGGGCGCCTACTGAGACCGCGCCAGGGCGAGCAGGGACCGCATCTCCGGATGCGGTTTTTTATTGTCTTAAATGTCCGGTGCGTCGCAACATCCGGGCCGCGTGGTGCTATACTGCGCCCCATGCTTTTGCCCAATCAACTTGCGAAAACCCAGCATTGGTGGCGCGCCTGAACGAGGCGGCCCGTTTTCACACAGCTTGACCATGTGATGCCGCCGGTTCCGGTGGCATTGTTTTTCCTGCTTCGGACCGGCAGCATTCCAGACAGATTAACGATCAGGAATGACCATGTCTTCGAACGCCACTAGCTCCGCCTCCAGCAGCACCGCTTCCCCAGCTTCCTCGGCCTTGCCCGTCGTCCTGACAGGCGACCGTCCTACCGGCCCGCTGCACCTGGGGCACTACATCGGATCCCTCAAGTCGCGCGTGGCGCTGCAGGAGACCTCGCGGCAGTTCCTGCTCCTGGCCGACACACAAGCCATGACCGACAACGTCGGTCGCCACCAGAAGGTCACCGACAACGTGCTCGAAGTGGCGCTGGACTACCTGGCGGTCGGCATCGATCCCGAGAAGTCGACCATCTTCATCCAGTCCCAGGTGCGCGAGCTGTATGAGCTGTCGATGGTGTTGCTGAACCTGGTGACGGTGTCGCGCCTGGAGCGCAACCCGACCATCAAGGAAGAGATCCGCCTGCGCGGCTTCGAACGCGACATCCCGGCCGGTTTCCTGACCTATCCGGTCAGCCAGGCCGCCGATATCACCGCCTTCAAGGGCCAACTGGTGCCGGTGGGCAGCGACCAGTTGCCCATGATCGAACAGACCAATGAACTGGTGCGCAAATTCAACGCCACCGTGGATCGCGAAGTGCTGGTGGAGTGCAAGGAAGTGCTGTCCGAGACCGGCCGCCTGCCGGGCATCGATGGCAAGGCCAAGATGAGCAAGTCGCTGGGCAATTCCATCGCCCTGGGCGCCACGCCCGCCGAGATCAAGCAGGCCGTGCACCGCATGTACACCGATCCCAACCACCTGCGCGTGGACGATCCGGGCCAGGTCGAGGGCAATGTGGTCTTCACCTTCCTGGATGCCTTCGACCCCGACCGCGACGCCGTGGCCGAACTGAAGGCCCATTACACCCGTGGCGGCCTGGGCGACAGCGTCGTCAAGCGCCGCCTGGAAGGCATCCTGCAGGAACTGCTGGAACCCATCCGCACCCGTCGCGAGGAATTCGCCAAGGACCGCGGCGAAGTGCTCGCCATCCTCAAGCGCGGCACCGAGCGCGCCAGCGCCGTGGCGGCGCAGACCATGGCCGAGGTCAATGCGGCACTGGGCCTGAACTACTTCGGCTGAAGTCTGCACCCATCAAGAGAAACCGCCGCGTCCTATCAGGGAGGCGGCGGTTTTTTTGTGTCGTTTCAGCGTGACTTGGCCGGCGACATCTGCGGCAACTCCAGCGCCACTTCCAGCCCGCCCTCGGCCAGGTTGCGCAGGCGCAGGTGGCCGTGGTGGTTCTCGACGATGTTAAGGGCAATCGTCAATCCCAGGCCGGTACCGCCGGTATCACGCGAACGCGAGGCCTCCAGGCGGTAGAAGGGCTCGAAGACCGCTTCCAGCGCATCTTCGGGAATGCCCGGCCCCTGATCGCGGATGCGGATGAGGATCTTCTGCTGTTCCAGCGCGATGCTCACCCGCGCCAGCTGGCCATACTTGCAGGCATTGTCGATCAGGTTGGTCAGGCAGCGCCGCAATGCCCCCGGCTGGGCCATGACGAAGGCGCGCGTGCTGCCTTCCAGGGTGACGTCCTGGCCGGCATCGGCGGCGTCGGCGCAGACGCTGTCGAGCAGGGAGTCGATATCCAGGGCCTGGATCTTTTCCGACGAATCCATGCTGCGGGCCAGCTCCAGGCCCTCACGCACCATGCCGTGCATCACCCCCAGGTCATCGATGAGCTTTTGCTGCAGCTCGGCATCGGTCACCTTCTCCAGGCGCAGGCGCATGCGCGTCAGCGGCGTCTGCAGGTCATGCGTGATGGCCGCCAGCATATGCGTGCGATGCTGGATCTGGCGGCGGATACGCCCCTGCATGGCATTGAAGGCGTGGGCCGCCTGGCGGATCTCGGTAGGGCCGGTCTCGGCCAGCGGTGCGTGGTCGATATCGCTGCCCAGGCGCGAGGCGGCCTGGGCCAGCTGGCGGATGGGGCGGGTCGCCATGCGCGCCACCAGCCAGGCCAGCAGGGCGATCAAGGCCAGGAACAGGATGAGGTATTGCGGCCCGAACAGGCCGCCGGGCCCTCCCGGACCACCGCGTCCACGCAGCGCCGGCGGCTCGCCCGGCTGGTGCAGGCGCAGGCGCATCAGGGCCTGGTCGTGCAGGCTGACATAGATGACCCGACAGGTTTCGCGGCGCGATCCGTGGTCATCGTCATGGCCCTCACGACGCAGGGGCGGGCATTCGGTCTCGCGCTGTACGGCGACCTTGCGGTCTTCCCCCAGGCGCGCCTGCAGCATGTCGATCAGCGGACCGGTACTGGTGTTGGTGCCGACGGCGTCATTCATGTCCTCCACCATGCGCGCCTCGAAGCCGAAATTGCTCGCTGCCTGCAAGACGATGGGGCGCTGCTCCGGCGGGATATCGTCCACTGCCTGCACGATCTGCTCGATCCGGTCGGCCAGGTGCTGCAGGCGCAGTTCGCGCAGGCTGCTGCGCCGCTCGTTGCCGGCCAGCCAGGTGGTGGCGAGGATGGACACGGCAATGCCGGCCAGCAGCAGCACGAAGATGCGGTTGCCGATGGAGCCCAGGAAATCCCTCATGTCGGGCGGCCCGCGCTCTCGGTGCTGACGGTGGTGGCCAGCACGTAGCCTTCGCTGCGCACCGTCTTGATGATGGTGGGCGTGCGGGCGTCGTCACCCAGCTTCTGGCGCAGGCGGCTGATCTGGATGTCGACCGAACGGTCGAAGGGATCGGACTCGCGGCCCTGGGTCAGTTCCAGCAACTGGTCGCGGTTGAGTACCCGATTGGGATGATCGAGAAAGACCTTGAGCAGGCGGAATTCGGCGCCCGAGAGCGCCACCACCACGCCGTCCTTGCTGACCAGGTGGCGTGCGGTCAGGTCCAGGGTCCAGCCGGCAAAGCGCATGGCGGCGACATCCGGCTGCGCCATGTTGGGCGGCAGTGCCTGGGTACGGCGCAGGACGCTGCGGATGCGGGCAAACAGTTCGCGCGGTTCGAAGGGCTTGGCCAGGTAGTCGTCGGCACCCATCTCCAGGCCCAGGATGCGGTCCAGCGGCTCGCCGCGTGCCGTCAGCATGATGACCGGCACGCTGGAGGTGGCGCGCAGGGTGCGGCACAGGGTCAGGCCGTCTTCGCCGGGCAGGGTCAGGTCCAGCACGATCAGGTCGACCCGGGATTCCTCCAGGACCCGTCGCATCTCCACGCCATTGGTGGCCGTCAGGGTGCGCAGGCCGTTGCTGTCCAGGTATTCGGCCAGCAGGGTGCGGATGTCGCGGTCATCATCGACCACGAGGATGTGAGTAGTTGTATCCATGAGTCGCATTATGCCGAACTTGTCCGCGCGTGCAGGAGCGATTTGTATCGGGGCTTAACAAGCCGGGGGAAAGAAATAAAACGATACCCGCCAGGCTTCTGAATATACAAAACGATACAAATGACGCCACAGGGGAAAAACTGGTGATACACGCGGCCGGTTTAATGGGAACCGTGCAAAGACAGCACATCGCTGTGCAGACAGCACCAAACGAAAGGAGCATCACATGTTGAAATTCAAGACCCGCATCCTGGCAGGCATCGCCGCCGTGAGCCTGACCGCCGTGACCGTGGCCGCCATGGCCCAGATGCCGCCGGGCGGCCCGCAAGGCCACGCTCCCAGTGCCGAGCAGATGGCCAAGTTCGAGCAGATGCGCGCCAAGCACCAGGCCGAGCTGCACGACAAGCTCAAGATCACCGCCTCCCAGGAAGCCGCCTGGAAGCTCTTCCTTGACAAGACCCGTCCGACCCCGATGGATCCGGCCGCCCGTCCCAGCAAGGATGAGTGGGCCAAGCTGTCCACCCCGGAGCGCCTGGACAAGAAGCTGGACCTGATGCGCAAGCGCGAAGCCTTCGCCGAGCAGCGCGTGGCAGCCACCAAGGAATTCTACGCGACCCTGTCGCCGGAACAGCAAAAGACCTTCGACGCCGAATTCGCCAAGATGGAGCGTCATCGCTGGGAGCATATGCGCCATGGCGAGCACAAGGGTCCCCCGCACGGTGGCAAGCCCGCACCTGATGCGGCCCCGGCCCACGCTCAGTAAGTGGCCACTCAGTAAGCGGCCAGGCAGCACCGCTGCGCCGGTATCCTTGCCGGCGCAGCTTTCCGAGACAGCCCTGCGTTGACCGCGCAAGGCTGTTTTTGTTGGCACCTCGCCAAAGAGCTGGGTACACTGCCAGCCAACCTGGAATACCGCGATGGCGTTGTTGCAAGCTTGTAATGGTTTTCAGAGACAATAGCGGAGGGCGGCCGGCAGTAAAGGCCGCCTTCCCGTATGCTTTCGCGTTTGCGCTCCTGCGCTTGCGCCCGGTATCCCAATGACAGCGCCAATGACGGCCCGGGCGGAAACGGACAAGACGTATTGCAGAGGCGTCGTCTTATTGATCGGCAGGGCCGGCATCGGCCTGTCCACGTGATTGGTTCCTTGGTTTTTCCTGACATGACAAATACTCCAACTCCCGGGCAGCACTCTCCTTCCAATCCGACTTCCCGGGGCAGCGTGCTACGGCGCTGGTGGTTCTGGGTTCTGGTGGCGGTGCTGGCCGCCGGGGGCGGCTACAAGTACTGGACCAAGAAAAAGGCTGAACAGGAGCAGGCCGCCGCCATGGGTGGCCCGGGCGGACGTCCGGGGCCCGGTGGTCCGGGTGGCCCCGGTGCGCGACGCCCCGGTGCGGGCGCCTTCGGGGCCCAGACCATGCCGGTGGGCGTGGCCCAGGCGCGGGTGCAGAACGTCGACGTCTACCTCAACGGCCTCGGTGCCGTGACCCCGACAGCCACGGCCACGGTGCGTGTGCGCGTGGATGGCCAATTGCAGAAGCTGAATTACAAGGAAGGCCAGGTCGTCAAGGCCGGCGACCTGCTGGCCGAGATCGATCCGCGTGCCCTGCAGGCAGCGCTGACCCAGGCCGAAGGCCAGCTTGCGCGTGACCGCGCCTTGCTGGCCTCGGCCCGGCTCGACCTGAAGCGCTACCAGACCCTGCTGGCCCAGGACTCCATCGCCAGCCAGCAGGTCGATACCCAGGCGGCACTGGTCAAGCAGTACGAAGGCACGGTCAAGGCCGACGAAGGTTCGGTGGCCAGCGCACGCCTGCAGCTCTCGTTCACCCGCGTGACGGCGCCCATCAGTGGCCGCCTGGGCTTGCGCCAGGCTGACGTGGGCAACAACGTCACCACCAGCGATACCAATGGCCTGGTCATCATCACCCAGCTGCAGCCTATCACCGCCATCTTCAGCATCCCCGAAGACAATATCCCGGCCGTGCTGCGCCAGCTGCAGACCGGACGCAAGCTGCCGGCCCAGGCCTGGGACCGCGAACAGAAGAAGAAACTGGCCGACGGCGTACTGCTGACCATCGACAACGTGGTGGATTCCACCACCGGCACGGTCAAGCTCAAGGCCCAGTTCCCCAATACCGACTACGCGCTCTTCCCCAGCCAGTTCGTCAATGTGCGCCTGCAGCTCAATACCGAAGAGGGCGCTACCGTCATCCCGACGGCGGCCATCCAGCGTGGCGCCAAGGGCCTGTTCGTCTATGTGGTCAAGCAGGACAACACCGTCACTGTGCGCAACATCAAGACCGGTCCGGTGCAGGATGACCTGACCGTCATCACCGACGGTGTGGCCGTGGGCGAGACCGTGGTCATCGATGGCCTGGACCGCCTGCGCGAAGGCGCCAAGGTCGAAGCCGTCACCCGTGGCGGTGCCGATGATCCGGCCACCAAGCTCACCACCGAGAACCCGGACGCGCGCCGCCATGGCAAGCGCGGCCAGGGACAAGGGCAGGGCGGTGCTGCGGGTGCCACGGCCGGGCAAGGTGGCCAGGCCGGCCTGAGCGACGAAGAGCGCCAGAAGCGCTGGGCCGAGATCAACAAGCGCATCGACGCCGGCGAATTCGGCGAAGAGATCAAGAAGCTGCCCGAAGACCAGCGCCGCCAGAAGATGATGGAGCTGCGTCGTCAGCGCGAGGCTGCCGGCAATGGTGGCACGGGTAGCTCTGGCAGCAGCAACAATGGCAACGGCGCAAAATAAACAAGGTCACGCATGAATCCCTCGCGCCAGTTCATCCTGCGGCCGGTCGCCACTTCCTTGCTGATGCTGGCGATCCTGCTGGTGGGCATCGTGGCCTACCGCCTGCTGCCGCTGTCGGCTCTGCCGGAAGTCGACTATCCGACCATCCAGGTGGTCACCCTCTACCCCGGTGCCAGTCCGGACGTGATGACGTCCTCGGTGACCGCGCCGCTGGAACGGCAGTTCGGCCAGATGCCGGGCTTGAAGCAGATGTCTTCCACCAGCTCCGGGGGGGCCTCGGTGATCACGCTGCAATTCAACCTGGACCTGAACCTCGATATCGCCGAGCAGGAAGTCCAGGCCGCCATCAATGCCGGTAGCAACCTGCTGCCCTCGGACCTGCCGATGCCGCCGGTCTACAGCAAGGTCAACCCGGCCGACACCCCCATCATCACACTGGCGGTGACGTCCAGCACCATGCCCCTGCCCAAGGTGCAGGACCTGATCGACACCCGCCTGGCGCAAAAGATTTCCCAGCTCTCCGGCGTGGGTCTGGTGAGCCTGTCGGGCGGCCAGCGTCCGGCCGTGCGCATGCAATTGAATCCGCGCGCCGTGGCCGCGCTGGGCCTGAACCTGGATGATGTGCGCACCGCCATCGGCAACGCCAACGTCAACCAGGCCAAGGGCAGTTTCGACGGTCCCACCCGCGCCTCCACCATCGATGCCAACGACCAGCTGCGCTCGGCTGACGAGTATCGCAACCTGATCATCGCCTACAAGAATGGCGCGCCGATCCGCGTCTCCGACGTGGCCGATGTCATCGATGGCGCCGAGAACGTGCGCCTGGGCGCCTGGGCCAACACCCAGCCGGCGGTGATCGTGAACATCCAGCGCCAGCCCGGCGCCAACGTGATTGCCGTGGTCGACAGCATCAAGAAGATCCTGCCGCAGCTGCAGGCCAGCCTGCCGGGCTCTATCGACGTCCACATCCTGACCGACCGTACCACCACCATTCGCGCCTCGGTGTCGGACGTGAAGTTCGAGCTGCTGCTGTCTGTCGCGCTGGTGGTGATGGTGATCTTCGTATTCCTGCGCAATGTGCCTGCCACCATCATCCCCAGCGTGGCAGTGCCGCTGTCGCTGGTGGGCACCTTCGCGATCATGTACCTGGCCGGCTTCTCTATCAACAACCTCACGTTGATGGCCCTGACCATTGCCACCGGCTTCGTGGTGGATGACGCCATCGTCATGATCGAGAACATCTCACGCTACATCGAAGAGGGCATGAAGCCCATGCAGGCCGCCCTGAAGGGGGCCGAGCAGATCGGCTTCACCATCATCTCGCTGACCTTCTCGCTGATTGCCGTGCTGATCCCGCTGCTGTTCATGGGCGATGTGGTGGGCCGCCTGTTCCATGAATTCGCGGTGACGCTGGCGGTATCGATCCTGATCTCGGCGGTGGTCTCGCTCACGCTCACGCCCATGATGTGCGCGCGCCTGCTGCGCCACCAGCCGGAAGAAGAGCAGGGCTGGTTCTATCACAAGAGCCAGGTCTTCTTCGACCGCATCATCGCCCGCTATGGCGTCATGCTGGAGTGGGTGCTGGAGCACCAGAAGTCGACTCTGCTGGTGGCCGTGGCCACGCTGGGCCTGACGGTGCTGCTGTATGTATTCGTGCCCAAGGGCTTCTTCCCCTTGCAGGATACCGGCGTGATCCAGGGCATCTCGGAAGCCACCCAATCGGTTTCCTTCGGCGCCATGGGCGAGAAGCAGCAGCAGCTGGCCAAGGTGGTGCTGGCCGATCCGGCCGTGGAGAGCCTGTCGTCCTTCATCGGCGTGGATGGCACCAATGCCACCCTCAACAGCGGCCGCATGCTGATCAACCTGAAACCGCACGAAGAGCGCGACGTCTCGGCCGCCGATGTCATCCGCCGCCTGCAGCCCGAGCTGGCCCGGCAGGTGCCGGGCGTGACCCTGTACATGCAGCCGGTGCAGGACCTGACCATCGAGGATAGCGTCTCGCGCACGCAATACCAGTTCACGCTGGAAGATGCCGATCCCAACATGCTCAGCACCTGGGTGCCCAAGCTGATCGCCCGCCTGCAGCAACAGCCGGAGCTGGCCGACGTGGCCACCAACCTGCAGGACCAGGGTTTGCAGGCCTACATCCAGATCGACCGCGATGCCGCCTCGCGCCTGGGCATCACCACGGCCGCCATCGACAATGCGCTCTACAACGCCTTCGGCCAGCGACTCATTTCCACCATCTATACACAATCGAACCAGTATCGCGTGGTGATGGAGGTCAAGCCCGAATTCCAGCATGGCCCCACCGCGCTGGACAGCATCTACCTGGTGACCTCGGCCAGCGGCAAGGTGCCGCTGTCCTCGATTGCCACCGTCACCGAACGTACCGCGCCGCTGGTGGTGAACCACATCGGCCAGTTCCCGGCGGCCACCGTGTCCTTCAACCTGGCCAAGGGTGCGTCCCTGGGCGAGGCAGTCAAGGCCATCAAGGCCGCCGAGGAAGAGATCGGCATGCCGTCCTCCACCGTGACCAACTTCCAGGGCGCGGCGCTGGCCTTCCAGGCCTCGCTATCCAATACCCTGTGGCTGATCCTGGCGGCCATCGTCACCATGTATATCGTGCTGGGCGTGCTCTACGAGAGCTATATCCACCCCATCACCATCCTCTCGACGCTGCCTTCGGCCGGCGTGGGGGCACTGCTGTCGCTGATGATCTCCGGGTCTGACCTGGGCATCATCGGCATCATCGGCATCATCCTCCTGATCGGCATCGTCAAGAAGAACGCCATCATGATGATCGACTTTGCTCTGGAAGCCGAACGCCACGAGGGCAAGAGCCCGCGCGAGGCCATCTACCAGGCTTGCCTGCTGCGCTTCCGTCCCATCCTGATGACCACCATGGCGGCCCTGCTGGGAGCGCTGCCGCTGATGCTGGGCACCGGCGTGGGCTCCGAATTGCGCCAGCCGCTGGGCATCACCATGGTCGGTGGCTTGCTGGTGTCGCAGGTGCTGACGTTGTTCACCACGCCGGTGATCTATCTCGGCTTCGACAGCCTGGGCCGTCGCCTGCGCCAGCGTTTCGGCCAGCGTGAGCCCGGCCAGCATGACGGCGAGGACGACGATGAGCACGGTGACGGCAAGCCGGCCACGCTGCCGCCAGCAGTCTGATCGGATACGCCGATGAATATCTCGCTTCCCTTCATCAAGCGGCCCATCGCCACCACGCTCCTGACCATCGGCATCGCCCTGGCCGGGATGGTGGCCTTCCGCCTGCTGCCGGTGTCGCCCTTGCCGCAGGTGGATTACCCGACCATCTCGATCTCGGCCTCGCTGCCCGGCGCCAGCCCGGAAACCATGGCCGCTACCGTGGCCACGCCCTTGGAACGGGCCATGGGGTCGATTGCGGGTGTCACCGAGATGACCTCGACCAGCTCGCAGAACTCCACCCGCATCACGCTGCAGTTCGATCTGAACCGTGACATCGACGGCGCTGCCCGCGACGTGCAGGCTGCCCTGAATGCCGCGCGCAACCTGCTGCCGACCGGCATGCCGAGCAATCCGACCTATCGCAAGGTCAACCCGGCCGACGCGCCCATCCTGATCCTGGCCATGACCTCCGACACCATGACCCAGGGCCAGATGTACGATGCCGCCGACAGTATCGTGGCGCAGAAACTGTCGCAGGTGCGTGGGGTGGGGCAGGTCAGCGTGGGCGGCAGTTCGCAGCCGGCCGTGCGCATCGAGCTCAACCCGACGGCCCTGAACAAGTACGGCATCGGCAGCGCCGACGTGCGTACCGCCGTGGCAGCCACCAATGCCAACCGTCCCAAGGGCATCCTGGAAGACGATGAACGCAACTGGCAGATCTACGCCAACGACCAGGCCAAGACCGCCGCCGAGTATGCGCCGCTGATCGTGTCCTATCGCAATGGCACACCGGTGCGCGTGCGCGACGTGGCCGAGGTGCGCGACTCGGTGGCCGACGTGCGCAACGCCGGCTCCTCCAATGGCAAGCCCTCGGTGCTGGTGATCATCAACCGCCAGCCCGGCGCCAACATCATCGATACCGTCGATAACGTGCGCGCCTTGCTGCCGCAGCTGCAGGCCTCCATTCCGGCGGCCATCGACATGAAGGTGGTGCTGGACCGCACCCCGACCATCCGCGCCTCCTTGAAGGAAACCGAGTTCACCCTGATGCTCTCGGTGGCGCTGGTGATCATGGTGGTGTTCCTGTTCCTGCGCAATGCGCGCGCCACGCTGATTCCGGCGGTGGCCGTGCCGGTCTCGCTGATCGGTACCTTCGGCATCATGTACCTGGCCGGTTTCAGCCTGGACAACCTGTCGCTGATGGCGCTGACCATTGCCACCGGCTTCGTGGTCGACGACGCCATCGTGGTGCTGGAAAACATCTCGCGCCATATCGAGTCCGGCATGAAGCCCTACAAGGCGGCGCTGCTGGGCGCGCGCGAGGTGGGCTTCACGGTGCTGTCGATGAGCATCTCGCTCATCGCCGTCTTCATCCCCATCCTGATGATGGAGGGCATCGTCGGGCGGCTCTTCCGCGAGTTCGCCGTCACCCTGTCGGTGGCCATCCTGGTGTCGCTGGTGGTATCGCTGACCACCACGCCGATGATGTGCGCGCAGCTGCTGCGCCACGATCCGGCCGCCGACGAGGAGCGCCGCAAGCGTCGCCACCCCTGGCTGCAGAAGCTGGCCGACCAGGGCGCCCTGATCTTCCAGGACATGCTGCTGGGCTATGAGCGTTCGCTGGCCTGGGCCTTGCGTGCGGCACCGCTGATGATGCTGATCCTGGTGGCGACCGTCGCCCTGAACGTCTATCTCTACAAGGCCATCCCCAAGGGCTTCTTCCCGCAGCAGGATACCGGCCGCCTGGTGGGCGGCATCCGGGGCGACCAGGCCATTTCCTTCCAGGCCATGCGCACCAAGCTCAACGAGTTCATCGACATCGTCAAGGCCGATCCCGATGTCTCGGACGTGGTGGCCTTCACCGGCGGGCAGCGGCGCAATGGCGGGTTCATGTATGTCACCCTGAAGCCGCTGACGGTACGCAAGGACAGCGCCGACAAGGTGGTGGCGCGCCTGCGCATCAAGACCGCCAAGGTGGCCGGTGCGCGCGTGTTCCTGGTGCCGGTGCAGGATATCCGCATCGGTGGGCGCCAGAGCGACTCGCAGTACGAGTACTCGCTCAAGTCCGATGACGTGGCCCTGCTGCGGGTATGGGAGCCCAAGATCCGCCTGGCCTTCTCCAACCTCAAGGAACTCGAAGACATCAGCACCGACCAGCAGGACAACGGCCTGCAGACCACCCTGACCATCGATCGCGATACCGCCATGCGTGCCGGGGTGACACCGCAGCTGATCGACTCGACCCTCTCCGACCTGTTCGGCCAGCGCCAGATCTCCACCATCTACAGCGGCATGAACCAGTACCACGTGGTGATGGAAGCCGCGCCGCAGTACTGGCAGAGCCCCGAGACCCTGCGTGATACCTACGTCAGCCTGGCCGGTTCATCGAACCTGTCGCCGACCACCTCGACGCTGTCGACGCCACCGGCGCTGTCGGCCTCGGGCAAGCTCAACGCCAACAGCGGGCTGGCCCAGACCATCTCCACGGCGCCCTCGCGGCAGATCCCGCTGGCCACCTTCGCCCGCTTCGAGCCGACCACCACCTCGCTGTCGGTGGGCCACGAGGGGCAGTTCGTGGCCTCTACGCTGTCCTTCAACCTGGCCGAAGGCGTCTCGCTGTCGCAGGCTACCGCCGCCATTGATCGCGCCATGGCGCAACTGGGTGTGCCCACCAATGTGTTGGGGACCTTCGCCGGCACCGCCAGTGCCTTCCAGTCATCGAACTCCAGCCAGCCCATCCTGATCCTGACGGCGCTGCTGGCGGTCTACATCGTGCTGGGTATTCTCTACGAGAGCCTGATCCATCCCATCACCATCATTTCCACGCTGCCCTCGGCCGGCGTGGGCGCCTTGCTGGCGCTGATGGTGACCGGGACCGACTTCAGCCTCATCGCCCTGATCGGCGTGATCCTGCTCATCGGCATCGTCAAGAAGAACGCCATCATGATGGTGGACTTTGCCATCGATGCCGAGCGCAACCGCGGCCTGTCGCCGCGCGACGCCATCTTCGAGGCCTGCAGGCTGCGCTTCCGTCCCATCATGATGACCACCATGGCCGCGCTGCTGGGCGCGATCCCGCTGGCGCTGGGCCATGGCGACGGTGCCGAGCTACGGCAGCCGCTGGGCACATCCATCGTCGGCGGGCTGCTGGTGAGCCAGTTGCTCACGCTCTACACCACGCCGGTGGTCTACCTGTACATGGAACGACTGAGCGCCTGGGGCCGCCGTCGTTTCGGTCGCAAGAACAAGACAGCAACATCGGCGGCCTGAGGCTGCCGCCATGGAGAATCGCATGACGCAACAAGACCTGTTCAAATTGAAGCCCCTGCTGGCCGTGCTGATGGCCGGCTTCGCGCTGACGGCCTGCTCGGTCGGACCCGACTACGTGCGCCCGCAACTGGAGCCGGCCCCGGCCGTCTTCAAGGAAGGCCAGGACTGGCATCCCGCCCAGCCGCGCGACCTGGTGGCCGATGGCAAGTGGTGGGAGATGTTTGGCGATGCGCAATTGAATGCGCTGGTGGCGCAGGTCGACGTCTCCAACCAGAACCTGGCCCTGGCCGAAGCCAACTTCCGCAGTGCCGTGGCGCTGGTGCAGAGTTCGCGCTCGGCTTATTCGCCTACGCTGGCGGCGTCGGCGTCGGCCTCCCGCAGCGGCGGCAGCTCCAGCAGCAGTTCAACCACATCCACCTCGACCGGCAGCTCAGGCAGCGTGCGCAACAGCTACAACTTCGCGCTGACGGCCTCCTGGGAAGCCGACATCTGGGGCAAGGTGCGCCGCGACGTCGAGGCCAGCCAGGCCAGCGCCCAGGCCAGCGCGGCCGACCTGGCGGCAGCCCGCCTGTCAGCCCAGGCCCAGCTGGCGCAGAACTACCTGCAATTGCGCGTGCTGGACGCCCAGCAGCAGGTCCTGCAGGACACGGTAGAGGCCTACCAGCGCTCCTACCAGCTGACCCAGAACCAGTATGCCGCCGGCATGGTGGCCAAGTCCGACGTGATCCAGGCGCAGACCCAGCTGAAGTCGGCCCAGGCCTCGGCGCTGGACAATGGCGTCACCCGCGCCCAGGTAGAGCACGCCATCGCGCTGCTGGTGGGCAAGACGCCATCGACCTTCTCGCTGCCCAAGGCCCCGCTGACGGCCGTAGCGCCGCCGGTGCCGCAGGGCGTGCCATCGATGCTGCTGGAGCGCCGCCCCGACGTGGCCGCCGCCGAGCGCCGCGTCGCTGCGGCCAATGCCAAGATCGGCGTGGCCAAGGCGGCTTACTTCCCCAGCCTGACGCTGTCGGCCTCGGGCGGTTATCAGAGTTCCAGTTTCGCCGATTGGTTTACGCTGCCGGGCCGGGTGTGGTCGCTGGGGCCGCAACTGGCCCAGACCATCTTCGACGGCGGCGCCCGCAGCGCCGCCACCGACCAGGCCATTGCCAGCTACGACGGCACGGTGGCCACCTACAAGCAGACGGTGCTGACGGCCTTCCAGGATGTGGAGGACAACCTGGCCGCATTGCGCATCCTGGAGCAGGAGGCGGCGGTGCAGAACGAGGCCCTATTGGCCGCGCGCCAGGCCGTCACGCTGGTGACCAACCAGTACAAGGCCGGCACGGTCAGCTATGTCAGCGTGATCACGGCCCAGGCCACGGCGCTGTCGGCCGAGCTGACCTCGCTCAATATCATCAACCGGCGCATGGCCGCCAGCGTGCTGCTGGCCAAGGCGCTGGGCGGTGGCTGGGATGGGCATGACCTGGCGGACCTGGGACCCCTGCAGCGGCAGCAGGTCGAGAAGGCCAAAGCCCTGAAGGACAACGCCGCCTTGCGTTGAGTTTGAGTCATGGACGGCGGGTGGTGAGGGAGCGCTAGACGGTCTATCTCATTTGCCGATGACGGCGTGCAGTGGCCCACGCAAGGCATTGCACACCACGATCTCCTGCGCGCGCAGCAGGTCGGCGCGGGTGAGGATGCCTTCCTGCAGATTCCACTGGGAATCGGCCAGCAAGACCTGGCGCATCACGCCCGGCAAAAGGCCGGCGGCCAGCGGCGGGGTGATCCAGCGCCCATCCAGCCTGACCAGCACGTTGCTGCGTCCGCCCTCGGTCAATTCTCCCCGTTCGTTGAAGAACAGCATGTCGAAACCGCCACGCTGTTCGGCCTCTTTCCAGGCCGCATCGTAGCGGGCGCGGCGCGTGCTCTTGTGGCGCAGGAACAGGTCGCCACTCTCCATGGGCGTATCGGCCAGGAACACCGTGACCGGCTCGGTGAGCACGCTCAGCGGCGCATGCTGGATGCTGATGACGCCATGCGCATCCAGCGCCAGGCGCAGTCGATGGGCCTGTGCCGGATCCAGTCGCGCACAGGTGGCGGCAATGCCGGCGCGCAGGGCGGCCTCGTCGAAGGGGAAGCCGAAGGCCTGTGCCGAGGCTTGCAGGCGTTGCAGATGAAGCTCCAGGTGACGGCAGCCATCGCGGCTGGCATGCAGGGTTTCGAACAGGCTGAACTCCTGTGCCAGCCCGGTCAGGAAGGCGGCCTTGAGGCGGCATTCCGCGAATTCGGAGGCCGCGTCGCTGTCGTGGACGATGCCCGCGCCCACGCCCATCACGCCATGCCGCAAGCCTGCCTGGGGCGGCTGCAGTTCCAGCGTGCGGATCGGTACCGAGAGGCAGAAGTCACCCACGGCATGGCCAGCATGCCCACTTTGGCGCGGCGGATCAAACCAGCCGATGGCACCGGTGTAGAGGCCGCGTGGCGTGTCTTCCAGTTCGTGGATGATTTCCATGGTGCGGCGCTTGGGGGCGCCGGTGATGGAGCCGCAGGGATAGAGGGCGGCGATGGTGTCGGCCAGCGTGGCGTCGGGGCGCAGGCGGGCGCGGATGGTGGAGGTCATCTGCAGGACCTGGCCGTAGCGGCGTACATCAAAGAGATGCGGCACCTGCACCGAGCCGGCGACCGCCACGCGGCCCAGGTCATTGCGCAACAGGTCCACGATCATCAGGTTTTCGGCGCGGTTCTTTTCGTCCGCCGCCAGGTCCAGCGCGCGTCGGGCGTTGATGGCCTCGGCATCGTTCTCGTCGGCGCCGGCGGCGCGGGCCGTGCCTTTCATGGGCTTGGCCTTGAGTACCCCCTCCTGGTGCGAGACGAACAGTTCCGGCGAGCAGGACAGCACCATGCTGCCATCGGCATGGCGCACCAGCGCCCCATAGGGGACCGGCTGGCGTGCCCGCAGGCGGCGATACAGCGCGATGGCGTCGCCATAGGCATCGAACTGCAGGCGGTAGGTGTAGTTGACCTGGTAGGTGTCGCCAGCGGCGATGTAGTCGCGGATGCGGGCAATGGCGGCATGGAAGCCGGCCTCGTCGACGCTGGCGCTCAGATTGAGAAGGCCGGCGCCCTGGTCGTGCGCGACCTGTTGGGCCAGCCAGGCATCGACCTGGGCGGCGCCCAGGCGTTCGCAGCGATCGAACAGCATCACCTGCGCCAGCGGACCACCGGCATGGCGATGGGGCAATCCTTGCAAGGCCGCGCCAAGTTCATAGCGCCACAGCGCCACCGCATGGTAGCCCTCGGTCAGCGCCGCCTGCATCTGCGCCAGCAGCGCCGGGAACTGCGCTGCCTCGGAGCAGGCCAGCGTGCGCAGGTGACCGGTGTAGAGGCGCGAGCGTGGCTCGGCCGGTGTGGCCAGGTGGTCGTCGAGGAGGGCGAAGCAATCGTTCATGAGGCGGGCAGGGCGGGGTTGGTGCAGATGGGCAGGACGCAGGGGCGTCCGGCAGCATGATAGCGTAAAAGGTATACTTGACAGCTTGCCGCGTCTGCCTGCCCCTTGCCGGCTGGCGCGGGACCATTCCTACGCCAATATCCATGCCCATCCCCCGCACCTTCATCATTCCCCTGATCGTCGCTTGCGCGCTGTTCATGGAACAGATGGACTCGACCGTCATTTCCACCTCGCTGCCGGCGCTGGCGCTGGATATGCACGTGGACCCGATCTCGCTCAAGCTGGCCCTGACCTCTTACCTGGTGAGCCTGGCCGTGTTCATCCCCATCTCCGGCTGGATGGCCGACCGCTTCGGCTCGCTGACCATCTTTCGCTCGGCCATCTGCGTGTTCATGCTGGGCTCCATCCTCTGCGGCATCTCCTCGACCCTGGCTGAGTTCGTGGCCGCCCGTTTCCTGCAGGGCATAGGCGGGGCCATGATGGTGCCGGTCGGGCGCCTGGTGATCCTGCGCAGCGTGGAAAAGGTCAACCTGGTCAAGGCGCTGTCCTATCTCACCATCCCGGCCCTGTTCGGCCCGGTGCTGGGGCCGCCGCTGGGCGGCTTCATCACGACCTACTTCCACTGGCGCTGGATCTTCTTCATCAATATTCCCATCAGCGTGCTGGGCCTGTACCTGGCCACGCGCTTCATTCCCGATCTCAAGGCCGAGCAGGTCGCGCCGCTGGACCTGCGCGGATTCATCCTGTCGGCCCTGGGCTGCTCGCTGCTGATGATGGGCCTGGCCACGGCCGGCCGCCATCTGGTGGCTACCGATATCTCGCTGGCCTGCGTGGCCGGTGGCGCAGTGTTCCTGGCGGCTTACGTCTGGCATGCGCGTCGCGCCGAAGCGCCATTGATCGACCTGGCGCTGTTGAAGATTCCTACCCTGCGCGCCGGGGTGTTCGGTGGCTCGTTCTACCGGGTCGGCATCGGTGCCATTCCCTTCCTGCTGCCGCTGATGCTGCAGCTGGGTTTTGGTTATTCGCCTTTCCACTCGGGCCTGCTGACCTGCGTGTCGGCCGGTGGCGCCATGTTCATGAAGACCATCGCCGCGCGTTTCCTGCGTCGCTTCGGTTTTCGCAAGGTGTTGCTGGTCAATGGTGCGCTGGGTGTACTGGGACTGTGGGCCATCGGCTGCTTCACGCCGCAGACGCCTTACCTGCTGATGGTGGTGGTGCTGCTCATCGGCGGCTGCTTCCGCTCGCTGCAGTTCACCAGCCTCAACGCGATCTCCTATGCCGATGTCGATAAGCTCCGTCTGAGCCAGGCCACCAGCATGGCCAGCGTGGCCCAGCAGTTGTCCATCGGCATGGGGGTGGTGCTGGCCGGTTTTGCGCTGCAGATGTCCAACGAGATCCAGGGCCATGCCACTCTGGTGGCGCAGGATTTCTGGCCGGCCTTCCTGGTGGTGGGGGCGGTGGCCGCCTGTGCGCTGCTGATGCTGCGCCAGCTGCCGCATAATGCCGGCGCCGAGATGGCCGGCCACGAACAGGCCAAGTCGGCCTGAAGGAACCCTGCATGAGCAGCACGGCAACGCCTTACAAATATCTCTGGTTCCCTCTGGGGGCGGTCTCGATCTGGGCCGGCAACACCGTCATCAGCAAGATGTCGGCCGGGGTGATCGCGCCGGAAGACATTTCCTTCTATCGCTGGGTGCTGGCGGCGCTGTTGATGTCACCCTTCCTGGCGCGCAGCACCTGGGCCGCGCGTGCCCAGATCCGACCCTACCTGGGCAAGATCCTGGTGCTGTCATTGTTGGGGATGGTGCTGTTCCAGAGCCTGGCCTATTTCGCCGCCGCCACGGCCTCGGCCACCAGCATGGGTATCATCGCCTCGCTGATGCCGCTGTTGACCCTGGTGTTGAGCATCAGGCTGCTGTCCGAGCCCCCCACGGTGGGTACGCTGGCCGGCGGGGTGCTGTCGCTGTTCGGGCTGGCCGTGCTGATCGGGCGCGGGCAGCCGCTGGCCCTGTTCGACCAGGGCGTGGTCACCGGCGACCTGCTCATGCTGCTGGCCACCATCGCGTACGGCCTGTATGGCGTGATGCTGCGGCGCTGGGCCTTGCCGCTGCGCACCTGGCAATTGCTGTACGTGCAGGTGTTGATGGCGGTGGTCTTGCTGTTCCCGGGCTTCGTGCTGGGCCATCATTCGCCGCTGACCCGTGATAACCTGCCCATCCTGCTCTATGCGGGCATTGCCGCTTCCATCGTCTCGCAGTTCCTGTGGATGCGCGGCGTGGCCCACCTGGGTGCCAGCCGCTGCGCCATCTTCGTGAACCTGATGCCGGTATTGACGGTCATTATCGCTGTGGCGGCATTGGGTGAGCCCTTGCATGGCTACCATGCCGTCGGTGGCATCATCACGCTGGCCGGCGTGATCATGGCCCAGGTCTTCAAGCAGCGGTTGCGCTGGCGCATGGGCGCCGGCTGATCCGGCCAGCACAGACAAGCGCAGACAAGCACGGACAAAAACAGGAAAGAGACATGATCGATCCCAACATGATCGTCAATTGCACGGTCTACAAGAAGGGCCGGAAACTCCGGGACATTACCCTCGACGAGATCAGCGACGTGCTGGAAGAGGAGGGAACCTTCGTCTGGCTGGGCCTGCTGGAGCCCAATGTCGAGCTGATGAACAAGATCAAGGAAGAATTCTGCCTGCACGAACTGGCGGTGGAAGATGCCTACGCCGCCCACCAGCGCCCCAAGATCGAGGAATACGGCGACACCCTCTTCGTGGTCCTGCACACGGCCCAGCTGGCCGGTGGCGAGGTGCAGTTCGGCGAGACCCACATCCTCACCGGCCCGCGCTTCGTGGTCACGGTGCGCCATGGCGCCTCGCGCAGCTATGCCAAGGTGCGCGAGCATTGCGAGATGCTGCCCGAGCGCCTGGTGCGCGGCCCCAGCTTCGTGCTGTATTCCATCATGGATTTCGTGGTCGACAACTATCGTCCCATCATGGATGACCTCGAAGCCAAGTTCAGCCAGTACGAGGAACAGCTCTTCAACCCCGGTGCCATCAGCGGCAAGGCCTACCTGCAGGAGCTTTACCAGTTGAAGCGCCAGCTGATCCGGCTGCGCTCGGCGGCCTCGCCGCTGCTGGATGTGTGTACCCAGCTGCTGCGCTTCCACGAGGGCCTGATCACCAAGGAAGGCAAGGCCTACTTCCGTGACATCTATGACCACGTGGTGCGCTTCATCGATACCGGCGACCGCCTGCGCGAGATGGTGGAGTCGGCCGTGCAGATCAACCTGGCCCAGGTCACCATCCACCAGAACGAGATCGTGCAGACCCTGGCCGGCTGGGGTGCCATTCTGGCCATTCCGACCATGGTCTTCAGCCTCTACGGCATGAACTTCGCCAACATGCCGGGGCTGTCGTGGCAATGGAGTTTCCCGCTGGTACTGGGCGGCATCTTCACCGCCTGCTCGCTGCTCTGGCGGCGCCTGCGCAAGGCGGGCTGGCTCTAATCCTCCTTCACTCCCGCCGTCATCGCGGGCCGGTCCGGTGCGACAAATCGTCGCACCGGCGCCGTTGGCCTGCGCATCTCCCTATACTCCTGCTCCTGCCGATTTTATAAATGCGATTCATTTCGCTTGATAAATGCAACTTGGTTGCATAAAATGCCGGCGCATCATGAACAGTATCGGTACGGGCGTCAGCGCTCATCACCGCATGCCACGACAACAAAGGGAAAGAGATGAGAATGACCGCACTGCGGGCGGCCGTGCTGGGCGCCATGGCCCTGGGCCAAACACCTGTGACGGCCTGGGGGGCTGATACGGCACAAGGCGAGGGCGGCAGCCTGGGCCAGGTTGTCATCACCGGTGAAGGCGAACGCAAGCAATATCGTCAAAGCACCTCCTCCAGCGCCACCCGCACCGACACGCCGCTGCAGGAATTGCCGCAGTCGGTGCAGGTGGTGTCGCGCCAGCTGATCGATGACCTGGCCGCCACCCGCCTCAATGACCTGTTGCTGTATGTCAGCGGGGTGGCCAAGCAGAACAATTTCGGCGGCCTGTGGGACAACTACGCCATCCGCGGCTTCTCGGGCAGCGACAATGGCGGCATGAACATCCTCTGGAACGGCTTCGCTTCCAACCGTGGCTATGCCCCGCCGCGCGACCTG
Source organism: Herbaspirillum sp. ASV7 (assembly GCF_016429215.1). Classification (GTDB taxonomy): domain Bacteria; phylum Pseudomonadota; class Gammaproteobacteria; order Burkholderiales; family Burkholderiaceae_D; genus Herbaspirillum. The sequence continues at coordinate 21,686 of NZ_JAELUH010000014.1, read as the reverse complement.
GCCAACGTGGAGAGCGTGGATTTCCTCAAGGGGCCGGCGGCGGCACTGTATGGCAACAGCGAGCCGGGCGGCACCATCAACGTGGTCACCAAGAAGCCGCAGTTCAAGGCCGCCAACTCGCTGGACCTGTCCTTGGGCAGCAACGGCACCTATCGTTCGGCCGTCGATTCCACCGGGGCCCTCAGCAGCGCAGTCGCCTACCGCCTCAATGCCGCCATCGAGCGGCAGGGCAGCATGCGCGACAACGTCAGCGGCAACCGCGAGTTCCTGGCGCCGGCCTTTACCTGGGTGTTGGGGGCGCAGACGGTGCTGAACTACGAGGGCGAGTTCCTGCGCCAGAAGGCGCCGCTGGATCGCGGCATCGTCGCCGTCAAGGGCAATCCGGGCGTGCTGCCGGTATCGCGCTTCCTGGGCGAACCTGGGGATGGCGACATCAAGATGGACAACCAGAACCACCTGCTGACACTGGAACACCAGCTGGATGAGAACTGGCACCTGCGTACCGGCATCTTCCACAAGGATGGCCAGCTGGATGGCTACTCCACCGAAGCCTCCTCGTTGCGGGCCGACAATGCCACGCTATGGCGCCAGCGCCGCTATCGTGACTACAGCTGGCACGATACCTCGATGCAGGCCGAGCTGGGCGGCAAGCTGCAGGCCGGCGGCATGAGCCATGAGGTCCTGGCGGGGGTGGAAGCCGGCTGGCTGACGCTGGACCAGCGCATGCTGCGCGTGAACCCCAGCGCTGCCTCGCCCTATGCCATCAACATCAATGACCCGGTCTATGGGCAGGCGCAACCAGCCCTGTTGCCCAACACCGCCACCAGTGAACACCAGATCAGCACCGGCCTGTACCTGCAGGACCAGATCAGCCTGTCGGCGCGCTGGAAGCTGCTGGCGGGCATCCGTGCCGACAGCTTTCGCTCGCGTCTGGACAACTGGCGCAGCGGCACCAGCACGCGCCAGGACAAGAGCGCCTTCTCGCCACGCCTGGGCCTGACCTGGCTGGTCACGCCGGCCTGGTCGGTCTATGCCAGCGCCAGCAAGTCCTTCCGCCCCAATACCGGTAGCGATGCCAGCGGCAACGCCTTCAGCCCCGAGACCGCGCGCGCGGCCGAAGCCGGGCTGAAGTACCAGAGCGAGGACAAGCGCAGCGGCGCCACCCTGGCCGTCTTCGACATCACCAAGCAGAACGTGCTGACCACCGATCCCAGCAATACGGCATTCTCGATTGCCGCCGGCGAGGTGCGCAGCCGTGGCGTGGAACTGGACGCCAACGGCAAGCTGGGCCAGCACTGGCGCTTCACCGGCAACCTGGCCTATACGGACGCGTTCGTGGCCAAGGACAACACGCTGGCCGTGGGCTCGCGCCTGATCAACGTACCGCGTGTCTCCGGCAGCGTATTGGCCATCTTCGAAAATGCCGATGCACACGGCGCACCCTACGGGCTGGGGGGCGGGCTGAACTATGTGGGCGCGCGCACCGGCGACCAGGCCGGCAGTTTCGACCTGCCCGGCTACGTGACGGCGCGGGCGCTGGCCTACTGGCAGTTCACCCCGGCCATGAAGCTGTCGCTGGACGTCAACAACCTCTTCAACAGGCGCTACTACAGCAGTTCCTATAGCAATGTATGGATCATGCCGGGCGACGAGCGCAATGCCACGCTGGCGTTGAACGTGAAGTTCTGAGGAGGGGCCTTGGATCAGCACCCGATCGCGCCCCGGCGGCGCCAACTGCTGGCCTTGCCGGCGGCCGCCGCAGTGGTGGCGGTGGCAGCCACGCCGCTGACAGCCGCGCCCTGGCGGTCCGCCCAGGCGCACGACGACGGACACGCCCATGCCGCCGGCCCGCTGGGGCTGGCCGGCAGCGATGTGCTGACCGTCGTGGGGCCGTGGGAGCTGACCGGCCTGGACCCCTCCCGCTCCGGCTATATGTTTGCCCGCATGGAAGTGGTGCAGACGCTGCTGGAGGTCGACGACGATGGCCAGTTGCAGCCTGCACTGGCCACGGCCTGGCAGGTCAGTGCCGATGGCCTGCAGTGGCGCTTTGCCTTGCCTCAGGAAGGGCGCTACCACGACGGCAGCGCCATCACGCCCGCCAGCATCCTGGCCTGCCTGCAGCGTGCGCAGGCGCGTCCTGGCGTATTGCAGCTGGCCGATATCGCGGCCATGACGGTGCAGGGGCGCGAACTGCTGATCACGCTGCGCCGGCCCTTCAGCCCCTTGCCCTACCTGCTGACGCATTACTCCACGCAGATTCTGGCCCCGGCCTGCTTCGATGCACGGGGCAACGTGGTGGCCATCATCGGCAGCGGACCGTTCCGGATCAAGTCCCTGTCATTGCCGCAGCAGTTCGAGGTCGAACGCCACCCAGCCACGGCCGATAGCGTGGCGGGCAGGGCGGTGCAGCGGGCCCGTTACATCAGCGTGGCCCGTGCCGAGACCCGCACCCTGCTGGTCCAGGGCGGCCAGGCCGACCTGGCGTTCTCTCTGGATCCGCCCAGCATACGGGCCCTGCAGGATAGCCCGCGTGCGCAGCTGGTCTCGGCCATGCTGCCGCGTACCACCATCATCAAGCTCAATGCCGGCGATCCGCTGCTGGCCGATGTGCGGGTACGCCAGGCCATCGCCCTGTGCGTGGAACGCCAGGGTATCGCCCGTGCCCTGCTGCGCGATCCGGGCTTGGGGGCGACGCAGTTGTTCCCGCCCTCGCTGTCGCGCTGGCACGACCCCAGCCTGGCGCCCTTGCGCACCGACCTGCGCCAGGCCCGAGGACTGCTCGAAGCAGCCGGCTGGCGTCAGAGCGCCGATGGCAAGCGCTATCGCGACGGCCAGGTGCTGGCCCTGAGCCTGACTACCTTTGTCGATCGGCCCGAGCTGCCGCTCATCGCCACCGCCCTGCAGGAAGAGATGCGCCAGGTCGGTATCACGGTGCGGGTGGTGATCGGCAATTCCAGCGACATCCCGGCCGGTCATCGCAGTGGCCTGCTGCAGATGGCGCTGGCGGCGCGCAACTATGGCAACCTGCCTGATCCGGTGGCCGGCCTGCTGCAGGACTTCGGCCCTGCGGGCGGGGACTGGGGTGCCATGGGCTGGCGCAATGGTGAGGTGCCGGGCTTGCTGGCGCAACTGGCGGCCAGCCCCTCATCGGCTGCCGATGGCGGGCGCGGCCAGCGCGCGCGCATCGCTGCCATCCTGCAGGAGCAGCTGCCGGTGATCCCGGTGGTCTGGTACCGCCAGACCTGCGCCGTCAGCCGCCGCGTGCGCGGCGCCAGTATCGATCCCTTTGAACGCAGCTACCGGATCTCGCGACTGCAATGGACCTGAAACACGTATTGGCCAAGCTGCTGCAGCGTCTGCTGCAAGCGCTGCTGGTGGCGCTGCTGGTGGGCACGCTGTGCTTCTTCATGACGCGCATGCTGCCCGGCGACATGGCCTATCGCATCGCCGCTGGCCGTTACGGCTACGACATGGTCACCAGCGAGGCAGCGCAGGCGGTGCGCCTCGAACTGGGCCTGGATCGCCCCTGGCTGGCGGCGCTCGGAGACTGGTGGGGACGACTGCTCCACCTTGAACTGGGAACCTCGCAGGTGACCGCGCAGCCGGTGTTGCTGGAGATCGCCCAGCAACTGGGGCCGACCGTGCGACTGTCCCTGCTGGCCATGAGCCTGTCGCTGCTGATCGGCCCGACCTTGGGCGTGCTGGCCGGCCTGAAGCCGGGCGGATGGCTTGATCGCGCCACGCTGGGGCTGTCGGTGAGCTTGCGCGCCTTGCCGCCTTTCCTGCTGGGGCTGGTCCTGGTGCTGCTGTTCTCGGTGCAATTGGGGGCCTTGCCGGCGGCCGGCCACGCTGATCACGGTGGCATCCTGTTGCCGGCGCTGACGCTGGCGCTGGGCCTGGCGGCGACCTCTTGCCGGGTGGCGCGCGATGCGATGGTGCAGGTACGCGCATCGGAGTATTTCGCCTTTGCCCTGACCAAGGGCCTGACGCCCGCCCAGGCGCTGGCACGACACGGTCTGCGCAACGTTGCCGCGCCCGTCACCGCCTACCTGGGCGTGCAGATGGTGATGCTGGTCGAGGGGGTGGTGCTGGTGGAGACCATCTTCGCCTGGCCCGGCATCGGCCACGCGCTGGTGCATGCCATCTTCGGTCGCGACGTGCCGATGATCCAGGGCACGGCCCTGGTGCTGGGCCTCATGTTCGTTCTCTTCAATGCGCTGGTGGATGCCGCCTGCGCCCTCATCGATCCACGCCGTCGCCCATGAGTATCCTGTCTTCTTCCCCCTTGCCTGAGGCGCAGGCCGGGCCCCGTCGCTGGAGCGCGGGCCAGCGCACCGGCGCGGTGCTGCTGGTCGTCATCGCGGTGATGGCGCTGCTGGGGCCGTTGCTGATTGCCGGCGATCCTGCGCGGCAACAACTTGATCACTTCCTGCAGCCACCCAGCCTGGCCGAGCCGCTGGGCTACGATCCTCTGGGGCGCAGCATGCTGGCGCGGCTGCTGTATGGCAGTCGCCTGTCCCTGTCGCTGGCGCTGTTGAGCGTGCTGTCGGCGGCCATTCCGGGCACGCTGGCGGGCATCCTGGCGGCGTGGTGCGGCGGCTGGGCCGAGCGCCTGATGGCGGCGCTGGCCGATGCGGTACTGGCCCTGCCCGGGCTGTTGCTGGTGCTGCTGCTGGCGGCCTTCGCCCCGGGCGGGTTCTGGCCGCTCTATATCGGTCTGGCGCTGGCCTTGTGGGTGGAGTATTTCCGTGTGGTGCGCGCGGCCTGCCATGTCCTGCTGGCCAGTCCGCAGGTGGAAGCCTCGCGCCTGCTGGGCTTTGGTGCGCTCTACATCGTCCGGCGCCACCTGTTGCCGGCGCTGTTGCCGCGCCTGCTGACGCTGATGCGTTTCGGCCTGGCCGGCGCGGTACTGGCCATGTCGGCGCTGGGTTTCGTCGGTGTCGGCCTGCAGCCGCCCACGCCAGAGCTGGGCGTGATGATGATCGAGCTGCTGCCGTATTACCGCGAGGCGCCCTGGCTGGTCGCTGCGCCAGTGCTGGTGTTGTTGGCGACCTTGCTGGGATTGCAGCTGCTCGCGCCGGCACAGGAGGTGGCATGAGCGCCGTCACCACGCCAGCGGCCTTGCGCGTGGCCGACCTGACCGTCTGGCAGGGTGGCCACACCCTGGTCAGGCGCGTGCATTTTTCGATTCCGGCAGGCGGCGTGTTGACCCTGCTGGGCGAGAGCGGATCGGGCAAGTCGCTGCTGGCCCAGGCCATCATGGGCAATCTGCCGGGTACCCTGCGCTGTAGCGGCAGCATCGAGATCGCCGGTCAGCTTAGCGACGCCGCCGACTCCAAGGCGCGTCGGCGGGGATGGGGACGCGACATTGCGCTGCTGCCCCAGGAACCCTGGCTGGCGCTGGATCCGACCATGCCGGTGATGCAGCAGGTGGCCGAGACCTATGAGCTGGTCAGCCATCCCGCTGTCGACGATGGTCACGATGGTCACGATGGTCACGATGGTCACGATGGTCACGATGGTCGCGATGGTCGCGACGGTCTGCGTACGGTCCGCGCCGGCGCACGCGCGCGGGCCGCTGCGGCCCTGGAGAGCCTGGGTCTGCAGGCCGCAGCCGCAAAATATCCCTTCATGATCTCCGGTGGCATGGCCCAGCGCGTAGCTTTCTTGGCCACGCACGCAGCCGGCGCGCCGCTGATGATCATCGACGAGCCCACCAAGGGCCTGGACACCGATCGTCGTGACGAGGTGCTGGCCTTGCTGCTGGCGGCCCGTGCGCAGGGGATGAGCCTGCTGTGCATCACCCACGATGTCTGGCTGGCGCGTGCCCTGGGTGGGCAACTGGCCGTCATGCGCGATGGCGAGATGGTGGAGCAGGGGCCGGCTGCAGAGGTACTGGCCACGCCGCGCTATGCCTATACACAACGACTGCTGGCCGCCGATCCGGCGTGCTGGAGGGCCGTGCCGGCCGTGTCGGCCACAGGCCCGGTGATTGCAGAACTGCGCCAGGTGAGCAAGTCCTTCGGCAAACAGCGCCTGTTTTCGGCGCTGGACCTGCGTATCCATGGGGGCGAGATCATCGCCGTCACCGGCCCCAGCGGCACCGGCAAGACCAGCTTGGGCAATATCGTGCTGGGCTTGCTCAAGCCCGACGCGGGCAAGGTGACGCGCGCGCCCGCACTGGCGCGCACGGCCTTCCAGAAGATCTACCAGGACCCTGCTGCGGCCTTTGCACCCAGCGTCAGCCTGCGTTGCTCCCTGCAGGACCTGATGCGCCTGCATGCGCTGGAGTGGGCGATGCTGGAGAGCTTGCTGGCGCGCATGCGCATTGCGCCGCCGCTGCTGGAGCGTCTGCCTCGACAGGTCTCGGGCGGCGAGTTGCAGCGCATTGCGCTGGCGCGGGTATTGTGGATGAAGCCGGCGCTGATCTTTGCCGACGAGCCGACCTCGCGCCTGGATCCGCTGACCCAGCAGGACGTCATGACCCTGCTGGTCGAGCAGGCCAGGGCGCTGGGCAGTGCAGTGCTGTTGGTGACGCATGACGCGCATATCGTGCGTTGCGTGGCAGATCGCCAGATCCGGCTGGAGTGAGGCCTGCGGCCACCGCCCAGTGCCGCCGGGGGGCTCTTAGAGGGACGGGATGCTTTCGTCGTCGCTTGCCAGCAGGGTGGTCCATTGCCCCGTGGCGGTGTCGGCATCTTCCGGCAGGATCATGTAGGACAGGCTGCTGATGCCGCAGTATTGTTGCAGGAAGTGGCGCGCATGCGTCATGCGCAGGCGCAGTTGCGTGATCGAGTCGTGATGATTGCCTTGCAGCGGCGGGAATTCGTAGACCACCTCGGGATGCAGGAAACGGCTCAGTTGCAGGATCACCTGATCCAGGTCGGGGGCGTCCGAGCAGAACTGATAGCGCCCCATGGTCGCCTCTGCGCGTAACTGGTAGCGGATCAGGCAGCGCATGGCTTAACGGCTGCTGCCCTGGTGATTCGAGATCACCGTCAGCCGCGGAAATTCGTGTTGTACCGCGCGGTCCCGACCTTGTTCCTTGGCCAGGTACATGGCGGCATCGGCCGCATCGACCAGCTCGCGCGGGGCGATCTGCACGCCCTTGCCGCTGGCCAGGCTGGCCACGCCCACGCTGATGGTGACGTGGCCCATAGGGCTGCGCTCGTGGGCGATATCGAGAGAGCGCACCGCCTGCAGCAGGCGCGTGGCGATCGCCTTGGCGCTGGCGGCATTGCAGTTGGGCAGGATCAGGGCAAACTCCTCGCCGCCATAACGCGCCACGATGTCGCCCTGGCGGCGCGCAATGCCGCCGATGGCCCCGGCCACGCGCTTGAGACAGAGGTCGCCGGCCACGTGGCCGTAGTTGTCGTTGAACTGCTTGAAGTGATCCACATCCACCATGACCAGCGAGAGCGATTCGCCGGAGCGGTTCAGGCGGGCCAGTTCGGCGGTGAGGGCGGCATCGAAGTAGCGGCGGTTGAAGACATCGGTGAGGCCGTCCTTCTGGGATTGCGCTTCCAGGGTGCGGTAGAGCCTTTCCAGTTCGGTGCGCGCCGTCACGGCTTCGGTTTCGGCCGTCTCGCGGCGGGCTACCTGGGCCACCAGGCGGTTGCCGCCAAAGCAGATCACCACCAGCAGCAGGAACACCGCCACACCCCGTATCCAGACCCGGCGGCGCCAGTCCTGCAGCACTTCGTCCTTGGACAGTGCCACTGCCACGAACAGGGGATAGAGCCGGCCATGCTGGAAGCTGGTGATGCGCACGATGTCGTCACGCGGCGAACGCATCTCGAAGGAGCCTTGCTGGCCGCGCAGCAGGTAGTTCTGTTGCAGTTCGGACTTGGAGATATCCAGGCCGATGGAATGATTCAGCAGCGGCAGGCGGTAGATCACCGTCCCCTCGTTCAGACCGAAGAGGATGGCGCCATCGTGGCCGATGTTGAACTGTTCATAGTAGCGCTGGAAATAGGCCAGGTCGATGTCGGCCACCACCACGCCGGCAAAGCCGCCGTCGACGAAGTTGATGCGCCGGCTCAGCGTCACCACCCACTGCCCGCTGATGCGGCTGCGCATGGGTTGGCCGATGAAGGCCTCGTTGCTGCGCAGGCGGCGGTGATGCAGGAAGTAGTCGTCCTGGATATAGCGGCTGTCCAGGGTGGGCTGGGAGCTCAGTACCGCCTGGCCGTTCTCGTCGTAGACAAAGAGATCGGCCAGTTGCGGCAGGCTGGCCACCGAGCTGACCATGAAATCGTGGGTGCGTGCACGGGCGCTGGCCGAGCTGCCGTTGAACTGCAGGTGTTCCTGCACACCTTGCAGAATGATGTCGACCTCCTTGAAGGACTGGTCGGCATGCTGTGACAGCGCCAGCGTCGTGTTGGCCGTGTTGCGCGTGGCCTCATCGACGGCCACGTCGTAGGTCCGCCAGCCGGTCCATGCCTCCAGCACGACGATGACGACGCAGACCACCACAACGAACCATTGCGCTGCTTGCGATGCGTTGAGTTTTCTGAATTCTGGCATGACGCTTTTCCTGGAGACGGCCTTTCCTGACCCTTATTGTTCCCAATCCCGGGCGCCGCGTCCATCGGGGAATGCCTGACGCCGTCCGTTGCGGCGGTGTCAGGCAGTCAGGAGTTGCTCAGTCGTAACGTCGGTTGAACAAGATGTTCAAGCCATTGATGGTACCCGCACGAGCCACGACTGACCAGCGCCGCGAGATCTGCCAGGTTGCCTTGGCCACGCTGGCCGCGCCCTGCAGGCTCTGCTCGTAGCCCAGGGTGATCTTCTCGGTGATGGCCTTGCCCAGGTTGACCACCTGTTCGTCGGTCAGTCCCGATTCGCTGGAGCCGATGCTGAACTGGTCCAGGCCGATGTCCTTGGCGATGCGCTTGCCCCCCATGTTGCCCACCAGCGCCAGCGCCTGGCTGCTGGCAGTGCGCTGGCCGATGCTGGAGCTGTCGGTGCCATGGCCGAACATCATCCAGGACAGCTTCTCATCGTCCGGGACATTCGGCTCCGACACCAGTTGCACGCGCGGCTGCCGGGCATTGCCGGTCACCGACACGCCGGCCTCGACATCCTGGTTGCGGCGCATGGCCAGGATGTTGATGTTGGGGTTGGCAATCGGCCCCTGGAAGTTGATGATGCCGCGTTCGATATTGAGCTTGGTGCCGAAGGCCTCGTAGTTGCCCTCGGCCACGTTGATGGTGCCGGTGGCGCGCAGGGGCGCCAGCGGCTCGCTGCGCACGCTCATGTCGCCGCTCAGGCGCAGGTCGGCGCCGCTGCCGCGGAAACGGAAGTCGTTGCCCAGGTCCACGGCAATCTGGATGACCGGGGCGAACTTGCTGGCCGGCTTCTCGGTGGCGGCTTCCAGCTTCTGGGCCGAGGAGGCGGCAGCCCCCACGCGGTTCTTGCCGGTACGGCTGACGATGACCACGTCATCCCCCAGCTTGGGGGCGCTGCTCTTGGGCAGGTCGAACAAGGCCTTGTCGACGGTGAACTTGCCATCCACATGCAGTTGTTCGTTGACGTTGCTGATCTTGCCCTGGCCGGAGAGCATCAACTGGCGATCGGGGCTGGCAAACAGTTCCAGGCGCTCGGCGGTGAGCGTGGCCATGAGGTCGGGATTGTCGGCACCCAGTTGCACCTTGCCTTCGGCCCGCAGGCTGCCCTTGCCGCCATGGAACTCGAACTGGCGCAATTCGATGACGTTGCTGTCCATCACGATGCGCACGATGCCATCCTTCAACTGGATGCCCTGGTCGAACTGGGTCACGGCCAGCTTGTCGCCATTGATGGCGCCCGAGAGCCTGGGCAGGGCCAGGGTGCCGCCGGCATTGAGGTCGGCCGAGAGCGTGCCGTTGAGGCTGACTTGCGGGCCGATCAGGTCCCCCACGCGCTTCAACTCGGGCACGGCCAGCCTGGCCTTGAGGTCCAGGGGCGAGCCCGCCGCCAGGGTCAGCAGGTTGTCCATCCGTTGCAGGCCGACCTGGCCTGCCAGGTCCAGGCTGCCGATGCGGGCAGCCTCCATGCGGCCGGCCACGCGCATCTGCTCGCCCTGGAAGTCGGCGCGCAGCTTCAGTTCGGACAAGCCCAGCGCGGCTTCACCCACGCTGCTGTTGACCCGGACGTCGCCGCTGCGGCGCGCCACCTGCAGGTAGCCGCTGGCACGCTGATCCAGCGTGAAATCCCAGTCGCTGTCGAGCACCAGGTCACTCTTGACCGGCGGCGTGCCGGTGAACTGCTGCACCAGTTCCAGCAGTCGGCTCACGTCCAGCGCGTGGACCTGGCCGGCCGAGGCGATGCGGCCCTGGCCATAGGAGAACTGCTTCAGCTCCAGCGCGGTGCGATCGATCTCGATGCGGGTGCTGCCCGCCTCGATGCCGGTGGCCGAGGCTTGCAGGGACAGCGGCGAGGTCATGGCGATGCGCGGGAAACCGTGGTTCTCCAGCTGGTCGATACTGCCGTCCCAGCCGTAGTGGCCGCGGGTCTTTTCAGTCACCCGGCCATGGGCGCGCACGGCCAGGTCCAGCGGATGGTCCAGCAGCTTGCCATTGGCCTGCAGCGACAGGGCGTGAGCGGCATAGGTGCCGTCCAGCTTGAGCGCCAGACGCGCCAGCTGGGCTTGGGGACCGTCGTAGCCGTCGGCCTCCAGTGTGAGCGCCAGGCGGTTGTCTGGGGAGTTGACGCCTGCGGCCAGGTTGCTGTGGAGATCGGCCTGGCCGGCCAGATGGTGCAGCCGGTGCGCGCCGAAGGCCAGTTGCTCGGCCTGGTAGCTGGCCTGCAGGGCAGGGCGCTGGCGGGTGCCGCTCAACTGGCCGTCCAGGCGCAGCAGGCCTGACAGGCCATAGCCCAGGCGCGCCAGCTGCGGGGCATCGATCTTCAGCTTGAGCTTGTCGCTGGGGGCGCCGAAGCTGCCATCCAGATCCACGCTGTTGCCGGCGATCTGCAGGCTGGCCTTGCTGGGTAACAGGCGCATGCCGGCCACGTTGATCTCGCCGCGACCGCCCATGGGCAGCTCGCCGTAACGGCTATCGTGGATGGCGAAGCCCAGCTTGACGCGCATCTCCGGCGAAAGCGCGCCGCCGGCGGTGATATCCATGTTGATGCGGGCGCTGACCGGTGCGACGCTTTGGGCGGGGCCACGGCCCTTCCGGTTGGCTGATGGTGGCGGCGCAACCGCCTGCAGCACCGCAGCGGGGTCGAAGTCCACCAGCCGGCCCTTGATGTCGTAGTCCATCGCGCCCACCGTCTGCAAGGTGCCGGAGGCCTCCAGGTGCGAGCGGCCGGCGGCCAGCGTGGCCTCCTTCAGGGTGACCTGGCCGGCGCCGATGCTGCTGTCCAGATGCAGCTTGAGGGACTGGTCCTGCAGGCTCAGCAGGATCTGTTGCGCGTTCGGCGCCAGAGTCACTTCCAGTGGCCCGGACAGGCGGGTGGGGCGTACCTGGCGGTGGATCTGGTTCAGGTCCAGATCGGTGATGCGCAGCTTGAACTGGCCGGCCATGTCCTGTTGGTGGCCGGCGTCTTGGCTGCCCGGGCGGAACTGGCCGCTGCCCTCGATGCGGGCCTCGTGCGGCAGGCGGATCTCCAGGCGCGACAGGGTCTGCTGCTGCAGGTCCAATGCCACGTCCGCGCTGGCCGACACCAGCGGCAGCAATTGCTGGTCCAGGCTGCCCGGGCGGGCATTGCTGATGTCCACCCGGCCAGCCACCTTGAGTGCGCTATCGGCGGCTTGTTGCGCCACCGGCGCCAGGTCGGCGCGCAGGGTCAGGTCGGCCTGGGGCGCGGCGGCGTGGAAGGCTTGCGGATTGAGGTGTTCCAGGTCGATGCGGGCAAGCTTGAGCGGCACCGCAGCAAAGGGCGTGGCGACGATGTCGGCCGAACCCTTGAGGCGGTCGCCGCTGGCCTTGAGGGCGATGCCCAGCTGCTCCAGCGAACCCGAGAGCTGGGCGGCCAGCTGGTATTGCTCCTTCAGGCTGTCGTTCTGGTAGGCGCCGCGCAGTTCCAGTGCCCCGCTCAGGGCAAAGGGCCGCTTGCCGTTCAGGTGCAGCAGCGCCGTGGCATCGCCATAGGGCGTGGACAGGCTGTCCAGCACCAGGTTGTGCTGCAGGCCATCGGAGCTGCCATGCAGGTTCAGCTTGTCCAGCGTGGTGGTCGAGCTTCCCTGGGTCATGCTCAGGTGCTCCAGTGCGACGTCGCGGATCTCCAGCGCCAGCGGCAGCGCCAGCGAGTCGGGCAGGGTGCTGGGCTCGGCGGGGCTGGGTTGCTGGTTCAGCTGTACCGTACCCACCCGCAGGCTGTTGACGGTCAGCTTGCGCCCCAGCAGCGAGAGGTGCCAGCTGGCATCGATGCGGTCGATGTCGAGGATGCGCTGCGCGTCGCGGTAGTGCAGCTGGCGCAGCTGCAGGCCATCGGCCACGGTACCGCCGGCCAGCTCGCCGGACAGCTTGCCGCCCAGGGCCTGTACCGCGCCATTCCAGAGCAGGCGGGCACCACGCTCGGTCTTGAGGGCGAACAGGGTCGTGCCGGCCAGCGCCACCAGCAGCAGCGCGGTGCCGCCGCCGGCCCAGCGGGCCAGCGTGCGGCCATGGCGCCGGCGTGGCTGGGGCGGCTGGGCCGGAGATGGCGTCGGGGCGTGCGGATCGTGGGGCAGGTCGCTCATGCGTGGTCGTGGTTCGAAATCGGGTCAGTCATCGTTGTCGCGGGCCGGCTAGAAGGCAATGCCCAGCGAGACGTGGGGCCGGATCTGGCGCTTCTGGATGCCATAGGCCAGGTCCAGGTTGAGCGTGCCCACCGGGCTGCGCCAGCGTGCGCCAGTGCCGACGCCGTGATAGAAGGTCTTGTTGCTCCAGTTGTCAGCGGCCGCGCCCACGTCATAGAACACCGCCGCCCCCCAGCTCTGGCTGAACCAGCGCTGGTATTCGGCACTGCCCACGGCGAGGTACTTGGTCGGATAGACGGTGCCGTTCTGCTCGTTGCCGATGCTCTGGTAGCTGTAGCCGCGCACCGAGTCGTTGCCACCGGTGCGAAACAGCAGCGAGGCCGGCACCGAGCCGGCGCTGCCGGTGGTGAAGACGCCGCCCAGTTCCGAACGCAGCACCACGATGTCGCGCCGGCCCACCGGCACGAACTGCTTGAAGCGGCCATACAGGCGGGAAAAGCTCTGGTCGGTCAGCACGCCCTTGAGGGCGAAGCCGGCTTCCAGCGTCACCAGGTTGCCCTGGCGCGGGAAGATGGGGTTGTCGACGTTGCGACGCGACCAGGCAAAGCCGGGCACCAGCGCGCGGTGCTTGCCCGGGGTGACGATGGTGTCGGCGGGCAGGGTGGCGCCGTTTTCCTGGGTCAGTTCGTCGCGGTAGTAGGTCAGCGAATAGGTGGTGTCGTAGTTCTCGCTGTTGCGGGCGCGCTTGAAGCCGACCTGCTGGCTGCGCAGGTCGATGCCTTCCAGCGTGGTGCGGTCGTAGGAGGTATTGATGCTGTTGACGAAGGCCTTGTCGTCCGGCGGCATGGCCAGCGACAGCAGGCCGTACTGGCGCTTCTGCTCCAGCCGGGCCTGGCTGTCGAACACATAGGCGCGGTTGAAGACGTTGTAGTGCGAATAGCGGCCTTCGACCTGGGCCCCGGTGTCGGTGCCATAACCTACCCCGGTGCGGATGCGCTGGGTCGGGTATTCGGTCACCTGTACCTTCACCGGGGTGAGGTCGGGATGGACGGGATCGTCGTCGATGGCCACGATGGCATTGGAGAAGTAGGGCGTATTCTGGATCTGGCGCTGCAGGGCCAGCAGGCGGTCGGCGTCATAGGGCTCGCCCACGCTGAGCGGATTGACGTGCTCGATGATGGATTGCGGATAGCGGCGCGTGCCGGTGATCTGCAAGGGGCCGAGGGTGAAGGCCGGGCCGCTGTCATAGCTCACCGACAGCTCGGCCTGGTGCGCATCGGGATCCACCCGCGCCTGGGAGGAGGCGATACGGGCGGCCGCATACTTCTTCTGCTGCAGCGATTCAAGGCCGGCGTTCTTGGCCTTGTCCCAATCTTCCTGGCGGAACGGCTGGCCGGGCGGCAGCGACCAGTCGCTGCGCAGGCGCGCGATGCGGCCGGCGTCCTGCTGGCCGGCCATGCCGGTCACGGCGATCTCGGCCGAGGCGATGCTGGTGCGCGGGCCGGGATCGACCACCACCAGGATGTGACGCACCCCTGGTTTTCCATCGGCGGCGGCATCGGTCTTCATCGTCACCTTGGTCTGGGGCGAGAAATAACCTTCGGTGGAACTCAGCTCGCGCACCTGGTCGCCAGCGGTGTCCATCATGAACTTGAGCTGTTCGTCGCTGATGTCGTCGCGGTCCTGGTAGCGCGAAAGATCGAGGAAATCCTTGAGCAGCGATTGCACCGGCTTGGGTGCTTCGATCTCTACCTTGTAGGCGGCATAGGCGGTTTGGGTACTGCACCAGAGGAAGGCGATGGCCAGGCTGCGGGTCCAAGTCATTGATTCATTGCGTCACGTTGTTATCGGTTGAGGCTGCCGGCCGGACTATTGACAAGTCGGGTAGGATGGCGGTTGGGTGGTGCGTGCCTCCCAACCTGACCCGCGTAGGGCGCCGATAGTTCCTGCGGCGGCCCGGTAGCGGGGATATCGGCGCTGGCGGCAAGCCTGCCTGTGTTCTAGCCGTTATTGTAATGCGCCCGGCGGTCGCGCCACAGGGCTGTTTTCAAATCAGTTTTGGTACCGGCCTGCCTGCGTGAGCGCATGCCCGGTGCTTCCAGGGAGAGTTGTGTGAGCATTCAAGCGTATGCGGAAAAGGCTACTTGCGAGCGCCTGCTGTCGGTCCACCGCTGGACCGACAAGCTGTTGAGTTTCCGGACCACGCGGCCGGCCGGCTACCGTTTCACCGCTGGCCAGTTCGCCCGCCTGGGGCTGGAGATCAATGGTGAGATCGTCTCGCGCGCCTATTCCATCACCTCCGCCGAAGACGCCGACGTCCTGGAGTACTACGCCATCATCGTCCCCGGCGGCCAGTTCACGACACGGCTGGACGCCATGCAGCCGGGGGATCCGGTCTGGGTGGAAAAGCTCAGCTACGGCTTCATGACGGCCGACCGCTTCACCGATGGCCGCCAGCTCTGGATGCTGGCCACCGGCACCGGCCTGGGGCCGTATGTCTCTATCCTGCAGCAGCCCGAGGTATGGCGTCGCTTCGACGACCTGGTGGTGGTGCATGGGGTGCGCCAGCGCGAGGAGCTGACCTACGTCGAGCAGTTCGAGGCACTGCGCCGCCAGGCCGGCGAACAGGGCCTGCCGGCCCGCCTGCATACGCTGCGCTGTGTGACCCGGGAAGCCGCTCTGCCGCCCGGCGAGGGCTTGCTGGCGGGCCGCATCACGACCCTGCTGCGGGACGGCCAGCTGGAGCAGGCCGCCGGCCTGCCGATGAGCCCGGAGCACTCGCGCGTGATGGCCTGCGGCAATCCCGAGATGGTCACCGAGCTGCGCGAGCTGCTGCGTGAACGCGGCATGACGCCCCTGCGTCGTGCCGGCGGAGGGCAATTCGTCACCGAAGACTATTGGTGAGCACGGCCCCGCCTCAGTGGACTGAGGACTGCGGGCGAATGCGGGGAGCGACATGCCGGGGTGCCTGTTTCGGATCGCCCGGCCGGTGGTCGATGGGGCTGCTGATAATTTTTCGAACTAGCTAAAAAAATACGCTATTCGGAAAGTTCTTCTATTGCCTTCTCGATGTTTTTCGATTTTTTTCAGCAATATCGTGATTTCCTTTCTATTTTTCTCCGATTTTCTCTATCTCCTTATTTACGGAAGTTTTTTCGATGCCGCAGGGCAGGAAGAACGCAGGGGGCCGACATCGATTTATTCAAATCGAGGGCATGTGAGCCGAGGAGCGCCGGGGAAGGGCAGCTCCGGGCGGTGGTATCGCCACCTGTCTGTTAATTGAACTATTTGGGGGTAGCATGAATTTGAAGAAAGTCCTGCACGTGGCCATCGCTGATGATCACCCTATCGTGCTGGGCGCACTCAGGAGCGAGCTGGCGCGGTTGCCGGAGGTGCGCGTGGATCTGGAAGTCGACACCGGCGAGGCCTTGCTGGCGGCGCTGAAGCGCGCGCCCTGCGAGATCGTCATCACCGATTTCGCCATGCCGGTCGAGGACAGCGAAGACTCCGACGGCTTTGCGCTGGTCAAGCGCATCAAGGCCGAACATCCCTCCACCAAGCTCATCGTCTATACGGCCATGAACAATGGCGCGGTGATCCGGCGTCTCTATCGGATGGGTGTCTTTGCGGTCATCAACAAGCGTGAGAGGCCCGACGAGCTGATCAACGCCTGCCTGGCCACGCAGAGCAGCAAGCAGTTGTATTTCCCGGTATCGCTGCGCGGCGAGCTGGAAATGAGCTGGGCCCAGGGTGATGGATTCGGCCTGGCGCGCGAACTGACCCAGAGCGAGCTGGAGGTGGTGCGCCTGTTCGTCGAGGGGCAATCGCTGGGTGAAATCTGCGAACGGCTTTCGCGCACGCCCAGCACCATCAGCACGCACAAGAACAATGCCATGCGCAAGCTGGGCCTGCATACCGATGCCGACCTGATCAAGTACGCCTATTCGACCGGAATGATCAACTAAGCCCGGGGCAGGGGTAGTGGCGTGGCGACCGCTTCCTCTGCTTCAGCCCGTTTTTCGGGCGGCAGAAGGATGTGCACGCAGAAAAACAAAAAGCCCGGTCGCAAGAACCGGGCTTTTCGTTTGAATCTGTGGGGTGGCTGATGGGACTCGAACCCACGACGACAGGAATCACAATCCTGGACTCTACCAACTGAGCTACAGCCACCGTCGACTGTCTGACCGACTTGCGTCCGTCATCAAGTAAGCAAAAGATTATACAAACACTTGTGGGAGTTGGCAATAGTTTTTCGATGCCAATTAGCAAGGCGGCATCAAAAAATATCTATCAGCCACTTCAGCCCCCGGTTTCCGGCTACAAGGCATGGACTGCCGGGCGCAGCTGCAGCAAGCCCTGGAAGGCATGCTCCAGCGTCGAACGGCTGGCCGTGGTGTAGCCCGCCAGGGAGCCCTGGGCGGCCGGGCTGAACAGGCCGTCCTGTTCCAGCAGTCGCAGCAGTTGCCGCGTGACTGCCTGTCCGGTATCGATGACGCCGGGGACGCGCCCCGAGAGGCGACGGCAGACATCCTCGATGGCCTCGCGCACGAAGGGATAGTGCGTGCAACCCAGCACCAGGGTATCGGCACCCTGTTCCATCAGCGGCGCCAGGTAACGCTCCAGCAATTGCACCGTGGCCGGTGAATACAGTTCGCCCTTCTCGATCAGGTCCACCAGGCCCACGCAGGCCTGGGGCAGGAAGCGCACGCGGTAGCGTTCTTCCATCTGTGCCTGCAACAGCGCAAAGCGCTTGCTGGCCAGCGTACTGCGCGTGGCCAGCACGCCGACGATGCCGCTGCGGGTCTCTTGCGCTGCGGGTTTGAGGCCGGGCTCGATACCCACCACCAGCAATTGCGGCCGACGTTCGCGGATGGCCTGGATGGCCGCAGCCGTGGCCGTATTGCAGGCCACCACCAGGGCCTTGACCTGCTGGCCGATGAAGAAGTCCGCAATGGCCAGCGAGCGCGCCACGATCTCTTGCTCGGTCTTGTCGCCATAGGGCGCATAGCCGGAGTCGGCGAAGTAGAGCAGCTTTTCGCGGGGCAGGGCGGCGTGGATGTGCCGCAGCACCGACAGGCCGCCGATACCGGAATCGAAAATGCCGACCGCAGCATCGGCCACGGTCGGCATCGGGGTGGTGCTAGCAGGCGTCACTGCAGAAGGCGCGGGGACTTGCTTGACTGCGTCATTCATGGTGCTGCGCGCGCTCCTGCGGTTTGCTCGCCTGGATGGAGATCAGGCGGTGGTGACGGGGATCTTCGACAACGACACGCTCTGGGCGATCTTTTCCTTCCACTCCGCCGGACCGGTGTTGTGCACCGAGATACCGTTGGCGTCGACGGCCACCGTCACCGGCATGTCCTTGACGTCGAATTCGTAGATCGCTTCCATGCCCAGGTCGGCAAAGCCCAGCACCTTGGCCGACTTGATTGCCTTGGAGACCAGGTAGGCCGAACCACCCACGGCCATCAGGTAGGCCGATTTGTGCTTCTTGATCGCCTCGATGGCGGCCGGGCCGCGCTCGGACTTGCCGATCATGGAGATCAGGCCGGTCTGTTCCAGCATCATGTCGGTGAACTTGTCCATGCGGGTGGCCGTGGTCGGACCCGCCGGGCCCACCACTTCGTCACGCACCGGATCGACCGGGCCGACGTAGTAGATGACGCGGTTGGTGAAGTCCACCGGCAGCTTCTCGCCCTTGGCCAGCATGTCCTGGATGCGCTTGTGGGCGGCATCGCGACCGGTCAGCATCTTGCCGTTCAACAGCAGGGTCTGGCCCGGCTTCCAGGAGGCGACTTCTTCCTTGGTCAGGGTATCGAGGTTGACGCGCTTGGACTTCTCGGTGTCAGCCACCCAGTGCACTTCCGGCCAGTCCGACAGCGACGGCGGTTCCATGTAGGCCGGGCCGGAGCCGTCCAGCACGAAGTGGCCGTGACGGGTTGCCGCACAGTTGGGGATCATCGCCACCGGCTTGGAAGCCGCGTGGGTCGGGTGCATCATGATCTTCACGTCCAGCACCGTGGTCAGGCCACCCAGGCCTTGCGCGCCGATGCCCAGGGCATTGACCTTCTCGTAGAGCTCGATACGCAGCTCTTCGGTCTTGTTCTGCGGGCCGCGCTTCAAGAGCTCGTACATGTCGATGTCTTCCATCAGCACCTCCTTGGCCATCAGCATGGCCTTCTCGGCGGTACCGCCGATACCGATGCCCAGCATGCCCGGCGGGCACCAGCCGGCGCCCATGGTGGGGACGGTCTTCAGGACCCAGTCCACCAGGTTGTCGGAAGGGTTCAGCATGACGAACTTGGTCTTGTTCTCGGAGCCACCGCCCTTGGCGGCGATCTGCACGTCCACGGTATTGCCCGGCACCAGTTCCATGTGGATCACGGCGGGGGTGTTGTCCTTGGTGTTCTTGCGCTCGAACTGCGGGTCGGCCACGATGGAGGCGCGCAGCACGTTGTCCGGATGCGAGTAGCCGCGGCGCACGCCTTCGTTGACGGCGTCGGTGATCGAACCCGAGAAGCCCTCGAAGCGCACGCCCATGCCGATCTTCAGGAACACGTTGACGATGCCGGTATCCTGGCAGATCGGACGCTTGCCCTCGGCGCACATGCGCGAGTTGGTCAGGATCTGCGCGATCGCATCCTTGGCTGCCGGGCTCTGCTCGGTCTCATAGGCGCGGGCCAGGTGCTGGATATAGTCGGCCGGATGGTAGTAGCTGATGTACTGCAACGCGGCGGCGACGGATTCGATGAGATCGTCTTGCTTGATGATGGTCATGGCTGGTTCTCTCAGGTTTGGGTGATACGGGTTCAGTGCTTCTCGGAAGGGGCCTCGCCGTGTGCGCCGGGATGCACCATGAGGCGGTCGCAATAGGCAATGGCCATGGCCGAGAGCAGGAAGGCGATATGGATGCCGGTCTGCGCGATGAGCGTCTTGGCGTCATACAGATTGGCGTTGATGAAGGTCTTCAACAGGTGGATCGAGGAAATCCCGATGATGGCCGTGGCCAGCTTGACCTTGAGCACCGAGGCATTGACGTGCGAGAGCCATTCCGGCTGGTCGGGATGGCCTTCCAGGTTCATGCGCGAGACAAAGGTCTCATAGCCGCCCACGATCACCATGATCAGCAGGTTGGAAATCATCACCACGTCGATCAGCGCCAGCACCACCAGCATGATGGTCTGTTCGTTGAGCTTGTCGGGGCGGGTGGCGCCGGGGATGGCCACGGCATCCAGGATATGGTCCAGCGAGCTGGCACTGCCCATGGCTGCGCCAATCAGGTCCACCAGTTCCACCCAGAAGTGGTAGACGTAGACGCATTGCGCCAGGATCAGGCCCAGGTAGAGCGGCAGCTGCAGCCAGCGGCTCATGAAAATCAGGTTGGGCAGCACGCCGATCTTGCGGGGAGACTTTTGCATCGGGTTGTTCATGGGTGTGCAGGTACGCTTGATTCTGGCGGATGAATGCAGGTTCCGATTATTGTCTGCGCTGTGCGGCTTCGGATTTGGGGCCGTATTTTACACGCCCTTGGACAGATTCCGTCGGGATTGCGACATGCCCATGCAGATCAAATGTGAGCAAGATGCTGCCTGCGGGAAACAAGCGTCTGTGCCAAAATGAACAAATGTTGTCCTGAACATAAGGGCAAGATGAAGGTCTCCTTGACTGGAGCCTGGGGTGGCAGCGCCCCATGTTGCTGGCATGACAGAGCGTCGCAACGCTGCAGCCCTGATGCAGACGGCCTCCCGCGGCGGGACGCCGCCGTTTGTGTAAGGACTGAGTAAGTGAAACGGCCTATGTTTTGCGGAAAGCAAAAACAAACCTTGTGGAGACTACCGTGGCAGACATCGAAACTTTCAAGCAAGAGAACCGCGTATTCGCACCGCCGGCCGAACTGGCCAGGCACGCCGCCATTTCGGGCATGGACGCCTACCATGCCCTGAACGCCGAATTCGCCAAGGACTACGAAGGCAGCTGGGCCAAGCTGGCCAAGGACAACCTGAAGTGGCACAAGCCCTTCACCCAGACCCTGGACGAATCCAACGCACCTTTCTACAAGTGGTTTGCCGACGGCCAGGTCAACGTTTCCTACAACTGTCTCGACGTCAACCTCGAGAACGGCAATGCCGACAAGACCGCCATCATCTTCGAATCCGACGATGGCAAGGTGACCCGCGTTTCCTATCGCGAGCTGCACCAGAAGGTTTGCCAGTTCGCCAATGGCCTGAAGTCGCTGGGCATCAAGAAGGGTGACCGCGTGGTCATCTACATGCCGATGTCGGTCGAAGGTGTGGCCGCCATGCAGGCCTGCGCCCGCATCGGTGCGACCCACTCGGTGGTCTTCGGCGGCTTCTCCGCCAAGTCGCTGCACGAGCGCGTGATCGACGCCGGCGCCGTGGCCGTGCTCACTGCCGACTACCAGGTCCGTGGCGGCAAGCAGCTGCCCTTGAAGGCCATCGTCGACGAAGCCCTGGACATGGGCGGCTGCGATACGCTCAAGCATGTCATCGTCTACCAGCGCACCGGCGCCGAGATCAACTGGGTCGAAGGCCGTGACCTGCGCCTGGCCGACGTCATCGCCAACCAGGCCGACAGCTGCGAGCCGGAATGGGTCGATGCCGAGCATCCGCTGTTCATCCTCTACACCTCCGGGTCCACCGGCAAGCCCAAGGGTGTGCAGCATTCTTCCGCCGGTTACCTGCTGTGGGCCGTGCTGACGATGAAGTGGACCTTCGACATCAAGCCCGACGACGTCTACTGGTGTACCGCCGACATCGGCTGGATCACCGGCCACACCTACATCGCCTATGGCCCGCTGGCCGTGGGCGCGACCCAGATCGTCTTCGAAGGCGTGCCGACCTACCCGAACGCAGGCCGCTTCTGGGACATGGTGGCGCGCCACAAGGCCACCATCTTCTACACCTGTCTCTTATACACATCTCCGAGCCCACGAGACTCCGTTAAAAAGGGGGGGGGGGGGGGGGGGGGGGGGGGGGGGGGGGGGGGGGGGGGGGGGGGG
>NZ_JAELUH010000149.1 GCF_016429215.1 Herbaspirillum sp. ASV7 | reverse complement strand
GACTACCCGCACACCGTCGCCAAATGGCATTTCCACCCCGAGTACGAGGTCCACGTCATCACCGCCTCGACCGGGAAGTTCTTCGTGGGCGACTTCATCGGCGACTTCGCGCCGGGCAACCTGGTGCTGACCGGCCCCAACCTGCCGCACAACTGGGTCAGCAACCTGGGCGCCGGCCACAGCGTGGCCTCGCGCGACCTGGTACTGCAGTTCTCGCGCCCCTTCATCGATCGCCTGCTCGGCGCCATTGCCGAACTGGCGCCGCTGCAGATGCTGCTCGATGGCGCCGCGCGCGGCCTGCAGTTCCCCGATGCGCTGGGCCTGGCCATCACACCGGCGATGCAGGAACTGGCGGTGGCCCAGGGTGCCCGGCGGGTGGTGCTGATGCTGGCGGTGCTGGAGCAACTGGCCTCCTGCGAGGAGCGCCAGCTGCTGGCAGGACCGGGCTATGACGTCAATGCCCAGCGCCACATGTCGTCCACCATCAACCAGGTGCTCTCCTACATCCGCCAGAACCTCGGCGGCAATCTGCGTGAGACCGATGTGGCCGAACTGGCCGGCATGGGCGTGAGCAGCTTCACGCGCTTCTTCAAGCGCCATACCGGCTGCACCTTCATCCAGTACCAGAACGGACTGCGGCTCAATGAAGCCTGCGAGCTTCTCATGTGTACGGAGCTGAGCGTCACCGAGGTGTGCTACCGGGTCGGCTTCAACAACCTCTCCAACTTCAATCGCCAGTTCCTGGCTTGCAAGGGCATGCCGCCCTCGCGCTTCCGTTCGCTGCACCGGCTCAACGACGAGATCCGTGCAGTAGCCTGACCCCACACCATCAAAAAAAGGAAATGATTTGAGCTACCTGGGCATCGATCTCGGCACCTCCGAAGTCAAGGCCGTCCTGACCGACGACGACTCCACCGTCATCGCCAGCGCCGGCGCCAGGCTGCGCGTGGACAACCCGCATCCGCTCTGGTCCGAGCAGGCCCCGCAGGCATGGTGGAACGCCACCCTGGACGCCATCGCCACGCTGCGCGCCGAGGCCCCGCAAGCCTTCCAGGCCCTGCGCGGCATCGGCCTCTCCGGCCAGATGCATGGCGCCACCCTGCTGGACCGCAACGGCAACGTGCTGCGCCCGGCCATCCTGTGGAACGACATGCGCGCCCATGCCGAATGCGTGGAGCTGGAAGCACTGGTCCCGGACAGCAGCGCCATCACCGGCAACCGCGCCATGCCCGGCTTCACCGCGCCCAAGCTGCTGTGGCTGTCGAAGTACGAACCGGCGGTCTACCGCGCCATCGACAAGGTCCTGCTGCCCAAGGATTACCTGGGCTGGAAGCTGACGGGCGAATTCGTCTCCGACATGTCGGACGCGGCCGGCACGCTCTGGCTGGATGTGGCCAGGCGCGACTGGTCCGAGCGCATGCTGGCCGCCACGGGCCTGACGCGCAGCCACATGCCACGCCTGGTCGAGGGCAGTGCCGCCGCCGGCCAGTTACGTGACGAGCTACGCCGCGAATGGGGCATCAGCGGCCCGGTGGTGGTGGCCGGCGGCGCCGGTGACAACGCCGCCAGCGCGGTGGGCATCGGCGTGATCCAGGCGGGGGATGCCTTCCTCTCGCTGGGCAGCTCCGGCGTGCTCTTTGCTGCCACGGCGCGCCACGCGCCCAATCCGCAACAGGGTGTGCATGCCTTCTGCCACTGCCTGCCGGGGCAATGGCACCAGATGAGCGTGATCCTGTCGGCCGCAGCCAGCCTGCACTGGCTGGCCGGGCTGGCACGGCGCGAAGTCGCTGAACTGGTGCAAGGGGCACAGCAACTCTCGCCGGACGAACAGGCCCGCGCGCCGCTGTTCCTGCCCTACCTCAATGGCGAGCGCACACCGCACAACAACGCGGCGGCCAAGGGCGTGTTCTTTGGCATGACGCCCGCGCACGAAGCAGCGCACCTGGCCTATGGCGTCATGGAGGGTGTGGCCTTTGCGATGGCCGACGGCTATGCAGCCTTGCAGGCGGCAGGCACGGTGCTGGAGAGTGCGGCCTTCGTGGGTGGCGGGTCGCGCAGTGCGTTCTGGGGGGAGTTGTGTGCCACCGCGCTGGGCATACCGCTGCGACGGCATGCGGGGGCGGAGGTGGGAGCGGCGTTGGGGGCGGCGAGGTTGGGGCGGCTGGCCGTAACCGGCGAGTCAGCGCAGGAGGTCTGCGTGGCACCGGCGATACTGGAAACCTATGTGCCTGATACAAGCCGCATGGACCTGACGCAAGGCCGGCTGGGGCAGTATCGACGCCTGTATGTGGCGCTGGCGGGGGAGTTTTCGGTATTCGGCGGGAATGGCTGAAAGCATGCTCCAGCTGCGGCATGCACGAAAGCAAAGACACGTTTGAATCATCAATCGGTAAAAACGGCGCAACTTCAGAAAAGTGTTATTCACAAGGACATCAACTCGGGGAAGAATGCAGGTCTGAAATATTACTGGGACGACGGACAACTTCCAGTTGTAGTAAATCATTTCAACCATTTCACCTTGCAGGAAAATCCGAGAAAAATGAAGAAAGGCCACCGCAACAACAAGCTGATGAACCAGGACAGGATCTTCAGATCGCATGACGGAGATGGACTTGAGCGCATCGAGGCGTTCTTTCAGGGGCATGGATACGAGCCTCATCGCCACGACACGTACGCGATCGGCGTGACCCTCTCCGGGGTTCAGACTTTCAGTTATCGGAACAGCACTCACTACAGCCTGCCCGGACAGACCATGGTGATTCATCCGGATGAGCTGCATGACGGAGAAGCAGGTACATCGGAGGGCTTTCTATACCGCATCGCGTATATAGAACCAGCATTATTTCGGCGTCTTCTGGCAGATGGTCCCTTGCCCCAATTCAACGGCGGACTTAGCAGCGATCCTCGCCTGCATCTCGCGACACGGCGACTTCTTCTGGACATCTCGGTGCAACTCGATTCCTTGGAGCGTGATGATCATCTGTGGGATCTGGCAGAAGCCATGCAATCTTTGTCCAGCTTCAGGCGCAAGCCACATCGCGGCGATCTTCGGGCGGCTCAGACAGCCCGGGAATACATTCACGACAATCTGGACAAAGTCGTGACCCTGGACGAACTCGCCTGCATCACTGGCAGAGACCGTTGGAATTTGTCCCGCGATTTCAGAGGCTGTTTCGCTACCAGCCCTTATCGCTATCTGACCATGAGGCGCCTGGATCTTGTCAGGCGACTGGCAAGCACCGGGGAATCCCTGGCAGAAAGTGCTGCAATTGCGGGCTTTTCAGATCAAAGCCATATGACACGGCAGTTTGTCAAAACCTACGGAATGTCACCGGCCAGATGGTTGAGAACTCAATCCAAGGCTGATCGTTAAGTGTCTCCTCAGCGCTGGCGTCAACCCTGTAGCGTATGACCCATGGCGAACAGAATCACACATGGACGACGAGATGAGTGACAGCATAGAAGGCGATCGCTATTGCTGTCACCCATATCAAACCTAGTCGCGTCACCAGCGTAAGAACCGCAGTGGCCGCGATAGCCGCTAAGGCCGCAACTGGCTCAGTTCGCAATTCCGTCCACACGATGTAGACCGAAAAGCTGTCTCTTATACACATCTGACGCTGCCGACGATACACTACAAGTGTAGATATAGGGGGTGGGCGGATGATTAAAAAAGGGGGGGGGGGGGGGGGGGGGGGGGGGGGGGGGGGGGGGGGGGGGGGGGGGGGGGGGGGGGGGGGGGGGGGGGGGGGGGGGG
>NZ_JAELUH010000148.1 GCF_016429215.1 Herbaspirillum sp. ASV7 | reverse complement strand
CCACCATGCTGCGCCGCATGGGCCTGACCTACCGGCGTGACATGTACCTGTCGCCGGCGGCACAACGGCTGATCGGCATCCTGCGCCGCCAGACCGGCACGCTCACTGATTGAGGAGAACGGATCCATGCTGCCCAGCTTCATCCCCACCCGCGCCGAGGATGCCGAAGCGCTGGTGGCCATCCGCATCGCCGCCATGCGCCCCAGCCTGATGGCGGCCGGCCGCTTCGATCCCGAGCGGGCGCGCATGCGCTTTCTGTCCTCGTTCGAGCCGGGGCAGTGCTTCTTCATCATGGGTGCACAGGCCAGTGAGCCGCTCGGTTTCTTCTCGTTGCGACGCGACGCCGATGGCCTGACGCTGCAGCATCTGTACCTGCTGCCCGCATGGCAGGGCAGCGGCTGCGGCGGCCAGGTACTGCGACGCATCCTGGCCTGCGCCGACCGGCTGGCGCTGCCGGTGAGGGTGGGGGCGCTGCGCGGCAGCGATGCCAATCGCTTCTACCAGCGGCATGGGTTCGTGCAGGTGGGGGAGGAGGAGTGGGATATCTACTACGTCCGCCAGCCCGTCGCCACGTCGGAAACGGCAAGCGCATCGGAGGACATCCTGCAACTGCTCCCGGACATTCCTGCGAGACAAGGGGACGCGCAGTAAATGAGATAAATCATTGACCTTGCTGCGTTGAACATCATTTTCCTGGTCCAGCGCGAAGCCAACCTCCGAACAAACGCGAGGTCTGATCCATGACAAAGGGCAGCATCGCTGCCGCCCTTGTCCATGCTGCCCGCAGAGCCTGTCAGAACAACAGGATCAAGAGCAGGATGATGGGGATGGGAATGCCCAACAGCCAGAGCAGGATTGCGCCCATGTCAGTCTCCTATCGTGGTTCGGGGTTCGGTTGGTATCGGCTTCAGTGCAATGCGGGTTCGGCCAGGCTAGCGTCGCGGTGCAGCACCGGCTCGCCATAGAGGCCATGACGATCGCGCAGCCGGCCGCCGTAGGTGGCCAGGAGGCTGGCGACGAAGGCGCCGCACAACAGCGACAGGAACATCCACATCGCCGCATAGGCTGCGGCCTTGCGGGCGCTGTCCGCAGCGGCCCGGGCCTTGGTGGCCGCGTCGTCGATGGCGCGCTGGTAGGCCGCGAAGGTGTCGCTGACACGTTTATCGGCCTCGGCCTGCGAGAGGCCGGTGTGACGGGCCACGATCTGGCCGACATAGCGCTTGTCCGCATCGGCCAGGGTGCCGCTGGAAAGGGCGTAGGCAAACACGCGGACCACTTCCATGCGCTGGGACGGTGTCACGTCGCGGCCGTCCGAGGCAGACGGTGCAGCCAGGGGTGCGGCAGGCGCCGATGAGGCTGCATCACTGCCGGTGGCAGGCGCCGCTGCTGGTGGTGTCGCGTTGGCTGCGCCGCTCGTGCCGGAACGCAGCAGGCTATCGATGAAATAGCCGGAGAAGCGGTCAGCCAGCGCGCCGGCCGATGGTCCGCCCTCCTGCCCCGCCGCCATGCCAGCCACCGCCGCGCCGCTACCGAGCACGCCGCCGGCTGCGCCCAGCGTCCGGGTGCCACCCGAGATGACACTGCCGATGGCCGAGCCCAGCAGCGCCGCCGTGACCAGCGACGCCACCGCCCAGGCCAGCAGGCCGTGGGCGGTGTCGCGGAAATACACCTCGCGGGTATGCAGGCCGGCCCACTTCACCCGCAGGCGTCCGGCCAGGAAACCGCCGATGGCCGAGGCGGCGATCTGCGTGAAGAGCAGCCAGGCCGCCGTGGAGTAGCCGATGGTCCGGGCGGTGAGTCCTTCGCCGGACCATGGCGAGATTGAGGACAGGCCCAGGCCGAAGCCCAGGATCATCAGGATGAAAGCCAATGCCGCAGCCGCGCTGGCCCCGGCGAAGATGGCGCCCCACGAGACGCCACTGCCATTGGCGGCGAACGCCTCGATATCGGCGGGTGCAAGCACTGATGTGGATGAGGTGGATGAGGTGGTCATGGGTCTCCTCGCATTCTTGATGGATGGATCCCTGCGCATGCAGGGCCGGGGGCATTGCCACCCCCAGACTCTAGGACCACAGCGCCGCGCCTGCCATCGGCGCAGTTCGCCAGATGTCGTAGGAGAGCAGGAAGATCGGAGCGCGCCTTGCCGGTAAAGTGCGAGCAGCAGTTGAGCCAGTCTTATAGAATGGCCCTCTCCCTTTCTAGAGAGCCCCCATGGCCATCACCACCTTCCTGTTCGACCTCGACGGCACGCTCATGGACAGCGATGCCCTGCACCACGCCGCCTTCAACACCATCCTCTCGCGCTGGGGCCGCCAGGTCGACGTGGATTACTACAAGACCCACATCATGGGCGCCTCCAATGCCATGATCTTCGGCCACCTCTTCCCCGGCATGCCGGCTGCGGAGTACCTGCCGCTGGCCGACGAAAAGGAGCAACTGTTCCGCTCCCAGCTGGACCAGCACGTCGAGCCCACGCCGGGCATCGAACGCCTGCTGGAGCATATCGCCCGCATCGGTGGCCGCAGCGCGGTGGTCACCAACGCTCCGCGCGCCAATGCCGAGCTGATGTTGAAAGCCACCGGCCTGGCCGGACGCTTCGATGCGCTGGTGATCGGCGACGAACTGCCGCGCGCCAAACCCGATCCCCTGCCCTACCTGACCGCCCTGCAGCTGCTGGGTGGCCGCGCCGAGGAGGCGGTGGCCTTCGAGGATTCGAGTTCGGGCGTCAAGGCCGCCAGCGGCGCCAAGGTATGGACCTTCGGCATGCTGGGCGGGCTGGACGAGGCACGCCTGCGCGAGGCCGGCGCCCATGCGGTGATCCGCGACTTCAACGGTCCATCGCTGTGGGACAAGCTGGCCGGCTGAGCCTCATGGCTGCCAGGGCAGCGGCGCACAATTGATCGAGATGGCGGCTCGACGGCGTTGCCATTATCCGCAGGGATAATGTCGGCGTCGCAGAGAAGCTGGTAGGGTGGCCTGACAATCCAGACACTGACGAGGATGCAACAGGGCCAGCGCCTTGATCATGCTCCCAAGCAGCAGCGCTCCAGGCACCCGCATCGATCACATGAACAAGTCACGCATTGAGGCATTCAGCGATGGCGTCATCGCCATTGCCATCACCATCATGGTCCTGGAGCTTCGCACGCCGCCATCGGCGTCACTGGATGCGCTGCTGACACTGGTGCCGCAGATGCTGAGCTATCTGCTCAGCTTCATCTACGTGGGCATCTACTGGCTGAATCACCACCATCTTCTCAGCATGGCAGAGCGGGTCGATCGTCCCGTTCTGCTGGCCAACCTGAACCTGCTGTTCTGGCTCTCGCTCATTCCATTCGTGACCGGCTGGATCGCGGGGCATCACCGGGATACGCTGCCGGTGGCGCTCTATGGTGCGGTGTTGCTGATGTGTTCGGTTTCGTTTCTCTGGCTGAAGCTGACCCTGCGCGACGCGGTACGCGATCACCCGCTGGCTGCCGCCCTCATCGGCAGCAGCAGCAAGAACCGATGGTCGATCCTGCTCTATGCGATCGCAATCGCATCCTCCTACTGGACGCCATTGGGCGCCTCGGCGCTGTATGTGCTGCTGGCCTTGCTCTGGTTCATCCCGGACCGCCATTTTTCGCGGCTTGCGCAGGACTGAGCTGTTCATTTCCACACCGCCATGCGAAAACCCCCTGCCCGCAGAAACAGGAAGGGGGAAGGGGAAGCGACACCCGCCGCTGGATTACCTGGTGGCAGCCACGGCATCCAGGATCACCTTGGCC
>NZ_JAELUH010000147.1 GCF_016429215.1 Herbaspirillum sp. ASV7 | reverse complement strand
CAGGGCACGTCGGCCAGGATGCGGTCGAAGGGCTGGCCGTCCCACCAGTCGTCCTGGCGGGCGTCGCCGGCGGTCAGGCGCGCCTGCAGCCGCAGGCGCGACAGGTTCTCGTCGATGCGCTGCAGGCGGCGCGGGTCGTGGTCCAGCGCCAGCAGATCGAGATCGGCCAGCTCCAGCAGGTGGCCGGTCTTGCCGCCCGGAGCGGCGCAGGCGTCGAGCACGCGCATGCCATCGGCCACATCCAGCAGCGGCGCGGCCAGTTGCGCGGCGGCGTCCTGCACCGAGACTACGCCCTCGGCGAAGCCGGGGATCTGCTGCACCGGTACCGGCTTGTCCAGCCGCACCGCACTGGGGCCGACCTGGCGCGCCTGCATGCCGGCGGCCGTCAGCGTGGCCAGGTATTGCTCGACCGTGGCCCGGCGGCGGTTCACGCGCAGGGTCAGCGGCGGAGGCTGGTTGCCGACGTGGAGGATGCGTTGCCAATCCTCGGGGTAGGCCGACTTGAGACGATCGATCCACCAGGTCGGGTAGTTCCAGGTGCCGGGCGGGGTCTTGGTCGCCTGTGGCATCAACGTCGCCCGTTCACGCAGGAAGCGGCGCAGGATGGCGTTGACCACGCCCTTGGCGAAACTCATCTCCGGGCTGATGGCGGCGGCTTCCACGGCCTGGTTCACCACGGTGAAACTGTCGTAGCCGGCTTCGCCCTGTTCTTCGTCCACCAGCAGCGCCAGCGCGCTCACCAGCAGGCCATGCAGCACCTCGGGCTGGGGTGGCTTGTTGGCCAGCAGGGCCAGCAGTCCATCGGCCAGGCCCAGGCGGCGCATGGCGCGGTAGCTCAGGTCCTGGATGGCGCCGCGCGAGGCGGTGGGGGCGTCGCTGCGCGCGAAGATCTGCGCCAGTGCCTGCGGCAAGGCGTGGCCGGCACGCACGGCGGCTACTGCCTGGGCGGCATAGGCCAGCTGGTAGGCCAGCGAATCGGCCTTGGCCGAGGAGGAGAGAAGGGAAATCTGGATCACGTCAATGCTTGCTCTAGGAGGCCAGGTGCCAGGATTGCCAGCGTTTCAATGCGGCAATATCAGGCGTGTCCGGCGCGGCCCGCCAGTGTACCAGCCGCCAGCCCCTGCCACACCTGTCCGATGGAAATAGAGACATGTAGCGCCGCCAGCAAGAATTGCCGGGTTCGGCTAAAGTGCCCTCCCGCAGTCCGCGCCGAGGCTGCACCTGCACAAGGAAGCTCCCGATGTCCACCCCACAGGCCGATCACGCCCCGCATGACGATATTCCCCGCTGGATGGTGCTGCTGCTGGCGGCCGCCTGCGGCATCATCGTCGCCAACCTTTACTACGCCCAGCCGCTGATCGGGCCGATCAGCCGTGCTACCGGCATCTCGCCGGGCGCCGCCGGCCTGATCGTCACGCTGACCCAGGTCGGCTACGGCCTGGGCCTGCTCTTCATCGTGCCCATGGGCGACCTCTTCGAGAACCGTCGCCTGGTCCTCTCGGGCCTGGTGGTGACCTGCATCGCCCTGGTCGGTGCAGCCCTGGCCCAGAGCGCCGCGCAATTGCTGGTGTCGGTCCTGCTGATCGGCTTGTCCTCGGTGGGGGCGCAGGTGCTGGTGCCGTATGCGGCGCATTTCTCGCCCCTGCACAGCCGGGGGCGGGCGGTGGGCAATGTGATGAGCGGCTTGCTGCTGGGGATCCTGCTGGCGCGGCCGCTGGCCAGCATGGTGGCCGATCTGTACGGCTGGCATGCCATCTTCGGCCTGTCGGCGGTGCTGGTGGCGGCGCTCATCGTGGTGCTGGCGCGCTACCTGCCTCGGCGTCAGCCGCCGGCCGGCTTGCATTACGGGGCCCTGCTGGCGTCCATGTGGACGCTGGTCAAGACCACGCCGGTGCTGCGCCGTCGCGCCTTCTACCACGCCATGCTGTTTGCCTCCTTCAGCCTGTTCTGGACGGCCTCGCCACTGTGGCTGGCCAGCCCGCGTTTCGGCATCTCGCAGCAGGGCATTGCAATCTTCGCCTTTGCTGGCGTGATCGGCGTCGTCGCCGCTCCTCTGGCCGGGCGCGTGGCCGACCGTGGCTGGAGCCGCCCGGCGACCGGCGCGGCGCTGTTGTGTGGCGCGCTGTCCTTCCTGTTGCCGCACCTCTTCGAGGGCGGGCGCACGTTTTCGCTGGCCATGCTGCTACTGGCTGCCATCCTGCTCGATTTCGCCGTCTCAGCCAACCTCGTGCTGAGCCAGCGCGCCATCTATGCTCTCGGTGGGGAAATCCGCAGCCGTCTCAATGGCCTCTTCATGGCCACCTTCTTCGCCGGTGGCGCCGTCGGCTCGGGCCTGGGGGGCTGGATCTACGCCCAGGCCGGCTGGAGCGGCGTGACCTGGCTGGGGTTTGCCTTCCCGATGGCAGCGCTGTTGTATTACCTGGGCGAATTGCGCGCACGTCGTTGACCGGCAGGCCAGCGCCGGGGGGCGACACATCAACGCAAAACGGCTGCCGCGGTGGATGATCGCGGCAGCCGTTTTTTCATGCCGCCGGGCGGCGGCACGGTAAAGATGTCAGGGCGGCAGGTGCTTCAGACGCCCCACAGGACGTCGTAGTTGCCCTTCTTTGCCTCACGCAGCATGTCCAGCAGCGGATAGGCGCGTGCCGAGAAGGTGACCGGCTCGATCTTCTCGTGCTTGTGGTCGTCGACGTCGGCATTGTGGTGGGCATTGACGTCGCGCGCCAGCGCCTCGGCGGCTTCATGCGCCTTGCTGGCGCTGATCTGGCTTTCCAGCTGGGCGATGGCGTCGCCGGCTTCGGCTGCGGTGATCACGCCACGGGCGGGATCCTTGTGCAGCAGGTCCAGGATGGGCTTGGCGTGTGATTCGTACATCACCACATCGGCCGCCGCTTTTGATTTGAATGTGATCAGCATATTTCCTCTGGGATCTTTGATTGGAAACGATTTTTGGTCGAGGCCCGGACTGGCCGGAGCATCGGGAAATGCGCTGCAGACTGCTACCGCATCGCTGCGGGACTACCTGTCTGGAGTCACAGGCAGGATTAAGAATACTCCGCAGTCCGGGGCTTTGTCATCCGGGCCTATGTTGGTTTGAAAGAGCTGAAAAAGGTTTCAATATTTTCATCGGTGATGGCTTTTTCATCGCCGACGATGAGGATCTGGTACACCCGCCGGTCCCTGGCCGCCAGCCGGGCCACCAGCCGCAGCGGCCGGCCGCGTGCCATGCCGCGGGCATCGATATCCTGGCTGTGGACCAGACCGTCGGTCTTGCCCGGCCAGGTCGGCGTACCCTGCGCCTGACCGCCGATGTTGTTGAGCAAGGCGGTGCGCATGGCCTCCAGCGCGCGGGTGGCCGCAGCGGCATCGGGCAGCTCGGCCGTGCCCACGGCAAAGGTGAGGCCATCGACCTCGGCGGCGGTCATGCTCATGTCGACCCGGGGGCCGTCCAGATCCACGCTGCGGGTCACGCTGGCCGGCTTGGCCGGCAGCAGCACGACGAAATGCGCACCGTTGTCGCTGGCTTCGCGCCAGTTGTAGCGGGGCGAACAGGCCGCCAGGACCAGACAGGCCAGGCTGAGGACAATCACGGTGGTGCGCAGGCGCATGGGTGGCAAGGGGTATCGGACAGGGAAGACCATCATAGCAAAGCGCCGACGGCCCACAAAAAAGTCTTTGTCCGATAGGAAGAGCGCAATTCTTGCGGTATAAGAATATATCCCAACGGAATTTTCTCTCCCCATGAACAATCAACAAGCCGGGCTACCGGAACTGACGCTGCGCGGCATGCTGCTGGGCGCACTGATCACGGTCATCTTCACCGCCTCCAATGTCTACCTGGGGCTCAAGGTGGGATTGACCTTTTCCTCGGCCATTCCGGCTGCGGTGATCTCGATGGCGGTGCTGCGCCTGTTCAGCAATGCCAATATC
>NZ_JAELUH010000146.1 GCF_016429215.1 Herbaspirillum sp. ASV7 | reverse complement strand
ACCTTCCAGGTGGGCGGCAATGCCGGCTCGGCCTTCGGGCCGCTGCTGGCGGCGGCCATCGTGGTGCCTTACGGCCAGAGCCATGTGGCCTGGTTCGTGGTGCTGGCGGTGCTGGCCATCGTAGTGCTCTCGCGGGTGTCGGCCTGGTATCGCGGCCACCTGGCAACAGCACGTGGCCGCGCCAAGCCGCGTGCCATCCATCAACTGCCTGCCGCCACGGTACGCCGCGCACTGGTGGTGCTGGCGCTGCTGGTGTTTTCCAAGTACTTCTACATGGCCAGCTTCACCAGCTATTTCACCTTCTACCTGATGGACCGCTTCCAGTTGCCGGTGGCGAGCTCGCAGCTCTACCTGTTCCTGTTCCTGGGCGCGGTGGCCGTGGGCACCTTCGTCGGCGGCCCCATTGGCGATCGCATCGGACGCAAGCTGGTGATCTGGATCTCGATCCTGGGTGCGGCCCCCTTCGCCCTGCTGCTGCCCCACGCCAGCCTGTTCTGGACGGCGGTGCTGTCGGTGGTGATCGGCCTGGTGATTTCCTCGGCCTTCTCGGCCATCGTGGTGTATGCGCAGGAGCTGGTGCCAGGCAAGGTGGGCATGATCGCCGGTGTGTTCTTCGGGCTCATGTTCGGCTTCGGCGGCATCGGTGCGGCGCTGCTGGGCCACCTGGCCGACCTCTATGGCATCGCCTGGGTCTACGGCCTGTGCGCCTTCCTGCCGCTGGCGGGCATCATGACGGTGCTGCTGCCCAATGTGAAGGAGCATTGATCCCCCAACGCCGCGGGCTGCATCAGGGGGCTCGATCAGTGAAATGATTTATATCATTGCCGGCGCGCATCGCTGAGCCGGAACAGCGCCACGATGTCAGCCAGCCTGGCCGCCTGTTCCTGCAGGGACTGGGCGCCAGCGGCAGCCTCTTCGACCAGGGCCGCGTTTTGCTGGGTGGCCTGGTCCATGTGAGCCACGGCGTCGTTGGTCTGGTTGATGCCCTGGCTCTGCTCGCGGCTGGCCGCGCTGATCTCGGCGACCACATCGCTGACCCGGCGCACGCTCTCGACCACACTGCGGATGGTGGTGCCGGCATCGCTGACGGTCTGCTCGCCGGCCTTGACCTGCTCTACCGAGTCGGTGATGAGCACCTTGATTTCCTTGGCCGCCGTGGCCGAGCGCTGGGCCAGCGAACGCACCTCCGAGGCCACCACGGCGAAGCCACGTCCCTGCTCACCGGCGCGGGCCGCTTCCACCGCCGCGTTCAGGGCCAGGATATTGGTCTGGAAGGCGATGCCATCGATGACGCTGATGATGTCCACGATCTTCTGCGAGGAGGCATTGATGGCCGTCATGGTCTGCACCACCTGATCGACCATCTCGCCACCTCGGCCGGCGATCTCGGAGGCCGACTGCGAGAGCTGGTTGGCCTGCATGGCATTGTCGGCGTTGTGGCGCACGCTGGAGGTGAGTTCCTCCATGGCTGCGGCGGTCTCTTCCAGCGAGCTGGCCTGGGACTCGGTACGCTGCGACAGGTCCATGTTGCCGCTGGCGATGTCGCGCGAGGCGGCATGGATGGTGTGGCTGGCATCGCGGATGTCGAGCATCACATGCTCGACCTTGTCGACGAAGCGGTTGAAGGCCGCGCCGATGCGCGCCAGTTCATCGCTGCTGCCGTAGGTGTCGAGGCGGCGGGTGAGGTCGCCGTCACCGTCGGCGATTTCTTCCAGCGCGCGCTGCACCGCCGAGAGACGACGCAGGATGGCCGAGATCAGCGCGCCCAGCACCAGCGCGGCCAGCACCGTCACCAGTACCGCCATGACGCCGGAACTGGCCAGCATGGCCGACAGCGAGGCCAGCGCATCGGCACGGTCCACGGCCACCACCAGCAACCAGTCGGTGCCGGCCACGCGGGCGGCGAAGAGCATCTGCTTGCGACCATCCAGGGCCACGTCCTGGTGGGCGTTGGCGCTCATGGCCTCGCCCAGGGATTGCGCGCTGATGGCGCTGTCGAGCTCGGACAGGGGCTTCAGACGCAGCTTGTCATTGGGGTGGGCGATGATCTTGCCCGACAGGTCGGCCAGGAAGGCATAGCTGTTGGGCGTGGGCTTGATGGCCACCACGTCGGCCACCACGGTATCGAGCAGCACGTCGGCCGCCGCCACGGCAGCCACCTGGCCATCCTTGCCGACCGCCTCGGCGAAGGTCACCAGCAGCTTGCCGGTACTGGCGCTGGTATAGGGCGCAGTCAGGATGGGGCCGCTGGCCTGGGCGGCCTGCTTGTACCAGGGGCGCTGGGTCGGATCGTAGTCGGCGGCGCGCGTGCGCTGCTGCGAAAATACCGCGTGCTTGTCGGCATAGCCCAGGTAGGCCAGGTCGAAGCCGCCGGCGGTCTCGGCCGCCTTCACGAAAGGCAGGGGATCGGCCGCATCGGCGGCCTGCTTGATGGAGCGCACCACCAGCTTCTTGGAGTCGGCCCATTCGGCGATGGTGGCAGCCTGGCTTTTCGCCAGTTGTGCCATCTGGCTGTCCAGCGCAGACATCGTGCGCGAGCGCGCCGTCAGGAAGTTGGTCAGGACGATAGCCAGCATCGCCAGCACGACGATACCGCCACACAGAACGATGAGCCGGGTGCGCAAGGAAGAGAATTTCATGGTGTCTTGAACCGGCGCTGTGCCGGCAGTGGATGTGGATGTAGATGAATTGAGTCGGGTGGAGCGACTGGATGAAGCAGGCGCAACCGATCCCCGGACTGGCCGGAGCGGGTTGCAATGTCATGGGTTGTTGTGACCCCGTTGTTAACCGGGCCGAGGGAATGGTCGAGCCGCAGGCCATCTGACCGGCAGGTGCCGGCGCCTGCCCCCACGCAGCCTCGACTCGTCGCCATGCTCGGATCCCTCCCCCGTTGTTGTATAGCAATCCGATTGGGCTCAAGAGTAACAGCGAGGCTGACTGAATTTCTCATCCCTTCACAAATTTAGGGAAGGATGATGCACGCATGCGACGTTGTGACACGGCAATAAAATCACGAATGATCACGGATGATCGCTGGTGATTTAAGTCTGGCTTAATTTTCGCGGACTACAGTGGCGACATCGGGACTCCTCTTTCCCCTTGTCCGCTGCGACGACATCCAGCGGATCTTTCCAGCCCGTCCTCCCAGGACGGGCTTTTTTTCGTCAGTGCGGGGATGGCGGGCGCGGCCCGTGCTGCTTGGCCTGTTCCAGCCGCTGCGACTTGTAGATGCCGGTGTGGCCCGAGAACAGGTAGCTGACCACGCAGGCCAGCGCGGCAAAAGGCCCGATGGCGGCACCGAAGAGTTCGATCGCCATGACGGTAGAAGCCAGCGGAGTATTGGCCGCCCCCGCGAAGACGGCCACGAAGCCCAGTGCCGCCAGCAACGGGAAAGGCAATTGCAGCACCGGTGCCAGCGCATTGCCCAGGGTCGCGCCGATGTAGAACAACGGTGTCACCTCGCCGCCCTTGAAGCCGCTGCCCAGCGAGGCGACCGTGAAGACGCCCTTGCCTAGGAAATCCCAAGGTGCAAGAGGATGCTGGAAGGCCTCGACGATGACATCGATGCCCAGGCCGATGTAGCGATGGGTACCACAGGCCCACACCGCCAGTGCCACCACGATGCCGCCGATGAGCGGGCGCAGCGGCGCATAGGCCACCCGCTTTTTCATGAATGCCGACAAGGCGTGCGTGGTCCGCGCAAAGAGCATGCCGGCCAGCCCGAAGACCAGACCCGCCAGCATCACCGCAGCCAGCGTCCAGGGTGTCACCGGGGCACTGGCCGTCATCAGGTAGTGGGTGTGGTGCACGCCCCACAGCAGGCCGACCTGGTCGGCGACGATGGCCGCCACGAAGCAGGGGAAGATGGCGTCATAGCGCATGCGCCCGATGGCCAGCACTTCCAGCCCGAACAGGGCGCCCGCCATGGGGGTGCCG
>NZ_JAELUH010000145.1 GCF_016429215.1 Herbaspirillum sp. ASV7 | reverse complement strand
GGTATAGCGCACGCGCACCGGATACCACTCGTGCTGCGGCGCCAGCCAGATATCGACGCGGTCGTCATAGGAACCGGGCTTGGGCATGCGCACCACATGCCAGGTGTGCAGATGGCCGACGGGCAGGGTGATGTCTTCCTCGCCCAGGACCTGCATGCGCCAGATTTCTCCATCGCGCACACCGGCCACGAACAGGTCGATCGTCGCACCCGGCTGGATCTGGGCCGGATTACCGCGCCCGATGGCGGCCAGTTGCCAGATCAGGCTGGCGCGGTCCTGCTCGCCGCCCCGGCGCGCATAGCTGGTGGTGGAGGCGGAAAAGCTGACCAGGTCGCGCTCGCGGTTGAAGTGCGTATTGGTGGCGGCCTTGAAGCCCTTCTGTTCGGTATAGATCACCGGCGAGACCCCCCAGTCATTGAGCTCGCCCTGGCTGGAAAAATTGAGCACGGTGAAGAACAGGGCCTTGGCCCGGCCCATCACCTCGTAGCTGTTGCCATGGTTGACCCAGGTGATGCGCCCGGTTCCGTAGGCCGGCGCCTGGTCCTTGGTACCGGTGACGTCATAGTCCAGCACGGCGCTGGGCGGGGCGTCGGTCTGGTAGTGCTTGCCGGTGGCCGCAGTGCCGGCGTCGGCGTGGGTGCCCGGGTTGGCCGACGCGCCGTCCGACGTGGCGGTTCCGCCAGGGCTTCCCGTCCCGGCATCGACATTGACGGGCGGGGCATGGTTGCCCTCGGGCGCCATCGTGACAATGGGCTCGACGGTTTCGCGTATCGGTTCGTCGGGGGGATCGATGGCAGGCTCGACATGGCGGGCGGGGCGATGCGCGCTGGCTACGGCCTTGCGCGGTGCCACGGATGCGGCCGGCCGAGAGGGCGGCGGGGCCGGCAGCGCCACGGGTTGCGGCGGAGGTGGCACCGGATGCAGCTGTACCGTGATGCTCGCTTCCTGCGGCGTCTGCATGGCGATCATGTGCCGCCGGCCCCAGCCCACCAGCAGGGCGTGCAGCGTAAGCGTGAGCGCAATGAGGATCAGCAGGCGCGGCCAGCGCCGCAACGAGCGGGAAACGTCGGTCATGGCGCCAGTGTATCGGATCACCTCGACGGCGTGCGCTGCCGGTCGCGTCTCGGAGATGCTTTTCAAACAACGTACAATGCGGGTTTTACGCCTGACCGAGATGTCGATGCAGAAGACGAAGCAGATGATGAGTGCCTCCCTGTCCTCCCGCCTGGCCGGCGCCATTGCCGTGGCACTGGCCGCCTGTGCGCTGTCACTGTCGGCGCAGGCGCAGGCCGCAGCCCCCTTGCCGCCCATCCGCATCGGCATGATCGATGGCCTCTCCGGTCCCTTTGCCAATGCCGGTGAAGCCGTGGTGCGCAACATCAGCTACGCCATCGATCGCGTCAACGCACGCGGCGGCGTGAGCCTGCCCGATGGCAAGCACCTGCTGCAACTCTCCACCTTCGACAACAAGCTCGGCGTGGAAGACTCGCTGGTGCAGTTCCGCCAGCTCACCGATGAGGGCATCCCCTTCCTGATCGAGGGCAACAGCTCGGCGGTGGCCGCGGCGCTGGTCGATGCGGTCAACAAGCACAACCAGCGCGAGCCCCAGCGGCGCGTGCTGTTCCTCAATTATTCGGCGGTCGACCCGGCGCTGACCAACGAGAAATGCAGCTTCTGGCATTTCCGCTTCGATGCCAGCGCCGACATGCG
Organism: Herbaspirillum sp. ASV7; assembly: GCF_016429215.1. Classification (GTDB taxonomy): domain Bacteria; phylum Pseudomonadota; class Gammaproteobacteria; order Burkholderiales; family Burkholderiaceae_D; genus Herbaspirillum. The sequence continues at coordinate 2,466 of NZ_JAELUH010000145.1, read as the reverse complement.
CATGCAAGCCCTGACCGAGGCCATCAAGGCCGATCCCGCCACCAAGCGCGTCTACCTGATCGGCCAGGACTACAGCTTCGGCCGCCAGGTCGCCAAGGCGGCGCGCGAGCAGTTGAACGCCAAGCGTCCCGATATCGCCATCGTCGGTGACGAACTGCATCCGATCGGCAAGATCAAGGACTTCGCCCCCTACATCGCCAAGATGCGCAGCGCCGGGGCCGATGCGGTGATCACCGGCAACTGGGGCAATGACCTCACGCTGCTGGTGAAGGCCGCCCGCGACGCCGGCTTCAAGGCCAAGTTCTACACCTTCTACGCCAATAGCCTGGGCGCGCCGGCGGCCATCGGCGAGGCCGGCGTGGGTGTGGTGCGGGCGGTGGCCGAGTGGCATCCGAATGCCGGCGGCACGCCGGGCTCGCCCAGCGATGCCTTCTACCAGGAATACCGCAAGCGCTATCCCCAGGCCAAGGACGATTACCTCTACCTGCGCATGCAGGTCATGATCGAGATGCTGGCCAAGGCCATCGAGAAGGCCAGGAGCACCGAGCCCGCAGCGGTTGCATATGCCCTGGAAGGCGCGCATTATCAGAGCGCCTTCCACGACGCCACCATGCGCGCGGCCGATCACCAGCTGATCCAGCCGCTGTATCTGATGCAGATGCAGCGTGCCGACAGCGGCGGCATCCGGTTCGATAACGAGGGCAGTGGTTACGGCTTCCGCACCGAGCGTTTCATCCCGGCCGAGCAGACCGCTCTGCCCAGCTCGTGCAAGATGCAGCGTCCGCCGCGCTGACCCATAGAGGACACCACAAGAGGAGCGTTCAATGCTGAACCAGGACAAGATGCCGGGCGCAGGCTCGGTCACCGATACCATCGAATTCATGCAGAAGATGTGGAGCAGCATGGGCGCGCCGTCCATGGCCGCGCCCACGCTGTCGGTGGAGGATATCAACAAGAAGATCTCGGACCTGAAGACCGTGGCATCCTGGCTGGAGCTGAACCTGAACATGCTCAAGGCCACCATCCAGACCCTGGAAGTGCAGAGCGCGACCCTGTCCACCCTGCAGGCGATGAGCGCCATCATGGCCTCGCGCGAGGCCCCGGCGGGCGAGGCAGCCGCGCCGGGCGAGAGCGGCACGACGCCGCCGTTCCCGTTCGGTTTCCCGCTGTGGCCGGGAGCGAACACGCAGGAGGAACCTGAACAGCCGGCTCCCGAGCCGGAGGCCAGCGCATCCGAGCTTGCCGACGAGCAAGCGGAAGATGACGAAGACGAGGCCGCCGAGCCCCAGGCCGCAGAGGCGACACCCGCCGCCGATTTCCAGTCCGCCATCGCCAACCCCAATGCCTGGTGGAATGTGCTGCAGGAGCAGTTCAAGCATGCCGTGGGCAATGCCCTGACCGGGGCCGCTGCCGAGCAGGAGCCGCTGCTGAAGCCGGCCAAGCCGCCCAAGGCCGCCAAGCGTAGCGAAAATAAGACAGTGCCGCCGAAGGCCAAGCCTGCCCCGAAAGCCAAGCCGGGAGCCGCTCCCAAGGCGGGCAAGGCAGCCAAGCCGGCGCCGAAGAAGCCACCGGTCAAGAAAGCACCCAAGACCGGCCCAAATACGAGCGCCCCGGCCCGGGCGGGTGTTGTACAATCGCGGCAAAACAAGAAGCCAGCCTCCCGCAAGCCAACCTCCCCCTGATCGTCGCCACGACAGAGCCGCTCCCGCGCTCATGCGCAGGGGCTTGTCATATTGCTGAAACCTGACGGTTTTAGTATGACCAGGGAAAATCTTGTTAAATCAAACACTTAACGCATATAGGCACACACTGAGATGCTGTACCCAGAATTGTTCAAATCGCTAGAGCAGGTCCGTTGGAATATGGATAAGGATATTCCCTGGGACAAGTTCGATGCTTCTTTGCTCACCGACGAACAGGCCCAGACCATTCGCATGAACGCGATCACGGAATGGTCTGCCCTGCCGGCGACCGAGATGTTCCTGCGCGACAACCGCGGGGACAGCGATTTTTCGGCATTCATGTCGGTATGGTTCTTCGAGGAACAGAAGCACTCGCTGGTGCTGATGGAATACCTGCGCCGCTTCCGCCCGGACCTGGCCCCGACCGAAGAGGAGCTGCACAACGTGCGCTTCGAGTTCGATCCGGCCCCGCCGCTGGAAACCCTGATGCTGCACTTCTGCGGTGAGATCCGCCTGAACCACTGGTACCGTTGCGCCGCCGACTGGCACACCGAGCCGGTCATCAAGCAGATCTACAAGATCATCAGCCAGGATGAAGCCCGCCACGGTGGCGCCTACCTGCGCTACATGAAGAAGGCCCTGAACGAAGTGGGCGACAAGGCCCGTGCCGCCTTCTCCAAGATCGGTGTGCTGATGGCATCGGCCCGTCGTACCGAGAAGCCGCTGCACCCCACCAACCTGCACGTGAACCAGGCGCTGTTCCCCAACGACACCGTGCAGAGCC
>NZ_JAELUH010000144.1 GCF_016429215.1 Herbaspirillum sp. ASV7 | reverse complement strand
GGTGCAGGCCGAGGTATGGATACGGCCCTGGGTCTCGGTGGCCGGTACGCGTTGCACGCGGTGGCCGCCGGATTCGAACTTCAGGCGCGAATAGGCACCGAAGCCGGCGATACGGGCGATCACTTCCTTGTAGCCGCCCAGTTCGGACTCGGACGAGGACACGATTTCCACCTGCCAGCGTTGGCGCTCGGCATAGCGGGTGTACATGCGGAGCAGGTCGCCGGCGAACAGGGCCGACTCGTCACCGCCGGTACCGGCGCGGATTTCCAGGAAGATGTTGCGCTCGTCATTGGGGTCCTTGGGCAGCAGCATCTTCTGCAGGTCCAGCTCCAGCGCCTCCATGCTGGCCTTGGCGCCGTCGATCTCTTCCTGGGCGAAGGCCTTCATGTCGGGGTCCGAGAGCAGTTCCTGGGCGGTGCGGATATCCTCGCCGGCCTGCACGAAGTCGTGATACAGCGCTACCAGCGGGCCGAGTTCGGCATGCTCGCGGGTCATCTTGCGGAAGTTGTCCATGTTGGCCGTGGCGTCTTCCTGCGCCAGCAGGCTGTTGAGCTCTTCCAGCCGCTCGGCGAGCTGGTCGAGTTTGGCGAGCATCGATGGTTTCATGGGGTGTGTCGATCCGGTGCTAAGAGGGTAGAGGTGAGGCTAAGGCGAGGGCGCCAGCAAGTGCCGGCGGCGCTGCGCATGGGGATGCGCAGCAGCGGGAGGGGGAACGCTAACGCTTGGCGCGGAACAGTTGCGGCAGCAGCGAGACCAGCTGGCTGCGCTGTTCGCCCTGGGCGTGATGCAGGGCCTGTTGCGGGCCATGCAGGAACTTGGCGGTGAGGCCCTTGGAGAGGGCTTCCAGTACGTCTTCCACATCGTCGCCCTTGGCCAGCATGCGGCGGGCGCGATCCAGTTCGGCCAGGCGCAGGGCCTCGCCGGTTTCGTTGAGATCCTGGATCAGCGGCACCATGGCGCGGCTGTCGATCCAGTGCATGAAGGACTGCACACGGGTCTCGATGATGGCTTCGGCTTGCGCCACGGCGGCCTGGCGGTTTTCGACGCCGCTTTGCACCACCGAGGCCAGGTCGTCCACGGTGTAGAGGAAGACGTCGTCCAGGCGGCCGACTTCGGCTTCGATATCGCGCGGCACCGCCAGGTCGACCATGAAGATGGGTTTGTGGCGGCGCGCCTTGACGGCCCGTTCCACCAGCCCCAGGCCGATGATGGGCAGCTGCGAGGCGGTACAGGAGACCACGATGTCGAAGCTGGCCAGCTGTGCCGGCAGGTCGGCCAGGCGGATGGCGCGGCCGTTGAAGCGATGCGCCAGCGTCTCGCCGCGTTCCATCGTGCGGTTGGCCACCGTCAGGGACTTGGGATTCTGCGCGGCGAAGTGGGTCGCGCACAATTCGATCATTTCACCGGCACCGATGAAGAGCACGTTCTGGCCCGAGACGGTGTCGAAGATGCGCTGCGACAGCCGCACGGCCGCCGCCGCCATGGAAACGCTATGGGCGCCGATCTCGGTGGTGCTGCGTACTTCCTTGGCCACTGCGAAGGTGCGCTGGAACAGCTGGTGCAGGTAGGTGCCCAGGCCGCCGGCGGCATCGGCCTGGCGCACGGCATCCTTCATCTGGCCCAGGATTTGCGGTTCGCCCAGCACCATCGAGTCCAGCCCGGAGGCGACACGGAAGGCGTGGCGCACGGCATTGTCCTGCGGCAGCGAATAGAGATAGGGGCGCAGGTCGGCGTAGGGGATCTGGTGGTAGTCGGCCAGGAACTGCGCGGTACGATCGATGGCGAAATCCACGCCATCCTTGCCGGCGACAGCCGCCGCATACAGCTCGGTACGGTTGCAGGTGGAGAGGATGGCCGCTTCGCCGGAGGCGATGATCTTGTCATGGCCACCAAACCACGCGCGCGCGGACGCCACTGCCTGACCGATCTGGTCCGCAGGGAATGCCACCTTCTCGCGCAGCGAAACGGGCGCGGTAGTGTGGTTGAGTCCGACGGCAAGCAGGTGCATGACATTTCGCGGCGAGGGCGCCGATGAGCTGGGATGGTGCTGGTCCGGGTGGAAAACAGGCAGGAAACACTCAGTTTTAGCCCCGGTTTTGGGAACTATTATACTCTTTGCGAAATATCGGGTTGGAGCAGGCCCTGATAATCGGTATATGTCTCTGACATGGATCAGGTTTTTTCCGGGGCCGCCGTTGTGATTGCGCCAATCTTGCCGCGCCGACAGATTCCTGCCTGGTCAGGGCAGTTGTTCCAACTGATATCCATAGCCATAGACCGTGGCCAGCTGGTACCCGTACTCCGGATGCAGGCCGAGCTTGGTGCGGATGCGCGAAATATGCGTATCGAGGGTGCGCGTGGGCAATTCGGCTTCGCCGCCCCAGACCCGCTCGCGCAAGAAGGCGCGTGACAGCGGGCGGCCCAGGTGTTGCAGCAGCAGCAGGGCCAGTTCGGCTTCCTTGCGGGTCAGCACGACGTCCAGTTCCGGGCGGTCGGGATGCGTGGCGCGCAGGCGCGCCAGGTCGAACGTAAAGCCGCCCGCGGCCACGATACGCTCGGGGACTTCATGCGGCTGTGCCGCCATCAGCAGCAGATCCAGGCGCAGGGCCAGCTCCTGGCGCCGTACCGGTTTGACCAGGTAGTCATTGGCACCGGCCACCAGCATGCCGCGCAGCCAGTTCTGGTGCGCCGGCGTAGCCAGCAGCAGCACGGCCGGCAAGGCCCGTGGGGTCACCGGCGGGCGATGGGCGTGGATAAGCTCGGTGATGGCGTTGGCCTGCGGGTGTCCCTGCAGGTCATCCAGGTCGACCACCAGCAGGCCGGCGCCGTCCTTGCACGCCATCTCCAGCTCGGCCGGGCTGGCATGGACGGTGCAATCGTGGCGTTCGGCCAGCTGGCTGACCAGGGTGACGGTATCGGCGTCGGAGCAGAGGATCCCGATCTTCATCGCAACAGGCAAGGGCTTCAGTGGGCAGGGATGTTCAGATAGACGAAAGGGCAGCCGGAGCTGCCCCTCGCTGCGCGGCGAGCGGTGTTCATGCGCTCGCCATTGCGGCACTCACGCCGCTGGCACGTCGGTGTCGGGCAGCACCACGTTCACGTCCAGCACCTCCAGGTTGCCCTGGCGGTCCAGCGAGATCTTGATGTCGTCGGCATTGACTTTGGTGTACTTGGAAATCACCTCGATCAATTCCTTGTGCAGCGCCGGCAGGAAGTCCGGGCCCTGACGGCCGTTGGAGCGTTCGCGGGCGATGATGATCTGCAGCCGCTCCTTCGCCGCCACCGCGCTCTTGGGCTTGCTGGGGAAGAGGAAAGAAAGCAGGGACATGTCACTTACCTCCGAAGATACGCTGCAGCAGACCCGGCTTTTCGTAGGTGGTGAAACGCAGTTCGACGGTCTCGCCGAGGAAGCGCGACACCACGTCCTGGTAAGCCTGCGCCACATCGCTGTCCTTCATGTGGATCGCGGGGGAACCCTGGTTGGAGGCCTGCAGCACGGTTTCCGACTCGGGGATGATGCCGATGAGGGGGATGCGCAGGATTTCCTGCACGTCGGTATAGGAGAGCATCTCGCCGTCCTCGACGCGCTTGGGCGAATAGCGGGTGATGAGCAGGTGTTCCTTGACCGGCTCGCCGCCCGAGGAGGCGCGGCGCGACTTGGCCTGGATGATGCCCAGGATGCGGTCCGAATCGCGCACCGAGGACACTTCCGGGTTGGAGACCACGATGGCCTCGTCGGCGAAGGTCAGCGCCATGACCGCACCGTGTTCGATGCCGGCGGGGGAATCGCAGATGATGTATTCGAAGTCCATCTTCGAGAGATCGCCCAGTACGCGTTCCACGCCTTCTTCGGTCAGGGCGTCCTTGTCGCGGGTCTGCGAGGCCGGCAGGATGAACAGGTTGTCGCAGTGCTTGTCCTTGATCAGGGCCTGGTGCAGGGTGGCTTCCTTGTTGATGACGTTGATCAGGTCATACACCACGCGGCGTTCGCAACCCATGATCAGGTCCAGGTTGCGCAGGCCGACGTCGAAGTCGATCACGGCGGTCTTGTGGCCGCGCATGGCCAGGCCCGATGCGAAACTGGCGCTCGACGTCGTTTTGCCGACGCCGCCCTTACCCGAAGTCACAACGATGATTTTTGCCACGAAAAACTCCTTAAGAAGAACAGTACGCCGGTGGGTCCCGGCTGGATTCAGTAAATGATTTACCGCAGCCTCTTACGAGGCCTGCATCTGCAGCACGTCGATGCGCTCGCCCTGCAGGCGTACCTGCACCTGCTTGCCTGCGAGCTCGGGTGCGTGACCGTTCTCGAAGGTTCGGTAGACTCCGGCGATGGAAACCAGTTCCGCCTCCAGCGATGCGGCGAAGATGCGCGCCGCGGTGTTGCCCGAGGCTCCGGCCAGCGCGCGGCC
>NZ_JAELUH010000143.1 GCF_016429215.1 Herbaspirillum sp. ASV7 | reverse complement strand
AGAAAATCGGCCTGGGCGTCTCCGGCCCCATCGCCAGCCGCACCGATACGCGCGGCGACAAGCGCCGCAGCACCCGCGACGCATCGGCCATGACGAACACCCGCTATCGCTGCGAGAAGACCAATTTCGACACCCACATCAACTATGCCAAGCTGGACGCCTGGGCCAAGTTCCCGGACTTCCAGACCCGCGTGGCCACTGCGATCCTGAAGCGCCAGGCACTGGACCGCATCATGATCGGTTTCAACGGCGTGAAGGTCGCGGCCGACACCAATCTGGCCCAGTATCCGCTGCTGCAGGACGTCAACAAGGGCTGGCTGCAGCAGATCCGCGAGAACTCGCCGCAGCGTGTCATGGGGCTGGTTGGCCAGGATCTGCCGGGCAAGGTCATCATCGGCAAGGGCGCTGGCGCCGACTATGCCAACCTCGATGCGGCCGTTTATGACGCGGTGACCAATCTGGATCCCTGGTATCAGGACGACACCGCCCTGGTGGTGATCGTCGGCCGCGAACTGCTGCACGATAAGTATTTCCCGCTGATCAACAAGGATCAGGCGCCCACCGAAGCCCTGGCCGCTGACATCATCGTGAGCCAGAAGCGTATCGGCGGCCTGCCGGCGGTGCGGGTGCCGTCCTTCCCGGCCAATGCCATGCTGATCACCCGCCTGGACAACCTGTCGATCTATTTCCAGAACGGTGGCCGTCGCCGCCGCGTGGTCGACGAGCCCAAGGCCGACCGCGTCGAGAACTACGAATCGTCCAACGACGCCTATGTGATCGAGGACGAAGGCCTGGCCGCCCTGGTGGAAAACGTGGTGCTGCAGGATGCGGCAGCAGGCGGCGCCTGATGACTCGCCTGTCTCCCGCCGCGCGCCATCGGGAGCGCATGTTGGGCAAGCTGGCGGCCTCCGCCGGCGAGCCCGGCAGCGTGACCACCGGTAGCGCCTATGAGCTGATGTTGATCAAGCTGCATGAAGACCGCCGCAGGCTGTCGGAAATCCAATCCATCGAGCGCAAGATCGAGATGAAGGCCACCATGCTGCCGGCCTACCAGCATTGGATTGACGGCGTGCTCTCGGCCGGCCGTGGTGCTCACGATGAGGTGCTGGTCAATGTGCTGGTGTGGCACATCGATGTCGGCGACTACGAACGCGCCTTGCAGCTCGCGGCCTATGCGCTGGAACACCAGTTCACCCTGCCGGATCGCTACAACCGGACTTTACCTACGCTGCTGCAGGACGATTTCGCCGGCGCCAGCCTGGGCGGGAAGCTGAAGGATGACCCGGCGCGGGCGGCCGACATCCTGCAGCAGGTGCTGGCCATGACGGGCAATGCCGATACGCCCGACCAGGCACGCGCCAAGGTGCATAAGGCGCTGGGCCTGGCCCTGCTGGAGCTGGTCAACCAGGTGGACGCGGAAAACATCACGGACGCCACCGCAGACCGGGCAACGGCAGCGCACCAGCATCTGGTCCGGGCGAGCGAGCTGCACCAGGCGGCCGGCGTCAAGAAGGAAATCGAGCGGCTGGAACGGCGGCTGAAGAAGTTCGCCGAGCCGGCCAAGTAAAGAGCACCCCACGGCGCAGGGGCGGCCCGGGACGGAAGCGGCATTGTTCGTCGGATGTCCTGGCCACCGCCCCCCACTATTTCCAAGACCATGAGTTATATCGACGACGTACCGGTGACGACCGGGCCGGTGGTGCCGGCCGACGTGAAGGCCATCACCAATGACGGCTTCTTTCCTGACATCAGCATGCCGGCCATGCGGGACGCCATGCGGCTGGATTCGACGGTGACCGATGCGCGTCTGCGCCCGGCCCTGGTGGACGCGATTCTGTCGGCCAATCGGCTGCTGCGTGACTGGCAAGCTGGTCACCTGGCCGCAGGAACCCTGAAGCTGGAAGACGTGCCGGCGCCCAAGGTGGACGGTGAAAGCCAGTATGTCGCGCTCTACCGGCGCGCCGTCTACAGCTTCGCCAAGGCCGACATCTTCGAGAGCTATCGGGACTACGACACCACGGCCGGCGCCCTGACCGACAAGAAAAACATGGAATGGATGGACACGGCACCGGACGTGCAGCGCCGCAACGGCCATTGGGCGATCAATGACATTCTCGGGCGCACGCATGCGACCGTGGAGCTGATCTGATGGAAGTGCGCAGCCAGCAGGGCGACACCCTCGATGCATTGGTGTTTCGCTACCTGGGCGCCAGTAGTGGCTATGTGGAGCAGGCGCTGGCGCTCAATCCGGCCTTGGCGGCATTGGGGGCCGTGCTGCCGGCGGGAACGGTAGTTGAGCTGCCCGCCGCGATAGCGGCCCCCAGCACTACGCAAGACAGCATCAGCCTGTGGGATTGACAACATGAATACCGAATCACTGACAAGGGGAAACCAAGTTATGGCAGCAGAATCCGCCGGCGGCATCGCGGCCATCCTGAAAATCTATGGCATCAAGGCCGTGCTCGGCATGGCGGGCGCCGCGCTGCTGTATATCGTCCTGCCGCCACGCAATGCCGATGGCTCGTTCAACGAAAAGGAATTCGTGGTGCGCCTGGCCTGCGCCGGTGCGTTCTCCATCATGTTCGGCGACCTGGGGTTTTCGGTGCTGCTGCAGCATGTGCCGACGGTGGCCGCCGTGCTGGGGCCTAAGCCGGTCGATTTGATGGTAGGCGCGCCGGCCTGGTGGATCACCCGGGCCGTGGCCCTGTGGTTCCAGCGGCGCCAGGGCAAGGACATTGCCGAGCTGGCGCGCGACGTGAAGGAAACGCTGTGAACGCCACCGACAACCGCATGGCCTTCCTGGGCATGGTGCGCTTCTCCGAAGGCACGTCCAATTCGCCCACCACGCGTGACCGCGGCTATGACCAGATCGTCGGCCGCACCCGCTTTGCCAGCTACGCGGACCACCCGCGCGTGCGCGTGTACCTGCCGAAATACAAGGTATGGTCCACGGCCGCCGGTGCCTATCAGCTATTGATGCGCTACTACGACCACTACGCGCCGTTGCTCAAGCTCAAGGGGTTCGCCCCGCCGGTGCAGGACGCCATCGCCCTGCAGCAGATCAAGGAATGCCGGGCCTTACCGGATATCGACGCCGGCCGCCTGGCCGACGCGATCGCCAAATGCAAAAACATCTGGGCATCGCTGCCGGGCGCCGGTTATGGCCAGTTCGAGCATCGCTATGTGGATCTCGAACAGGCCTTCATCCGGGAAGGCGGCGAAGCCATCGTGCTGCCGACGCAGAAGACCAGCGAGGAGCTACACCTGGCCTTCGTGGACGCCGGCGGGGTGTTGGCATGACGCTCACAGAATCGTGGCGCGCGCGCCTGCGTGCGGCGCTCGGCGCCGGCTTGCTGGCAGTGGTCTTTGTTGTCGCCTGGACGGTGCAGGGCTGGCGCAAGGATGCCGATATCGACCACCTGAAGGCCGGCATCGCCACGGCCAATCAGGCGGCGGCCGATGCCCGGGCCGCTCGCACGCAGCAGGTTCTGCAGGCCGAGCGCAATGCCCGCGATGCCATCCAGGCCATCACTGACAAGCTCACCAATGAAAGGGATACCGCCCGCCATGAGAAAGACCTTTACATTGCTGGCGTGCGCAGTAGCGCTATCCGGCTGTCAGTCCCCGTCATCGCTGCAGTGCCAGCCGGACCCAGTTGCGCAGATTCCGCCATTGCCGGCGGAGCTGGCCAGGAAGCGCGAGCCCAACTTACGCCAGCGGCAGCAGAGTTTCTTGACGATATCGCCAGCGAAGGCGATGACGCCATCCGACAAGCCAATGCCCTGATTGATGCCTACAACGCTCTGCGCGAGAAGCTGAATGTACAAGCCCAAGAACCTACGCGACTACCTGCGCAAGGCCATTAAGGACCTGGCGCAGAACCCCGACAAGCTGCATATCTTCATTGATGAGGGCGGCTCGCGCGCCACCGGCACGGCCGGCCTGTCCTTCGAGTATGAATATGTCCTGAACTTGATCTTGACCGACATCGGCCTGGATCTCGATCTGGTATTCGTGCCGCTACTGGCTTGGATGCGGGTTCACCAGCGCGAGGCCTTCGCCAATCCTGAGAACGCCAAGAAGGCCGTGCGTTTCGAGGTGGACATGAACAGCGCCGAGTCCCTGGACCTGTCCATTAAGCTGTCGCTTACCGAGCGCACCATCGTGAAACGGCAGGACGGCGGTCGTCTGGAGATCCACCACGCGGCCGAACCCCACATTACCCCGCCATTCGTTGATGACTTCTGGCAGCTCTACCAGGGCGATAGTCTGCTGGCAGAGTGGGACGTGCCGGCATTGCCATGAGCGACGATCTGCAACGCCTGGAAGAATGGGCCGGGGCCTTGATCGCCAAGGTGCAACCGGCGCAGCGGCGCCAGCTTGTGCGCCAGGTGGCCAACGACCTGCGGCGCGAACACGCCAGGCTGATCGCCCAGCAGGTGGCACCAGACGGCACGCCCTATCCGGCGCGCAAGAACCGCAAGGCACTGCGCGGCAAGGCCGGGCGGATCAAGCGCCAGAAGGCGGCCATGTTCA
>NZ_JAELUH010000142.1 GCF_016429215.1 Herbaspirillum sp. ASV7 | reverse complement strand
CATCATTGGTGACTGGATTGGCTTCTATAACCACCGCCGGCCGCATCAGGCGCTGGGCATGAAGACACCGGCTGAGGCGTTTGCCTTAGCTGCTTGAGGTGAGCAGGTTTCGCTGGGTCATTACATGGTCGTCACCTTGTTCAATTAATCGGATCTTAGTAATTTTCTATTAAGAAACCATTATGTACCGTGAGCTGGAATAGTCGAGCAGAGCATTTCCCAAGAGGCGAGAAGAAGCCTCATATTTATTCTGAGTAAAACGTCTTTTCGCTGAAAAAGACGAATCATCCAAATTCACTGCCGTCTCTCCGGCGCGCCGCCCGCTCGCGCTGATAGTCGTCCCTGCAATCCACGTCACAGAACAGCAGTTCGATGGCTACAGGTTCGTCGCAGAAATGGCAGCGGCAATCCGGCTGCAGCGCCGGTGCGCGTCGTGCAGCGGCCAGGCCGGCCGCTATAGTGCGATAGATACGGCTGTCTGCGTTATCAGCGTGATCGCTCATTGTGATTTCCCCTCATTGGTCGGAAGTTGATAGGAACGGAAAAGGACCACCTCTTGGCCCGCCCACTCGTTCAAGGAAAGAAACTGCGCCTGCAGAGGCTCAATTTCGTTGCAGCCGAAAACGGCCGCGGCCTTCGTCACATCGCCGAATCCGCCGGTGTTGTTGGGCATGGTCCCCAGCAATTGCGGCGGCACACGATGCGCAGCCAGCACGTCGTCGCGCGTGCAGTTCTTGATATTGAAGAATTCATCCTTGGCCGCGATCTCGGAGACCGGCAGGATCTGCAGGCCGTCTTTCTTGCCGCCTGGTGCATACACAAACAGGTTGCGGAAATTGCCCGGCCCCTTGCTGTTGCGCATCGCCTCGCGCAGCTTGTCCACGTCGTTGACGTTGCTGGCCGTGTCGGTCATGTAGAGGATGAAGCCGGCGTGTGAGCCATTGAGGTAGTAGCGCCGGCGAAACAGGGTGGCCGACTCATTGAGCCAGGCCGATTGCAGCGCGCTCACATACTGCGGCACGCCATACACTTCCTGGTTGATGTCGGGCGCCTGCAGATGCCAGACGGCGTCTCGCTCGAATTCGTGGGAGTCTCGCCAGCCATTGACGAAGAAATAGCGCCCGGGCTCCACGCCCACGCGCGTGTATTTGGCCAATGCCGGCTTGAGGTTCAAGAGCTTGCCCGTCATGCTCTCGCGCCGCTCTGCGTAGCAGTTACCGAAGAGCAGGAAGTCCAGCGCCAGGCGCGTGAAATCCGCGCGCGACAGAACGGCGGACGGCTGGAAGGTCGAGGCCAGAATATTGACCTTGCACCAGATCGCGCTAGCGTGATGGACGCTGGCATTCAAGGACTTGGCCAGGCCGGCCATGCTCAAGGGGGGCTCGTACCAATCGCCATTGCGGTAGCACTCGACATCGGCCAGCATGTCGCGGCCTTCCAGTACCGGCGACGGATCGCCGAAAGAAAACGCTTCGACGGATGGCGCCGGCGGCGCCGCGACCTTGGCCGGCAGCGTGTTGTCGGATGCAGCCGCGCGGCGGCGTGCTCTGTGTTTCATTAGAAGAACTCCATGGATGATGTGTTGTTAGCGGTGGTGCCTTCGAAGGGCTCGTAGTCGAGGGCGTGCATGACCGACCAGGCCAAGTCGGCGTGGCCGGTTTCTTCCGAGCGGCCGGCGTCATAAGTGACGGCGCGCCCGCTGGGAGTGAGGACCTTGCGAATGGCCATGAAGGACTGCGCGATGTCAGTCCAGCCCGCATCGAACTGCAGGCGGCCACTGCGGATGATGTTTTGTGCCTTGAGCACCATCCGCGTTTTGACTTCCGGCGAATAGCTGATGGCCGTGGCGCCAGGGAAGAACTGTTTCACCAGGGGATAGACGCCCACGCCCATGCCGGTGGTGTCGATGCCGATGTACTGGACGTTGTAGCGGCCGGTCATTTCCCTGATGAGCGCGGCCTGCTCGGCAAAGTCCTTGCCGCGCCACTGGTGACGCTCCAAGATGCGGAAATTCCCGCCCGGGACCAATGGCGGCGCAATCACCGAACAACCGGCACTATCGCCCGTCAGCGACGGGTCATAGCCGATCCACACAGGCCGGTGGCCGAAGGGACGCGCCGTGAAGGGCTTATAGTCATCCCAATCCACCCACGAATCGACCATGCCGCGCTGCAGGTCGGCCAGGGGGAACACCGACGCGGAATCGTCGATGAAATTACACATCAAGAGATTGTCGAACTGGTCGGGCGAGTATTCGAAATCGCGCAGCTCGTCGATATCGAACAGGTCGCAGCCGCCCGCCGCCGCATCCATGATCGTGACGATCTGGCGCCAGATCTTGTCCTCGCCGGTGAAGCCGGACGACAGCCGCTTGTGGCTGACATCGATATTGACCTTTTCACCTTTCGCGCGGCGCTTGTTGAACGCCTCGCCGGTCCAGAACGGATAGGCCTGGTGCGTGGTGGCCGATGGCGTCGAGAAGTAGGTTTTACGCCACTTCTTGTGCAAGGCCATGCCGGACGCGACCTTGTTCAATTCCGTGAAATTGTGCGTCCAGAAGAATTCATCGAAATAGAAGTTGCCGTGATAGCCCTGGGCAGTTCGCGCATTCGTGCCGAGGAAATACAGGTGCGCGCCATTGGGCAGCACAATGGGATCGCCGGACAGCTCCACGCCGCAAGCATCCTTGGCAAACTGGATGATGTATTGCTTGAAGACGTGCGCCTGCGACTTCGAGGCCGAGAGAAAAATCTGATTGCGCCCGGTCTGGATCGCATCAATCAGTGCCTCACGCGCGAAGTACCAGGTTGCGCCGATCTGGCGTGATTTGAGAATGACGCGCGTGCGCTCGCTACCGTTGCGGTACCAGACCTTTTGGTAGTCGAAGAGCGAATCATTGAAGGCCTCGACGATGCGCTGCTGCGCCTCTTCGCTGAACTCGTTGCGCACCGGCTTTTTCTTGGGCACGGCGTTGCGATTGGCGATGTTCGGATTGAGGTCGGTCTCATTGCCGCCCGGCTGCTCGTAGCGGCGCACTCGCGCTGCTTGCACAAGCTGGCGCATCAGCGCATCGAGTTCCTTGTACTCGCCATTGCCCTTTACTTCCTTCGCGATCAGTTGCACTATGCGCGCTTCGAGGGCAATCTCTACGCGCTCCAGGCGCGACACCTTCTCCCATTCATCGCGGTGCTTCCAGCTATTGACCGTGGAGCGTTTGATTTTCAGGTGGCGGGCGATAGACGAGATCCGCCAGCCCTCGAAATACAACCGGCGCGCAACGTGTCGGGGCTCGGCCGCCTGGTCGATGCCTTCCTTGATGTCGTGTGGAATGTCTAACATGCCGCAAGCGTAGGCGGCGCGCGCGCGTAGCGGGGACTTTGCCGAGTCGCTATTCCCTTTATCAACCCTTGTCTCATTGATGCATTTCGCCCATCGGCAGAAGATGACGTTATCCGATCAACCGATAACGAGCGCGAAAACACATGGCAACCAAGAGCAAATTTTTCCGCGTCGCGACCGAGGGCGCGACCACCGACGGCCGTAGCATCAGCCGCGAGCAAATCCAGCAAATGGCCGACAGCTACAACCAGAAGACCTACGGCGCTCGCGTGTGGGTCGAGCACCTGCGCAGCCTGCTGCCCGATGGCCCGTTCAAGGCCTACGGCGATGTGCTGGCGCTGAAGGCCGAAGAGGTCGACACCGAGAACGGAAAGCGTCTGGCCCTGCTCGCGCAGATCGAACCCACGCCCGCACTGATCGCCATGAACAAGGATCGCCAGAAGATCTACACCAGCATCGAGCTGGCCGACAAGTTCGCAGATACCGGCAGCTCCTATCTGGTAGGCCTGGCCGTGACCGACAGCCCCGCCAGCCTCGGTACCGAGATTCTGCAGTTCTCGGCCACCCATCCGCAGGCCTCGCCTTTCACCCTGCGCAAGCTGAAACCGGAAAATCTGTTCTCCGAAGCCATCGAAGTGAAGATGGAATTCGAAGAGTCCGGCCCGGGACTGGCGGAGTCCCTCAAGCAGATGTTCGCGCGCATTACCGGCGCCGAGAAAAAGGGCGATGCACAGCATGCAGACACTGCGGCGGCCGTGACCGTAGTGGCCGAGCAGGTCGCCAGCTTCGCGCAAACCGCCAACGGCGCGGCCGAGGGTGTGGTCGAACTGCGCAAGAAATTCGAGGCGCTGGAAAAGCGCGTGGGCGAAGAGTCGACCACGGCCGAGCAATTCCGCCAGACGCTCAACCTGACCGACAAGAACAACGTGCAGCGCCCGCCGGCCACCGGTGGAAAGGGCTCGACGCTGACCGAGTTCTAAGCCCGTTGCCGACGTAGTCAACCATTTCCGTATTTAACTGGAGCAGAACACATGAAGAATCAGACCCGCGCCGCCTATAACGCCTATACCGCGCGCCTGGCCACGCTCAACGACGTCGCCGGCGGCGCCGTCCATTCCACCTTCTCGGTGGATCCGAGCGTGCAGCAGAAGCTGGAAGACAAGATGCAGGAATCGTCCGAATTCCTGGGCCGCATCAACGTGATCGGCGTCGACGAACTGGAGG
>NZ_JAELUH010000141.1 GCF_016429215.1 Herbaspirillum sp. ASV7 | reverse complement strand
CCTCCTACCCGCTCTGGACGCTGAACCAGCCCACCGTCACCGAACTGGTGGAACAGAACGGCATCGTCACCCCCACCGGCAAGGCCGGCGGCGTCTTGATGTTCCATGCCAACCTGGTGCATGGATCGGCGGGCAATATCACGCCCTACCCGCGCCGCATCGTCTACCTGACCCTCAATGCAGTCTCCAATGCGATCGCCAAGCCGACCCGGCCGGAGTTCATCGCCCACCGCGATTTCACCCCGGTCAAGCCGGGCCGTGACGACTCACTGCTGCATCATCTGGGGAAGCAGGCAGCCTGAGCTGAGCCGGTCAGTGAAGTCCAGGCCGTGACCTGCGCCTGACGATCTTGTCATGCGCTTGTTGCAAAGTTGAGGCATCATCGCGCAACATTGCGCAGCCGCCGTGGACATCCGTCCAGCCACGGCGGCGCTTCAGCCCCAACATGCCTGACCGGAACCGTCCATGGAATTCATCCGCAACATCGACCTCGCTTCGCTGCTCGACACCTTTGTCAGCCTGACCGCCGCCTTCATCCTCGGTGGCCTGATCGGCCTGGAACGCCAGTACCGGCAACGTACCGCCGGCCTGCGCACCAATGTGCTGGTGGCACTGGGGGCGGCGGTGTTCGTGGACATGGCCAACCGCATGGGTGGCCATGACGGCGCCGTGCACGTGGTGGCCTATGTGGTCTCGGGGGTGGGGTTCCTGGGGGCGGGCGTGATCATGCGCGAAGAAGGCAATGTGCGCGGCATCAATACCGCCGCCACCCTGTGGGGTTCGGCCGCCGTGGGTGCGGCCGCCGGCGCCGACCTGATCCTGGAGGCGATCCTGGCCACCGTGTTCGTGCTGGCCGCCAATACGCTCTTGCGTCCGGTGGTCAACACCATCAACCGCAAGCCGCTGGACGTGCCTTCGGTGGAAGTGACCAACACCCTGCACCTGATCGTCGAAAGCGCCCACCAGAAGCGCGTGCTGGCCGCCGTCACCGACATGCTGGAACAAAGCCGCCATCCCACGCATGGCCTGGATGTACGCCCCTTCACGGACGACGAAGTGGAAATCGAAGCCACGCTGGCGGCGACCTCGGTCGATGGCGACGAACTCGATGCACTGGTGGAGCGCCTGCTGGCCTTGCCGGCGGTGCGGCAGGCCTTCTGGAGCCCCAGCACGACGGATTGAGGTACCGAAGAAAAACCGCCGGCCTCAATCCTGCCCAACGCTGAACCTGCCACGCAACCAGCGCACCGGCCCACCGATGACGGGCAGCTTCTGCCACAGCTCCTCGGCCGCATCCCAGTAATCGCGATGATCGATGACCAGACCCGCTGCATCGAAGCGGAAATGGGTCGCTCCCAGCACCGTGTAGTGCCGGCCCTTGAGCCCGAACTCGAAACGCCAGGTGGCGAAGGCCTGGGCGCCCTGCCCCATCGACTCCAGGATCACGAAACGCGGCGCCTCGGTGGTCTCGAACATGTGTTCGAAGATGGCCGCGATGGCGCGCAATCCGGTGACATCGTTGAACGGATCCTTGAAATGCGCATCCTGCGCATAGAACTCGCCGATGCGCGCTAGGCTGTCGCGATCCAGCGTGCCGTACCACGCCAGCAAACGGTCCAGGTTAGCCATCGTCATTTCAGCAGGAAACGCTGGAACAGCATGAAGCGCAGGCGGAATGGCAACAGCCGCAGCAGCTTGAGCCAGAACGTGAAGCGCAGCGGGAAATGGATCTCGAAGCGCCCCTCGACGATGCCGCGCCAGATGGCCTGGGCCGCTTGTTGCGGGGTCTGCAGGGCCGGCATGGGAAAGTCGTTCAGGTCGGTCAGATCGGTCTTCACGAAACCCGGATTGACCAGGTAGACATTCAAGCCCCGGGGGCGCAAATCGCTGTAGAGGATTTCGGCCAGGTTGATCAGCGCCGCCTTGCCCGGACCGTAGACGCTGGCGCCAGGCAGGCCGACATAGCCCGCCACGCTGGCCACCAGCGCAATGCCACCACTGCCGCGCGCGAGCATCTCGGGCAGGGCCGCGCCCAGGGCCGAATAGACGCTGGCCAGGTTGGTGCGCAGGGTGTGCTCGGCTTCTTCCTCCTGCACTTCCCAGCTGCGCTCGGGACGGTACTTCGCCACACAGAAGACCAGCAAATCCACCCCGCCCAGGGCTTGCACGATGCGCGCATGCTGGTCGCGCCAGGCGTCGCGGCAGAGCACGTCCAGCGGCGCGATGAAGGCTTCCTTGTGACCGGCGGCGACTTCTTCCAGGGCATCGGCCCGACGCGCCGACAAGGCCACCCGCGCACCGGCGGCCAGCGCCTGGCGCGCCAGTTCGGCGCCGATGCCGCTGGAGGCGCCGACCAGCCAGATGCGCAGGCCGCGCAGGTCCTGCAGGGGACGATTCATCGGTCCGAACAGCGGCGCGGGGCGCACGGGCTGGGCCGGTTCATGCTCCTGGGCCACGCTCTTGGGGGCGGGCCGTGTCTGCGTATTCATGGCTGCTCCTTGCGGAAGAACAGGGTCACCTGTCCGACTTCCACACCGAACTTGCGCATGCTGGTGCGGTTGACCAGCGTGCGTTCATCCAGCTGGTACATCCAGTCGTCCATCTGCACTTCGTATTGTTTGTCGTCGACGGGCAAGAGCAAGGTGTAGTTCCAGTGCAGGGCATTGCCGGCCGTCTGCCCCAGCGCCTCGCCGATGACATCGCCGGCGCGACCGCGCCAGCTGCCATCGCTCTGGCGTACCAGGGTCCAGACGCGGGTCTGGGTCTGGCCATCGTCATAGCGGAAACGCTCGTCCAGCGTGAGCGTATCGCCAGCCACCGAACCGGTGACGATCACATGGAAGCGCCGCGCCACCTCGCCACCGCGCTTCTGGAACATGCCCCAGGCCTCGGTGCGGCCCAGGAAGAAGCGGGCCGGATCGAACACCGGGGTCTTGCCGGCGTAGTCGCTGACCTGCTGCCCGGCACAGCCGCCCAGCAGCCAGGCCAGCGACAGCACACCGCAGCAGCGCAGCAGGCCGCCGCGCATGCTTGAAAACATGGCACCCATGGCTCACTCCTTGTGCAAGAGGAACTGCACCACATCGATCTGGCCTTCGTCGAAACCGACTTCGCAGAAGACGTAGTAAAGCTGCCACAGGCGCCGGAAGCGCTCATCGAAACCTTGCGCGGCAATGGTCTCGCGGTGCGACTGGAAGGCCTCGTTCCAGCGGCGCAGCGTCTCGGCGTAGTCGCGGCCGAAGTGGAAGCGGTCGCGTGTGGCCAACCCGGCCCCGGCGGCTGCCCGGCTGAAGCGTTCGTGGCTGGGCAGCATACCGCCGGGGAAGATGAATTCGCGGATGAAATCGGCACTGTCGCGATAGCGCTCGAATACTGCTTCGTCGATGGTAATGGACTGCACCAGGGCACGCCCACCCGGTTTGAGGCGCGCTGCCACGGTGTCGAAATAGGTCTGCCAGAAGCGTTCGCCGACGGCCTCGAACATCTCGATGGATACGATGGCGTCGTAGTGGCCGTCCAGGTCGCGGTAGTCGCGCAGTTCCAGTTGCGCCAGGCCGTCCAGTTGCTGACGCCGCATGCGCTCCTGGCCGAAGGCCAGCTGCGAGGGGGAGATCGTCACGCCATGCACAGCAATGCCCAGGCGGGCCGCATGCTCGGCGAAACCGCCCCAGCCGCAACCGATCTCCAGCACCCGGTCACCGGCGCGCAGGCCGAGCTGGTCGACGATGCGCTGGTACTTGGCGGCCTGGGCCTGGGCCAGGCTTTGGCCAGGGGCGCTGAAGATGGCGCTGGAATAGGTCATGGTCTCGTCCAGCCACAGGCCGTAGAAATCGTTACCCAGGTCGTAGTGCGCATGGATATTGCGACGGCTGCCACTGCGCGTATTGGCGCGCAGCAGGTGGCGCAGGCGATACCACCACGACGCCAGCCGGCCACCTTCGACCGCGCCGACCAGGGCAGCACGGTTGCGCTGCGCCAGCCGCAGCAGCGCGGCCAGGTCGGGGGTATCGACCCAGCCGGCACCATAGGCCTCGCCGAAACCGATATCGCCGGCGCGCAGGATGGCGCCGCAGGCACGCCAATCATGGATGTGCAATTGCGCGCTGGGCGGCTGGCGCAGGTCGCCAAAGGTCAGCGTGGTGCCATGGGGGGTGATCAATTCCAGATGACCATGGTCGAGTCGTTCCAGCATGGCCAGGAACAGGCGGGCCGATAGCGGCCCGGTACGGCGTGCAGAGCTCTGCAGGGCGGGACTGTGATTCACGGCAGGGTTTCCTTTCCAGAAGATGAGTCGACGCCCACGGGGCGCTCGGGCAAGCGGAACCAGGGCACACGCTTGCGCCACAGGAGCAAGGCTTGCCAATGGATGCGGGCCACCACGCCCAGCGTGAGCAGCGGCTGGGCACACAGCGCAGCCAGTGCCGAGGCGGCCGTCAGCGGCTGCAGATGGCCACCGATGGAGGTGCGCATGAGCGGCTGCAGGTCGCCATCGGCCTGGTCAGGCTGGCCGTGGTCGTAGTAGTCGATGCCGACGAAGGCGGTATTGCCCCGGTCGCGCAAGCGGAAGCGATAGAAGCCGCGCACCTCGCAGAAGGGCGAGACGTGCATCAGCTTGTGGCAGCTCAGGCGCGCATCCTCGCCGATGGTGCCGCCATCGCTGGCCTGCAGCAGGTAATGCTGGGTCTGGCCGAAGGTATTGTTGACCTCGGCCAGCACC
>NZ_JAELUH010000140.1 GCF_016429215.1 Herbaspirillum sp. ASV7 | reverse complement strand
CGTCATAGCGGCTCAGGAAGGTGTCGATATCGTCCATCGTGGGCTCGGAGGCGATCAGCTCCTGCACGTCCTTGCGGAACAGCTCGGCGGCCGGGCCGTCGATGTAGATTTCGCGCTGGCCGGACTTGTCCATGATCTCGTAGCCACCGAAACGCAGGGCTTCATGGTCGGTGTCGGCACCGAATTCGACGACGCTGTACTGCTCGCTGTTGTAGATCAGGTTCATAGTGACTCCTTATGCTGGAATACTGCTTCGAAAAGGAAATGGCGCCTTCACCGTTAATTTCAAGACCCATCCTGCCGGGCCACGCCTGATGATGTAATTCTGACTACTTCGATACAGCTTCCGGGCGGAGCGCCGCGTCGCTTGCGCTCCTGTCTCTGGTTACGGCAGCCTTGGGCGAAAACTTTGATTGCCGTGCTGTTTTCATTGCCCCATGGCCACCGGTGCAGCCTGTCCTGCAGAAGGTAGATGGCGTCGCCCGGGGGAAGTTCATCGCCGGGGCCGGTCCCTGTGCAGGTGCTCCCAACAGGGCTAGCCCTGATGTAATACCAGCATGCCTCCTTGGCCGCGAAAAGAACATCAGGAAAATTCTGAATGGGCCACAGTCCATGGTCCGGCCGGCATGGCGGCATGACAAAAAGCAAACGGGACCGCAATGGGTCCCGTTTGCTCGTCAGTCTGGCAGCACGACGGCTGCGCTATCAGGTTCAGTGATTTTTGCGCGCCAGCTTGCCGGGCTCCACGCCCAGCTGCTTGAGCTTGCGGTAGAGGTGGGTGCGCTCCAGTCCGGTGCGCTCGGCCACGCGGGTCATGCTGCCGTTCTCGCGCACCAGGTGATATTCGAAGTAGGCGCGCTCGAAGGCGTCGCGCGCCTCACGCAGCGGCAGGTCGAACGAGATGTTGGCGGCATTGTCGGCCACCCCGCCAAAGGGCGCGGCGGCTGCCGGCGTGCCGTGGTGCGCCGGCTCGCCACCCAGGGCAGGCGCGTAGGCGGCCGTCGGAGCGACGTGTTCGGGGGTATGCAGGCCATCGCCGGCGCCATTGGCGACCGCAGCCACCGGAGCCGGACGGTAGCTGGCCGGACGCACCGCTTCGCGGCTGTGCGACAGGCCCTGCTGCACGGCCTTGAGCAGCTTTTGCAGCGCGATCGGCTTTTCCAGGAAGTTGAGCGCACCGATGCGGGTGGCTTCGACGGCGGTATCGATGGTGGCGTGGCCGGACATCATGATCACCGGCATCGTCAGGAGACCGTCGCGCTGCCACTCCTTGAGCAGCGTGACGCCATCGGTGTCGGGCATCCAGATATCCAGCAGCACGAGGTCCGGCACGCCGGCCTGGCGAAGTTCGCGTGCCTGCTGCGCGTTTTCCGCAGTGGTCACGACATGCCCCTCATCGCCCAGAATCTCTGAGAGCAATTCGCGGATACCCATTTCGTCATCGACGACCAGGATGTTAGCCATGTGCTGCTTTCCTCGCTGCTAGTTCATTGTCCAAGTTTTCGATCTTGTTCCGGGGCGACCAGTTCAGTGGGGGCGGTCCGGCTGCGATGAACTGCCGATGAACCCGCCATAGTGCATTCGAATCTTGAGCCTTATTCAATAGGTGCTAACTTTACCAGCAAAATTACAATTTTTGCGCCTCTGCCCTCTGTACGATTCTGGATATCGATGCGTCCGCCGTGTTCCTCGACGATTTTCTTGACCATCGCCAGCCCCAGACCGGTACCCCGGGCCTTGGAGGTGACGTAGGGTTCGAAGGCGCGCGCCAGGATCTTGGGCGAGAAACCGGGGCCGTTATCGATGATGGACAGCCGCACCGCCGGCCGGGCGGCGCCATCGGCAGCGGCGATCTCGATCTGTTCGGTCAGCACGTCGATGCGGGGGGAGTCCGGCTGATCGTCGGCGACCGCATCCTGGGCATTCTGCAGCAGGTTATGGATCACCTGGCGCAGCTGGGTGGCGTCCCCCATGACCTTGGCCATGTCCGGCGCCAGGCGGGCCTGGATGACATCGCGGCCATCACCGGCCAGATAGAGGTTGAGGATTTCCTCGATGAGCGCGTTCAGATCCAGCGCTTCCGGCTTGGCCGGGGGCGTCTTGGCGTAGTCGCGGAAGTCGTCCACCATGCGCTTCATGGCCGTGACCTGGTTGACGATGGTGGTGGTGCTCTTGTCCAGGATGGCGGCGTCGGCCGGCATGAGCTTATCCGAGAGGCGATGCTGCAGGCGCTCGGCCGAGAGCTGGATGGGGGTCAGCGGGTTCTTGATCTCGTGGGCCAGGCGGCGCGCCACCTCGCCCCAGGCGATCGAACGCTGGGCCGAGATGACGTTGCTGATGTCATCGAACACCACCACATAGCCCACGCCGTTTTCCACCGGCAGGTGCGAACCGCGCGCCAGCAGGGTCAGCTTGTCATGGTCGGGCTTGCCGCCCTGCTCGCCCTCGGCCTCCAGCGCCGCGCCCGGCTGGCGCGACAGCTCGAACTGGCGCTGCCAGTGCAGGCCGTCGCGCGTGGCCTCGCTGCTGTGCTGGGCCAGCTGTTCGGAGAAGGCGCGGATGATGGCCTGGGCGAACGGCGCCTGGCTTTCGATGGTTTGCAGGGGCGTACCGATATCGGCCGAGAAGTCGTAGCCCAGGATGCGGCGCACCGACTCATTGGCGCTGACGATGTTGAACTGGCCGTCCAGCACCATCACCCCGGCCGACATGTTGGCCAGCACGGACTCCAGGTAGGCCTTGGCGTTTTCCAGCTCGGCGCGGTTCTTTTCCACCGAGGTGCGCGCCTCCAGCAGCTGGCGCGTCATGGTGTTGAAGGATTGCGTGAGCGTGCCCAGCTCGTCGGAAGTGCTCACGATGGGCCGTGGCGAGAGGTTGCCCTCGGCCACCGCCTTGGTGCCTTCGGCCAGCAGCAGCAGCGGCTTGGCCAGGTCGCTGGCGATCAGGAAGGCGCTGGCGATGGCCGCGAAGATGGCCAGCAGCAGTGTCAGCGTCAGGGTCACCAGGTAGATCTTGCGCAGGCCCGAGCGCGACACCGAGCGCTGCTGGTACTCGTTATAGGCCAGGCGCAGGGTCTCGGCATTGGTGGCCAGGTAATCGGGCACCGGCTGCAGGATCTGCAGGTAGCGTGTCTCGGACTGCAGGCTCAGGCTCAGGCCCCGGCTGGGCGCCGGCACCAGCACCACCACATGCAGGCGCAGGTTGCCGTCGGAGTCGGATTCGCCGCTGGGCGGGCGGGAGTCGTCGCTTTCCACCGCCGAAAAGGCGCGCGAGACCCGCGCCTGGCGCATCGCCTGGGTGCTGGGCAGGATGGGGGTGAGCGAGCCGATGGCGCCGCCGACCGTACTCATCACCTGGCCATTGCCGTTGACGATGGTGATTTCCATGTTCTGGTCACGCTGGCGCGAGAGGTAGGTCACCTGCTCGGAATCGCTCATGTCCGACAACTCCTGGGCCATGCCGCGGGCGCGCGAGACCAGGTCCGACAGCGAAGAGTCCAGGGCGTTGCGCCCCAGGTTCAGGCCCGACTCCAGCGCCGCTTCCATGCGCACGTCGAACCAGGATTCGATGGAGCGAGAGACGAACTGCACCGACATCAGGTAGATCACCGCCCCCGGGACGATGCCCACCAGCGCAAACATCAGTACCAGCCGTGCCAGCAGCTTGGAGCCGAACTTGCCGCGCCGGTAACGTTTGTAAAGACGCCCCAGCAGCAACAGCACCAGACCCAGCAGCGAAATGGCGGCCAGGCCGTTCAAGAAGAGCAGCCACGGATAGTGCTGCTCGAAGAGGGCGGAGTTTTCGGAAGCCGAGGCCAGCAGGAACAGCAGGATGCTGATGACGCCCCCGCCGACCACCAGCAGATAGCGTAAGGTGCGGCTCATTCGGGTTTGTAGGTGAATTCGATCCAGTCGGAGGACAGGCGCCAGTCGCTGTTGTTGAGCGCATTGACCTGGAAGGGCTTGGGCAGCTGGGCCACGTCCAGGCGCATGCGCAGGCCAACGTTGTAGCTGTCGCCGGCCTTGAGGGTGTTGTTGTCGGCGATGATCCAGCGCGGCGGGCGGCGGATGAGCGTCATCGCGTCTTCCAGGTTGGTAAAGCTTTGCTGCAATTGACCGCTGATGGCGGTGTGATACTGGCGTGTGAGCACATTGTAGGAAATGCGCACCGTGCGCGTGGCCGATACGCTGCTTTCGTCGAACCAGTACCAGCGGCGCCGGGTCAGTTGCACCTCGGTCGTGAAATACAGCGGCACGCCGCGCGAGAGGGCATCTTCCAGGCCGCGATTGAGTTCGAAGTCATAGGCCACCGAGAGGCGATAGCCCTCGTCGCTGGCCTCGATACTGGCCTGGCGGACGGTGATTTCGGCGGCCTGGGCATGGGTACCCGGGCAGGTCAGCAGCAGCGCCAGGACCAGGCTCAGCAGCCATTGCTGCCATCCCTGCCGCAGCAGGGCGGCCAGGTGAGCGTGCAGGCGCGCGGCGCAGCCTGGCAGGCTGTGCGCACGGGAGGGGAGGAGAGCCGATTGCGTCAAATTCATGCACCCGTTTTTTGGAACAGCGCATAGAACAGGCCATCGTGGTCGGCGTCCGCGCCGGCGGTCGGCAACAGTTGACCTGGAGCGGGCAGCCGGATGGCATCGTGTTTCTGCGCGAAGGCGGTCGCTTGCTGTTCCGATTCCTGAGGCCACAGCGAGCAGGTTACGAGCAGCAATTTACCATCCGGTCGCAGCATGTGCCAAAGCTTGTCCAAAATTTGCGCCGAAAGTGTTGCAAGCTGCGCCGTGTCGGTCTTGCGTCGCAACCAGCGGATATCCGGGTGACGCCGCACGATGCCCGAGGCGGTGCAGGGCACGTCGGCCAGGATGCGGTCGAAGGGCTGGCCGTCCCACCAGTCGTCCTGGCGGGCGTCGCCGGCGGTCAGGCGCGCCTGCAGCCGCAGGCGCGACAGGTTCTCGTCGATGCGCTGCAGGC
>NZ_JAELUH010000013.1 GCF_016429215.1 Herbaspirillum sp. ASV7 | reverse complement strand
ACGTGGTGGGCCTGGCTTACGAGAATCCCTACCTGTCGCCGTTTGAAGAGTTCCAGCGCTACAAGACCCATCCTGAAATCCGCAAGTTCTTCGAGGGTGGCAAGCGCCTGTCCTATGGCGCCCGCGCAATCACTGCGGGTGGTGTGCAATCGCTGCCCAAGCTGGTGTTCCCAGGCGGTGCGCTGCTGGGCTGTGACGCCGGCTTCCTCAATGCCTCGCGCATCAAGGGCAGCCATGCCGCCATCAAGAGTGGCATGCTGGCGGCCGAGGCGGCCTTCCAGGCCCTGGGCGAGAATCGCCAGTCCGATGAACTGGCCGCCTATCCGGCCGCCTTCGACGCCTCCTGGCTGAAGGAAGAATTGCACAAGGCCCGCAACTTCAAGCCCTCGATGAGCCGTGGGCTGGTCACCGGTACGCTGCTGGTGGGCATCGACCATGTGCTCTTCGGCGGCAAGGCGCCGTGGACCCTGCGCCATACGCATGCGGACCATGAGTGCTTGAAACCCGCAGCCAACTATGCACCGATCGCCTATCCCAAGCCGGATGGCAAGCTGACCTTCGACCGTCTCTCGTCAGTGTTCATCTCCAACACCAACCACGGCGAGGACCAGCCCGCCCACCTCACGCTCAAGGACAAGAACGTGCCGGTGCAGATCAACCTGGCCAAGTACGCCGGCCCGGAATCGCGCTACTGCCCGGCGGGGGTGTATGAGTTCGTCAGGAACGAGGACAACAGCGAACGCCTGCAGATCAACGCCCAGAACTGCGTGCACTGCAAGACCTGCGACATCAAGGACCCGACCCAGAACATCGTCTGGGTCACGCCGGAAGGCGGAGGTGGGCCGAACTACTCGGGGATGTGATGCCTGAAACAGCCCTTAGCGGAATACGCTGACTGAGCCAGACAGACGCTGCGTCTGCCCAGCATCGAGACCGCGTTCTGCCGCATTCCCTGATCGATGTGCGTGATGGTTCGTTGATCAAAAACGTGGCTTGACCGTCTTCCAGTCCGGCTTGTACTTGCGCATCTGGCCCACGTCATCGCGCTGGCGGATGCCGCATTCCAGATAGAGCTCGTGCAGCTTGCGCAGCTGGTCGTGATCCAGCTCCACGCCCAGGCCCGGGGCATCGGTGATCTGCACGCAGCCATTGCGGATGGGCAGCTTGCCGCCCTTGATGACTTCCTCGTCGGCTTCCTGCCAGGGGTAGTGGGTGTCGCAGGCATAGGAGAGGTTTTCCACTGCGGCCGCCACATGCGACATGGCCATCAGGCTGATGCCCAGGTGCGAGTTGGAGTGCATCGATACCCCCAGGCCGAACACGTCGCACATCTTGGCCAGGTGCTGGGTGTCGCGCAGGCCACCCCAGTAGTGGTGGTCGGCCAGCACGATCTGCACGCTGTCCAGGGCCACGCTGCGGCGCAGCTCGTCGAAGTCGGTGACCACCATGTTGGTGGCCAGCGGCAGGCCGGTGCGGCGGTGCAGCTCGGACATGCCTTCCAGCCCCGGGGTCGGGTCTTCGTAGTATTGCAGGTCGTCGCCCAGCAGTTCGGCCATGCGGATGGCGGTCTCCAGCGACCAGTTGCCATTGGGGTCGATGCGCAGCGGTGCATTGGGGAAGGCCTTCTTGAGCGCCTTGATGCAGGCCACCTCATGCTCCGGCGCCAGCGCGCCGGCCTTGAGCTTGATGCTCTCGAAACCGTTTTCCTCGATCATCTTGCGCGCCTGCGCCACGATCTGTTCTTCGCTCAGGGCCTCGCCCCAGGCGTCCGGCGCATAGGGGCTGTCGATGTGCTGGGCGTACTTGAAGAAGAGGTAGGCGCTGAAGGGGATCTGCTTGCGGATCGCTCCGCCCAGCAGTTCCACCAGCGGCACGTTGAGGTAGCGCGCCTGCGCATCCAGGCAAGCCACTTCGAAGGCCGAATAGGCGTTGGAGACCGCCTTGCTGGCATGCGAGCCCGGTGCCAGTTCGGCGCCGGCATTGCTGGCCGGGGCCATGGAGGCGACCACGCGGCGCACGATGGCGCGCAGGCCGTTGAGGTTGAACGGGTCCAGGCCGATCAGCTGGCCCTTGACCAGGTCCAGGATCTTCAGTGCCGGGGCATCGCCATAGCTCTCGCCCAGGCCGATGTGGCCGTTGTCGGTCTCGATCTCGATGATGGAGCGCAGGGCATAGGGTTCGTGGATGCCGCTGGCATTGAGCAGGGGACCATCCTTGAAGGCGATGGGGGTGACGGTGACGCGGACGATTTTCATGGTGGACTTTCTACGGGCAGGGCGAGGATGAAAGCGGGGTTATCGGTGTGTCGGAGCAGGGCAGGGACGGTCAGTCCCTGGCCCCGGAACGGGCCAGGAAGACCACGCCGGCCGCCACCAGCGAGGTGATCGCCAGGCCCAGCAGGCCGCCCTCGATGGAGCCGGTGCGCTGTTCCAGGAAGCCGAAGGCAGTCGGGGCGACGAAGCCGCCGAGGTTGCCGATGGAATTGATCAGCGCGATCACCCCGGCGGCGATGCGGGCATCGAGATAGCCCTGCGGCAGCGGCCAGAACAGCGAGGAGGCAGCCTTGAAGCCGACCGCAGCAAAGCAGATCGAGACGAAGGCAAAGCCGGCATTGCCGAAGGTGGAGACGAACATGCCCACGGCGGCAATCACCAGGGCCGTGGCGGCCCAGGCCTGCTGGTGCTTGTAGCGCGCGGCCAGGGCGGCGAAGGCGTACATCGCCACGATCGAGATCAGCCAGGGAATGGAGTTGAACAGGCCTACCTGGAAATCGCTGAAGCTGCCCATCTTGCGGATGATGCTGGGCAGCCAGAAGGTGGCGCCGTAGATGGTCAGCGAGATCGAGAAGTAGATGAAGCAGAAGATCAGGATCTGCGGGTCGCGCAGCAATTGCAGCACCGAGAAGTGCGCGGGTTTGCTCTTCATGCGCTCGGCCTGCTCGGCCATGATGGCGCCGGTGACGGCATCGCGTTCCTGCACGCTCAGCCATTTGGCATCGGCCGGCATCGAGTCCAGCCAGAACCAGACGAAGCCGCACAGCAGCACCGAGGCCATGCCCTCGATGATGAACATCCACTGCCAGCCATGCAGGCCGCCACCATCCAGTTGCAGGAGACCGCCCGAGATCGGACCGGAGAGGATGGAGGCCAGCGCCGAGCCGGACAGGAAGATCGCCATGGCACGCCCGCGCTCGCTGGCCGGCAGCCACTGGGTGAAGTAGTAGATCACGCCGGGGAAGAAACCGGCCTCGGCCGCGCCCAGCAGGAAGCGCAGCAGGTAGAAGGTCGATTCGTTATGCACGAAGGCCATGGCGGTGGCCGCCAGGCCCCAGGTGGCCATGATGCGGGTCAGCCAGGCCTTGGCGCCGAAGCGCTGCAGCAGGATGTTGGAGGGCACCTCGAAGATGGCGTAGCCGATGAAGAACAGGCCGGCACCCAGGCCATAGGCGGCGGTGCTGATGCCCACGTCGGTGGCCAGGTGGCTGCGCACGAAGCCGATGTTGACCCGGTCGATGTAGTTGACGATGAACATGATCACGAACAGCGGCAGCACGCGCTGCTTGATCTTGGCCACGGCCTGGGCCAGTACGGCAGGTGCGGCAGGTGCGGCAGGTGCAGCGTTTGCTGCGGCAGCACTGCCTGCGGCCAGGGGGGCGGCCGGTTGCTTCAGTGATTCCACACGGGTCTCCTCGGTTGTCATGGGGCATGCCGCATGGCTTCTGCTGGCCATGGTCGTGACGGAATCGTCCTGCATGCATCGGTGGAATGCATTAAAACACTAATATATTAGTGCGTCAATGATACTGACGCGGTTTATCATGCAGGGTCTTGTAGGCAACTTCGGCGAACTCACCGGATGGCTGCCTCTCTAGTTATTCAGGATTCCTGCATGAGCACCACGACCGCCGACACTATCGTCATCACGCCACCGCCGCTGGACCGTTCGCGCCAGTCGGCGCCACAGGTCTTCGAGCACCTGCGCGAACTGATCATCGCCATGCGGCTGACGCCGGGGACGGTGCTGCAGCGCGCCGAGCTGGCCGAGCAGTTCGGCCTGAGCCAGACGCCGATCCGCGATGCCCTGATCAAGCTGGGGGAGGAGGGGCTGGTGGATATCTTTCCCCAGCACGCCACGGTGGTCAGCGCGGTCAACGTGACGCTGGCGCGGCAGGCGCATTTCCTGCGCCGTTCCATCGAGCTGGAGATCGTCCATACCCTGGCGCAGCAGCCCGATGCGGCGCTGGTGACACGCCTGCGCGACAGCATCGAGGTGCAGCGCGTGCTGGCCGAGCGCGAGAACTACGCCGACTTCGTGCTGGCCGACCAGGGTTTCCATCGCCAGATGTACGAGGCCGCGCAGGTGCCCGAGCTATGGGCCATGGTGCGCCGCCAGAGCGGCAACCTGGACCGCTTGCGCAACCTGCACGTCCCCATTCCCGGCAAGACGCAGCGCGTGCTGCGCGACCATGCCGCCATCGTCGATGCGATTGCCGCCGCCGATCCGCTGGCGGCGCAGGCAGCCCTGCGCGAGCACCTCTCCGGCACGCTGGCGCAGCTGGAGGCCATTGGCGAGCGCTTCCCCCACTATCTCAAGTATTGAGCGCTGTCGCGCGTGCAAGCCGGCGAGCTAGCCAGCCTGCACGCCGTGCCGCGCAAGATGTTCCACCAGGCGCCGTGCCGGCACGGCCAGCGCCTCCAGGTTGCGGAAGCAGATCGAGAATTCGCGTTGCGCCCAGTCGTCCTCCAGCGGGATCATCTTCACCTGCGAAGCTGAGGCATAGAGGCTGCTGATCTCGATGGGGATGATGCCCACGGCCAGGTTGGCCGAGACCACGCGGAAGGCCGCATCGAAGTTCGACACCAGCACCCGGTAGCGCACCGGCCGGCCGATGCGGGCGGCGGCGCGATGCATCATGATCACCACGGCGCTGTCGGGGCGCATGCCCACGTGTTCGTAGTCCAGCGTGTCTTCGTAGCGGATCGACTCAAAGGAGGCCAGCGGATGGTCGCGATGCACCGCCAGCGCCAGCCGGTCCTTGCGATAGGGCAGTTGCTGCAGCTCGCCCAGGTCGGAATGGTTCCAGCACACGCCGATGGCGGTGCTGCCTTCGCGCATGTTGCGCAGCAGTTCATTGGTCAGGCATTCCTCGATATCGACCTTGATCTGGCTGTTCTGCGGCTCGCGCATGAAGGATGAAATATCTTCCAGCAGGGACTCGGCCATGGCCGAGGGCGTGGCCAGGATGCGCACATTGCCCTTGATGCCGCCGGCGAAGGCGGTCACGTCGGTCTCGATGCGCTCGGCCGCGAACAGGATGGTGCGGGCATGCTCGGCCAGCGCCAGGCCGGCCGGCGTGGCCTGCACGCCACGCCGGGTGCGCACCAGCAGGCGCACGCCCAGGTTCGACTCCAGTTGTGCAATGCGCTTGCTGATGGCCGAGGCGGCGATATGCGATTGCTCGGCCACGCGCGCCATGTTCTGTTGATCCAGCACGGCCACCAGCAGGCGCAGGGTGGTCAGGTCGAGGTCTCTCATGGCCTTTTCTGCCTTTCCGTTTCGGAATGTCTGAGCTTCCAATATAACGCTATACATCCAAACGGAGAAGTCTAGAATCCGCCACATGTCCCCGGCGATCGTCCGGGGGCAACACCACACGACATCACGAACAAGACAGCCTGCCGGCCATGACCGGCGCGCAAGGAGACCATGATGAGTACACCTTCGACGGCCTTGCCGTTCCCCACTACCGCAAGCACCTTCCAGGGGGCCGGTTCGGCCGCCGACATCACCGCACGCATGGACCGGCTGCCGGTCACCCGCAGCGCCTGGATCCTGGTGCTGCTGATTTCGCTGGGCGGCTTCTTCGAGATCTATGACCTGGTCTTCACCGGCTACATCGCCCCGGGCATGGTCAAGAGCGGCCTGTTGAGCACCACCACCGCGCACTTCTTCGGCTCGCAGGGCATCGGCGCCTTCATCGCCGCGACCTTCGCGGGTTTGTTCGTGGGCACCTTCTTCCTGGGCTTCCTGCCGGACAGGTATGGCCGCCGCGCCATCTTCACCGTATCGCTGCTGTGGTATTCGGTGGGCTCGGCCATCATGGCTTGCCAGACCAGTTCGGAGGGGCTGCTGCTGTGGCGCTTCCTCACCGGCATCGGCGTGGGTATCGAGATCGTCACCATCGACAGCTACATCACCGAGATCGTCCCCCAGCACATGCGCGGTCGCGCCATGGCGCTGAACCAGGCGGCCATGTTCATGGCCGCGCCCAGTGCGGCCATCCTGTCGTGGTGGCTGGTCCCCCTGTCGCCCTATGGCATCGATGGCTGGCGCTGGGTGGTGGCGATCGGCTCGGTGGGGGCGGTGCTGGTCTGGTTCATCCGCCGCTCGGTGCCGGAAAGCCCGCGCTGGCTGGCCCAGAAAGGCCGCTTCGCCGAGGCCGAGGCCGCCATGCAGCGCATCGAGGCGCGTGCCCAGGCCGATTCCGGCAAGCCGCTGCCGACACCCCAGCCAGTCGTGGAGGAGATCCGCGAGGCGCGCGCCTCCTACCGCGAACTGTGGCAGCAGCCGTATCGCTCGCGCTTCCTGATGCTGGTGGTGTTCAATTTCTTCCAGGCGATTGCCTACTACGGCTTCGCCAACTGGGTGCCGACGCTGTTGATCGCCCAGGGCATCACGGTCACCAAGAGCCTGCTGTACTCCTTCATCATCGCCTTCGCCAGCCCCATCGGCCCGATGCTGGTGATGACGGTGGCCGACAAGATCCAGCGCAAGTGGCTCATCGTCGGCGCGGCCGGTGCGGTGGTGGTGTTCGGCATTGCCTTCTCGCAGATGAAAGACCCCATGCCGCTGACGGTGCTGGGCATCCTCATCAGCCTGTGCGGCTCGACGATCTCGGTGAACTACCACGCCTACCAGACCGAACTCTTCCCCACTCGCATCCGTTGCCTGGCGGTGGGCATCGTCTACTCCTCCAGCCGGGTCGGGGCGATGCTGTCGGGCTTCCTGATCGCCTTCTTCCTGCGTGACTTCGGTGTCACGGGCGTCTTTGCCGGCATCACCTGCGCCATGCTGGCGGTGATGATCTCGATCGGCTTCTTCGGTCCCCGCACCAATGGCATGCGCCTGGAAGAACTCTCCCGTTAGAACTCTCTCGTTAAGCCCTACAGCCAAGGAAACCGAGCATGCAACCCTCCCATCCCAAGCTCGTCGTCCAGGAAGTCGGCCTGCGCGACGGCTTGCAAAGCATCGCGCAAGTGATGGCCACCGACGACAAGCGCCGCTGGATCGATGCCGCCTACGCGGCCGGCGTGCGCCACCTGGAGGCGGCCTCCTTCGTGCCGGCCCGGTTGTTGCCGCAGATGGCCGATGCCGCCGAGGTGATCGCCCACGCGCTGACTTATCCCGATCTGGTGGTCACCGCCCTGGTGCCCAATCTCAAGGGCGCGGAGCGTGCGCTGGAGGCCGGTGTGCATCGCCTGGTGGCACCGGTCTCGGTGAGCGCGGCGCATAGCCAGGCCAATGTGCGCAAGTCGCCGCAGGAGATGACGGAAGAATTCCACCGCATCCGCCAGCTGATCGATCAGTCGCCGGCAGGCCCGGCCCGGCCGCGCCTCATCGCCGGTCTGTCGACGGTGTTCGGCTGCACCTTGCAGGGACAGGTGCCGCTGGCCGATATCGTGCAGGTATCACGTGGCGTCATCGAGGCCGGTTGCGACCTGCTGGCGCTGGGCGATACCACCGGCCATGCCACGCCGGGCCAGGTCGGCGAGGTGCTGCAAGCGGTGCGCGCGGTGGCCGGCGAGCGGCTGGCCATCGCCCACTTCCACGATACCCGTGGCCTGGGGCTGGCCAATACCCTGGTGGCGCTGGAACACGGCATCCGCGAATTCGACGCCACCCTCGGTGGCATCGGCGGTTGCCCGCATGCGCCGGGGGCTTCGGGCAATGTCGCCACCGAAGACCTGGTCTTCATGCTCGATAGCCTCGGCTACCACAGCGGTATCGACGTGGTGCGCCTGCTGGCCGCGCGCCAGCTGCTGGAGCAGGCCCTGCCGGGCGTGACCCTGTATGGCGCGCTGGCGCGTGCCGGCCTGCCGCATGGCTACGCATCACCACATCATCACGACAACGACGACAAGCATCATCAAGCACAAGGGGTAGCAGCATGAGCAGCGCACATTCCACACCGGCAGGCAGCGACGACGACCTGCCGCTCAAGGGCATCCGCGTGGTCGAGATGTCGCACATGGTCATGGGGCCGACCTGCGGCATGATCCTGGGTGACCTGGGCGCCGACGTCATCAAGGTCGAGCCGCCGCGCGGCGATGGCACGCGCCGCCTGCTGGGCACCGGCGCCGGCTTCTTCCGCACCTTCAACCGCAACAAGCGCAGCGTCACGCTGGACATGGAGAGCGAAGCAGGCGTGGCCGCCCTGCAGAAGCTGGTCGATGGCGCCGATGTCTTCATCGAGAACTTCAAGCCGGGCCGCATGCAGCAGCTGGGCATCGATTACGAGAGCGTGCGCGCACGCAATCCGAAGATCATCTATGTCTCCCACAAGGGCTTCCTCAAGGGCCCCTACGACCAGCGCCTGGCACTGGACGAGGTGGTGCAGATGATGGCCGGCCTGGCCTACATGACCGGCCCGGTGGGGCGTCCGCTGCGGGCCGGCAGCTCGGTCAACGACATCATGGGCGGCATGTTCGGCGCCATCGGCGTGCTGGCCGCCCTGTACCAGCGCCGTGACAGCGGCCGCGGCAAGGAAGTGCAAAGTGCGCTCTTCGAGAACTGCGTCCTGCTCTCGGCCCAGCACATGCAGCAGTACGCGGTCACCGGCGAGGCCGCCGCACCGATGCCGGCACGCATCAGCGCCTGGGCGGTGTATGACGTGTTCGAGCTGGCCGGGGGCGAGCAGATGTTCATCGCCGCCACTGGCGACACCCAGTGGCGTACCCTGTGCGAAGTGCTGGAACGGCCTGACCTGCTGGCCGATCCCCGCCTGCAGACCAACAACCAGCGCGTGCTGCTGCGCGAATGGCTGCTGCAGACCCTGCGCGCCACCCTGGCCGGCATCGATGGCAAGGTCCTGGCACCGCAGCTGGAGCGACGCGGCATTCCCTTCGCGCCGATTTCACGGCCAGAGGAATTGTTCGACGATCCTCACCTCAAGGCCAGCGGCGGGATGGCCCGCCTGACGCTGGAAGACGGCAGCCAGACCGACATGCCGCTGCTGCCCATTTCCATGGATGGTGAGCGCCTGCAACCGCGCCGGCCCATCGCCGGCATCGGCGAGCACACCCAGGAGGTCATGCGCGAGCTGGGCTACAGCGATGCACAGATCGCGGCATTCTCACAGGATCGCCTCAAGCAGGCCTCCTGAACGCATCAGGCTTCTCATTTATCGTTATCAACAGGAACTCCATGACTCTTTATGCACTGGCGCAACAGCGCCCGGAAATCGACGCCAGCGCCTACGTGGCCGCCGAGGCGGTCATCATCGGCCAGGCCGTGCTGGGCCAGCAGGTCAGCGTCTGGCCCGGCGCGGTGCTGC
This sequence comes from Herbaspirillum sp. ASV7, assembly GCF_016429215.1. Lineage (GTDB taxonomy): Bacteria > Pseudomonadota > Gammaproteobacteria > Burkholderiales > Burkholderiaceae_D > Herbaspirillum. Next base: position 72,585 of record NZ_JAELUH010000013.1, on the reverse strand, counting down.
GGGCGGACAACGAACGCATCGCCATCGGCGCCGGCAGCAACATCCAGGAGGGCGCGGTGCTGCACACCGATCCCGGTTATCCTTTGCAGGTGGGCGCGAATGTCTCCATCGGCCACCAGGCCATGCTGCATGGCTGCACCGTGGGCGAAGGCAGCCTGATCGGCATCCAGGCGGTGATCCTCAACGGTGCCGTGATCGGCAAGAATTGCCTGGTCGGTGCGGGTGCGCTGGTGACCGAGGGCAAGCACTTCCCCGACAATTCGCTCATCATCGGCTCGCCTGCCAAGGTCTTGCGTGAACTCACGCCCGAGGCCATCGCCGGCATGCATGCCAATGCAGCCGACTACGTGGCGCGCGGCGCGTTCTATCAACAGGCGCTGGTGCGCATCGACTGACGCATCATAGGAGAGCATCATGAGCGATCTGTTTGACAATCCCATGGGACTGATGGGCTTCGAGTTCGTCGAGTTCGCCTCGCCCGTGTCGGGCCTGCTGGAATCGGTGTTCGCCGCCATGGGCTTTGCCAAGGTGGCGGTGCACCGCTCCAAGCAGGTGAGCCTGTACCGCCAGGGCGACATCAACTTCATCATCAACCACGAGCCGCGCAGCCACGCCGCCTATTTCGCCGCCGAGCACGGTCCCTGTGCCTGCGGCATGGCCTTCCGGGTCAGGGATGCGCACCGGGCCTATGCGCGCGCCCTGGAGCTGGGCGCGCAGCCGGTCGAGATCCCCACCGGGCCGATGGAGTTGCGTCTGCCGGCCATCAAGGGCATCGGCGGCGCGCCGCTGTACCTGATCGATCGCTTCGGCGAGGGCAAGTCCATCTATGACATCGATTTCGAATTCATCGAGGGCGTGGAGCGCAATCCGCCCGGCGCGGGCCTGAAGCTGATCGACCACCTGACCCACAATGTCTATCGCGGCCGCATGAGTTACTGGGCCGGCTTCTATGAGCGCCTGTTCAACTTCCGCGAGATCCGTTATTTCGATATCAAGGGCGAGTACACCGGCCTGACCTCGCGGGCCATGTCGGCCCCGGATGGGCTGATCCGCATCCCGCTCAACGAGGAGTCCTCCAAGGGTTCCGGCCAGATCGAGGAATTCCTGATGCAGTTCAATGGCGAGGGCATCCAGCATATCGCGCTCCTGACCGACAACCTCATCGATACCTGGGACCGCCTGCAGCAGGCCGGCACGCCCTTCATGACCGCGCCACCGGCGACCTACTACGCCATGCTGGAGCGGCGCCTGCCGGCGCACGGCGAGCCCGTCGACGCGCTCAAGACGCGTGGCATCCTGCTCGACGGCACCACCGGCGAAGGCGGACGGCGGCTGTTGCTGCAGATCTTCGCCAAGCCGCAGCTGGGGCCGGTGTTCTTCGAGTTCATCCAGCGCAAGGGCGACGAAGGCTTCGGGGAGGGCAATTTCAAGGCCCTGTTCGAATCCATCGAACGTGATCAGATCGAGCGCGGTGTGCTGCAGACATCCTGAGCAGGCTGCACCGGATCATAAAGAACAACGCCCCGCCATCGCAGGATGGCGGGGCGTTGTTCATGGAGCTGCCGAGCTTCAGGCCTTGGACTTGCCGTCCTGTGCCTTGGCCGCTGCCAGCGCGGTCATGTTGATGACGCGACGCACGGTGCTCGACGGCGTCAGCACATGCACCGGTGCGGCCGCGCCCAGCAGGATGGGGCCGATGGTGGTGCCCTGGCCGCTGCTGGTCTTCAGGACGTTGAAGAGGATGTTGGCGGCATCCAGGTTGGGGCAGACCAGCACGTTGGCCGAACCGGTCAGGCCGCTGTCGGCCAGGCCGACGCTGTGGCGCACCTTCTCCGACAGCGCGGCGTCGCCGTGCAGTTCACCGGCGGACTCGATCTGCGGCGCCAGCTTCTTGAAGTGCTCGTGGGCCTGCGCCATCTTGCGGGCCGACGGACGCGAGGAGCTGCCGTGGTTGGAGTGCGACAGGAAGGCCACCTTGGGCGGCACACCGAAGCGCGCCACTTCTTCGGCGGCGGCCTGGGCGATGCGCGCCAGTTGCTCGGCGTCCGGGCTGTCGTTGACGTAGGTGTCGGTGATGAAGAGGGTCTGTTCGGGCAGCAGCACGGCGTTCAGTGCCGCGAATTCCTGGGCACCGTCCTTCAGGCCGATGACCTTTTCCACATGGGCCAGGTGGCCGTCATAGTTGCCGTCCAGGCCGCACAGCATGGCGTCGGCGTCGCCGGCCTTGACCATCAGCGCGGCCAGCAGGCTGCCGCTGGCGCGCACGTCGGCTTCGCTGCCACCCTGGTAGTGGGCGGCGTAGCCGGCCACGCGGGCATCGGTGGCGGGGTCGATGATCTGCACGTTCTGGCCCGGCTTGATGCGCAGGCCGGCCTTCTTGATACCGGCTTCGATGGCAGCGGGACGGCCCACCAGGATGGGCGCAGCCAGACCTTCGTCGGCCACGAACTGCACGGCGCGCAGCACGCGCTCGTCTTCACCGTCGGCGTAGACCACGCGTTGCGCGGCGCGCTTGGCGGTGTTGAAGACGGGCTGCATGAACATGCCGGTCTGGTAGATGAAGCGGGTCAGCTCGGCGCGGTAGGCGTCGAAGTCGGTGATGGGGCGGGTGGCCACGCCGGATTCGGCGGCGGCCTTGGCCACGGCCGGGGCGATCTTCAGGATCAGGCGCGAATCGAAGGGAGTCGGGATCAGGTAGTCGGCACCGAACACCAGTTCCTTGCCGGGATAGGCGGCGCTGACTTCGGCGCTGGTCTCGGCCTTGGCCAGGTCGGCGATCTCGCGCACGCAGGCCAGCTTCATGGCTTCGGTGATCTTGGTGGCGCCGCAATCCAGCGCGCCACGGAAGATGTAGGGGAAGCACAGCACGTTGTTGACCTGGTTCGGGTAGTCCGAACGGCCGGTGGCGATGATGCAATCCGGACGAACCGACTTGGCCAGCTCGGGGCGGATTTCCGGTTCCGGGTTGGCCAGGGCCAGGATGATGGGCTTGTCGGCCATGGTCTTGACCATGTCGGCGGTCAGCACGCCCGGGGCCGAGCAGCCCAGGAAGACGTCGGCGCCATTGACCACGTCGGCCAGGGTGCGTGCCTCGGTCTTGATGGCGTAGCGTTGCTTGGAGGCGTCCAGGCCACCGGGGCGGCCTTCATAGATGACGCCCTTGCTGTCGACCATGTAGACGTTCTCGCGCTTGACACCCAGGCCGATCATCACTTCCACGCAGGCAATGGCGGCCGCGCCGGCGCCGGAGACGGCGATCTTGACCGCGCCGATGTCCTTGCCCACCAGTTCCAGGCCGTTCAGCAGGGCCGCCGAGGAGATGATGGCGGTGCCGTGCTGGTCATCGTGGAAGACCGGGATGTTCATGCGCGCCGACAGCTTCTGCTCGATGTAGAAGCACTCGGGAGCCTTGATGTCTTCCAGGTTGATGCCGCCCAGGGTCGGTTCCAGCGAGGCGATGATCTCGACCAGCTTGTCGGGGTCGGTCTCGGCCAGTTCGATGTCGAACACGTCCACACCGGCGAACTTCTTGAACAGGCAACCCTTGCCTTCCATCACCGGCTTGGACGCCAGCGGGCCGATGTTGCCCAGGCCCAGCACGGCGGTGCCGTTGGAGACCACGGCCACCAGGTTGCCGCGCGAGGTGTAGTCGAAGGCCTTCAGGGGATCGGCTTCGATATCCAGGCAGGGATAGGCCACGCCCGGCGAATAGGCCAGCGACAGGTCGCGCTGGTTCGACAGGGGCTTGGTGGGGCGCACTTCGATCTTGCCGCGCGACGGCGTACGGTGGTACTCACGGGCGGCGTCACGAAGAAGTTGCTCTGCGGCACTGATTTGTTGGGTCATGATCTTGATGAAGAATAAAGACGGTAAGGAGACGGTAGACGGTATTGAGACGAAATTCGGTGGTTCGGCGATCCGGTGACAGGGAAGGCGAGGGAGTACAACCTTGGTCCCTTCCCGGTATTCCGGCAACAGCTGTTTCCTGCTTCGAATGCGGTGGATCAATCAACGCAGCGGTCCTGGCCGCTACGGATCCGGAGTTGCACGCGGGAACCTTGATCCACCATGCTTGCTTCGGTCCTCTCCGGGGCTTGTGGCGGCCGGATCGGGAGCGGGGAGGGGGATATTACCTAAATTTTCGCCACTCGGGTTTTTTGCATCGGCTTCATGCAGCATCGGCATGAAGTTATGCCCCTCGGGAGCAGCGGCACAGCCCTCTGCGGATGTGCAAAGGCCGGCTTGCGCCGGCCTCGTTTATTCAAGCTATCGACGCCGTCGATCGGCGTCGGCATCGCATCATGCGCCTGCCAGGAAAGCCTGCAGGGTGCGGTTGAAGGCAGCCGGATGCGACACGTTCATGCCGTGCGAGGCACCCTGGATGACCTGCTGCTCGCTTTCCGGGATCCATTGCGCCAGGGCGGCGATGTTGTCGCGGTACATGCGCGGGCTCTTCTGGCCACCGACCAGCAGGGTCTTGCACTGCAGTTCGCTAGCATCCATCGCGTTATAGGCCGGCAGGTGATCGCGGAACTGCAGCGGCAGGGTATTGGCATTGGCCGTGGCCATGGCGCGGAAGCCGGCCGGGCTGCGGCTCCAGGCGCCGGGCATGCTGACCGAATCGACGAACATCTCCAGGCCGGCCTCGATATCACCGGCCTCGATCAGTTCGGCCACCTTGGCGCGCAAGGCCAGCGTGGCAGGGGAGAGTGCACCGGCATCGGCGTTGTCGGCATGCAGCGGGCCACCTGGGTCAGCCAGGGTCAGCGAGCGGATCAGCTGGGGATACTGGTGTGCCGCGTGGAAGGCCACGCAGGCGCCGCGCGAGTGACCGACCAGGTGCACCGGTCCCAGGTCCAGGCCGGCGATGAGCTGTGCCACTTCGTCGGCATGGGTGGACCAGGAGAATGTGCCCTGCGTGCCGAAGTCGGCGCCGGGCCAATAGTGGCTCAGGCTCAGCGAGACGCAGTGGTAATCACGCGACAGTACCTCGGCCTGGGCATTCCAGTAGCGGTAGTCGCACAGCGAGCCGTGCACGAAGACCACGGTCTCCCCGCTCCCCTTGGAGACATAGGGCAACTGGCCACTGGCGTGGGTGTGCATCAGGCGCAGATCGGGATCGGCAAAGGCGGCGAGGTCGGTACGTGCATTCATGGGTGAATTCCTTTGTGTGCACTATGCCCGATGCGATGCTGCAAGAAAATCGCGTAATATTGATCGTTGCTATCAAATTTTCTGATCAATATGAAAGCCCTGGACCTGGATGTGATGGCCATGCTGGTGGCCGTGGCCGATACCGGCAACTTCAGCCGCGCGGCCGAATTGGTGCATCGCACGCAATCGGCGGTGAGCATGCAGATCCGCACGCTGGAGCTGGCGCTGGGCAAGCCGTTGTTCGTGCGCAAGCCGCGCAGCGTCATCCCCACGCAGGACGGCGAGGTGCTGCTGACTTATGCGCGGCGCATGCTGACCCTGCGCGACGAAGCCTGGGCCGCCGTGGTGCGCCCGGACGTGACCGGCCGCGTGGTCATGGGCATGCCGGACGACTATGCCTCCTCGCTGTTGCCGCCCATCCTCAAGAAGTTCTCGGCCAGCTATCCCAAGGTGGAAATCCAGGTGGTCGGCCTGCCCAGCTCGGCGTTGGCGCCGATGGTCAAGGACGGCAGCGTGGATCTGGTCTGTGCCACGCGGGTCAAGGGGATCTCGGGGGAGTTCGTGCGCTTCGAGCCGATGGTCTGGGCCACCGTGCCCAGCGCGGGGGATATCTGGCGCGAGCGGCCCTTGCCCATCGCGGTGTTCCTGCCGGGCAGCGTGGCGCGCGAGAACGCCATCCACAGCCTGGAGAAGGCCAGGATCGGCTATCGGACCTCTTATGAAAGTCCCAGCCTGATGGGCTTGCTCAGCATGGTGGAGGCCGGCCTGGCGGTAGCGCCCCTGGCGCGTTGCGCGGTACCGCGCCATTTCACCCTGCTGGACCAGGCGCATGGCCTGCCCGATATCGCGCCGCTGGAAGTGGTGCTGGCGCGCAGTACCAAGTCCAAGCGGCCGCCCTGCGATTTCCTGGCCGAGAAGATCATGGCGGAGTTGCGGCGCTGACCGCCCGCTATCACCCTGCCCTCCTTAGGTACGCCGGATCGTCACCTGGCAGGCACGGATGGCATCCCGGCCCAGCAGCATGTTGCCTGCGCCGTTGTAGGGCTGGGCAACCGTGCCGCCCTGGTAGTTGCCGGTGAAACGGAATTTCCAGATCTCGTCTGGCTGGTCGAGGCGATAACCCACACCCTTGAGTTCCAACAGCCCGTCGGCGATCCGTCCGGTCAGGGCCTCGGCCACCTTGTCATCCTTACGCCTGAGCGTCACCGTGGACTCCACGACCTGCACGTCGAAGTCAGCCTGATAGGCGGCATCGCCTGGCGCACCACCCGGGCGGGCGGCGCATTGCATCTGGCCGCTCCATGCTGGCGATGGGACCGAAGGGGCCGATGGTGGCGATGCTGCCGGGGGCAGTGGTTTGGGCGTGTCGATGACCGGGGCGGGCGCTGCCACGACGGCCACTGGCGCGGGGACCGGTGAAGCCTTGGCCGCTGGCGCCGGAGTGGGTACAGGCGACGCCGTCGTGGGCGCGGCTGCAGCAGTAGTCGTAAGCTTCGCGGCACTGGCCGTAGCAGCCGCCGCCGCCCGCTTGGCCAGGGCATCACGGCCACGGGCTTCCAGTTCCCAGATCCACTCGGCGGGAACGGCAAAGGAGAGATTCTGCAAGGTGGTGCCAGCCAGCATGGCGGTGGTGATGCCGATCAGTTGGCCCTTGTCGTTGAACAGGCCGCCGCCGCTGGAGCCGGAGGAGATCGGTGCCGAAATCTGCAGGAAGCGCAGCTTGCCCTCGGCGTCCAGCCGCAGGGCCGACAAGAGGCCATCGCTGATGGTTTCTTCCAGCGCGCTCGGTGCGCCCAGGGTGAACACCTTCTGGCCCACGCGCAGGTTGCGCGACGGGGCAATGGTGACCGCCGGTGCGCTCAGTCCCTCGACCCTGACCTGGCACAGATCGCGTTCGACGTCGGGAAACTCCAGCTTGCCGGGCAGGCTGACCTTGCCCTGGCGCAGCGTGAAGCTCCTGGCGTGGGCCAGCACGTGGCAGTTGGTCACCAGGCGTCCCGGCCCGATGACCACCGCCGAGCCGGCGCTGATGGTCTTGCCCTGGGCATTCATCGCATTGACGACCCAGATGCTGGGGGATACCTGCTGGAACAGGGTTTCGGCATCCAGCGCATGCGCCAGGGTGGCGTGCATGGACAGCGCCAGCAGGGCGGCGCGGAGCTTGGGGGCGAGCGGCGTCATCTCAATCCATTCACAGAGGCGGCAGAAGGTACTTCAGGTCATCCAGGGTAACCCGTCCCCTGGGCGGACCCGGGACGGTGATCAGGGCCAGCTTGAGCAGTTCCATATCTGACGGCGCCCGCTCCTTGCCGGCCGAGCGCACGAACGGGCCGACCAGCCGCAGCACCACATCGGCGCGCACCAGCGTGCGCCCCGGGTAGGCCGCGGGGTTCTTGACCAGCTTGATGCGGCCCTCGTTGGCGTACTTGATCACCGGCGCGGTGGGCACATAGATGAAGACCGGTGCCGATGTGGTGGCCGTGGGCGTGACCCGGGACAGAGCATCGTCGTCGGCGGCGCTGGCCGTGGTGCGATAGGCCGGCTTGCCGTCCGGGGCGCTGCTTGCCTGCGGCATCGGGGTCTGTTCGTCGCTGCGCAAGAGCATGAAATGCGTGTAGCCCTTTTGCGTGGTCAGTTCGGCGCAGCGGTAGATCCAGTATTGCCAGACCATGTTCTTGGTGGTCATGCCGTTGCCGGAGAAACGGACCCGGTAGACGTCTTCCTCGATCTGGGTATCGGTGTAGCCGCCGGTGTAACCCATGGGGCCATAGGTCGTGGTGCAGCCAGCGAGGAGGAGGCAGGCCAGTGCGACAGCGGCGCCCCAGCGAGTTGGAATTGAACGCATCATATCGGTGTGATCAAGCTTGTTGCGCGCCCGATGATGCGGCGCGCGATGGTCATGCGATTGGCCGCAGCGGCAGCCGGACAGGCGCCACGCTACGGTGACGAGGCCGGTTCAGCAGCTGGTTCTGCGGCTGTGGATCACGTCGCGCCGTGCAGCGGCGTGATGGCGGTGGACACTGGAACGATGCTGCCGTCGGCAGATGAATGGATTGCTCATGATTTCCCCGTGATTTTCATGATGACCAGGGTCGGCAGCGCAAACGTCGGGTGGCGTCCGACCTGGTATTTTGTTGTTTTGTTTTTGCCGTCCGTCGCGATGCATTGTCAGCGACGTGTCAGGCGCGCTCAGGTTAGCACAAGGCTGGGTCCAGCGGAAAGCCAGGGCTGTCTCTTTTTGTGCATGCTGTCGAATTGCAATCGATGTAGCAAGCAAGCCGATATAAAGCCACAGTAAAGCCAATGAAATCGGTAACCGGTTTCAAATGACTTAATGCACGCCGTTCAAGCGAGAGACGCTTGCGCGGATCATGCGGTTCACCGGTTCCGAGAATACACGCGAGATGCCAGCGGCCACCGCAGCCGAAATAAGGAAATAGCCGGCCAGGAGCGCCATCTTGCCTTGCGCCGAAACGGTTTGCGGCGGCGATACCGTGCGCATCAGGCCGAGCACGATCAGGTGGAACAGATAAAGCTCATAGCTCAAGCGCCCGCATGCGGCCAAGAAGCGGCCTGCAAGCGTGGCGCGCAGCGCCTGCCTGCGCTGCGCGGCGACCAGCATGAGCGCCGTCCCCGCCGCCATTGCCGTAGCACCCAGCACCTTGCTCTGCGCGATCGGCCAGGCCAGGTACAACAGCGCCATGGATAGCCCGAGAACGATCTGCACGCCGCGGCGTTCCAGCCACGCGAAGCCACCCTTCCTGGAGAGGATGGCCGCACAGCAGCCGATCGCGATGCCGTCGAAGCAGGCCCAATAGCCATACAGAAATTGTCCCTCATCGCTGGGATGCGCAAATCGATACACCGGCCCGATGACAATGAATGGCACCATAAAGGCCAGCAGTCGACGCTCGCTTTTCAAGACCAGGCAGGCCAGCGGAAACACCAGATAGAACACCTCTTCCACCGAAAGCGACCACAGCACGCCCAGCGGATAGTTCACCCATCCATGCTGGGCAATCAGCACGTTCATGTGCAAGGCCGCACTGGCCAAATTGACGCGCCACATCGGAAAGCGGCTGCCATCGACGACATGGTTCTGGAACATGGCCAGTCCAGCCACGGCCAGCAGATCCACCAGACATAGCAAGAGCAGGAGGCAGGGCAGGATGCGCGCGATGCGCAGACGATAGAAACCGGCCAGATCGATGTGGCCGATGTCTTGCCAGCGATGAAAAACATTGGACGTGATCAGAAAACCCGAGATGGCAAAGAAGATGACGACGCCGTAATTTCCGTTGCGGGCCACGGCTTGCACCGCCGGCCAGCCGAAGGCGGCGGCCAGCCAGGTCCCTTCGAGCCGATAGCTGATGTTGAAATGGTGGAACAGCACCAGCAGGATCGCGATGCCTCTGAGCATATCGATGCGGTGATTGCGCGTGGTCTGCATAAGGTCGTGGTGATCGCTCAAGACATCGGTCTTGCGCTGGTGTGTGAGGTGGATGAGGTGGATGCCTGTTGATGTAGACATTTTATTCTAGACACTTTGATCTAGACAAGATATTCTACTTCGCAATATTCAAGCATTCCGGAATCCGTCATGGAACAAGCCAAAGGCAACACCAAGATCAAGCCCACTGCGGCCGAATTGAACCTGCTGCGCGTGCTGTGGCAGCTCGGAGACGCCACTGTCAAGCAGGTGCATGAAGCCATGCTGCCGGAGCGTCCCGATCTCTCCTACGCCACCGTGCTGCGGCAGATGCAGGTCATGCACGGCAAAGGTTTGCTGACGCGCGATGAAAGCGAGCGCTCTCATGTCTACGCGCCGGCGCAGCGCCAGAAGTCGCTCCAGGCGACCCTGTTGAAGGATCTGATTCAGAAAGCGTTCTCAGGATCGGGCAAGGCGCTGGTGATGGCGGCATTGCGCAATCACGTCACACAGGAAGAGAAAGACGAAATCAGGAAACTGCTGCACGGAGATGAGCAGTGACTGGGGAATGGTCCGTCGTGGTCTCGGCAATCGGCTGGGTACTGCTGAATTTCCTCTGGAAGGGCGCGCTCATTGGCGTGGTCTGCGCCGCGTTGCTGCGTCTGCTCCCGGCGCGGGCTTGCAGGCAACGTTACCTGATACTGTGCCTGGCGCAGCTCGCATGCCTGGCCTCGGTGTTGCTGGAGACAGGCCTGTCCATGGCGATGGCAACTGCACCAGCAAGCGCCGGCCATGGCTTGGCCGGCATGATTGGCCGCCAGGTATCGTCCATTTTCCCCGCTACGACGATGCCATGGCTTGTCGCCTGCTGGCTGACCGGCGTGATGGCGATGGCAGCGCGGCTTGCATCGGGCTTGCTCTGGGCCAGAAGCCTGGTCGTGCAGACCAGCGTAGCCCCCACGCGCTGGCAGGCTTGCGCCAGTTCGCTGGCGGTACGCTGCGGCATCCGCCGACCGGTCTTGCTCCTTGTCGCGAAAGGAAACCATGGTCCGCTGACGATGGGATGGTGGCGGCCTGTCATCATCGTGCCGAGCGCGTTTTTGCTGAGCATGCCGCCACCAATGCTGGAAGCCTTGCTGGCCCATGAGATCGCCCACATCAGGCGTATGGACTACCTGGTCAATCTGTTGCAGAACATGGTCGAGGTGCTGCTCTTCTTCCATCCGGTGGTGTGGTGGCTGTCCCGGCATATCCGTGCCGAGCGCGAACTGATTGCCGACGAGCTGGCCAGCACGCTGACCGGCCAGCCGCGGCAACTGGCACTCGCGCTGGAACGACTGAGCCATGATCAGGCCGAGCGCAATGCGACCGTCGACCTGCTGAGGGCGGCGGGTGGGAAACTGCTGGAACGCGTGAAACGGCTGATGCAGCCGACGCGGCTGATGCAGCCGACCCAGGTGGCGGCCACGACATTTACGCGTCCCATGATGATATTGGCGCTGACGATGGTTATCGTGCTCGCGGCCGGCTGGCAGTTTGCGCCAGTTACTCCGTCATCGACCACCGCGGTGCAAGTCACATCGGATCATCGACGTGGCAACACCTTGCCAGAGGCCGTTCAGCATGGCGAAGCCTCGATGCTGGGCCGGCTGCTGGAGTCGAATCACGTGGCGGTGCTGGACAGCCGTTCGGGCCGCGTGCTGCTGCAAAAGAATGCCGAGGCGGTGGTGCCTATCGCCTCCCTGACCAAGCTGGTCACGGCGATGGTGGTGCTCGATGCCAAGCCCGATCTGGATCGCCTGATCCGCATCGAGCAGCAACACGTCAGCGCCTTGCGGCAGGTCCGATCCAGTCTGCCTGAGGGAACGCGGGTCAGCTTGCGCACGCTCTTGCAGCTGGCGCTTGCTTCATCCGACAACCGCGCGGCCTATGCGCTCGCGCAAAGTTATCCGGGCGGCCTGTCCGCCTTCAGGGAGGCGGCCGGCGCCAAGATCGCAGCGCTCGGTCTGGCGCACACGACGCTGGACGATCCGACTGGCCTGTCGCCGCGCAATACCTCGACGGCACTGGAACTGGCAGCCATCGCCGGTGCCGCCGCCGGCTATCCGGACATCGTGCGCTCTACCACCAACCCGGCGGGCGAGATCACGATCGACGGGCAGCGCGTGGCCTACCGCAATACCAACCAGCTGGTGGGACAGAAGGGGTGGGATATCGCGTTGTCCAAGACGGGCTTCACGGCGGCGGCGGGGCGTTGCCTCATCATGCGCTTGAAGTCGCCTGACCAGGATGTCACGCTGGTCTTGCTCGACGGCACCAGAGCCAACGCCACGCAACGCGATGCGCGCAGTATTCGCCGTCTGCTGGCCGCCATCCCGCAGCAACGGCAACCGCTAAGCGGCTGACTATTTCCTGATCGAGGACCTCGCTCGGGCAGCGACAAGGGCTGCCGGGGCGGCGTGCGTCCTCTTTTTTCATCCCCTGCAGAGACGAGAGAATTTCCCATGACCATTTCCTTCAAACGCCGCCAACTCAGCTTCGGTCTTCCCCTGGCATTGGGCCTCGCAGGCGTCACCCCTGAGCTGCGCGCCACCACCTCGCCGCTGGGCGAACTGGAGCGCCGCCACGGCGGTCGCCTGGGCGTGTTCGCAATCGATACCGGGTCGGGCAAGATGCTGGAGCACCGGGCCGACGAGCGCTTCCTGATGTGCAGCACGTTCAAAGGCATGCTGGCGGCCCAGGTGCTGGCTCGCGTCGATCAAGGCAAGGAAAGCCTGCAGCGCCCGATACGCTATACAAGGAAGGACTTGATCTTCACCTCGCCGACCACGCTTGCCAACGTCGAACGCGGCACAATGACGGTAGGCGAGCTGTGCCAGGCGGCCGTCGAATTGAGCGATAACACCGCCGCCATCCTGCTCATGCGCAATGCCGGCGGCCCGGAGGGCTTGACTGCTTTCATGCGCAGCCTGGGCGATACCGTGACACGATCTGACCGTTATGAGCCCACCTCCAATCAGTACAGCGGCGAGCTGGATACGACAACGCCGCGCGCCATCGTCGGCGCCGCACGCAACATCCTGACCGGCGATGTCCTCAGTCTGCCGGCGCGCCGGCAGTTGGAAGACTGGATGATTGCCTGCCTGCCCGGACGCAATCGCTTGCGTGCGGCCTTGCCGGCAGACTGGCAGGCCGGCGACCGGCCCGGTACCAGTGTGGATCGGCAGACCAACGACTACGCTATCGTGCGTCCGCCCCGGCGCAATCCGCTGTTTGTGGCTGCCTATTACGATGCGCCGGCGCTGGATATGCCCAGTCGCGAAGCGGTGCTGAGGGAGGCCGGGGAGATCTTCGTGGCCTGGGCCAGGACGTCGGCTTGACAGGTCCTAGTCCAGACACTTCAACTTGCGTGTGTGGGGGAGGGCGGGGGGGGGGGGGGCAGGTCAGGTTGCTATCCGACTTGCGGTTCCCGACACCACACCACTGAGCAACGGTGCTTGACTTCGCGATGCGCTCTACCTATGATGCATACAAATCGATGCATATGCATAGATGTATATGCAGTGTTTGTGGCAGCCCGGTTCCTTCCAATCGGCCGCCCCGTTCCCCTGAATCCGAGATGCCCATGAGCAAGGAAGTTTGCACCTGTACCCCATTGCGACGCCTCACGCGCACGATGACCTTGCTTTACGATCATCACCTGCAGCCCAATGAACTGACCATCACGCAGTATTCGCTGATCAGCCGTATCGGTCGCCTGGGGCCCATCGCCAACATCCTGCTGGCTGCCGACATGGGCATGGACCGCAGCACCCTGAGCCGGGCCCTGAAGCCGCTGATGGCGGCAGGCTGGGTCGAGACGGTCGACCTGCCCGAGGAGGCCTTGCTGGACAAGCGCTCCTTCGCCTTGCAACTGACCGCCGCCGGCCGGATCAAGCTGGAAGAGGCGCGCCCCAACTGGCGCCGCGCCCAGGACGAGATCGACCGGCAACTCGGCCCCAAGCTATCGCGCGAGATCATGGATGTCATCGAAGACGCCTATGCCCGCCTTCAGGATCTCTGAACCAGCGCCCCCTTTTCAGCAGTTTTTCCAACCTCCACCCAGCGTCATCCCCTCCACCAGGATCGCAATGAACAAGCTTACCCAATCACTCGCCAACGCCGTCGCGCCACGATTCCACTATGCCTGGGTCGTGGTGGGCGTGATCTTCCTCGTGCTGTTGTGTTCCGCCGGCATCCGTGCCACGCCGTCGGTGATGATCCTGCCGCTGGAGCAGGAATTCGGCTGGAACCGTTCCACCATCTCGGTGGTGATCTCGGTCAACATCGCCCTCTATGGCTTGATCGGCCCGTTCTCGGCCGCCGCCATGCAGCGCTTCGGCATCCGTCGCGTGGTGCTGGGAGCACTGGTGCTGCTGGCCAGCGGCACGGCCTTGTCCACGCTCATGCACATGCCCTGGCACATGCTGCTGTCCTGGGGTTTGCTGGTGGGTGCCGGCACCGGCGTGGCCGCCAATACGCTGGGCGCGACCATCGTCAGCCGCTGGTTCGAGACCCGGCGCGGCCTGGCCATGGGTTTGCTGACCGCCAGCGCGGCCACCGGCCAGATGGTGTTCCTGCCGTTGATGGCGTCCATGGTCGGCAACTATGGCTGGCGCTCGGTGGCGTTCCTGGTGTCGGCGGTGGCCTTGCTGGCCATTCCGCTGGTGTGGCTGCTGCTGCCGGAAGGCCCGGGCGCGGTCGGCCTGAAGATGGTGGGCCAGACCAGTGATACCAAGGATGAAGGCCTGTCCCGTCGCAATCCGTTGGCCATTGCCCTGGGCGCGCTGCGCACCTCGGTGCGTATGCCGGACTTCTGGCTGCTGTTCATGAGCTTCTTCGTCTGCGGCCTCTCCACCAATGGCTACATCGGTACCCAGTTCATCGCCATGTGCAATGACTATGGCATCAACGAGGTGAGCAGTGCATCCATCCTGGCGGCCATGGGCATGCTGGACCTGGTCGGCACGACGCTCTCGGGCTGGCTGTCGGACCGCTACAACCCGCGTGTTTTGCTGTTCTGGTACTACGGCCTGCGCGGCCTGGCGCTGATCTTCCTGCCGTATGCTTTCGGCCTGCAATACTACGGCCTGACGCTTTTCGCGCTCTTCTATGGCCTGGACTGGATCGCCACCGTGCCGCCCACCGTGCGCCTGGCCAATGACGTCTTCGGCCGCCTGGCTGCACCGGTGGTATTTGGCTGGATCGTTGCCGGCCACCAGTTGGGCGCGGCCACGGCCACCACGGTGGCAGGCTATATGCGCGCCACCCTGGGCAACTACACGGCTTCGTCGATCATGATGGGCGTGGCCTGTCTGGTGGGTGCGGTGCTGGTGTTGCGCATCAAGGGCAACCAGGGCAATCCCGGCAGCGCCCAGACCGCAGCGGCCTGACGACCTAGGCGGCCGCCTTCTCCGGCTGGCGTAGCGCTGCCACTGCGCGCGCCAGCCGTCCCACCGCATCCAGCAGGACCTCGTCGGCGGCCGCCGTGGACAGGCGCAGATAGGGCGACAGCCCGAACGCGGCACCATCCACCACCGCCAGCCCCTCCGACTCCAGCAGCCACTGCACGGCGTCCTGGTCGTTGGCGATGACGGCGCCATCCGGGCGCACCTGGCCGATCAGCCCACCGCAATGCACGAAGGCAAAGAAGGAGCCATCGATGCGCCGCAGCGCCAGACCGGGGATGTCGGCGACGGCGTCTTCCACCAGCCTGGCGCGGCGCGCATAGGCCTCACGGGCGATGACCGCGAAGCTCTGGTCGGGTGACTCCAGCGCGGCCAGCGTGGCGGCCTGGGCAATCGCATTGGGCCCCGACGAGACCTGTGACTGGATCACCACCATCGCCTGCACCAGCGCCTTGGGGCCGGCGCCCCAGCCGATGCGCCAGCCGGTCATGGCATAGGTCTTCGAGGCGCCGCCTACCAGCAGGCTGCGTGACTTCAGGTCCGGCGCCACGTGCAGCCAGTGCGCCGGCGCCTCGGGCGTGAACCAGATGTGTTCGTAGAGTTCGTCCAGCAACACCAGCACCTGCGGATGGCGGCGCAGCACCTCGGCCAGCGCGGCCAGTTCATCGCGGTCGTAGACGGCGCCGGACGGATTGCCCGGCGTATTGAGCACCAGCCAGCGCGTGCGTGGGGTGATGGCCTCTTCCAGCGCCTGGGCGCTGAGCTTGTAGCCGCTCTCGATACCGCAGGGGATGAACACCGGCACGCCATCGTTGACCAGCACCATGTCCGGGAAGGACGGCCAATAGGGAGTCGGGATGATGACCTCGTCACCCGCATCCAGGGTGGCGGCGAAGGCGCTGTAGATCACCTGCTTGCCACCGGCGCTGACCAGGATATCGGCCACGCCATAGTCCAATGCATATTCGCGTTGGTACTTGGCGCCGATGGCACGGCGCAGCGCCAGCGTGCCGGGCGTGGGCGTGTACTTGGTCTCGCCGCGCGCCATGGCGGCGTTGGCCGCCTGCTTGATGAACTCCGGGGTGTCGAAGTCGGGCTCGCCGGTGGTCAGGGAAATCACGTCACGGCCCTCGGCAATCAGTGCGGCGGCACGTGCCGCCGCAGCGGCATTGGGCGAGAGCTTGACGCGGCGCACGCGCTGCGACAGCGGGAAGGCGGGGGTATTGTTGCTCATCAAAAGGGGCCTTTCTTGGGGGGGCATCAGGTGGTCGGTCGGCGTGCCTGGCTTACTGCCGGGCCACCTTGGCGGCGGTCTCTTGCTGGGCGCTCTTGTAGACCTCGAAATCAAATGGCGCGCGGTCGAACTTCCCCTTCAGGGCGAGATCATGGCGGCTGGCGATCCACTGGTCGGGCACTCCCCACTTGCGCGCCTGCTTGAGCAGGAAGCCGGAGCGGTGCCAATCCTGGATGGCCTGGTCGACGAAGGCCTGGGTATCGCTTTCACCCTTGCGCATCCAGACTACGGTGGGGGAGGGGATCAACTGGTCCTGCGTGCCCAGGGTGTAGTCCTTCCACTGTTCGCTGCCGTCACCATGCAGGGTGTTGTAGAGCACCGGATAGACATGCACCGAGGCGTCGCAGGTGCCGCCCTTGAGCGCCAGCAGGGATTCGGGGATGCCGCGCAAGCCCTTGACCACCGCGCCATAGCTCTCGGCCAGCGGCTTGGCGTAGTTGCTGCCCTGGGAGACGCAGGCGACCTTGCCACGCAGGTCTTCCCAGCGCTTGATGCCGCTGGACTTGGCTACCAGCGCGCCACCACCGATGAGGTCGTAGGGCGTCGGGGCGAAGGCCAGGGTGTCATTGCGTTCGCGGGTCCATTGGATGTTGGCCACCAGCAGGTCGACCTTGCCGGTCTGCAGGAATTGCACGCGGGTGGAGGCGGTGACGGAGACGGTTTCCAGCGTCACGCCCAGGCGCCGTGCCAGGTCGCCGGCCAGTTCGGCCTGGTAGCCGCCGGTCTTGCCGGTAGCCGGGTCCATCACGCCGAAGGGTGGGCTCACGCCGTCGATGCCCACCGACAGCTTGCCGCGCTGCCGGATCTTGTCGAGCGTGGTGTCGGCCTGGGCACTGTGACAGGCCAGGGTGGTGAGCAGGAGGGCCAACAGGGGCGCGGTACGGGAAAATGAGGGCAAGCGCATGGGAGGTATCTGTACAGGAGCCGTGAAAAAGAGCCATCCATCTTGCTCCCGCCGCCGGAGTCCCTGCAACGAAGCTTTTTGCGTTTGCTAATGCGCTTTGTGATGCCGGCCCTGCCGCCTGAGCGAGGGCCGGCAGGTACATCAGTCGATCAGTGTGATACCGGTATGGCCTTCGCGTTCCAGCTGCGCCACCAGGCCCAGTTCCCACTCCAGGTAGTCGACGAAGCCGGCATTGCGCAAGGCCAGGTCGCGGTACAGGTAGGGACTGTAGCTGTGGTCATCCTCACCGGTGACCACACCCTCGCTGCCCTGGGCGATGGGTAGGCTGGCGCGTCGCCATGCCTGGGTGCCGCCCAGTATCGATGCCACCTCATGGCCGGCGCGCTGTGCCGTGTCCAGGGCCGAGGCAATGCTGTGCGCCAGCACGCCATCGGCCGAGGCCAGCAACACCGTCTGGCCGGCGGGCAAGGCTGCGATGTATTGCACCAGGCTGCCGGGTGCCACGAAGGCGGCGCCGGCGATGTGGCCCTTTTCATAGACGGCGCGATTGTCGATGTCGATCACCACGGCCTGCCCTGCGCTGACCCACTTGGCCGCCTGCGTTGCGGCGACCTGTGGCGCGGGGGGATTGGGGGCCAGCACGCGCACCGGCTCCGCGCCCGTGACGCGAGTGGCCAGCGGGCCATGCGCAGGCGGGGTGTAGACCGAGACATCCCAGCCCAGTTGCGCCAGCCAGGCGCCGGTGGTGAGAGCGCGCACGCCATCCCAGTCGGCCAGCACGATGCGCGCACCGCGCGTGGCGGCATATTCGTCGGTAGCTTGCACCAGCTGACCACCGGGTGCCCAGCGCCAGCCTTCCAGATGGCCGGCTTCGTATTCCTCGCGGGTGCGCACGTCGAAGCGATACAGGGTGCGTTCCTGTCGTTTCTCGGCATCCTCCTGCCAGCGTTGCAGGGTGGCGGCATCGATGCGACGCACGCCGGCACGCTCGGCTACGGCGGTGGCGCGCTGGCGTGCGGCGGCCAGGTTCTCTGCAGACGGTTCGGGCAGCGGGGTATGGCGGCCGTGCGCCAGTTCGCGCCCGGTCAGCAACCAGTCCATGGTGCCGTTGCGCAGCGAGACCACACGATTGCGAATGCCGGCATCGATCAGGGTCTGGGCGCCGACGATGCTGCGAGTGCGCCCGGCGCAATTGACCACCACCAGCGTCTCGGGATCGGGGGCCAGCTCGCCGATGCGATAGACCAGCTCGGCCCCGGGCACGCTATGGGCAAACGGCAGGCTGAAGGCGGCGAATTCCTCGGGTGTGCGGCTGTCGACCACCACCACCTTCTCGCCGGCCTGGACCGAACGTTCCAGTTCCTCGGAGGTGATCCAGGGCGTGTGCTTCTCGTGTTCGATGACTTCGCCAAAGGCCTTGCTCGGTACATTGGTGCCGCTGAAGATTTCCAGGCCGGCGGCGGCCCAGGCCTCGGTGCCTCCGGCCAGGACAGCGACATTGGTCCAGCCCAGGCGCACCAGCTGGTGGGCGGCGGCATGGGCCACCGATTCATCGCCATCGGTGACGACCACGCGGGTCTGGCGGCGTGGCACCAGGCGGTCGATCTCCAGCGGCAGGCGCCACAACGGCGCCGAGGCGGCGAAGAGGATGTGACGGCGCGCGAAGACACCGGCATCGCGCACGTCGAGCAGCGCGATCTCATCGCCGTCGGCCAGTGCGGCCTTGAGTTCGGTAGCCGAGATACGGGCATGGCGGATGCCGGCCGGTGCGCTGAAGGTGCGATAGCTGCCGCCGTTGCGGGTTTCGAAGACCACGCGCTCGGGCATGCGGTCCAGCCCGCGTCCATAGAAGTGCAGATGCAAGCCGGTCTGCTCGCCCACCAGCTCGATGGTGTGCACATCGTCGGGACCGAGGATCACCGAGTTGCCCGCCACCACATCGACGGTACGCTCGGGCGTCAAGGTGTCGCGCGCCGGATCGCTGGTCTTGTCGCGACGATAGAAGATGTTGCGTTCTATCCCCTGCACGCCGCTGATCATGGCCCAGGTGGTGTGGTCGTGCGGCAGCACCGCCTTGCCCGGCAGGCCGGCCGACAGGTAGAGGGCATAGCTGCCGTCGGCCTGTTCGCTGAGACGATAGACCACGGCCGGATGGTCGGCATCGACGGCGAAATCCTTTTCGGGAAACAGTTCGCGCTGTTGGGCCAGCACTTCAAGCTGGCGCGCCACCGCCTGCAATTGCGCGCTTGTGGGCTGGGCCGGATCGGGCAACAGCTGGCGCGCGCTGGCGATGAAGTGCGCAACGGCAGCAGCGCGGCGGCTGCCGGTATCGGCCGGGGTGGGCGAGAGGGAAGCAACGATGGCAAGCGGGGTCGAGGTCATGGCGTCGGAAGCGGAAGGATGGAAACGGGTGTGTCACGGTAAGCCCCGCCCCGGGGGCTGGCAACGAAGAAATCCGCCGATCCATATACGCAAATCGCTTGTGGCCGCGATCACAAGAAAGCTGACGGATCTCTGACAAATATCAGGGATGCCTCCGCAAGGATGCCGCACGCATGCAAAGAAATCGCCGCTCGGCCATCTTGGCCGCGCCAATTCCCGCGCAGTCATGAGAGAATCATTTCCCACCCTCGCCAGGTGGCCGGCGCATCCACGCTGCCGGCCTCCCAGCAAGGGCAGGCGGCGCGGTTCGTGCAGCAGGGCGGACCCTCCGAGTCGGCCAGTGGCGGTGGTTTGCCACGCCGGGTTTGTCATCCTTCCATCCGTTTGCACATGAAGAAGAAATCCAACAAATATCGCTTCCTGGCGTGCGTCAGAACCCTCTTCCACAACCCTGCCCTGGCTTGCCTGCCCGTGATGTTGGCCATGGCCTTGCCCGTCCAGGTCCACGCCAACGAAGCGACGCTGCCTCAGGTCGAGCAGAAGGAGGCGCTGGCCTTCCCGGCGGGAGCGGCGGGGCGGCCATCCTACGTGGCCAAGTGGCAGCGCCATTTCGAGGCGGGCAACAATCCCATCGGCGAGATGCAGTCAGGCCTGTTCTGTTCGCGCAAGGGCGATATCCAGTGGAATGCCAAGACCGCAGAACTGCTGCTGCCGACCCAGGTGATGTTTGCGCGCTTCCGTGGCGAATTGCAGAAGTACGGCTATCCGATTCCGGTGCCGAAGTCGACGCCGCTGTTCGTGGAAAAGGCTGACGAGAACGTCAAGGAGGCGCCCAAGCCGGTCGATACCAACCTGCAGATCGGCGTGGTGATTTCGCAGGTGCTGACCAATCTCTGCCTCAAGGGCAATACCTCATGGAGCGGGGATGCCTATGTCAAGCTGGAGTGGCAGGTCTTTGCGCCGGACCAGAAGAAGGTGATCTTCAAGACCACCACCGAGGGCTTGGCCAAGGTTCGCGACAAGAGCATGGATGGCCCGATCTCGCTGATTCCGGTGGAAGCCTTCGCGGCAGCGGCGCGCAACCTGCTCTCGGATCCCAATTTCGCGCTGGCCATCCAGACGCCCTATGACAGCGCTGCCGCCGCTGCCAACCAGGCCACGCCGGCCGGCCCGTCCTTGAGTGCCCCGCCCGGCACGCCGGTGAGCATCGACAACCGTGTCTCCGAGCGTGCGGGAAGCGAGATCGCCAAGTCCATCACCGAGCTGCGCGCCGCCGTGGTGACGGTGCTGGCCAACGGTGGTTCGGGCACCGGCTTCTATATCGGCAGCTCGGGCTGGCTGCTGACCAACCATCATGTGGTCGGCGAGGCCAAGGTGGTCAAGGTACGCATGCCCACCGGGCGCGAGCTGGTGGCCGAGGTGCTGCGGGTCGATCCCACGCGTGACGTGGCCCTGCTCAAGACCGAGGCGCCGGGTGTGCGGCCGATGCCGCTGAGGGTGGACGAGCCGGGTATCGGCGAAGACGTCTATGCGCTGGGCTCACCCCTGGGCGACACCTTCAATACCACGCTCACGCGCGGCATCCTCAGCGGCGTGCGTGTGCTCAAGGACCAGGAATTCCTGCAGAGCGACGTAGCGATCCTGCCCGGCAGCAGTGGCGGCCCCTTGCTGGACAAGTCGGGCCAGGTGGTCGGCATCACGGTGGCCGGCCTGGGCGCCAAGGGCCTGGCCGGGATGAACTTCTTCATCCCGCTGGCCAGTGCCATCGACAAGCTGAACCTGCAGTTGCAGAGCCAGGGTGTGAAGAAGGCTCAGTAAGTCCTGGCTGACCCAGACCTGCATGCCGTCCACCTGAAACGATGGACGGCATTGTTTTTTTATATTATTTAAAAACCGCTCAATCCCACTGCGGCGCAAAGCCCGGATTGGCCAGGCGCTCGCCACGATCGAGCCGGGCGATGGCGCTCATGTCCTCGTCCGACAGCCTGATCTTCACCGCCTCCAAGTTAGCTGCCAGGTTGTCGCGCCTGGTGGAAGAGGGGATCACCGCAAAGCCTTGCTGCAGCGACCAGGCCAGCGCTATCTGGGCCGGCGTGACGCCATGGCGGGCGGCGATCTGCTGCAGGGTGGCATCCTGCATGACCCGGCCGTAGGCCAGTGGCATGTAGGCGGTCAGGTGGATGCCATGGGCGCGGGCAAATTCGACCACTTTGCGGTTCTGCAGGAAGGGATGGATCTCGACCTGGTTGGTGGCGATCTCGGCGGCGCCCACGGCGGCGATGGCCTGTTCCATATGCGCCACGGTGAAATTGGAGATGCCAGTCAGGCGCGTCAGGCCCAGTGCCTTGGCTTCGGCCAGCGCCTGCATGGTCTCGTTCAGGGGGACGGCATCGTCCGGCGAGGGCCAGTGGATCAATGTCAGATCGACCTGCGGCAGGCGCAGCTTGTGCAGGCTGTCCTTGAGGCTGGGGATGAGACGGTCGCCGGCCAGGTTCTCGGTCCAGATCTTGGTGGTGACGAAGAGTGAATCGCGTGCGACATCGCCCTCGGCGATGGCCTGACCGACCTCGGCTTCGTTGCCGTAGATCTGTGCCGTGTCGATATGGCGGTAACCCAGTTCCAGGCCCATGCGGACCGAATCGATGACCTGCTGGCCTTGCAGGCGGAAGCTGCCCAGGCCGAAGGCGGGGAGGGAGG
Source organism: Herbaspirillum sp. ASV7 (assembly GCF_016429215.1). GTDB lineage: Bacteria > Pseudomonadota > Gammaproteobacteria > Burkholderiales > Burkholderiaceae_D > Herbaspirillum. Next base: position 50,278 of record NZ_JAELUH010000013.1, on the reverse strand, counting down.
ATGTATTCATGCAGTCCTTTGTACGGTATCGGGGAGCAAGCTTGTGCTTGACGTCATTGCCTGTCCGGGACAGGCAGGGCAGGCCAGTATCGGCTACATCCGCGTTTGCATGAAGCAGCGGCAGGGCAAATCATTATTGATCCCGGATCAAGAATCGCCCTTCATTGTTCATTCAGGGTTCGCTAGCGGGAGGGCGCAAGACCCTGCCTTCATCCAATCCTGCCGCCACCACGTGACCTTGCGCGGTGCAGTCATCCAATGCGATGGGATTCCGGTGGGCTGATTCCGTCGCTGACGGGCAGGATGTTGGAGCTATAAGAGTGATCGCGATCAAACAGTTGTGCGATCTGCTGGAGGGTATCCCCCATCCCCCAACGATCCCAAATCAGTGTCTTTTGACTGTCGGTATAGATGGTTCTGATGGTTCTGGCCCTGCGTCGTGTTGCAACAGTCCTGCTATTCGCATAGCCTTGGTATCTTGCATTCACTGGTGGAAACCGCCCTTTTATCCTGTTACTGAAAAATTACGCAATGGATCAAGTGCGTCCCGTTGCAGGCTCAGTTGGTGCTGGCAAATGCACATCCAGTGCCGTCCTGGTAGAAAACATCGGGGGTATACATATTGCGCTCGACGGATGGTTCGCCAAGCTCTTTTGTCCGGATCGTCCCGAAGGTGATTTCGTCCCATGGTATGTCCAGCGTAAGGAGCGCTTGTTAGACATGATCTTGAATCACAGCCAAAAGATACTGGATTCAAGGCGAGATGTTGTATTGGAACTCGGCTTAATCCAACGATCTGCTCGAATGAAGTTTTGCCGGCAAGTCATGGTCGAAGGATTTTCACTTCGTATTCATGTGCTTGATGCACCTCTGTATCAACTAGAAAATTATATGAGCCATGGAGACATATGAGCGCTCCATTAAAGGCCAGCAGCTATCGTCAAAATATTAAATTGCGGAACAACAGCAAAAATGAAAAATAAAGAAAAACGAGAAAAGAACTGGAAGGATTTGTATATCAGGTCGACTAAGATCGCACGCGCAAAGCAACTTGGTATTGAGTATCCGAGAATTTCGGAAGCCGAGCTAAGGAAAAGATCTGTTTCCGAGATCGATGAACGAATAAATGTCCTTTTCGTTTGCAGCAGAAATCAATGGCGAAGTCCAACGGCGGAAACCATCTGGCGCACTCATTCGAAATTGAATGTGCGCTCTGGAGGAACAAGTCAAAACGCCCGGCACCACGTTTCTGAAAACGACATTCGGTGGGCTGACGTAATTTTTGTGATGGAAGAAAAACACAGGTCGAGACTGAAAGCAGAATACACGCGAGTTCTGGATTTCAAGCCTATCCACGTTCTTGATATCCCAGATGATTATAAATATATGGATGCAGAACTGGTGGAGCTACTAAAGCAGGCGGTGCCAGCGATTCTGATGATAGAGTGAACTCCGTCATCGGCGGAAGGAGACGTTAACTTGAATATGCGTAGTCAGGGAAAGTCCGGCAGGATTGCCATCAACCGCCTTGGCATGGTACTTTTGCCTGGCTTATTCTCCTCGTGTTCAGCGTTTTCTTCACCATCAGCTAGCTCATAATTTTCCGAAGGAAACCGCGGTTGGCCAATGCTCAAACGTCACGTCCTCGGCAATGTTGAGATTGTTGCTGCATGGCCTTCGCTACCCGCCAAAGACTTGCGAATTGATTTTTCTAAACTCCTCGGTCTCTGATGTATGGAACAAATTAAAACGGTAAATATCGCTTTGGAAAATAGCTTTTTGCTCGTTCGTCATTAGCGGCGGACGTCGTACGTGATCAGATCGTCATCGACATTGCGTAGCGTCCCCATCTCCACATTGCCCGCGCCCGCGGGCAAGGCCAAACCTTATACGCCAAAGGAACCACAATGCCTCGTTCCGGAAAAGAATTGATTGACGCCTTCAAGACTTTAGGTGCACGCGATCCTGAGAGCTGGGCTCACTCAGAAGAAAATGAAGGCATTCCTCAGTTACTGCGTCTGCTTTTTCTGCGCAATGCGTGGGAGGATATTGTTTGGGATGATGACAGTGCTTGGGTTGATCGTACGATAGAAAGTAGCGGCAAAGACCCCGATGCACCCTATGCCGGCTTGGGTGCGATTCTGCGCACCTGCCGGGAAAAAGGCGTAGCCGACAGCGACTTAACCCATATGGCTCGTTGCTTACAGGCGCAGGTGCTGTTCTCAATTTGCTATCTCTTGGACGGACCGGTGACTATTCCGGCAGGGATCGGCGAGATCAGCTGGGGCTTGTTTCAGACCGACGAAGACGATGTGCCCTTTGGCCCACGGGTGGGCGGATTGCATGAATCCGTTCTGGAAACGGATCCTTCAGGTAAGGAGATGCGCCGGCAATAAGCCTCAACCCGATGAGCGGTTTGGGGTGCTCTTGGAGCGCCGATTTTGTGCTCTACTCCCGGCCAGCGGCAGACAAGGTTGGTCTCATGAAGCTCACATGTCAGTACGAATAAAAGCACGCTAACACAACATGGTTACCGATTTTCCATACTTTCTAGGTATAGAGCCGCGGTCGCTGACCAGCGATGAATATGCGATCACGGAACGGTTAGTAAATGGACTAAGAGGCTGTTGCGAAATTATTTTAAAAGTTGTTTTAACCGTGTCCAGCAAATCAAGGCGCAAGCCAATGACAGGAAGGCTTCGTGGATATGAGCATAGCGTTCGTAACGAATCTTCAGGCGCCGAAACGAGTGCAGCCAAGCAATCGAGCGTTCGACCGGCCAACGGGTTTTACCAAGCCCGCTGCCATGGTGCGCGCCGATTTTTGCGAGCATCGGCTTGATGCCACGTGCTCGCAGGCGCTGACGGTGTTGCTCAGAACTGTAGCCTCGGTCACCTTGAACGATTTTCGGTTTGTGCAGAGGGCGTCCGCGCTTTCCTCGTATAGGTGGAATGGCCTCGACAAGTGGGTCGAGCTGGGTAATGTCGTGGCGATTCGCGCCGGTCAGGATGACCGCGAGCGGGATGCCTTGCGCGTCGACGATGAGATGATGCTTGCTGCCAAGCTTGCGCCGGTCCGTGGGATTCGGGCCTGTTTTTTTCCGCCAGCATGGCCCGAATCGACGAGCTATCGACGAGAGCACGCGTCAAATCTACTTCACCACGTCGACGTAGTTCCGCCAGGAGCGTCTCGTGTATGCGTTGCCACACGCCCGCTTTCTGCCAAGCGTCAAGTCGTCGCCAACAGGCTGTGCCCGAGCCGCAACCCATTTCCTGGGGTAGTAAGTTCCACGCGATACCCGAGCGCAAAACGAACACTATGCCAGTGAGCACCGCACGGTCGGGTATTGGCTTGCGACCTGCATACTGGCGATTACGAGGCTTTCGCACGGGCAGAAGTGGTTCGATGAGTGACCACAATTCATCGTCGACAAGTTCTTTAGGCATCGCATCCCGTCAGGAAAAACAAGACAGGAAGTTAACATCAAGTCGGGGAAGTTAACAGCCCCGAAATTTAATTTTGCAACAGTCTCTAAGTGAAAGTTTTAAACAGCAGTTGCCGAGACTACTTGTCGTCGGTCGTTGCGGTTGCGGAAACTGCCCGACGATCTTCTTTCAGGCGCACCTGAAAGGTGATCAAGAGCAAGAACTGCTCTCTTTCCAGGGTACTGATTCGAAACGAAATGTCGTCGGCATAGCACTGTTTCGGAAAGCAGGTGTTTTGTCCCAACTTGAGTTTTACTCTCTAAGTGGTGCGGACGTTACCATCCCTGATCCACAGTCGCTTATTCCTCTTGTCTAGAGCGGTAAGCTGTTGCGGGTAGCTGTAATCGGTTGAAACCACCGCCAATTCCAGATATCCAACTGTCCGCATACAAGGCGTATCCCGTCAATGAAAACTCACGAAATGAATCAACTGCATCTCGTCGAAGGCCCTGTCGGAGCTGGCAAATCGACATTCAGTGCCGTCCTGGCGGAAAATATCGGAGGATATCCGTATTTGAAGTCGACCTGATTGAAATCCTTGATGACATCGGATCTCCTGTCGGTGACGTCTACGCACTTGCTGAAAATGACTTGCCGCCAGGAGCGAAAGCACACCTCCATATTCTCGATGAGTCGACCGTTGGCGTAGGGCGTCCAGCGATACGCCAGGGCGGTGATCCTGGGCACTTTACCGCCGCCGAAGGAGCCCTTGGCATAATCCTTGTATCCAGGGCTGAACAGGGCCAGCGACAGGGGCCCCGTCGCATAGACGATTCCCGATTTGAAATTGCCGGTCATGATAGTGCGCGCACCCTGCACGGGCAGAGTAGCGCCCACGTACAGGGTAGTGATGCAGGCGGTGCCGGCGGTCTTCATGGTAGGCATGGCGTGCTTGCAGTCGTTGATGGAGGGAACGCACTGCAGCTTCGACGAGGCAGGCAATCGCATCGTCGGCCTGCCTCGATGGCATCGACTGTAGCGAGAAATTTGTTAGCAAAGCTGACTTTACATCGGTGACAAATCCTGACCTGCGCACTCCTGACGCCCCATGCCCTGCCATTGGTTAGAATCTGTCCCACCCGGTTTCTCAATGAAGGAGCGACGATGCAGACAACCCAGTTCCAGTCCGCCGTGGGGATCGCCCATCCCATCGTGCAGGGGCCGATGAATGGCGCTTCGCCGCCGGCGCTGGCGGCGGCCGTGAGCAATGCCGGTGGCCTGGGTTCGTGTGCGGCGGCCTTGCTGGCACCCTCGGCCATTCTGGAGACAGCCGCCCAACTGCGCGGGTTGACCGACAAGCCCTTCAACATGAACCTGTTCCTGCTGCCGGAGCTGCAGACGCCGCCCGCGCTGGAGCAGGCGCAGGCCTTGCTGCAGCCGATACGCGAGGAACTGGGTCTGCCACCGGCACAGACACCGCTGCGCTTCTCCGAAAACTGCCGGGACCAGATCGCGGCCTTGCTGGAGGCAGCACCTCCGGTGGCCAGCTTTACCTTCGGACTGCTCGATGCACAGGTGGTGCGGCAATTCCGCAAGAAGGATATCCAGGTCATCGGCACGGCCACCACCGTGGCCGAGGCGCGTGCCTGGGAGGAGGCTGGCGCCGATTTCATCTGCGCCCTCGGCGCCGAGGCGGGTGGACATCGCGCGACCTTCCTGGGGGATTTCGAGCAATCCTGTATCGGCCTCATGGCGCTGGTGCCGCAGGTGACGCATGCGGTCAAGGTGCCGGTGATCGCGGCCGGCGGCCTGATGAGCGGTCGTGGCATTGCGGCCGCAATGTTGCTGGGAGCGCAGGCGGCGCAGATGGGCACGGCTTTTCTTTGCTGTCCCGAGTCGGGTATCGCGCCGGCCTGGCGCGCGGCGCTGGCCGCTGCCCATGACGACGGCACGCGCCTGACCAGGAGCTTCAGTGGTCGTTGGGCCCGTGGCATCGTCAATGAATTCATGGAGCACATGCGCCCCTATGAGCAGGTGCTGCCGGCCTATCCGGTGCAGAACGCGCTGACCACCGAATTGCGCCAGGCGGCCACACGGGCTGGACGGTCCGAGTTCATGTCCTTGTGGGCGGGGCAGGGCGTGGCCATGGGACGGCCCATGCCGGCGGCGCAGCTGGTGGATACGCTGGTGGAAGAACTGCGTCTGGCGCGCTGAGGAGGAGCCCGCTTCGCTGTCAGGTGGAGGCGTTTTTGCTGATAACGCTACCAACCCCGATGCTAGAATGCGCGCATGTCCGAGAAACGCACCACATCCCCCGATTTCCTTCCCGATCCCCAGCGCAGCGAGTGCGATGGGGAGGCTGCCGAACCACGTCGTCGCGGCAGTCGCAAGAGTGCCGGTGGCATCACCCTGCGCGATGTGGCGCAACTGGCCGGCGTGGCGCCGATCACCGCGTCGCGTGCCTTGAATACGCCCTCGGCGGTGTCGCCCAAGGTCTTGCAGAAGGTGCGCGAGGCGGTGGAGAAGACCGGTTACGTGCCCAACCTGCTGGCCGGTGGCCTGGCTTCCAACAAGAGCCGGCTGGTGGCGGTGGTGGTGCCGACCGTGATCGGGCCGGTGTTCCAGGAAATCGTCCATACCCTCACCGAGACCCTGGCCGCTGCCGGTTACCAAGTGATGCTGGGCCAGACCGGCTATGAGAATTCGCGTGAGGATGCGCTGCTCGAAGCCATCATCGGCCGTCGTCCCGATGGCGTGGTGCTGACCGGCATCATGCGCTCGGCCGAGGCCAGGAAGCGTCTGCTGGCCAGCGGCATCCCGGTGGTCGAGACCTGGGATCTGACGCCTACGCCCATCGACATGCTGGTCGGGTTTTCGCACGAGCAGATCGGTCGCGAGGTGGCGCGCTACCTGCATGGTATCGGCCGGCGCCAGGTGGCGGTGGTGGGCGGGCGCGACGAGCGCAGCCAGCGCCGCATGAATGCCTTCGCCCAGCAGGCGCAGGCGCTGGGCATGCATGCCGGCGATGCGCCCATCCCCATGCATCACGTGGTGGCGCCGACCACGCTGGGCCAGGGTCGCAACGGCCTGGCCGACCTGCTGCAGCGTCAGCCCGATATCGACGCTGTCTTCTGCAGCTCCGACCTGCTGGCGCTGGGCGTGATGATCGAGGCGCAAAGCAGGGGCATCAGCATTCCCGGGCAGCTGGCGGTGGTGGGCTTCGGTGACCTGGAGTTCTCGCGCGACCTGCAGCCCAAGCTGACTACCGTGCGCATCGATGGTACCGGCATCGGCCAGCGCGCGGCGCGCTTCATCATCGACCGCGCTGCCGGCATCGAGGTGGCCGAGCGCATCGTCGATGTGGGCTTCACCATCATCCAGCGCGAAAGCGCCTGATCCGCTTCTTTCCTTTGCCTTTTTATTGCTTCTGATGCAAGACAAAAATTCTGGTTGACATCAAAATTTGGTACCGCTACCATGCATTTCGTTGAAATTTGGTACCGCTACCAAATGAGCTGGCGAGAGAGGCTGCTTCGGCCATTGGCGGCCTCCCCAGAAATCACCCGCACCCCGACAACCCCGAGACCCGCCATCGCTGGCGTGAAAGAGAGCAGAGCCATGAGTGCCACCGCATCCTCCGTTGCATCCCCGTCCAACCTCGCCCAGGGCGCGCCCCGCATCACCGACGTGCGCGTGATTCCGGTGGCAGGGCATGACAGCATGTTGCTGAACCTGTCGGGCGCCCACGGCCCCTACTTCACGCGCAACATCGTCATCCTCACCGACAGCGCCGGCAACACCGGCGTGGGCGAGGTGCCGGGCGGCGAGGGCATCCGCCAGACGCTGGAAGATGCGCGCACGCTGCTGGTGGACCAGTCCATCGGCAACTACCAAGGCATCCTGAACCGGGCGCGCGCTGCCTTTGCCGATCGCGATGTCGGCGGTCGCGGCTTGCAGACCTTCGACCTGCGCATCGCCATCCACGCCGTCACCGCGCTGGAAGCGGCGCTGCTGGACTTGCTGGGCAAGTTCCTGGAGGTGCCGGTGGCGGCGCTGCTGGGCGAGGGTCAGCAGCGTGACGAGGTGGAGATGCTGGGCTACCTGTTCTACGTGGGCGACCGCAACAAGACCGATCTGCCTTACCAGTCGGCCCAGGGTGAGGGCGACGACTGGCTGCGCCTGCGTCACGAGGCGGCACTGACCCCGGAAGCGGTGGTGCGCCTGGCGGAAGCAGCCTATGCCCGCTATGGCTTCAATGACTTCAAGCTCAAGGGCGGCGTCATGCGCGGCGAGGAAGAAATCGCCGCCGTCACCGCGCTGGCCGAGCGCTTCCCGCAGGCGCGCATCACGCTGGACCCCAACGGTGGCTGGCTGCTCAAGGATGCCATCCGCCTGTGCCGCGACCAGCATGACGTGCTGGCCTATGCCGAAGATCCCTGCGGCGCCGAGGACGGTTATTCGGGCCGCGAGGTGATGGCCGAGTTCCGCCGCGCCACCGGCCTGCAGACCGCGACCAACATGGTGGCCACCGACTGGCGCCAGATGGGTCATGCGATCTCGCTGCAGTCGGTCGACATCCCGCTGGCCGACCCACACTTCTGGACCATGCAGGGTTCGGTGCGGGTGGCGCAGATGTGCAAGGACTGGGGCCTGACCTGGGGTTCGCACTCCAACAACCACTTCGATATCTCGCTGGCGATGTTCACCCACGTGGCCGCAGCCGCGCCGGGCAAGATCACCGCCATCGATACCCACTGGATCTGGCAGGACGGCCAGCGCCTGACCCGCGAACCGCTGCAGATCGTGGGCGGCAAGGTCAAGGTGCCGGCCAAGCCGGGGCTGGGTGTGGAGCTGGACATGGCGCAGCTTGAGGCAGCACACCAGACCTACCGCAACATGGGCCTGGGTGCGCGTGATGATGCGGTGGCCATGCAGTACCTGATCCCCGGCTGGAAGTTCGATAACAAGAAGCCCTGCCTGGTGCGTTAAAGGGGCGCATAAGGTACTGAAACCTGTTGACCTCCGCTCGTCCTGGGTAATGGCGCCCCCGCTGCGCCTTCGATACGGCCCAAGGGCCTACTCAGTCCGAACGGACGGTGTGGCAGGTAAGGCAGAAGAGGAGCAGGCAGATTCCGTTATCTGCGGCTCAAAAAAAGAGCGCGGTCTACCGGCCTTTCCAATTGCACGGTTTTCCATCAACCCGTTGTACGAGTCCTGAAGAGGAGACAACTCGTGAATCCTTCCCAAGCATCTGCCAAGGCAGACCTGCTGCTCACCTCGGCAGTGAGCAAGATCAAGTGGCGCATCCTGCCGCTGTTCGTGGCGATGTTCATCATCAATTACATCGACCGCGTCAACATCGGTTTCGTGCGCAGCCACCTGGCCACCGACCTGGGTATCGGCGCGGCGGCCTTCGGGCTGGGCGCGGGCCTGTTCTTCGTGGGCTATGCCATCTTCGAAGTCCCCTCCAACATGCTGCTGCAGCGCTTCGGCGCACGCGCCTGGCTGACCCGCATCATGTTCACCTGGGGCCTGGTGGCGGCTTGCATGGCCTTCGTGCATAACGAGACCAGCTTCTATTTCATGCGCTTCCTGCTAGGCGTGACCGAGGCCGGCTTCTTCCCGGGCGTGGTGTACTACTTCACGCAATGGCTGCCCAACCACGAGCGCGGCCGGGCAATGGCGATCTTCCTGTCCGGTTCGGCCATTGCCTCGATCCTGTCGGGACCGGTGACGGGCGCCTTGCTGATGATCGAAGGTGCGGGCCTGCATGGCTGGCAGTGGATGTTCCTCATCGAAGGGGGCGCATCGATGCTGTTCTGCGTGGTGGTGTGGCGTCTGCTGGACTCCAGCCCGCGTGAGGCCAAGTGGCTCTCGGCGGAGCAACGCGAGGCGCTGGCCAGCGTGATCGCGGCCGAGCAGGAGCAGCGCGCCGCCAGCCGTCCGGCGCACGTGTCGGCGCTGACGCTGCTGCGTGATCCGCAGATCGTGCTGTTCTGCTTTATCTACTTCGCCATCCAGCTGACCATCTATGGCGCCACCTTCTGGCTGCCGACCATCATCAAGAAGATGGGCCATTTCAATGACTTCCAGGTGGGCCTGTTCAACTCGATTCCCTGGATCGTCGCCATTGCCGCGATGTACTTCTTCGCCGTGCTGGCGGCACGCTTCAAGAAGCCGCAGTTCTGGGTCGCCACCACGCTGGTGATCTCGGCCATCGGCATGGCGGTGTCGGCCTTCTCGGGTCCGGTGATCGGCTTCGTGGCGGTGTGCTTTGCCAGCATCGGTTTCAAGGCGGCGTCCTCGCTGTTCTGGCCGATTCCCCAGGCCTACCTCGATGCGCGTATCGCTGCCGCCGTGCTGGCGCTGATCAATTCGCTGGGCAACCTGGGCGGTTTCTTCGCACCGGCCACCTTCGGCTACCTGGAGCAGAAGACCGGTTCCATCCAGGGCGGGCTGTATGCCCTGTCCGGTGCCTCGCTGCTGGCGGCGGTGCTGGTGTTCCTGGCGCGCACCCGTCCCAGTGTGCAGGATGGCGGCGGCCCGGCCGCCGGCGAGGTCAAGGTAGCCAAGCAGCCGGCCTGATCCAGACGATTTTCTCCGAGGTCTTCCTCGTTCGCGCCCTGCGGGCCCGTGCTGTGACGGGCGCCGGGGCGCTTTTTATTGGGCCCGCCTGTCGGGCCGGTTTTGTCCAAGCGCGCCAGCTCCGCCAAACCTATAATGTCAGCCTGCAACCCGCCACCACGGCGGAGCAGAGACCGCATTCCCTGCGGCAAGACATCAAGGCGGCCTGGCCATGGAAACCCTGTATCACCTGATCGAGCAATATGGTTTGCTCATCGTCTTCGTCAACGTGCTGGTGGAGCAGCTGGGCGCGCCGGTGCCGGCCTATCCCACCCTGATCATCACCGGCGCGCTGGCGCAGGGCGGGCGCTATTCTCCGGCGCTGCTGCTGGTGCTGGCGGTGTGTGCGGCGCTGGTGGCCGATTACGTGTGGTACCTGGCGGGCCGTCGCTACGGGCGCCAGATCATGTCGCGGCTGTGCCGCATCTCGCTCTCGCCCGACTCCTGCGTGCGCCAGACCGAATCGATCTACCTGCGCTGGGGTGCACGCTCGCTGTTGCTGGCCAAGTTCATTCCGGGCTTTGCCTCGATCGCCAGTGCGCTGTCTGGCACCATGGGGACGCGCCGGGTCAGCTTCCTGCTGTGGGACGCGGCTGGCAGCGCCTTGTGGGCGGGCCTGGGGATCTTCCTGGGTTCGCTGTTCAGCTCGGCCGTGGATGACCTGCTCAATGTGCTGGCGCAACTGGGGCACTACGGCATGATGATGATCGCCGTGGCACTGGCCGCCTTCATCGCCAACAAGTGGTGGCAGCGCCGGCGTTTCCGCAAGTCGCTGGAGATGGCGCGCATCTCGGTGGATGAATTGAATACCCTGCTGGAAGAAGGCAACGCGCCCACCATCATCGATGTGCGCTCGCCGCTGTCGCAGCAGGATGGCCGCATTCCCGGCGCGGTGACGATCTCCAACCAGGAGATCCAGACCTTCGTCTTCGAGGGCCCCATCGAGGATGAGGTGGTGGTCTATTGCGCCTGTCCCAACGAGGCCTCGGCGGCCATGGTGGCGCGCCAGCTGATGGCGCGCGGCTACAAGAAGGTGCGCCCGCTCACCGGCGGCATCGATGCCTGGCGCGCGGCCGGTTACGCGATCGATGTCTGAATCGCGGTGCCCTGGCGGATGGTCTTGGTGACCGGGGTCTTTTCGCAGATCTCGGCCAGGCGGGTCAGCTGCTCGGCGCTCAGGGTGTTGCCGAAGCTGATCTTGCGGGTGATGGTTTCCAGCCCGCTGTCGTCGCGGCCGAAGTGGGCGTCCACGGCGATGCTGCCCAGGTCCCAGCCCTTGCGGTCGGCGTACATGCGCAGTGTCAGCGAGGTGCAGGAGGCCAGCGCGGCCAGCAGCAATTCATAGGGCGCGGGGCCGGTATCCTGACCGCCGTTGCTCTCGGGCTCGTCGGACTTCAGTTGATGGATGCGCGCCTTGATGTCCTGGGCGTAGCCGGCGGCATTGTGCAGTGTGACGTGGGCCATGGGTTCTCCGTTGGGCAGGTGGTTGATGTGGGCGATGTCAGCGATGTGATGAGGAATTGTGTCACAAGGCTCACACCAGCGTGCGTACCGAATTGGAAATCGCACGGGCACATTCCAGCACCAGCGGGCCCAGTTTCTTCTCGGCGTCTTCCACGCTCCAGCGGCTGGTGGGCGCCACCACATGGACCGACGCCACCGGCGTGCGCTCGCTGTTGAAGACCGGCGAGGCGATGGTCATGTCCCCCAGGAACAGCTCCTCCCGGTTGCTGGCAAAGCCGCGCTCGCGGCTGGCGGCCAGCAGCTGCATGATCTCTTCCACGTCGGTGCGGGTGTGGGGCGTATGTACTGCGCGCTCGCTGGATTCCAGGATGGCCTGGGCCTCGGCGGGCTCCAGCGCGCTCAGGTAGGCGCGGCCCGAGGCCGTGCAATACATGGGGATGCGGCTGCCGATGGGCATGTGGATGGGGATGAACTTGCTGGCCACGAAGCGCGCCACGTAGACCATCTCGCCATCGTAGGGCTCGGTCAGGTTGACGGTCTCGCCGGTGAGGTTGGCCAGCTCCGCGAGGAAGGGGTTGGCCACATCTACCAGGATATCGGCGGCCAGGTAGTTGTAGCCCACTTCCATCACCTTGGGTGTGAGCTGGTAGCGCCGCGTCTTGGGGTGCTTGCAGACATAGCCCAGCATTTCCAGCGTGTGCACCATGCGTTGCGCCGAGCTCTTGGTGATGCCGGTGGCGCTGGCCACGTCGCCCAGCGTCATGGTGCGGCGCTGGGCATTGAAGGCGCGCAGCACGGCCAGGCCCTTTTCCAGCGATTGGTTGAACAACAGGTCCGATGTGGTCTCGTCGGGCTCGTTCATGCGCGCTCCTGGAGAGTGGTGGGTGGAAGGAATGCCCGATTCTACGCCAATTCGCTTTTTATGTATCGAATATCGATACATAAATATCTATTGACGATACTGATAAACCAAATATACTTATTTAAACGCGTCATATTGATCTTCGCGCCATGCATCGAGGCCATACCGGGCAGTCCGATGCGAGGGCGTTTGCAGTGTTGCAGCATCCGGTCCCGTCAGGGGCCGCAGCAGTTCACGCAGGTCCACGCACCGCCGAGGGTTCTTTTGCACCGTCGCGCGGACTCCAGTCGTCCATCCTGATCGCGCCTGGTCGCGATCTCGCGCCAAAGGGGAGTCGTATGAAGCCGTTCCATTGCCTGTTCAAACACCTGGTCGGTGGCGTCGTCCTGGCCGCCACCTTCGCTGTCGCGCCCGCCATGGCCCAGTCCAGCTACAACGTGGGTGCCACTTCCACGGGCGTGCCCTTCACCTTCCTCGATATCAAGACCAACAAGCTGCAGGGCATGATGGTCGATACCGTCACGGCGGTGGGCAGCAAGGCCGGCTTCTCGGTGAATATCCAGCAGACGCCCTTCGCGGCGCTGATCCCTTCGCTGACCGGTAACAAGATCGACATCATCGCCGCAGCCATGTTGAAGACCGAGGCGCGCGCCCAGATCGTCGACTTCAGCGATCCGGTGTATTCCTACGGCGAGGGTCTGTTCGTCAATGCCCAGGATACGAAGAGCTACAAGAACCTCGATGACCTCAAGGGCGAGATCGTCGGCGCCCAGGTCGGCACCGTCTTCGTGGATGCCCTGAACAAGAAGGGTGGCTTCAAGGAAGTGAAGACCTACGATTCGGTGGCCGACATGATGCGCGACGTCGGCCTGGGCCGTATCAAGGCCGGCTTCGGCGACCGCCCCATCGTGGCCTACCAGCTTTCGCAGGGCGCCAATCCTCAGGTGCGCCTGGTCAAGGAATACCAGTCCACCCTCATGGGGGATGTCTGCCTGGTCATCCGCAAGGGTGATCCCAAGCTGATGGAACGGCTCAACAAGGCGATCGCCGAGCTCAAGGCCGATGGCACGCTGGCGCGCATCGTGGAGCAGTGGAAGCTGAACTGATCCCGGGGTCAGCTTTACCTTCAGCTTCACCTTCGTCTTCATCATTGCAGGGCAAGGCGGGCGCCGCTCCATCGGCGTTCGGCCGGCCTGCTGCCATCGTCATCGTTCGCTACCGCCCATGCTCCTGCAAACCGTGCTGGACTTCCTGCCCATCCTCCTCAAGGGAGCGCTGGTCACTGTCGAAGTCACGATCTATTCCTTTCTGCTCAGTTCAGTGATCGGACTGCTGCTGGCCCTGATGAAAGTCTCGCGCATGAAGCCGGTGGCGCTGGTCGGGGCCACCATCGTCAACATCATCCGCGGGCTGCCCATCATCGTGCAGCTGTTCTACATCTATTTCGTGCTGCCCGACATCGGCATCCAGCTCTCGGCCTTCCAGGCCGGTGTGATCGGCCTGGGTATCGCCTATTCGGCCTACCAGGCGGAGAACTTCCGCGCCGGCATCGAGGCGGTGGACGTGGGCCAGATCGAGGCGGCGCAGTCGATCGGCATGCGCGGGCCGATGATCATGCGCCGCGTGATCCTGCCGCAGGCCTTCCGCATCGCCTTGCCGCCCTATGGCAATACGCTGGTGATGATGCTGAAGGATTCCTCGCTGGTCTCCACCATCACGGTGCTGGAGATGACCCGTGCCGGCCAGATGATCGCCTCCAGCACCTTCCAGAACATGACGGTCTATACCACCGTGGCGGTGCTGTACCTGCTGCTGTCGCTGCCGCTGGTGTTCCTGATCCGTCGCCTGGAAATCCGCAACAGCAAGGGGAGGGCGCGATGATCGAGGTCAAGCGTATTTCGAAGTGCTTCGGCCAGCACGAGGTGCTCAAGGATGTCTCGCTGTCGGTCGCCGAGGGCGAGGTGGTCTGCCTGATCGGCCCGTCGGGTTCGGGCAAGTCGACGGTGCTGCGTTGTATCAACGGGCTGGAGTCCTACGAGCGCGGCGATATCCTGATCGATGGCCAGCGCGTGGATCGCGATGGCGCGGATATCCACCGCCTGCGCACGCGGGTGGGGATGGTGTTCCAGCGTTTCAACCTGTTCCCGCATCGCACGGTGCTGGAGAACGTGACCGAGGGGCCGATCTTCGTCAACCGTGTGCCGCGTGAACAGGCACGGGCACAGGCCATGACGCTGCTGGACAAGGTGGGGCTGGCGGCGCGCTGCGATGCCTATCCTGCCCAGCTTTCGGGCGGCCAGCAGCAGCGCGTGGCGATTGCCCGCTCGCTGGCCATGCAACCCGAAGCGATCCTCTTCGACGAGCCGACCTCGGCGCTGGACCCCGAACTGGTGGGCGAGGTACTGGCAGTGATGCGCACGCTGGCCGCCGATGGCATGACCATGATCGTGGTCACGCATGAGATGGGCTTTGCCCGCGAGGTGGCCGACCGCGTGTGCTTCCTGCATAGCGGCAGCATCGTCGAGTCCGGTGCGGCGGCGCAGGTGCTGTCCGAACCGCAGCATGCGCGCACCCAGGATTTCCTGCGCCGCGTGATCGGCAAGTGAGAGCGAGGTCTTGCCCATGACACAGCATTCCAACGCCGCTTTTCCGCTTTCACTGTGGGCCGCCACCGGTGGCGAATTGCCCGAGGCGCCAGCGCTGCAGGCCAGCGCGCGCTATGACGTGGCCATCGTCGGCGCCGGCTACACCGGGCTATCCACCGCCCTGCACCTGGCCGAGGCAGGGGTGTCGGTGTGCGTGCTGGATGCCCATGCGCCAGGCTGGGGGGCTTCCGGTCGCAATGGCGGACAGGTCATCCCCGGTCTCAAGTACGATCCCGATCAGCTGCGGGTGATGTTCGGCAGCGCCGTGGCCGACCCCCTGATCGCGGCCATCGGGTCGGCGGCCGACACGGTGTTCGACCTGATCGCCCGCCATGGCATCGATTGTGATGCGCAACGCGGCGGCTGGATCCAGCCCACCCATTCGCATAAGGTGATGCGCGCGTTGGAATCACGTGCGCGCCAGTGGATGGCCGAGGGCGCGCCGGCCGAATTGATGGATGGCGCCGAAGTGGCGCGCCGCATCGGTACCGGCGCCTATGTGGGGGGATGGAAGGATGCGCGGGCCGGCAGCCTGCATCCGCTCAAGTATTGCCGGGGATTGGCGCAGGCGGCGCAGCGGCTGGGCGTGGCCATCCACGGCAGCACACGGGTGGCGAAGCTGGAACGCCGCCAGGGCGGCTGGCGCTTGCACAGTGCGCAGGGAGCACACATCGACGCCGAGCGCGTGGTGCTGGCCACCAACGGCTACACCGATGAGCTATGGCCGCACTTGCGACAATCGGTGATCGCCGCCAACAGCTTCATCGTCGCCACCCGGCCACTATCGCCGGCGCTGGGCGCCAGCATCCTGCCGGGCGGCGAGGTCACGTCCGATTCGCGCCGCCTGCTGCTGTACTACCGGCGCGATGCCCAGGGGCGCCTGCTCATGGGCGGACGTGGGCCCTTCAGCGAGCCACGCGGGCCGCAGGACTTCGCCCACCTGGAGCGCTCGGTGGCCTTGCTGTTTCCGCAGCTGGCCGGGGTGGAGTTCGAATACCGCTGGTCGGGGCGGGTCGCCATCACGCGCGACTTCCTGCCGCATGTGCATGAGCCGGCCGCCGGTTTGAGCATCGCGCTGGGCTACAACGGCCGTGGCATTGCCATGGCCAGTACCATGGGCCGCTGCCTGGCGCAGCGCCTGACCGGACAGGCGGGGGCGGTGTTTCCCTTCCCGGTCAGCACCATCCAGCCGATCCCCCTGCATGGGCTGCAGCGCTTCTACATCGCCGCCGGGGTGGCCTGGTACAGCGTGCTGGACCGTTTCTCCTGAGGGCTGCTGCGGATCGTGCAGGCGAAAAAAAACCACGCTCGCGCGTGGTTTTTTCTTGCCGGGAAGGCGACAGCGCAAGATCAGGCGAAGTTCTTGGCCACGAAGTCCCAGTTGATGATGCCCCAGTAGTTTTCGACATACTTGGCGCGTGCGTTGCGGTAGTCGATGTAGTAGGCGTGTTCCCACACGTCGACCGTCAGCAGCGGCTTGCTGTCGGTGGTCAGCGGGGTGCCGGCGCCGGTGGTGTTGACGATGTCCAGGGTGCCATCAGCCTTCTTGACCAGCCAGGTCCAGCCGGAACCGAAGTTGGCCAGGCCTTGCTTGGTGAACTCGGCCTTGAAGGCGTCGAAGCTGCCCCACTTGGCGTTGATGGCGTCAGCCAGCGCGCCGCTCGGAGCGCCTTGGCCCTTCGGGGTCAGGCCGTTCCAGTAGAAGGTGTGGTTCCACACCTGGGCAGCGTTGTTGAAGATGCCGCCGGAGGATTTCTTGATGATCTCTTCCAGGGACAGGTTTTCGAATTCGGTACCCGGGATCAGGTTGTTCAGGTTGGTCACATAGGTCTGGTGGTGCTTGCCGTAGTGATATTCCAGGGTTTCCTTGGAAATCGTGGGCGCCAGCGCGTCCAGATCGTAAGGCAGTGCCGGAAGGGTATGTGCCATGATGAATCCTTTCAGTCTTGTTGGTTTGCTACAAAGGGGTCTGTTCCGAACCTGCGATTCTAAAGCGGAAGGCAATTCTTTGCACTCGATCAAATGCAGTGCTTGCCATGCCGGCTTTCGCATGCACCACGGTAATGCGAATTGTTCCGTTTGCCACGCTATCCGGCGCAGGCCGGCGAAATCCGTAGATGCCAGCGGCGGCAAGACGTTCCAGCTCATCCTGGCATGCGCAGCGTGCATGCCAGGGCAGCCATGGCCAGGTCCGGCTGTTAAAAGCTTATGAGAAAAAAGTCTGCCACAGCTGTCAATACCCCCGGGGGACCTCCGCTCAATCCAGTCGAGGCTGCACGCTGGCGATGCCAACCTCGGCGCTGCCCTGGGCCAGGCGGATGGTGATCTCGCTGCGCGCGGCCAGCTCGGCCGGGCCGTGCAGCACCCGACCCTGACGGTCGCTGACGATGGCGTAACCGCGCTCCAGCGTGCGCTGCGGGTTCAGCAGCTCCAGCTGGGTCTGCAGGCCGGCCAGTGCCTGGCGCTGGCGCAACTGCTGTGCCGCCTGCGCGCCCTGCAGGCGGCGCGCCAGGTCGGCCAGGTCGCGCCGGGCGTGGGTGGTGTCGGGCAATTGATGGGCCAGATGGGTGGCCGCCTGCTGCAGGCGATGGCGCATGCGCGTCAATGGCACGCGGGTGGCGTGCGAGAGCCGGGTGTGCAGCGCTGCCAGCTTGACCCGCTCGTGGGCGATGGTGGCGCCGGGGTTGACCAGGCGGCGCGCCATCCAGTCCACCGTCTGGGCCTTGTCGGTGAGCGCGCGGCGCAGGGCACGGGTGAGATCGCCGGCATGGCCGCGCAGCTCGGCCAGCCAGTCCTCGCGGTCGGTCGCGGCCAGCTCGGCGGCAGCCGTCGGGGTGGGTGCGCGCAGGTCGGCGGCGAAGTCGGCGATGGTGAAATCGGTTTCGTGGCCCACGCCCGAGATGACCGGCATGCTGGCCTCGGCGATGGCGCGGGCCACCACTTCCTCGTTGAAGGACCACAGGTCTTCGATGCTGCCACCACCCCGGCAGACCAGCAGGACCTCGCATTCGGCCCGGGCCGAGGCGGTCTGGATGGCTGCGGCGATGCGCTGGGCCGCGCCTTCGCCCTGCACCGGCGTGGGATAGAGCACCACTTCCACATGCGGGGCGCGGCGGCGCAGGGTGGTCAGCACGTCGCGCAGGGCGGCGGCCTGGGGGCTGGTGACGATGCCGATGCGGCGCGGGAAGGTCGGCAGGGCGCGCTTGCGCTCGCGGGCGAACAGGCCTTCGCGTTCCAGTCTCTCCTTCAATTGCAGGAAGGCGGCATAGAGGTCGCCCACGCCCGAGCGGCGGATCGCCTCGACGTTCAACTGGTAGTCGCCGCGTGGCGCATAGAGGGTCACCAGCGTGCGCACCTCGACCTTGTCGCCCTCGCGCGGCATGAAGCCGGCGTACTGGGCGCGCCCCTTGAACATCACGGCGCGCACCTGGGCGCCCTCGTCCTTGAGGTTGAAATACCAGTGGCCGGAGGCGGCGCGGGTGAAATTGGAAATCTCGCCCTTGACCCAGATCAGCGGGAAATTACGCTCCAGCATGCGCGCCACGGCCTGGTTCAGGCCGGAGACGGTCAGCATCGGCGGTCCGCCATCGGCGCCGGTGGCGGCGGGCTGGAGCGGGCGGCCAACAGGGAAGGGAGGGAACTTGTCAGCGGGCATGGGGCGTGGCGGGTCCAGGGGCGATACAATGCGGCATTGTAAGGCCAAGCCGGCAGTGCTTGCCGAGGCCGGCGCAACAGGCTACATTCTGCACCGCAGAAGAGGACGGCTGTCCAAGTGCCCGCCCTGGCCCCGTCCTGCACCCCGGATCCACATCGCATTTCATTAGGAGTTTGTTTTGCTCGCCATCATCCTCGCCGCCGGCTGGCCGATCTGGCCATTGCTGATCGCTTCCATCATCGGCCTGGCGCTGGTCATCGAAAGACTGGTCTACCTGCGCCGCACCCGCATCCTGCCGCCGGACCTGCTGGCCGAGGTGGTGCGCGTGTACCAGAGCGGACGCGTCACCGAGGATGTGATCGACAAGCTGGAACAGAATTCGCCGCTGGGCCAGGTGCTGGCCGCCGGCCTGCGCAATGTCGATGCGCCGCGCGAGGTGATGAAGGAAGCCATCGAGGAAGCCGGCCAGGGCGCCGCGCACCGCCTGGAGCGCTTCCTGACCACGCTGGGCACGATCGCCTCGCTGGCGCCGCTGATGGGTCTGTTCGGTACCGTGGTGGGCATGATCGAGATCTTCGCCTCGCAGGATGCGGCCGGTACCAACCCGGCGCAGCTGGCGCACGGCATCTCCATTGCGCTCTACAACACCGGCTTCGGCCTGGCCATCGCTATGCCGGCGCTGGTGTTCTACCG
This sequence comes from Herbaspirillum sp. ASV7, assembly GCF_016429215.1. Classification (GTDB taxonomy): domain Bacteria; phylum Pseudomonadota; class Gammaproteobacteria; order Burkholderiales; family Burkholderiaceae_D; genus Herbaspirillum. The sequence continues at coordinate 30,910 of NZ_JAELUH010000013.1, read as the reverse complement.
CCACTTCCGCGCACAGGTCGACGGTTTCGTGGTCGACATGGAGCAGCAGGCCGTGAAGTTCGTGGACATCGTGCACGACGTGCGCCGCTGAGCATCGCCGGAGCCGACCATGAATTTCCGCAAGGGACGCCCCCGCGAAGACCTGGAGATCAACCTGATCCCCTTCATCGATGTGCTGCTGGTGATCGTGATCTTCCTGATGGTGACCACCACCTACAGCAAGTTCACGGCGCTGCAGATCACGCTGCCCACGGCGGATGCCCAGAAGGCGCTGGAGCAGCCCTTCGAGCTCAACATCGCGGTCGATGCCAATGGCCGCTACGCCATCAACAACAAGCGCATCTCGGCGCGTGATGCCCAGGGCCTGTCCGACGAGATGCAGGCTGTGGTCAAGGCCGGCGGTGGCAAGGGCGATCCGGTGGTCATCATCAATGCCGATGCGCTGGCGACCCACCAGACCGTGATCAACGTGCTGGAAGCGGCGCGCCTGGCCGGCTATCCCAAGGTCACCTTTGCCGCGCAGGCCAGCGGCAAGTAATTCTCATCTTATCCACACCGGCATCAGAACCATCATGGCCCAGGCTGAATCAAGGCCCACCGTCGAAGCCGTCCTCAGCCGCGCCTGGCAAGGCCGTGGCCTGCTGGCCTGCGTGCTGTGGCCGCTGTCGCTGTTCTTCGGCGCCCTGGCCGGGCTGCGCCGCCTGCTTTTTGCGCTGGGCATCAAGCGCGCGCAGCGCTTGCCGGTGCCGGTGGTCGTGGTGGGCAATGTCTTCGTCGGGGGTACTGGCAAGACGCCGTTCTCGATCTGGCTGATCGAGGCCCTGCGTGCCGCCGGCTATACGCCGGGCGTGGTCTCGCGCGGCTATGGTGGTGGTGCCGGCGCGAGCGTGGAAGTCACGGCCGCCTCGATGGCAGCCCAGGTGGGGGACGAGCCACTCCTGATCGCGCAACGTACCGGCGTGCCGCTGGTGGTGGGGCGCCGTCGTGTCGAGGCCGGCCTGGCCCTGCTGGCGGCGCATCCCGAGGTCGACGTGATCATCTCCGACGACGGCCTGCAGCATTACGCGATGGCGCGCGACATCGAGATCGTGCTCTCGGATAGCCGTGGCGTGGGCAATGGCTGGCTGTTGCCGGCCGGTCCCCTGCGCGAGCCGGCGTCGCGGCGGCGTGATTTCTCGGTAGTCAATATCGGCAGCGGCGGCAGCGGCGATGCAGCCCCGGCCGGCGTGCATGCCATGCAGTTGCAGGCCGAGGAAGCCGTACAACTGGCCCCGCCGGGTGCGGGCCGTGCGCTGGCGACGATGGGCGAGGGTGGCCTGCGGCTGGCGGCGGTGGCCGGCATCGGCAATCCCGGGCGCTTCTTCGCTACGCTGCAGGGGGCCGGACTGGTGTTCAGCGCCCATCCCTTGCCCGACCATTACGACTTTGCGAGCAATCCCTTCGCCGGCCTTGCAGCCGATGTCATCCTGATCACGGAAAAGGATGCAGTAAAATGCAGGGCTATCGAGGCCATCCGAAACGACCCGCGCATCTGGGTCGTGCCCGTATCAGCGCGCATCGATGGCGCGCTGGCTGAACAAATAGTGGAGAAACTCCGTGAACGCCCGACTGCTTGATATCCTGGTCTGCCCCATCTGCAAGGGTCCGCTGGACTATGACAAGAAAGCCCAGGAACTGATCTGCAAGGCAGACAAACTGGCCTATCCCATCCGCGATGGCATCCCCATCATGTGGGCCGACGAGGCGCGCGAGCTGCACGCCGATCCGGCGGCACCGGCGGCCTGATCCGCTTGTCCTGTCTGTGCTGCCCTTGACCTTCCTGTTGCGCTTTCATCCATGACCTTCACCGTCATCATCCCGGCGCGCCTGGCGTCCACGCGCCTGCCCAACAAGCCCCTGGCCGACCTCGGCGGCAAACCCATGATCGTGCGCGTGGCCGAACGCGCCGCGCTCTCGGGTGCCGCACGCGTCATCGTGGCCACCGACCATCACGACATCCATGCCGCCTGCCAGCAGCATGGCGTGGAGGTGGCCATGACGCGCGCCGACCATCCCTCGGGTACCGACCGCATCGCTGAAGTCGCCGCCTCCCTGGACCTGGCTGACGATGCCGTGGTGGTCAACGTGCAGGGTGACGAACCGCTGATCGATCCCGGCCTGATCGCCGCGACCGCCGCGCATATCAAGGCCGGCGTACCGATGGCCACCGCCGCCCACGCCATCGAGAGCGCTGCCGACGCCTTCAATCCCAATGTGGTCAAGGTGGTGCTGAACAAGGACGGCTGCGCGATGTACTTCTCGCGCGCCACCATCCCCTGGCACCGCGATGCCTTCGCGCAGACGCGCGAGGTGCTGCCCGATGCGCACGGCCCCGACCACGCCAATGAATACGTGCCGCTGCGCCATATCGGCCTGTACGCCTACAGCAACCGCTTCCTGCAGCTCTATCCGACGCTGGCGCCCTCGCCGCTGGAGCGCATCGAGGCGCTGGAACAGTTGCGGGTGCTCTGGCATGGCCATGCCATCGCCGTGCACGTGACCTCGCTGCTGCCCGAAGCCGGCGTCGATACCCCGGAGGATCTGTTGCGCGTGCGCAAGCATTTCGAGGCGCCGCCGGACAGTCCCCTGGTCAAGACCATCGCCTCTCTCTGAGGGCCTGCTTGCCGGTTGCATGATCCTGCGCAAAGTGGGTGGCGGCAGCCTGCTGTAAGTTTTGTGTCAATCTTGCACGACACAATCAGGCATCGGAGACTGCTTAAAAATCAGGCGTTTGTCATGGTTCGGTAAGATTTTGTGGTAAGTTTCGTCCCAGAGCTGACGCAAACGGAGCGCAAACAAGCTGCATAACCGTCCAGATGGCAGGCATCCTCTGCCATCACGTCACACAAGAATTCAAGCATTCATATTTCAGAAACCTCAATTTAGGAAACGATATGCGCCTCATCCTTCTAGGAGCGCCTGGTGCCGGTAAAGGCACGCAAGCCACTTTTATCAAGGAAAAATTCAACATTCCGCAAATCTCCACCGGCGACATGCTGCGCGCCGCCGTGGCAGCGGGTACTGAACTGGGCATCGCCGCCAAGAAGGTGATGGACGCAGGCGGACTGGTTTCTGACGACATCATCATCGGCCTGGTCAAGGACCGCCTGCAACAGCCTGACTGCGCCAACGGCTACCTGTTCGACGGCTTCCCGCGCACCACCCGCCAGGCTGACGCCATGAAGGAAGCCGGCGTGGCCATCGACTACGTGCTGGAAATCGACGTGCCCGACAGCGCCATCGTCGAGCGCATGAGCGGTCGCCGCGTGCACCCGGGTTCGGGCCGCAGCTACCACGTCAAGTTCAACCCGCCCAAGGTCGAGGGCAAGGATGACCTCACCGGCGAAGCGCTGATCCAGCGCGACGACGACAAGGAAGAAACGGTCCTGAAGCGTCTGTCGGTCTACCATGACCAGACCGAAGTCCTGCTGGGCTACTACGGCAAGTGGGCCGAATCGGGCCAGCCGGGTGCGCCGAAGTATCGCAAGATCGCCGGCGTGGGTCCGGTCGAGGAAATCAGGGATCGTGCATTTGCCGCCCTGGCGGAGTAAAGTAAAGCGGACCTCGGTCCGCTTTTTTATTATTCTTTTGAATCACAGCACAACGGGCGGATCGACAGAAAACTAACAAAACAGCATGGATCGCCGGCGCCACCCGCACGAGGGAGCGCTGGCGGCAGCCCCGGTAGGCACAACAATTCCAATAAAAAGGGCGACGTAACTTGGCAGGCGCAGTATCGGCGGTGGCGCGCGGACAGCATGGTCCGGGCGGCGCGGCGGATGTTCGTGATTGTTGATGAGTCGTGATAACAAAGGAGATAAAGATGGCACTTGCCTTATGGTTCGCCATGGCCTGCGGCGTCGTCGCGGTGATCTATGGACTCGTATCACGGAGCTGGATTCTCAAGCAGGACCCCGGCAACCCCCGCATGCAGGAAATCGCGCTGGCCATCCAGCAGGGCGCGGCGGCCTATCTGGCACGCCAGTACCGCACCATCGCCATGGTGGGGGTGGTGCTGCTGATCGTGATCGCCCTCATTCCCGGCCTGGGCTGGCTGACGGCCGTCGGCTTCCTCCTGGGTGCGGTGCTGTCGGGGGCCTGCGGCTTCATCGGCATGAATGTCTCGGTGCGTGCCAACGTGCGCACCGCCCAGGCCGCCACGCGGGGCATGAACGAGGCGCTGGGGGTGGCCTTCCGGGGCGGCGCCATCACCGGCATGCTGGTGGTGGGGCTGGGCCTGCTGGGAGTGACGCTGTTCTTCTGGGTCCTGTTCGTCTACGGCCAGGGGCGCGCGGCCAGCCTGCATGACGCCATCCAGCCGCTGATCGGGCTGGCCTTCGGCGCGTCGCTGATCTCCATCTTCGCGCGGCTGGGTGGTGGCATCTTCACCAAGGGTGCGGACGTCGGTGCCGACCTGGTGGGCAAGGTCGAGGCCGGCATCCCCGAGGATGACCCGCGCAATCCGGCGGTGATCGCCGATAACGTCGGCGACAACGTCGGTGACTGCGCCGGCATGGCCGCTGACCTGTTCGAAACCTATGTGGTCACGCTGGTGGCGACCATGCTGCTGGGCAGCCTGATGTTGAAGGGTATGGAGACCCTGGCGGTGCTCTATCCGCTGGCGCTGGGCGGGGTATCGATCCTGGCCTCCATCGTCGGCTGCTCCATGGTCAAGGCGCAGCCGGGCAAGAAGATCATGTCGGCGCTCTACACCGGCCTGTGGTGGTCGGCGGCGCTGTCGCTGGTGGGCTTTGCCGTGGTCACCTGGCTGCTGCTGCCGCCCGAGCTGCGCGTGCCGCTGATGGGATCGGCAGTGGTGGGCATCGCCCTGACCGGCCTGATGGTCTACATCACCGAGTACTACACCGGCACCGACTTCAAGCCGGTGCGGCACATCGCGCAAGCCTCCACGACCGGCCACGGTACCAACATCATCGCCGGGCTGGGTGTATCGATGAAGTCCACCGCCTATCCGGTGCTGGCGGTATGCGCGGCGATCCTGCTGTCGTACTGGCTGGCGGGCCTGTATGGCATTGCCATCGCGGCCACGGCCATGCTGTCCATGGCCGGCATCGTGGTGGCGCTCGATGCCTATGGTCCCATCACCGACAATGCCGGCGGCATCGCCGAGATGTCGGGCCTGCCGGATTCGGTGCGCGCCATCACCGATCCGCTCGATGCGGTGGGCAATACCACCAAGGCTGTCACCAAGGGCTATGCCATCGGCTCGGCCGGGCTGGCCGCGCTGGTGCTCTTTGCCGACTACACCCACGCACTGGAGTCGGTGGGCAAGAGCGCCAGCTTCGACCTCTCCAGTCCGGCGGTGATCATTGGTCTGTTCATCGGCGGCCTGATCCCCTACCTGTTCGGCGCCATGGCGATGGAAGCGGTCGGCCGCGCGGCCGGGGCGGTGGTGGTGGAGGTTCGACGCCAGTTCAGCGAGATCAAGGGCATCATGGATGGCAGCGGCCGGCCCGAGTATGACCGGGCGGTCGACATGCTGACCTCGTCGGCCATCCGCGAGATGATCCTGCCCTCGCTCTTGCCGGTGATCGTACCCATCCTGGTCGGCTTGCTGCTGGGCGCCTCGGCCCTGGGCGGTCTGCTCATGGGTACCATCGTCACGGGGCTATTCGTGGCGATCTCGATGACCACCGGCGGCGGTGCCTGGGACAACGCCAAGAAGTACATCGAGGATGGTCATCACGGCGGCAAGGGGTCGGATGCGCACAAGGCCGCCGTCACCGGCGACACCGTGGGCGATCCCTACAAGGATACGGCCGGACCGGCCGTCAATCCGCTGATCAAGATCATCAACATCGTAGCCCTGCTGCTGGTGCCGCTGTTGCCGGCCATGCCCAATTGATCCGGCGGTGTGTGATTCGCCGCCGCGCTGGCTATCGCTGGCGCGGCGCTGCGTGGGTGCTTGCAGTGTGGCTCATGCCGCCCAAATGAGCGGCATTTACCTGCCAATTCTCATGTCCACCGGCGTGGCGCTGCTGCTAAGCTGGTGCCATGGAGACAACAGAACACAAGACAGGATTGATCCTGACCGGAGGCGGTGCGCGGGCGGCTTATCAGGTCGGCGTGCTCAACGCCATTTCCATGATCCTGCTCGAAGCCGGCTGGCCGGTGCACAGCAATCCCTTTCCCATTGTCTGCGGCACCTCGGCCGGTGCCATCAACGGCACCGCGCTGGCGTGCCGTGCCGATGACTTCGGTGAGGCGGTGCGCGAACTCATGGCGGTATGGAGCAATTTCCAGGTCGAGCAGGTCTATCGCGCCGATTCGCTGGGCGTGCTGCGCACCGGGGCGCGCTGGCTGTCGCTGTTTTCCTTCGGCTGGCTGTTACGCAAGTGGCACGCCAACCCGCCGCAGTCGCTGCTGGACAACACCCCGCTGGTGAGCATGCTGCACCGCCTGCTGGACCTGCCGCGCCTGGACGCGGCGCTGGCCGAGGGACAGCTGCACGCGCTGGCCGTGACGGCCTCCTCCTATACCAGCGGCCAGCACATCACCTTCTACCAGTGCGTCGACCAGATCGAACCCTGGCGCCGCACCCAGCGCCTGGCCATCCGCGACCAGATCGGCATCGACCACCTGCTGGCATCCGCGGCCATTCCCTTCATCTTCCCGGCCATCCCGGTCTATGTCGATGGCCGCTGCGAATACTGCGGCGATGGCTCCATGCGCCAGATCGCGCCGATTTCCCCGGCCATCCACCTGGGGGCGACCAAGGTATTGGTGATCGGCGCCGGGCGCATCGGCGAGAAGGGCGAGCAAGCTCCCACCAACACCCCGCACTATCCCAGCCTGGCGCAGGTGGCCGGACATGCCATGTCGGGCATCTTCCTCGATGGCCTGGCGGCCGACATCGAGCGCATCAACCGGGTCAACCAGACCCTGTCGGTGTTGAACGAGGAGCAGCGCAGGCACACGCCGCTCAAGCCTATCCGCACACTGGTGATTTCACCGTCCCACCGCATCGACAGCATCGCCAGCCGCCACGTGGCCAGCCTGCCGCGCCCGATCCGCACCATGCTGGGCGGCATCGGCGCTACCGAGGCGCGCGGCTCGGCGCTGGCGTCCTATCTGCTGTTCGAGCAGGGCTTCACGCGCGAACTCATTGCCCTGGGGGAAAGCGATACCTACGCCAAACGCGAGGAAGTGCTGGCCTTTTTTGAACCGGATACGGCCCAGGTGCTCCAAGCCTCTGCCTGATTTGCTGCCGGTCAAGTGAAACGGGCGTCATGGTTGCCTAGCCGAAAGCAACGCGTTAATCTACGTGGTGCTGTCGCTTTCTATTGACAAAATTGCAATTCCCGGGATGCAAATGCGAGTCCGATTCATTTCCTCGATATTCACCAGATTCTGGCTGGTCCTGCTGACGGCGCTGATGCTGTCGGCGCCGGTCCACGCGCGCGACGCTACGCCGGGCGCTTTGCCCGAGGTCAACCTTGACCAGTTGCCGCGTGAAGCCCAGCAGACCATGGCGCTGATTCGCCAGGGCGGGCCTTTCCCGTATGACAAGGATGGCGTCGTATTCGGCAATTATGAAGGGGTTTTGCCCCGCCAAAAGCGCGGGTATTATCACGAGTTCACGGTCAAGACCCCGCGCGCGCGCAACCGGGGCGCGCGCCGGATCATCAGCGGAGGAGACCCCCGAAGCTCCGGCGAATACTATTACACCAGCGACCATTACAAGACTTTCCGCCGGATCCGGGATTGATCATGCCCGCCAGGTCGGGGCAGGCCAGCCCCACCCGGCCATGCAGGCCCTGCAGCTCAGCCAGTTCAACTACGACAGCCACGACAGCCACACAGCCCCGCCTATGGATACTGAAGGGAGAATGAGTTTGTTTAAAACGGTGCCGCCCAATATCGTGCAGTCCATCCGCGCCTTTCGCGTGGCCGAGCTGCAGCAGGAGGCCGCTCGTCTGGATCAGCATTTTCTCTATGCCTATTGCGCCGAGGCCGTGACCAAGCAGCAGGTGTTGACGACGATCGCCACCGCTTTCCATTTTCCCCGGCATTTCGGCAAGAACTTCGACGCCCTGGCCGACTGTCTCACCGACCTGACCCACAAGGCGGGCAAGCAGATCGGTTTCGTCGTGGTGCTGGAACAATTGCCCAATACCCAGAAATTCGACAAGGAAGCCCGCGAGACCCTGCTGGACGTGTTCCGCGATGCCGCCGACTACTGGGCGGAAAAGAAGGTGCCGTTCAGGGTGTTCTATTCCTTCCAGTAAATTCCAGGACACGCATTTTAGCCACGCCCGGCGTTGCGCATCGTGAAAAACGGCGGCGAGCGGGCCGTCAGCAGGTACAATGCGCACACCATGAGAAGCATTGTCATCCTGATTTCCGGACGAGGCAGCAATATGGAAGCCATCGTCCGCGCTGCACAGACCGAGCGGTGGCCTGCCAGAATCGCCGCCGTCATCAGCAACCGCCCTGACGCCAGCGGACTGGAGTTTGCCGCCGGCAACGGTATCGCCACCGCAGTCATTTCCAACCGGGACTATCCCACGCGCGACCAGTTCGATGCCGCCCTGCGCGAGAAGATCGACACCTTCGCGCCGGACCTGGTGGTCCTGGCCGGGTTCATGCGGATCCTGACCGCGCCCTTCGTGGAGCACTACCAGGGCCGCATGCTCAATATCCATCCGTCGCTGCTACCCAGTTTCCCTGGCCTGGCGACGCACCGACAGGCCCTGGCCGCCGGCGTGAAGCTGCACGGTGCCACCGTGCACTTCGTCACGCCCGACCTGGACCACGGGCCTATCGTGGCCCAGGCCGCCGTGCCGGTGCAAGAGGACGATAGCGAGGAAACCCTGGCCGAGCGTGTGCTGGAACAGGAGCATGTGATCTACCCGCGTGCCGTGCGCTGGTTCATCGATGGCCGGCTGAGGCTGGACGGCGCCCGCGTGCGCCGGTCGGACTGAACCTGCGCGGGCGCCCGGACGTGGCGCCCCGCACCCCGCATCCCCTTATATCTTGAATCTGAAGGACCTAGCATGAGATTGCCTCCCGCGATCATTCCCCATACCGAAGAACTGCTGCGCGAAGTCCTGCGTTTCACCGGCCCGGCCGATGTGACGCTGTCGCGCCACTTCCGCGACAACCCCAAGCTGGGCAGCCGCGAGCGCGGCGTGATCGCCGAGGCCGTCTACGGCCTGTTGCGCAACAAGACGGTACTGACCAACTTCGCCGAATCCGGCAGCGGCCCGATGATGCGCCGCATGGCCTTGCTGGGCCTGGCCGATGCCGTTGGCGTGGCACCGCTGGCGGGTTTGCAGGAAGGCGAAGCCGAATGGCTGGAGCGCGTCGCCCAGATCGACCGCAGCCAGTTGCCCGCGCAGATGCGCAGCAACCTGCCGCCGTGGTTGTGGGAGAAGCTGGTCGGCCGCCTGGGCGAGGAAGCCACTCTGGAACTGGCTGCCGCCATGAACCGTCCGGCCCCGCTGGACCTGCGCGTGAACGCCTTGAAGTCCGACCGCGATACCGTCATCGCCGAGCTGGCCAAGGCTCCGGTGGCCTGTGAGCCGACCCCATATTCGCCGCTGGGCCTGCGCGTGTTGAAGAAGCCGGCGCTGCAGAACCTGCCGTTGTTCAAGGATGGCGCCATCGAGGTGCAAGACGAGGGCAGCCAGCTGCTGGCCCAGATCGTCGGCGCCAAGCGTGGCGAGATGGTGGCCGACTTCTGTGCCGGCGCCGGCGGCAAGACCCTGGCGCTGGGCGCGCTCATGCGCAATACCGGTCGCCTGTACGCCTTCGATGTGTCCGAGAAGCGCCTGGCCAAGCTCAAGCCGCGCCTGGCGCGCAGTGGCCTATCCAACGTGCATCCGGTGGTGATCGCCCACGAGAACGACGCCAAGGTCAAGCGCCTGGCCGGCAAGCTCGATCGCGTGCTGGTCGACGCGCCTTGCAGCGGCCTGGGCACCCTGCGCCGCAATCCCGACATGAAGTGGCGCCAGAGCGTGGAGACGCTCACCGAGATGCGTGCCAAGCAAAGTTCCATCCTGGCCAGCGCCTCGCGCCTGGTGCGCCCGGGTGGCCGCCTGGTGTATGGTACCTGCAGCTTCCTGGAAGAGGAGAACGACGCCGTCGTGGCCGATTTCCTGCAATCGCATCCGGACTTCATCCTGCGCCCCATGAGCGAGATCCTGGCCGAGCAGAAGATTGCGCTGGAGATGGGCGATTACCTCAAGCTGCTCCCCCACCAGCACCAGACCGACGGGTTCTTCGCTGCCGTGCTGGAGCGTCGCGCCGCACAATGATGCGCCAGGCCGCCTCCTGGTTGCAGGTCGCCGTATTGGGCGTGGCAGGCCTGCTGACGGTTGCGGCCCAGGCGCGCGAAGCGCAGCCCGCGCCACCGGTGACGGCGGCGCAGGGAACGATCCAGTCCGCCTTCGCCCCCTGGGATGACATCGAGGCCCTGATCGTCGAGCAACTCGATGCCGCGCGGCGACAGATCCTGGTGCAGGCCTACCTGCTGACCAGTCGCCCGATCACCGATGCACTGGTCGCCGCCCGCAAGCGCGGCATCGACGTGCGCGTGCTGATGGACAACGGCCAGCTCGACAAGAATGCCAGCGACCGCCTGCGCCAGCTGCGCGGCGCCGGCATCCCGGTATGGCTGGAGACTGCCTATCGCAATGCGCATAACAAGGTGATCATCATCGATGCGCCCCTGGCATCGGCAACCGTCATTACCGGTAGCTACAACTTCACCTGGTCGGCCCAGCACAAGAACGCCGAGAACATCCTGGTACTGGGCCGCAATCCCCCGCTGGCCGCGCGCTATGCGCAGAACTGGCAGCGCCATCGACAGGATGCCGAAGCGGCGCCCTGAGCGGCGCGGACCTCTCTGCTCCCGGAACAGTCTTCGGATCCCCTCGTTATCCTGCATTTTTCGCCGACCCGGAATATCCGTTGCGGGCGCGGCACGCTATCGCCTGCGCCATTGATCTTGGAAGGCCGGATGAAAAGCAGCGGCAAAGGTGTTAGGATCATGTAACTTTCATTGTGAAAGTTACATGTTGACAAGCCCTGGGCGGTTGCAGCCGGGAGGGGCTGTCAGTTTCGCCAGTGGGCGAGTGATCGACACCAGAGAGGTAAGCCATGCATCAGGAAATAGTCATCTGTTCTCCCCGCCGCACCGCCATTGGCGCGTTTGGCGGCAGTCTGAAGGAAGTGCCCGCAGTCGAGTTGGGTGCCCATGCGATCCGTGCGGTCTTGCAGGACAGCGGTCTGGCGCCGGAGTTGGTCGATTCGGTGGTCATGGGCAATGTGATCCAGGCCGGTAATGCGATGAACCCCGCGCGCCAGGCGGCGATCAAGGGCGGCCTGCCCGTTCAGACGCCGGCCATGACGGTCAACCGGGTGTGCGGTTCCGGTGCCCAGGCGGTGGTGACGGCGCTGGCTGAAATCCGCGCCGGCCTGTCGCAGTGCGTGATCGCCGGCGGGATGGAAAACATGGAGCGCGCGCCCTACCTGCTGCCGGCTGCGCGCGCAGGCATGCGCATGGGCGACGCGACGGTGGTCGATGCGATCCTGCTGGATGGTCTCAACGATGCCTTTTCCGGCAAGCACTCGGGCTGGCACACCGAAGACCTGGTGCAGAAGTATGAACTCAGCCGCGAAGATCAGGACCGCTTTGCCGCACAGAGCCAGCAACGCGCGGCAGCCGCCCAGCGCGATGGCGTGTTTGCCGGCGAAATCGTGCCGATCAGGTTGGCGCTCAAGAAGGGCGAGCAGCTCTTCGCGCATGACGAGGCGGTGCGTCCTGACACCACCGCCGAGTCATTGGCGCGGCTCAAGCCGGCCTTCCGTGTCGATGGCACCATCACCGCAGGCAATGCGCCGGGCGTGAACGCGGGCGCAGCGGCCATGATCGTCGCCACGCGCGAGACGGCGCAACGCCTCGGTCTGGAACCGTTGGTGGCCGTGCGCTCGGCAGCAGTGAGTGGGGTTGAGCCCGGCATGTTCGGACTGGGGCCGGTGCCTGCGGTCAAGCAGGCGCTTGCACGCGCCAACTGGAACACGGCCGAGGTGGACCGCTTCGAGATCAATGAAGCCTTCGCGGCCATAGCGCTGGCGGTCCAGCGCGAACTGCAGATTGCGCCGGAACGCCTCAATATCGATGGCGGCGCCATTGCGCACGGTCACCCCATCGGTGCCACCGGGGCCATCCTCATTACTAAGGCCGCCCATGCGCTCAAGCGCAACGGTCAACGGCGGGCGGTGGTTTCGCTGTGCATTGGCGGCGGCCAGGGCATCGCCCTGTGCCTGGAAGCGATCTCCTGAAGCACCGGCCGGGCAGGCGGCGCTTGCCCGGCAGCGTACCGCGTCAGCGCTGGTAGTCGCTGTCTTCCAGCAGCATGTCTTCGAAGAAGGCGCCGAACCTAGAGTGTGGGTCGCGCAGGTGAATCTCCAGAATCCAGCGCATGGCTGCCGGGCTGGCATCGAAGTCGGCCAGCGAACCGGTGTGAATGGCCGCGTGCGGAAAATCGGAGACGCGGTGGCCGGGAAGGTCGAAATTGAGTTCCCAGCCCATCGAGCGCGCGGTGCGGTCGGCGAAGGCGTAGAGCGCGCGACCGCTGAGTCGTTGTTGCGCCCATGCTGCGCGTACTTCATGGAACAGGCGCTCGGCGTCGGCGGCGCAGCGCGCATACTCGGCATGCTGGCCGACCACGAAGCTCTTGCCGCCGTCGCCTTCCCAGGCATCCACACGTGGGGCGATGTCCAGGAAGAAGATGTCGTTCTCCTGCAGCACCACCCCCGGTACCGAGGCCTGCTTCATGGGCTTGATGGTGTTGCTGCCGAAACGCACGCGGGTGGGGTGCCAGCTCAGGGCCAGGCCCATGCCGGTCATGGTCTCCTTGGCCATGGCGACGGCGTCTTCTTCCACCATGCCGGGACGGACCTGGTCGGCAATGCGGGCGATGGCTTCGCGCGTTTTCTGGCGCGCCAGCAACATGCCGTCGACCGAAAACGAGGGACCGATGCGTTCGGCTGGATGAACCTGGGTGTCGTTGACCAGGGAGGAGGGAGCGGCTTGATTCATGGGTTTCTCCAAAATGGGGCACCCGCATCTCGGGTGGCGCGGCCATTATCGAAGCACCGGGCCGGCAGGTGGTCGGTGGCATGCGTGCGTATCCGGTCAAAGGGACGGCATTTTCGGCCAGCGGGGCGCCGGGCTGCGATATCGGAGGGTATTGCAGGTTATCGTGGGAGCCGTGACGATGGCGGTGAGGCGCGCATGGCGCAGTGTGGAGAGGGCAATCTATCGTGATGAAAACGGTGACCATGGTGGTCTTTGAGGGTGTCCAGGCGCTGGACATCTCGGGGCCACTGGATGTGTTTTCCGAGGCCAACCGCTTCCTGTTGCCACAGGACCGGTACGTGCTGCAGACCGTGAGCGTCGATAACGCTGCCGTCACCTGTTCCAATGCCATGAGCGTGAACGCCAGCACCGTCTGGCATCAGGCCGGAACCGCTTTCGACATGCTGCTGGTGGCCGGCGGCCCCGGCCTGCCGCAACGGCAGTTCGACCCCGCCCTCTACGCCTGGCTGCGCCAGGCCTGCATGGGCGCGCGCAAGTTCGGGGCGATTTGCAACGGTGCCTTCATGCTGGGCCGGGCCGGCCTGCTCGACGGTCGCACCGTGACGACCCACTGGAGCGATGCCGATGCGCTGGCGGCCATTTGCCAGCACACCCGGGTCGAGGCAGACCGCATCTACGTACAGGACGAGCGTCTCTACACCTCCGCCGGTGTGACCGCCGGCATCGACCTGGCCCTGTACCTGCTGCGTCAGGATTGGGGCGCCGACGTGGCGCTGAACGTGGCCAAGCGATTGGTCGTGGTCATGCAGCGCACGGGCGGGCAGTCGCAATTCAGTCCCTATCTGAGTGCCTTTGCCCCTCCCGAGTCCGTCATTGCCGAGGTGCAACGCTATGTGCTGAGCCACCTCAGGGAAGGGCTCGCGGTGGCGCAACTGGCACAGGTGGCCAAGATGAGTGTGCGTGGCTTCGCACGGGCATTCGTGCGGGCCACTGGCGTGGCGCCGGCCGAGTTCGTCCAGCGCGCCCGCATCGATGCGGCCCGCGTGTTGCTTGAGCAGAGCGTCTCGCCCATCAAGACCATTGCCTATGAATGCGGCTTCGGCGATGCCGGACGCATGCGCAATGCCTTCGTCCGCTCACTGGGCCTGAGCCCGCAGCGCTACCGGGAGTCCTTTGGTCAGGGCGATACCGCATGAGCGGCAGGCAAGCCGGCCCGGACCTCCGGTCGCGCCAGCCAGAGGAAAGACCCACGCAGAAAGTGTATCGCCGCGCCGACAGCGAGGGATAGATGATGCAAATAATATGATGGTAATCATATTTTGTGCTATTGTGCCTGCATGAACTCGATCCCCACCAGCAAAAAGGAACAGTCCCACCAGCGTATCGTGGCGGCGGCCGCACGTGTGATGCGTCAATCCGGCTTCAAGAGCGTCAACGTGGCCGAGGTGATGAAGGAGGCCGGCCTGACCCATGGCGGCTTCTATGCGCATTTCGCCTCGCGTGACGCCTTGCTGGCCGAGGCGGTCACGCATGCCAGCCAGGATAGCGGTGCGCTGGTCAGCGAGTTCGTGGAGAAACTGTCGGCGCGACATGGCAATCGTTTCCAGGCTTTCATCGAGATCTATCTGTCTGACAGCCAGATCACGGCCTGCGAGAACGGCTGTCCGGTGGCAGCGCTGTGCAGCGAGATGCGTACCCAGGCGCCGGAGGTGGTGGAGTCGTCGCGACAGGCGATCGTCAGCCTGCAAAAACTGGTGCGCGGGCTCTTGCCTGAACATCATGGCGAAGGGGCGAGCTGGACGATCGCCGCCACCATCAGCGGCGCCCTGCAGATGGCCCGTGTGCTGGGCGACGGCAAGCAAGGGCGGGCGTTACTGGCCTCGACCCGCGCCGAGCTGCTGGAGCGTTACGCGACATGAGAGCCGCGCAGGCATGGCATGCGCATATTGGCTTATCCAAAAATATGATGATCGTCATATTTTGAGGCGGCCGGGTAGCTATTGCCGCCGCCGAAGAAAGGCATGTGGATGTGCCACCCGCAGAGGTAGAAACACAACGAGAAACAGAAGCAAAGCAGCAGCAAAGCAGAAGCAAAGCAACGAGAGACGGACAGATCGGCTCAAGCCAGGCAACACCCCAAGCCCAACCAACCCACTGAAAGGAATCATCATGAAATTCGAAAACGCAATCGTACTGGTGACCGGCGCCAATCGCGGTCTCGGCCAGGAATTCGCCCGTCAAGCCCTGGAACGTGGCGCCAAGCGCGTCTATGCCGGCGCCCGCGACGCCTCCTCGGTCAAGCTGGCCGGTGTGGAGCCGATCCAGCTCGACGTCACCAAGCCTGACCAGGTCCGGGCCGCTGCCGAGAAGATCGGTGACCTCACCATCCTCATCAACAATGCCGGCATCGCCAGTACCGGTGCCTTCGTCTCCGCCGACGCGCAAGCACAGCTGCAGAATCACCTGAACACCAACCTCTTCGGCATGCTCAACCTGAGCCAGGCTTTCGCTCCCATCCTGGCCAAGAACGGCGGCGGTGCCATCATCAACATGCTTTCGCTGCTGAGCCTGGTCAGCACGCCGGTGCTGGGCACTTATGGGGTGTCCAAGGCCGCAGCCTGGTCGCTCACCAATGGCCTGCGCCAGGAATTGCGCCAGCAGGGCACCCAGGTCGTGGGCGTGCACGCCGGCTTCATCGATACGGATCTGACCCGCGGCTTCGATGCGCCCAAGGTCAGCCCGGAAAGCGTGGTGCGTCAAGCCTTCGATGCCGTCGAGGCCGGTGCCGAGGAAGTCCTGGCCGATGAACCCAGCCGTCAGATCCATCAGGGCCTGTCGTCGTCGGTATACCTGGCCGACATCCTGCGCGGTTGAACTCCCCCCTGGCGGGCGGGCCAGCGTCGTCTGCGGATCAGCGCCTCCTCGCGCTATCGGCAGAGACGCGTGGCCCAGGTTTTGGAGTACAATGACAATCTATTTATCAGTGTAGATTGCCAGGAGCTTGCCATGCGCAAATCCAATGCCGAAGCCGCCGAAACCAGGAAGCGTATCCTCGCTACCGCCTCGGAACTGTTTCTCAACAATGGTATAGCCGCGACAGCCATCGCTGACGTCATGTCGGCCTGTGGCCTGACCCAAGGTGGTTTCTACCGCCATTTCACCTCCAAGGAACACCTGGTCGCCGATGCCAATGCGGTGGCCTTCGACTATATCGTCGCCAATCTGGACGAGCTCACCCGCGGCAAGCCGCCGCGCGAGGCCATTGAACTGATCGTCTTCCACTACCTGCGCCAGCACCAGAGCGAGGACAACCGCCTGCTCTGCCCGCTGGCCAACCTGTCTACCGAACTGGGTCATGCCGACCCGCAAGTCAAGGAAGTCGTTACGGCGGGCTATTCGCGCTTCGTCAAGATGTTCGCGGCCCACTTGATGCGGCTGGATTACGAGGACTTCATGGGCCTGGCCGAATCGATCGTCTCCGTCATCGTCGGCGCGGTATCACTGGCGCACATGGCCGACGACAAGGCTTTGGTCGATACCATCGTCGGCAACGCCGAGCACACCGTCAAGCTGTTGCTGCAGCGCTCCCCTGCCCAGGCCGGCCTGACCGGCGCCCGCCCATAAAAAAAGTCCTGATCAGGCCAGGCCTGGTCAGGACAAAAACCGCTCCCCTCCACAGGCAGCGGTACTCCACAGTGAGCTTCAGTCCTTGCGCGCGATCTGGTCGCCGGGCGTCGGCATCGGATCTTTCCAGCCACCGCCCAGGGCCTTGTACAGCGCAATACGGTTCTGCACTTCGGCCAGGCCGGTGCGGATGGTCTGCTGCTGGGTCGCAAACCAGGCCCGCTGGGCGTCGAGGTAGTCGAGGTAGCTGGCTTCACCGCTGTCATAGCGCAGCTTGGCCAGGTCGTGGCGCTGCTGCTCGGCGCGTTCCTGGGCTTGCACCGCGCGCAGTTCGGCGTCCAATGTGGCGCGGCCGGCCAGGGCATCGGCCACTTCGCGGAAGGCCACTTGAATCGTCTTCTCGTACTGGGCCACGGCGATGTCACGATCAGCCTTGGCCACGCCGAGATTGGCGCGATTACGGCCACCATCAAAAATGGGCAGGCTGATCGAGGGCAGGAAGCTCCATGCCCGGCTGCCGGATTCGAACAGACCGTTCAAGGCATCGCTGGCCGAACCGAAGCTGCCGGTCAGGCTGATGCGCGGGAAGAAGGCCGCCCGGGCCACGCCGATGTTGGCGTTGGCCGCGCGCAGCAGGGCTTCCTGCTGGGCGATGTCGGGGCGCGCCGTCAACAGGTCCGAGGGCAGGCCAGCCGGCAGTTCGGCCATCACGCTGGCGCTCCAGGAGGTGTCGGGGCCGGGCAGCAGCGCCGCCGGCACCGGCTGGCCCAGCAGCAGCACCAGGGCATTTTCATCCAGGGCGCGCTGGCGCTGCGCCTGCAGTACGGCAATGCGGGCGGCTTCCAGCAGCGAATCGGACTGGCGCAGGTCGTAGTCGGAACTGGCGCCCATGTCGCGCAGGCTGATCTGTCGCTGGTGCGAGGCGCTGCGGCTGTCCAGCGTCTGGCGGGCCAGGGCCAGCAGGCGCTCGTCGGCCACCAGGGCCTCATAGCTGTAGGCGACCTGGGCCACCACGCTGATCTGCGCGGTCTTGCGTGCTTCCTCGGTGGCGTTGAAACGCTCCAGGGCAGCGCCGCTGAGGTTGCGCACCCGACCGAACAGATCCAGCTCGAAGGCGGTCACCCCCAGGCCGACGTTGTAGGCGGTGGTCAGGCCACCCTTGCCGGCCGGGGCCACTGCATTGGGAGTTTCCTGGCGGGCGCCGGAGACGCCCAGGTTCAGCGTGGGCAGGCGGTCGGCCGACTGCACCTGATACAGCGAACGGGCCCGCTCGATGTTCAGCGCAGCCACACGCAAGTCGCGGTTATGTTCCAGTGCCAGGGCGATGAGTTGGCGCAGCGACGGGTCGCGGAAGAACTCTTGCCACGGCAGGCTGGCAGCAGGGGTGTCATCAGCCGCTTTGGTGGGCGTGGTCGCCAGCTGCTCCGGCCACTGGGTCTGCACCGGCAGGGCCGGGCGTTCATAGGTGGGGGCCAGCGAGCAACCGGCCAGCAGGGTCGCCAGCACAGACGCTGCGCCCAGGTGTTTGATGAGGTTCATGCGAACTCCTTGAGTTGGACAGCCTGCAGGTGAGGGGCGGCAGCGACCGGCTTGCGCACCTTGAACCACAAGGAATACAGCGCCGGCAGGAACAGCAGGGTCAGCAGGGTACCTACGCCGACACCACCGATGAGCACATAGGCCAGCGGGCCCCAGAAGCTGGAATGGGTCAGCGGGATGAAGGCCAGCATCGCCGCCACGGCAGTCAGGATCACCGGACGCGCGCGCCGTACGGTCGATTCGATCACCGCTTCATAGGCCGACAGGCCGGCGTCGAGGTCATGGCGGATCTGGTCGACCAGGATGAGCGTGTTGCGCATCAGGATGCCGGCCAGACCGATCAGGCCCAGGATGGCGTTGAAGCCAAACGCCTGATGGAACACCAGCAGCGTGGGCACGGCACCGACCAAGCCCAGCGGGGCGGTGGCAAACACCATCCACATGGTGGCGAAGGAACGCACCTGCAGCATGATGACGGTCAACATCAGGATGATCATCAGCGGGAACAGCTTGGCCAGTGCCTGGTCGGCCTTGGCGCTTTCTTCCACCGAGCCGCCAGTGTCGATGTGGTAGCCCGCCGGCAGGCTGGCCTTGAGCTGCTCCAGCTTGGGCAGGATGGCGTGGGTCACGTCGGGTGGCTGGGTGCCGTCGCGGATGTCGCCCTGCACGGCGATGTAGGTCTCGCGGTCATAGCGCTTGAGGACGGCATCTTCCATCCGCGTTTCCAGTCGCGCCACCTGAGCCAGCGGCACGCTGGCGCCGGTGTCGGTGGTCAGCACCAGATTGCGCAGGTCGGCCAGGTTGTTGCGCTCGGCGTGGGGGCTGCGGATGAGCACGTCGACGGTGCGCAAGCCTTCCCGTACCTGGGTAGCGGGGATGCCATTGAGCATGGCCTGCAACTGGTTGGCAGCGTCGCGCGGCGACAAGCCGACCTGGCGCAGACGCTCCTGGTCCAGGCTCAGATGCACGGTGGGAGTACGGTTGCCCCAGTCCATGTGGACGTCGCGCATGTCGGGGTTGGCGGCCATCACCACGCGCACTTGCTCGGCGATGTCGCGCACCTTGTCCAGGTCAGGTCCGACCACGCGGAACAGCACGGGGAAGGGCACCGGCGGGCCGAACACGAACTGGCTCACGCGCACCCGGGCCTGCGGGAAGCGGCCTTCGGCGATCATCTTGCGGATCTTTTCCTTGAGCACGTCACGCTCGGCGGGGCCGGCGGTGAGCACGATCATCTGGGCGAAGGCGGGGTTGGGCAGCTCCGGATTGACCGAGAGGAAGAAGCGCGGCGTACCCTGACCGATGTAGCTGGAGACGACCTCGGCTTCCGGTTCCTGGCGCAGCTTGGCTTCGATCTGCTTGACCACGGCGTCGGTGGCGGCAAAGGCGCTGCCTGGCGGGAGATTGATTTCCAGCGTCAGCTCCGGCCGTTCGGAGTTGGGGAAGAACTGCTTCTGCACTGAGCCCATGCCCACGCCAGCCAGCAGGAACAGGCCCACGGTCACGGCGGCGGTGAGCCACTTGTGATCCACGCACCAGCGCACCAGATTGCGCAGGCGCACATAATTGGGCGTGCTGTAGATCTCGTCGTGACCACCAGCCTTGACCGGGATGTTGGGCAACATCTTCACGCCCATGTAGGGAATGAACAGCACCGCCACCACCCACGAGGTCAGCAGCGCGAAGGCCACCACCCAGAAGATGTTGCCGGCGTATTCGCCTGCCGTGGAGCGGGCAAAGCCCACCGGCAGGAAGCCGATGATGGTCAGCAGCGTGCCCGAGAGCATCGGTGCGGCCGTGGCGGTCCAGGCATAGGTGGCGGCGGCGACGCGGCTCAAGCCTTCTTCCATCTTCACCACGATCATCTCGATGGCGATGATGGCGTCGTCCACCAGCAGACCCAGCGAGAGGATCAGCGCGCCCAGCGTGATGCGGTCGAACACCCGACCGGTCATGAGCATGATGACGAACACCGCGCCCAGCGTCAGCGGCACGGCAGCGGCCACCACCACACCCACGCGCCAGCCCAGGGTCGCCAGGCTGACTGCGATCACCACCGCCAGGGCCATGAAGAACTTGACCATGAATTCATTGATGGCCGCCTTGATGGCCTTGGACTGGTCGGCGATCTGCTCCAGCGTGATGCCGGTGGCCAGTTCATCTTGCAGCTTGTGCTGGAAGCTGCCCAGGTCCTCGCCCAGTTGCAGGCCGTTGTAGCCCTTCTTCATGACCACGCCCAGCACCAGGGCCGACTCGCCCTGGGTGCGGATGACAAAGCTGGCCGGGTCTTCATAGCCACGTCGTACCTCGGCGATATCGCCCAGCTTGATGGTACGGTCGGCGCCCACGATGGGGATGGCCTTGACCGCCTCGATGCTGTCGATGGCGCCATCCAGACGCAACTGCACGCGCGGACCGCTGGTTTCGACGAAGCCGGCCGAGGTCACGTTGTTCTGCTTGCCCAGGGCATCGATGATGGCTTGTGCCTTGATGCCCAGCGTGGCCAGGCGCTGGTAGGAGATATCGACGAAGATGCGCTGCTGCTGCTCGCCCAGGATGTTGACCTTCTGCACGCCAGGCACGTGTAGCAGGCGCTGGCGGATATCCTCGGCCTGCAATACCAGCTGGCGATGCGGCAGATTCCTGGCTTCCAGCGAGAAGAGCGAGAAGTAGACGTCCGAGTACTCGTCGTTGATGAAGGGACCGTAGACGCCACGGGGCAGGTTGGCCGCTTCGTCGCCCAGTTTCTTGCGCACCTGGTAGAACTGCTCCTCCACGGTCTTGGCGTCGGTGTCGTCCTTGAGGTAGAGCTTCATGGTCACCAGACCGGGGCGGGCGGCGGTTTCCACGCGGTCATAGGCTTCCAGTTCCTGCAGGCGCTTTTCCAGCCGGTCGGCGACCTGCTCCTGCATTTCCTGGGCGGTGGCACCGGGCCAGGAGGCGGCGATGGTCATGACCTTCACCACGAAGCTGGGATCCTCGGCGCGGCCCAGGCGGAAGAAGGCGAAGATGCCGGCCACGCTGATGGCGATGATCAGGAACAGCGTGATGGCGCGCTGGCGCACACCGAAGGCGGAGAGATTGAAGCCGCTCATGTTCCGCTCCCCAGGCGGGTTTCCGCCAGCAGTTCGACCTTCTGGCCGGCCTTGAGCAGGTGTCCGCCCATGGCCACCACGCGCTGGCCTGTGACCAGGCCGTCGGCGATGCGGGCCTGTTCGGCGCCCAGCTGTTGCACCTTCACCGGCTGCAGGCGCACGGTATTGGTCTTGGCATCGATGATCCATACGCCGCTGCCCTTGCCCTGGTCGACCAGGGCGCTGATGGGCAGGGTGACGCCCGAGGCGGCCGGGGCGGCGACATGGATGGTGACGGTGGCACCCAATGCCGCATGGGCGGCGCTGCCGCCCAGGGAGTAGCGCGCCAGGTAGGTGCGGGTCTGCGGGTCGGCCACGGCCGCCAGCTCACGCAGGGTGGCCGGGGCAAGCGTATCCGGATCGCTGAACAGCGACGCGGTGGCGCTGCGCTTGGCCAGGCCCAGTTCCTGCTCGGGCAGGTAGACCAGTGCTTCGCGGGCGCCGTCGCGGGCCAGGGTCACTACGTTCTGACCGGCGGCAACCACCTGGCCGACATCGCTGGGGACGGCCAGTACCACGCCGTCCATGTCCGCTTTGAGGACGGCATAGTCACGCTGATGCTCGGTTTCACGCGCCTTGGCGGCTTCGGCACGGGTCTGGGCCACGGCGGCGTCAGCGGCTGCCTTGGCCTGTTCGTAGGCCTGGTTGGAGGTGGCACCATGTTCCAGCAGCTTGCGCAGCCGTGCTTCCTCAGCCACGGCCTGCACCTGGCGGGCCTGGGCGGCTTCCACGGCGGCGCGGGCGGCGGCCAGGGCCAGGTCATAGTCCTCGGCATCGATGCGCATCAGGGCTTGGCCCTTGTGCACGGTCTGGCCCGGGTCCACCAGGCGCTCCACGATCTTGCCGGCCACACGAAATCCCAGCTTGCTCTCGGTACGGGCATGGACCACGCCGGTAAAGCTGAGCTGTTCGGCCGCAGCGGGCTGCACGGTAGTCCAGGCGACCTTGGCGATACGCTCGGCGGGCGGCGGCGGATGGCCGCAGGCGGCCAGGGACAGCAGGAGCGTGGCGCTAAGGATCGTGCGCCGTGGCAAGCGGGAGAGCAGGGGTTTCATGGGGGCCTCGGAAGAAAGGGGCTGGCGCTGGCCAGCAATATTAGAGTACATCTAACCACTAAATATAGATTATCAACGAACTCTAAATTGTTCAAGGCTTTTTTGCCGGGTTTGGCCCGAATGACACAAGCGATGCCCTTGGAGGGGATCAGTCCTGCCCGCTTGCCGGCGGCAGCATGGCATGCAGGGTCTTGCGGCAATTGGCGAGGATGGCTTGCTGGCTGTCCTGACTGAGCGCTACGCGGGCCAGCATCACGGCGCCCACCATGGTCGTGACCAGGGCTTCGGCCAGCCGGCCCGGATCGGCCGCGCCGGCCTGGGTCGCCAGGGTCTGGAAGAACTGCACCAGGCGCTGGTAGCCAGCCATGGCGGCGCCCCGCACCAGACGGTCGGCCCGTTGCAATTCGCTGCCCAGGTTGGGCAGGGGGCACATGCCACCGCACTCCACGGCATCGAGCTGGCTCAAGTACATGTCTACCGCAGTAGCCAGGGCTTGGCGTGGCGACTGGCCGGCCAGGGCCTGGTCGAAGTGGTCGAACATGCGATCGTTGGCGGCCAGGTTGGCCTCGGCGATGAGATGTTCCTTGGACCGGAAGTGCCGATAGAAGCCGCCCTGGGTCAGGCCGGCTGCGCTCATGATGCTGGCAATCCCGGTCTCTGCCAGGCCATCGGCAAGGAACATGCGGGTTGCCGTCGAGAGGATGCGCTTGCGCGTCTCTTCGGTGTCCTGCTTGCTCTTTTTCATGGGATGAACTCCTCTCTGCGAAAACTTCTTGCGAAAGTTAGAGTTCAATTGTAATCTAATTATAGATGTTGAATAAACTCTTAATTCGTGCGGTGTGGTCTTCGTCGCGCCGCTTCATTCCCATGCAAGGAGAAACAACATGTCCCTCAACAAGGTGGTGGTGGTCACCGGCGTCTCGTCGGGTATTGGTCGGGCAACAGCACAACTGTTCGCCGCACGCGGGCACGTGGTCTATGGCACCGTGCGCAAGCTGGAGGGCGCGGCCGGCATCGCCGGCGTGAATCTGATCGAAATGGATGTGCGCGATGCCGATTCGGTGGCGGCGGCTGTGCAGGAGGTGATCGAACGTGAGCAGGGCATCGACATCCTGGTCAACAATGCCGGCATGTCGCTGGTGGGCGCCGTGGAGGAAACCTCGGTGCAAGAAGCGCAGGCGCTCTTCGATGTCAACGTGCTGGGCTTGTTGCGCACCAGCCAGGCGGTCCTGCCGTACATGCGCCGCCGGGGCCATGGCCGCATCGTCAACGTCAGCTCGGTGCTGGGCTTCCTGCCGGCCCCTTACATGGGGCTGTATGCGGCCTCCAAGCATGCCGTGGAGGGACTTTCCGAAAGCCTGGATCACGAGACGCGTCAGTTCGGCGTGCGCGTGGTCCTGATCGAACCGGCCTACACCCGCACCAGCCTGGACCTCAATGCCCCCAAGGTGGCCGCAAGGATCGCCGCCTATGAGGCACAGCGCAATGCGGCTGCCGCAGCCGTGGCGCAGCAGGTTGAACAGGCGCCGCTGCCGGAAACGGTCGCCAAGACCATCGTCACGGCCGCCTTGGAGCGCCGCTGGAAGATGCGCTACACCCCGCCGGGCCAGGCTTCGCTGCTGACCAAGCTGCGCCGTTTCATGCCCGCCGGACCGGTCGATGCCGCCATTCGCAAAGGGCTACGGCTGCAGTGACACTGCCGGCAAGCGCGGGCCGGCGCCGGTCGGGTCTGGTGGGGAGAATGCGCGCTTACATCCATTGAGGAGCTGGGTTCCAGATGTCGATCGCGCGCCGGGGAGGGCGCCGAGCGCGCTGGCATTGCAAAAATAGGTCGCGCCACGAGGGGGGCGGTCGCAAAGTAGGTACAATTGCGGGTTCGCCAACCACAGCGCTGAGCACCTCCACTCCCGGGCGAGAACCCGCCACGGGCGGTGCGCCATGCCTGCTCCTGGACGGCGCCGCTCTATTGTTTGATCCCTTTGCGGCCAGCCATGACCGACCACTTCCTGTCCTTGTTTACCGACCCACAACCGCTGGCGCTGTTGCGTCAGCTGATCGTCATTGCGCTGTGCCTGCTGGGGGGCGTCGGGCTTTCACGTTGGTTGCGCAGCCGCTTCGTGCTGCCCAGTGACCAGGAAGAGCAATCGCTGGTGATGCAGATCGGCGTCAAGAGCTTTGCCCGCGTGCTCTCGCCGCTGCTGGCCCTGGCCCTGCTCACTGCGGCCTACTATGCGCTCAGGCGCGGCGGGCATTCGGTGTCGCTATGGGAAATCATGTTCCCGCTGACGGTGGCGCAGGTGTCGATGCGTTTCGTGTTCTATGTGCTGCGCGGCATCTTCGTCAAGGACGCTACCGTGGGGGCGTTGTTGCATTTGTCGGAGAAGGTGATCGCCGTGCTGGTCTGGTTGTGCGTGCTGATGTGGATCATCGGCGTGTGGCCGGATTTCGTCGATTACCTCGATACCACCACGCTGCCGCTGGGCCGCCACAAGGTGTCGCTGCTGACCATGCTGCAGGCGGGGGCCTCGGTGCTGGTGACGCTGATCATTGCGCTGTGGATCGGCACGGTGCTGGAAAACCGGCTCATGAAGTTCAGCGGCATGCATTCTTCGCTGCGCACCGTCGTGGCGCGCATGGCGCGTGCGGTCCTGATCCTGATCGCCTTCCTGGTGAGCCTGTCGCTGGTCGGTATCGACCTGACCGTGCTGTCGGTGTTCGGCGGCGCGCTGGGCGTGGGTATCGGCCTGGGCCTGCAGAAGATTGCCAGCAGCTATGTGTCCGGCTTCGTGATCCTGCTGGAACGCAGCATGGTGATCGGCGACATGGTTGCCGTGGAGAAATATTTTGGCAAGGTCACCCAGATCAATACCCGCTACACCATCCTGGAGGGGCTGGATGGGATCGAATCGGTCTTGCCAAATGAACTGTTTGTCTCCAATCCGGTACAAAACTATTCATTGACGCATCGCATTGTACGTTTGTCCACACAGCTTACAATTCTGTACCAGGATGACGTCGAAACCGTCTTGTCGATCATGGAACAGGCCGCACTTGAAGTACAGCGGGTGTCGCAACAAACCGCGCCGCAGGCCTTGCTGATCAAGATCGGCGCCGACGGGCTGGAGCTGGAGCTGGGGTTCTGGATCACCGACCCGGAAAACGGACGCCTGAATGTGTTGTCCGACGTCAACAGGGCAATCTGGAAAGCCTTCAAGGCCCATGGCATCCAGGTGGCCCACGCCAAGCGGGATATCCGCATCATGGATGAGCGCAGCTTCCGTCAAAGCCAGGCCCAGGAAAATCCTGATGTCCCAGGCGAACAGAATTCGCGTACAATACCCGGCAATTAAAAGAAATTAAACTCATTTTACCGGAACAAGTTTGTGTTTCGTTGTGTAGTCCGATAGTTGTTTTCTATTTGGAGTAGTGATGACCTTAGATGCGATCCTCGACTTTGTTGCCAATGGTTTGCTGCATGCAAGCGGTTGGCAGATTGTCATTTACACCCTGGTGATGACCCATATCACCATCGTGGGCGTGACTCTCTACCTGCATCGTTGCCAGGCGCACCGCGCGCTCGACCTGCACGCGATCCCCAGCCATTTCTTCCGCCTGTGGCTGTGGTTGACCACCGGCATGGTGACCAAGGAGTGGGCTGCCATCCACCGCAAGCACCACGCCAAGTGCGAGACGGAAGACGATCCGCACAGCCCGCAGACCCGCGGCATCAACAAGGTGATGTGGCAGGGCGCCGAGCTCTATCGCAATGAATCCAAGAATGCCGAGACCATGGAAAAATTCGGTCACGGTACCCCCGATGACTGGATCGAGCACAACATCTACAGCAAGTACGGCTGGCAGGGTGTGGGCATCATGCTGATCATCGACGTGCTGCTCTTCGGCGGCATTGGCCTGACCGTCTGGGCTGTCCAGATGGCCTGGATCCCGTTCTGGGCCGCTGGTGTGGTCAATGGCCTGGGCCACTTCTGGGGCTATCGCAACTACGACTGCATCGACGCCTCGACCAACCTGTTCCCGATCGGCATTCTCATCGGTGGCGAAGAGATGCACAACAACCACCACACCTTCGGCACTTCGGCCAAGTTCTCGTCGAAGTGGTATGAGTTCGACATCGGCTGGATGTATATCCGCATCCTCGAAACCTTCGGCCTGGCCAAGGTGAAGAAGGTGGCACCGGTGCCCAAGTTCGACAGCAAGAAGGCCGTGGTCGACTTCGATACCCTGCAGTCCGTCATCGCCAACCGCTACGATGTGACCGCCAAGTATGCCCGTTCGCTCAAGACCGCCTGGAAGGACGAGCTGGATCACCTGATCGAGAAGGCCAAGCTGGAATCTCGCTTCCTGAAGACTTCCAAGAAGCTGTTGCAACGGGAGCCAGGTCGCCTGGAAGATGGTCAGAAGGCGCAGCTCTCCGAGCTGTTCGCCCACAGCAAGGCGCTGCAGACTATGCACGAGATGCGTATCGAGCTGGGCGCCATCTGGGAGCGTTCGCACTCGACCCGCGAACAGCTGCTGCAACAACTGCAAGACTGGTGCACCCGCGCCGAGGCATCCGGCGTGAAGGCCCTGCGTGACTTCGCCGTGCGTCTGCGCAGCTACGCCTGATCCTGCTCTCTCCGTTCCCGGTTCTGTACCGGGACGTGAAAGAAAAATCCCCGCCGAGTGATCTGCGGGGATTTTTCTTTGTGGGCTGTCGGCCAGAGCGCCAGGCAATAAAAAACCCGCAGATCGCTCTGCGGGTTCTTCATCGGTCACCAGCGATCAATTACTTGATCTTGGTTTCCTTGTACTCGACGTGCTTACGTGCCTTGGGATCGAACTTCATGATGCTGATCTTTTCGGGCGTAGTACGCTTGTTCTTGGTGGTGGTGTAGAAGTGACCAGTACCTGCGGTCGACTCCAGTTTGATTTTGTCGCGGCCGGATTTCGCCATGATAGATTTCCTTTACTCTGCTAATTAGACTTTTTCGCCACGAGCACGCAGATCGGCCAGAACGGCATCGATGCCGATCTTGTCGATCACGCGCAGGCCGGCGTTGGACAAACGCAGCGAAACCCAGCGGTTCTCGGATTCGACGAAAATGCGGCGGTTCTGCAGGTTGGGCAGGAAACGACGCTTGGTCTTGTTGTTTGCATGGGAAACGTTGTTGCCGACCATCGGCCCCTTCCCGGTGACTTGGCAGACACGTGCCATGTTAGTACTCCTTAAAAATTTCCGAATTTGGGAAAAACAAGAGTATATGGAAAAAACTCAGGCTTTTCAATGACTTGCGAAAAACAATTGTGTCGTGATTGCTTGATTGCATTTAACAATTTGTGGTGCAATTGCTTTCCTGATCATTTGTTTTTGACGCAAAACCAGGCCCCATCAGGCTTTGCGGGTGATCTGGGGGCTTGCGGCTCAGAGCTTCCCGTGGTCGGCGAAGGAATACAGGCGTGTCCCCGCGACCACGAAATGATCCAGCAGCTGTACGTCGATCAACTCCAGGGCGTCGGCCAGGGCCTCGGTGAGCGTGATGTCGGCCTCGCTGGGCTCGGGGTCCCCCGAGGGGTGGTTGTGGGCCAGGATCACCGAGGCGGCGTTGTGGCGCAGGGTGGCCTTGACCACTTCGCGGGGGTAGACGGCGGCATGATTGAGCGTGCCGCTGAACAGTTCTTCCATGCAGATCAGCTTGTTGCGCACATCCAGGAACAGGATGACGAAACTCTCGCGTTCCCTGTTCTTGAAGAGAAGCTTCAGATACTCGGCGACCTTTTTGGTCGAGTTGAGCTTGCTGCCCTCCTGTAACTCTTCGTGAATGGCCCGACGCGACAGTTCCAGTGCAGCCAGCAGCTGGCTGCATTTGGCCGGCCCCACGCCGCTGCCCAGGGCGAGGTCTTTCTCGGCCACGCGCAGCATGGTGGTCAGCGAGCCGAACCGCTGCAGGGTATCGCGCGCCAGCTCCACGGCGTTCTTGCCGGGAATGCCCACGCGCAGGAAGATCGCCAACAGTTCGGCGTCCGACAGCGCTGCGGCGCCATGTTGCAAGAGGCGCTCGCGTGGGCGCTGTTCCTTGGGCCAATCGATGATGCTCATGCTTGTCTGATCCTGAAAAGAAGAGGGGGGGAGGAAAGACGGAGGATGAAGTCTTGAGGCTGGTCAACGACAGCCATCTCCGGTGGTCGATGGGGCGGCGGCAGACGATGCCGGCAGCGGCGCAGCGGGCCAACGTGGCTTACAATAGCGGGTTCTTGTGCACATTCGAGTTCCTTTCATGTCCAGCCCATCCGTACCTGTCGTCACCGACAACGCCTACCTGACCCTGCATTACCGCCTGGCTTCGCTGGAAGGTGAAGATATCGTCAGCACCTTCAACGAAAATCCGGCCACCCTGCAGTTCGGCCAGGGCCAACTGGCGCCGTTCCTGGAAGCCTGCCTGCTGGGCCTGCCCGAAGGCGCGCACCAGACCTTCGAACTGGCGCCGGCCCAGGCCTTCGGTGAACGCAGCGATGAACTGATCCAGCGTATCTCGCTGGCCACGCTGCAAGAGAATTCGGCCATGGACGAGCAATACCGCATCGGCGACCTGGTGGATTTTGCCGCGCCCGGTGGCGGCCGCTTTGCCGGTATCCTGCGATCGATGGATGATAATGGCGCAGTTTTCGACTTCAATCACCCGCTGGCCGGGCAGACACTGAAGTTCGAAGTGAAAATCATCGGAATCCTGTAAGCACCTAGTAAATTGGCGATACAGCGCTAGAGAAGCATTGAGAAACAAGGGAAATATCATGAGCATGGACAAAGCCGACTCCGAGATCCTGCTGGCCCAGCCGCGCGGTTTCTGCGCCGGGGTGGATCGCGCCATCGAGATCGTCGAGCGCGCGCTGGCGCAGTTCGGCGCGCCCATCTACGTGCGTCACGAGATCGTGCACAACGCCTACGTGGTCAATGACCTGCGTGCCAAGGGCGCGGTCTTCATCGAGGAGCTGGCCGACGTGCCGGCGGGCAATACCGTCATTTTCTCGGCCCACGGCGTCTCCAAGGCCATCCAGGCCGAAGCCGCCGAGCGTGGCCTGACGGTGTTCGATGCCACCTGTCCGCTGGTCACCAAGGTGCACATGGAAGTGGCCAAGATGCGTCGCGAAGGGCGCGAGATCATCATGATCGGCCATGCCGGCCATCCTGAAGTAGAGGGCACCATGGGCCAGACCGAGCAAGGCATGCATCTGGTGGAGACGGTCGATGATGTGCAACGCCTGCAGGTAGCCGATCCAGCCCTGCTGGCCTATGTCTCGCAGACCACCCTGTCGGTGGACGATACGGCCGAGATCATCGCCGCCTTGCGTGCACGCTTCCCGGCCATCACCGAACCGAAGAAGGGCGACATCTGCTACGCCACCACCAATCGCCAGGAAGCGGTCAAGTTCATGGCGCCGCAGGTGGAGGTGGTGATCGTGGTGGGCAGCCCCAACAGTTCCAACTCCAACCGCCTGCGCGAGCTGGCCGAGAAGAAGGGCGTGCCGGCCTTCATGGTCGACAACGCTGACCAGATCGATCCGCAATGGGTGGTGGGTCGCCAGCGCATCGGGGTCACCGCAGGTGCGTCGGCGCCGGAGGTGCTGGTGCAGGCGGTCATCGAACGTATCCGTGAGCTGGGCGCGCGCAGTGTGCGGGTGCTCGAGGGCATCGAAGAGAACGTCACTTTCCCTCTTCCCAAGGGGCTGGGAGCACGCACAGCTGCGACCCAGGAACCGGCCTGAGAATTTGTCCGCCTCCAGACGAGGGTGTGAAAAAGGCTTGCAGATGCAAGCCTTTTTCAATTTGGCGGCTGTCATTGCAATAAAGCACGGCAATTCACTGGTCTTACCGCAATTCTTATGTAACAGCGCTCAGTTTTGTGCTGGATTGTGTGTCCGTTCTGCGTATAATTCCGCACCAATATCGACGGGCCACCCAAAAGGTGGCTACGGGCAAGCCCGCTTCAAGCCGGGCGCGCGCCGCCAACGCGGCGTCACGAGACACTGGGAGACACCAAACCATGCAAGTCCATCTGCCTGCCGGCATGGGACGACAGCCTTGTCGCACCCGGCCTTCCTGCACCACGCGCCTGTGCCGCATCCGCGGCGACAGCGGCTGATTCCTCTCTTTTCTTTCTCCCGGATGTCTTCCGGTTCTGGTGGCATGGCCGTCACCATTTATGAAGGGCTGCAATGCCATCCCGCGTGGCGGGAACGGTTTTTGCTCATCGCCATGCTTTCGCGTAGCGCCCACGATGGGGTGGGGCTTCGTGGTTTTCCTGTTTTCATCTAGATCGAAGAGTTATTCATGGACATTTTCATCCAGCAGATCATCAACGGATTGGTGCTAGGCAGCATGTACGCACTGATCGCCCTGGGATACACGATGGTGTACGGGGTGCTGAACCTGATCAACTTCGCCCACGGCGACA
>NZ_JAELUH010000139.1 GCF_016429215.1 Herbaspirillum sp. ASV7 | reverse complement strand
GCCCTGGGCCGCTGTGGCAAAGGCTTCGCGCATGGAGGCGATGGCGTCCTCGGTGGTGAGCAGTTCGCTGATCTGCTGGTTGGTCAGGAATTTCATGGTGCTGTCCTTCAGTGTGTTTCGGTGTGTGAGTCCCCGGTGGGGCGAAATCAGGCCGTGCCGTGCTCGGACTTGAGGTAATTCCAGATGCGGTCGATGTCGGGATTGGCGCCGTCGATACGGCGATAGACGCGGATATCCATCTCCTCGCACCACAGGCCCTGTTCCAGCGCCTCGCTGTCATTGGGTGCGATGGCCAGGGTCAGCTTGCCCTCGGCGATCTCGCGCGCCACGGCGCTGGCCGGCAGCCAGGCGATGCCATGGCCTTCGACCGCCATGCTCTTCAAACCCTCGGCGAGATCGGTCTCGAAGCGGCGGAACAGGTGCACCCGGCGCGGACTGGAGTGCAGCGCCTTTTCGACGATGCGCGAGAGCGAGGAATAGGGCGAATAACTCAGGAAGGGCTGGGGATCATTGGGCGTCCCCGGCAACACGTACTTGGGCAAGCCGCCGGCCAGCGTCTTCACGTAGGGGCGCAGCGGCTCCTTGCCCAGCGAGAGCACATCGTAGCGCTCGGTATCGAGGGCGATGCCCTGCTGGCGGTGATCGTAGCAGATCAGCAGGTCGCAATTGCGCTCGACCAGGGCCATCACGGCGTCATGCACATTGCCGGCCATGACGGTGGTGGCGATGGCGCCGATCTTCTTCTCGATCTCGGAGAGCAGCTTGGGAAACACCGTCAGCAAGAGCGTATGCGGCATCGCAAAGCGCACCGCCGATTGCGCCCCGGCCAGCTGCCCGCGCAGCACCAGGCGCGCCTGCATGGACTGGTTCAGCATTTCCTTGGCGATGGGCACGAAGGATTCGCCGGCTGGCGTGAGCGTACAGGGGTAGGAGGAGCGGTCGAACAGTTCGGCGCCCAGCCAGGTCTCCAGCGAGCGGATGCGACGGCCGAAGGCCGGCTGCGTGACATTGCGCAGCTTGGCCGAGCGGCTGAAGTTCAGCGTCTCGACCACCGAGAGGAAGTCCTCCACCCATTTGATTTCCATTGTCCCCACCCCGTTGGCATGCCGCGCAATGCAGGCGGCGAATCTATCGGGCCCGATGCGACACCATGCCGGCAAGCCCTCCCTTGGACGCCTGCAACTATACCGAAACGGCACTGCCGGCGTCCCATGCCATTTTGGCATAGAGCGCGCCGAATGGGGGATTGCGCGCTACCCGGCGGCCGACGGGGGAACACCCTGGCACCTTCCCGGCATGGGTGCCGGCGGCGTCAGGCAGGTGTGTCAGCCATTGGCGTTCAATTCCGCCAGCACCTCTTGCGCCGTAGCCAGGCGTACACCGGTGGCGGCCATGGCCTGGAAGAATTGCCGGGTGTGCTCCTCGAAGCCGGCCACGGGGCTCATGCAATCGGTCACCAGCACCAGCCGGGCACGAGCGGGCCCGTCCAGTTGTCCGACGATGTGCTCGGTGGTGGCGCGCACGCAATGGCTGGCGGCCTCCCCGGTGATGTAGAGGACATCGGCCCCGGCCAGCCTCTGCAGGAAGCCATGGTTGAGCTGGGTCTGGGGATCGGTGGCATCGGGCACCTCGGCCATCACGGCCGAGTAGTGTTCGGTCCAGGGATTGCTGCCCTTGCCGAGCTTGGTGACGATGCCATGGGTGGCGTCTTCCCAGCGGTTGTAGGCGGCGCGCACATCGGCATGTACGGCGGCACCCCAGCTGCCGATCTCGCAATGCACCGGCCAGACCATGAGGCGATAGCGCCCGGCCGCTTCCAGTGCATCGAGGTAGGCCAGTGCGCGTGGCAGGGCCTGCGGGTCACGCGGGCGATAGGCGCCGCCGCGCACCTGGGCAGCCTCGATCTGGGTGAAGGGCGCTACCTCAGCGCCTGCGCCGGTCTGCCAGAACGTGGGATGGGCGATGTCCAGCCGATGGTGGGCATCAAGGGTGATGCTGATGGCGGACAAGCCGGCGCCACCTGCATCGATGAGCGCGGCCACCCGTTGCAGGTCGGCATGGCTGCCCGTTACCGGAAGTGTCGGCTGCAGGCGTGCGCCGGTCAGTGGATCGAGGGGCAGGTAGGCGGGAGGCAGGTCGCAGAAATCGTTTTGCGGATCGATGACGAGCAGGTGCAAGTTGCGTTTCATGGCGGGAGCGTGCGGGTGGCGATGGACGCAGTGTAGACCAGTTGGCCGTGCGGCATCGAGCGCGCATCTCGATGACCATCTCGATGGCCATCGCGAGGCCCAAATGGAAACGGCACGCCGGAGTGCGGCGTGCCGTTTCAGACGTGGATCCTGATGGATCCTCAAGCGCAACAATTACCTTCGAGGCAGTCGCCCTGGGCATCGCGCCGATGGCGCAAGCTGGCACGGCGGTTGCGCACGCGCTGCGATACACGATAGAGCGCGCGCTGGGTCAGCATCATGGACAGCGTACCCAGGCTGAACTCGGCCGCAATCAGCAGGGCCACCAGGGCCGCGAATTGCAGGTAGATCCGTGGATAGACGGACAGGCTACGCGAGAACAGTTGGTGCAGCATGATGGTTTCCTCGTTGTTGTTGTGCTTGCTGATGTGCTACGGGTGCTTCCTTTACTTCCTTGCCTGCCGATTCAGCGGCGGGCAGACGCGGCACTCACCGCATCGTCCCGCCTGGCTGCAATCAGGCACCAGCGTAGGTCGAAGCCGACACGCCACCGGCGGTTTGCAGGCCGCTGTTGGCCGGAGCCGAGGTGGTCACCGGGAACACCGAGTCAGGCTGGTTGGCCACGCCTTGTTGCTGAGCCTTGGCCAGTTCGGCCTTCACGGCGGCGCGGGTGGTGTGGGAAACGAAAGGCTTTTCAACCGGATACGGTGCTTCGGCGAAAGCGATGGACGAAGCGGACAGGGCCAGGACGGCGGCGATGATGGTCTTTGCGGACATGATGTTCTCCTTGAAGGTTCAGTGAAGCCGGTCCGATATCGGATCGACAAAATCGGGTACATGCGTCGGTTGTGTGAGATGACATGTGCCTCTCTCTCAGAACCGCATCGTTTCTTGCGTTGCGATGTCGTTCATCGATGGACTGAAGTCTACGGAAGGGAGGACGGCAGAAAAACACGCGCCAGGAGAATTGAGTGTTCCGGGAAGTGGAACAATCGCTTGTGACTATGTCGCCGTTCAGGCAAAGGCTATCGGCCTGGCATCGCGGATGATGGGCGAAAAACCGCGCCGGCAAAAGGATTGCGCCCGATCTGGTGGTTTCGGTTGCGACGCCGGAACGATAACGCGGCAAGGCTGCCATGTCGGCAGATTATTTCTGCTATCACGACACGAAATATCTCGGCGCGCGCGATGTCCGCGCCAGAACCGTCTTCGGTATCAGGAGAGGTTCTTGAAGGGCAGGGGGCGGTCGGTTTCTTCGGCGATGATCTGCATGTCGCCGATGCGATTGCGCATCTCTTCCCAGGGATGCAGGGGCAAGCCGTCCTCGCCTGCCGGGGCGCGCGGCACGTGACGGCTGATGAACTCCCGGGCGTCGCGCTCGGCACGTTCCTGCCAGCGCTGTTCGAGCGCGATGAACAAGACGATGGTCGCCACCAGGCCCAGGGCACACAACACCAATGCTGCATAGATCGCGTACTGCATGATGACCTCGACCCAGCCCATGTCTCACCCCAACCCGATAGCTATCTTTTGAATGAGCGCATGGTAGCGCCATCATCAGGAAGATGGCATCAGGAAATGACTGAGTCGGCAAACCAACACGCTCGCCCCCCCCAGACAAGCTCGACAGCAGGAACCGCCCGCGCCTGTCCACGGTCTGCCCGGTATCCTGCCATCGGAGTCACCGTGTCCCGTTCCCCTGCCATCGCCGCCCGCCTGGATCGCCTGCCCTGGTCGGCCTGGCATTGGCGCGTGGTCATCGCGCTGGGGGTGGCCTGGGTGCTCGACGGACTGGAGGTGACGCTGGTGGGCTCCATCGGCGGCATCCTGGAACGGGCCGACACCCTGGGCCTGGATGCCGTCGAAGTCGGCTGGGCCGGTTCGCTCTACATCGCCGGCGCGGTGCTGGGGGCGCTGGTGTTCGGCCATCTTACCGACAGGCTGGGGCGCAAGAAGCTGTTCATGATCACCCTGGCCGTCTACATGGCGGCCACGCTGGCCACGGCCTTTGCCACCGGTTTCCTGTGGCTGGCGCTGTGCCGCTTCATCACCGGATTGGGCATCGGTGGCGAGTATGCGGCGATCAACTCGGCCATTGATGAGCTGATCCCGGCGCGGGTGCGCGGACGCGTGAACCTCATCATCAATGCCAGCTTCTGGATCGGTGCGGCGCTGGGAGCCGGTCTCTCACTGGTGCTGCTCGATGACCGCGTGCTGGGACCTGTGCTGGGCTGGCGGGCGTGCTTCCTGCTGGGCGCGGTGCTGGCGGTGGGCATCATCCTGGTGCGCCGCCATGTGCCGGAAAGCCCACGCTGGCTGCTGCTGCACGGCCATGCGGCGCGCGCCGATGCAGTGGTGCAAGCCATCGAGGCCGAGGTCGCACTGCGCTGCGGGCCGCTGCCGCCACCGGCCTGCGGCGGGGCAGCCACGCAGGCCGGCGGTGGCATGCCGTCCTGGCGCACCATCCTGCAGGTGCTGCTGCAGCGCTATCGCGCGCGCAGCGTGATGGTGGCGCTGATGATGGTGGCCCAGGCCTTCGTGTACAACGCCATCTTCTTTACCTATTCGCTGGTGCTCACGCGCTTCTTCCAGGTGCCGGACAACCGCGTGGCCTGGTACATCTTCCCCTTTGCATTGGGCAATGTTCTGGGGCCGCTGGTGCTGGGCCACCTGTTCGACAGCGTTGGACGGCGCCGCATGATCGCGGCCACCTACCTGCTATCCGGCGCGGGGCTGGCGGCCACGGCCTGGGCCTTCGATGCCGGCCGGCTGGATGCGCTCACCCTGGCGCTGTGCTGGAGC
>NZ_JAELUH010000138.1 GCF_016429215.1 Herbaspirillum sp. ASV7 | reverse complement strand
GCCCGGCGTGGCGGGTGTCATCATCATGCGGTTGCGGCCGGCACGCTTGGAGTCATACAGGGCGGCATCGCCACGCGCGATCAGGGTAGCCAGGTCGGTCGGCGCTTCCTCGAAGAGGGTGCCACCCACGCTCAGGCTCACCGCGTCCGGCGTGGGGAAGGCCTCGCGCGCAACTCGGGCGAAGGCCTGGCGCAATCCGTCGCCCAGTTGCCGGAGCTCGTCCAGGGTCAGGCCATGCAGCAGGATCAGGAATTCATCGCCCCCCAGTCGCGCCGCCAGGGCGCCGGGTGGCAAGGCCTCACGGATGATCTCGCTGAGGACCACCAGCAGCTTGTCGCCGGCGATATGGCCGTGCAGGTCGTTGACCTGTTTGAAATTGTCGATGTCGATGAGCAGCAGGGCGCCTGGATGGGCGGGACTGGCCAGCGCCATCAGGGCGGGTGCGCGGCGGTCCAGGGCGCGCCGGTTCAGCAGGGCCGTCAGCGGGTCGCGTGCAGCCAGTTGCGCGATGCGTTCTTCGCGCCGGTGGCGCTCGGTCCCGGTCATGGACAGGGCGATGAGCATGATGGCCATGGCCCCCTCCACCAATGACACCTGGATCACCAGGCCACGGAAGGCGGCCAGGTCCAGCAGGGCGTCCAGCGCCACCGCCGAGACGGCCTTGGCGAGGTAGAACAGGCCGTGCAGCAGCAACACGTAGCGTAACTGCACTGCGCCCACGCTGAGCGAGACGCCATGCGGGCGCAGCAGGAAGCTGGCGCGCAGCGTCAACAGGGCAATCAGCAGCGACTGGGTTGCCAGCATCACCCGCGACCACCAGGCCTGCTCGGGTAGCAACAGCATCAGTAGCCATAGCAGCGCAATGAGCCACCATCTGCGGCCCAGCCGGTTGCCGGTGAAGTGCGCCACGCCGGCCAGGAACATGCCGTGGGCGGCGATGAGCAGGCCATTGGCGAACCAGATGCCCACCACCAGGTAGCCGCGCGAACGCAGCAATGCCAGGAAGGAGCCGATGGCGATGATGGCAAAGCCGCCGCTCCACAGCAGCAGCGCACGCTCGCGCACGCTGCCCCACTCCACGGCCAGGTAGAGCGCGGCGGCGGCAGCCAGCGCAATGGTAAGGATGAGGATGGTGGAGGGATCGAGAGCCATGGACAGGAGCAGCGCCTATTTGCCGCGCAGTGGAAAAGCGCTCCTATTTTAGCCTCCGGCATGGCATTGCCGGGCGAGTCCCCCAGGTCAGGCCGATATTTGTTACGGCTGCCGGGGGAGCGGGGACTGTTCTGCCGCTCCCTGGGGCGTGGCGGGGAGCTCTGCCGGCGCGGGCGTGGCCTCTGGGTGCGGGTGCTGCTCGGGCGAGAACAGCGGCAGTTTCTTCTTCACCAGCGGCAGGTCCTGGCGCTCGCTGCCGTCGGGCATGACGGCCTGTTCGGCCGATAACCAGCTTCCATTGTCTTGGCTCATGGGGGTCTTCCTTGTGTGGGGTCGCGGTTTTGCAAGTCGCATCGCAAGTCGTATTGCAAGCTGCAGCTTGTCTCTTTCATGCCAACATCTCGTTGATACATCTCAATGCGTGCATTGTTTTGATAGGAATTCTTCTCAGTCGTTGGATAATACGAGCAACTGAGCGCACATCCCGGAGGGGGGATGCCGTGCCGGTTCTACCGCGCCGCTCGGCGCGCAGCGCAGACGGGTTTGACGGGACGGGATTTGGACGACTTCAAGACACAGGCGGGCAGCATCGATGAGGTGTCCCGCATTTCTCTTCGGCAACTGATTCGCGCCGATCAGCTGAGCGCGGCACGTCACACGGTGATGCTGTCGATACCGGTGGCCTTCGTGCTGAGCCTGGTGTCGACTTTCGTGGCCTGGCGTGCCGGCCGGCTCTGGATCGCGCTGTCATGGCTGGCCTGCGCCACCCTGGTCAATCTGCTGCGCATCCCTCTATGCCGCCTCTCGCCGCAACGCGTGGCGCGATTGTTGCCCTGGATGCATGCGCGCGGCGAGGCCGCCAGCGCAGGTTCCGAGGTGGAACTGAACCTGCGCCTGCATGGGATCCTGGCCCTGCTCTCGGGGATCGCCTGGGCGGGCATGCCCTGGCTCAGCGACGGCTACACCACGCCGGAAACCCTGTTCTACCTCACCTGCGTGTGCGGCATCACGGCCGGCGCGGTCACCCACGGCTTTGCCTTTTCCCGTATCCCGATCGGTTTCATCACGCCGCCGCTGCTCTCGGTGATCTTTTGCCTGTTCGCCTTCGATCACAACCCGACCCGCCTGGCATTGGCAGTCACTGCCGTGATCTACCTGGCCGGGCTGATCCGGGGCGCGCGCGTCGGTGAGCGCATGTTCTTGCGCGCCTGCGCCCTCAAGCACGAGGCCACCACGGCCAACCAGGCCCTGGCGGTGGCCCATGAGGACTTGCGCCAGTTCGCCACCCGCATGCAATACCAGGCCGAGCACGATCTGCTGACCGGCCTGCTGGACCGCGCCGGTTTCATGCAGGTGGCGGGGCAGGTGGTGGCACGCGGGGAACATCGGCTCTGCCTGATGTTCCTGGACCTCGATGGCTTCAAGGTCATCAATGATGCCTACGGTCACGAGGCCGGTGACCAGGTGCTCTTCGAGGTGGCGCGGCGGCTGCAGGATGGCCTGCCCGAAGGCGCTACGCTGGCGCGGCTGGGTGGCGACGAGTTCGTGATCCTCTACGCCCCCGATGCCGGCGCAGAATTGCCGGAGCAGTTGGCCCAGCGCCTCATCGCCGCCATCAGGCAACCCTTTGCGCGGCTGGCGCATCGTCACATCGGCCTGAGCCTGGGCATCTATCTCTCGCGCGGGGATGACATCAACGAGATGCTGGTCTGCGCGGATGCCGCCATGTACGAAGCCAAGCGGCGCGGGCGCAATCAGTTTTATGTCTTCAACCAGAGCCTGGACGCGCATCTGCAGATGAAACGCGACGTCGAACGCGACCTGGCCCATGCCCTGGCCAGGGGCGAGCTGGAGGTCTGGTTCCAGCCCATCGTGCGGCACGACGGCCATACCCTGGACGGTTTCGAAGCCCTGCTGCGCTGGGCCCATCCGCGGCACGGTGCCATCGCGCCCCCGGACCTGATCGAGATCGCCGCCCTGGCCGGACACTCGGAAGAGCTGCTGCGCTTCATCATGGGCGAGGTGGCGAGCATGATCCAGTTCCTGCACGCCAGCGGACGCTGCGACCTGCGCATCTCGATGAACGTCTCCCCGCGCGAGATGGAGCGCATCGTCATCGAGGAACTGGTAGCCTCCACCCTGAAGGCGCGGCAGCTGCCGGCGCGCATGCTGGAAATCGAGATCACCGAGGAAACCGCCATCGACCTGCAGGCTGCCACCCAGACCCTGGTGGCCTTGGCCATCCAGGGCGTGAGCATTGCCATCGATGACTTCGGCGTCGGCTATTCCTCGCTGGGCTTCCTGCGCCAGATGCAGGTCTCGCGGGTGAAGATCGACCGCAGCTTCGTCACCGGCCTGGCCGACAGGACCGAGAACCAGGCCCTGGTCTCGGCGGTGCTGCAACTGGCCGATTCCTTCGGCTTCCAGGTGGTGGCCGAGGGCGTGGAAAGCGCCGAAGACCTGCAGACCCTGCAAGCCCTGCACTGCCACGCGATGCAGGGGCATTACTTTGCCCAGCCCATGCCGGCGCATGCGGCACGCCAGCGGGTCCTGGCGATGGCGCGGGTTTGAGTTGTCCCCAGGCGCGCTCATCATGACAGCCCGGTGACATCGGCTGACTGGATTGAAGCAGATCAACTTTTGGTCTTTTGGACAAGCAATAGAGTCATCCTGACAATTGAGTTCGCTCTTCCCTGGGGCTATGCTGCGCTACAGCATGCGTGCTTGAGCATGCCAGCCCATCCAGGAGGAAGACATGAATTCATTGGTGCAGGCCACGCCTGCAGCACGTTATGAACAGTTGATCCGGGACGCCCTCGGGGCCCGGCCGATGCGGGTGGCAGTGGTGCATCCCTGTTCGGTCGAGGCGTTGCAAGCTGCGCTGGAGGCCCGTGACGAGGGCCTGCTGGAGCCCCTGCTGGTGGGGCCTGAAGCGAAGATACGCAGCATCGCCGATCAGGCCGGCCTGTCCTTGCAGGGCCTGCCCATCGAGCCGGTCGAGCACAGCCATGCAGCGGCCGCGCGTGCGGTCGAGCTGGCCGTGGCAGGCAAGGTCGCTGCGCTCATGAAGGGCAGCCTGCACACCGATGAGCTGCTGGGCGCGGTGGTCGGCTCCGGCTCCGGCCTGCGCACCGAGCGGCGCATCAGCCACGTCTATGCCATGTCGCTGCCGGCCTATCCCAAGCCACTGATCATCACCGATGCGGCCATCAATATCACCCCCACCCTGGCGCAGAAGCGCGACATCTGCCAGAACGCCATCGACCTGCTGCACGTGATGGGCGTGCCGCGTCCGCACGTGGCGGTGCTGGCGGCGGTAGAGACGGTCAACCCGGCCATGCCTTCCACGCTGGATGCGGCGGCACTGACGGTCATGGCCACGCGCCACCAGATCACCGGCGGCCTGGTCGACGGGCCGCTGGCCTTCGACAATGCCATCAGCCTGGAGGCAGCCAGCATCAAGGGCATCGTCTCGCCGGTGGCTGGCAGTGCCGACATCCTGCTGGTGCCCGACCTGGAGGCCGGCAACATGCTGGCCAAGCAATTGATCTACCTGTCGCAGGCCGATGCCGCCGGCCTGGTGCTGGGGGCACGCGTGCCCATCATCCTTACCAGCCGCGCCGACAGCCTGCGCGTGCGCCTGGCTTCCACCGCGCTGGCCCGCCTGGTGGCCGCGCGTGGCGGCGTGCAGACGCTCGGCAAGGAGGCCGCATGAATCGCTGGCTGCTGACCTTCAATGCAGGTTCCTCGTCGATCAAGCTGGGCGTGTTCCGCCTCGATGGCGAGCGTGCCAGCAAGATCGGCCAGGGGCAGCTCGACCTGCATCTCACGCCACTGAAGCTGCGCCTGGAGATCGA
>NZ_JAELUH010000137.1 GCF_016429215.1 Herbaspirillum sp. ASV7 | reverse complement strand
TGTAGTGTATCGTCGGCAGCGTCAGATGTGTATAAGAGACAGGGTCTAGCGTCATCTGGTTCTTGGCGGCCAGAAATGCGCGCGAGGAAATCGGGATGCGCACTTCTGGATTCGGCATGGCCGACATCGATACCGTGCGAGAAACCTCAAGCGTGGCAACGAAGGTATGGCCGCATTCGACGTTCTGGCACTGGTACGTGATTTCTTTCATCATTGACGACATAGTGCGACTTTTGGCCGCTCGCACCGGGCTTTGGCAGTGCGGGCACGGAAGGCTGATTACTCGCATGGTGTATCTTTCCCCTTGACCTCATACAGCGCCCGGCCCCGCCCGGTGATGCGCTTGACGCTCTCTCGAATCGTTGTCTTGACCAGCCATTCGATGGTCTGCTCAATCGTATCGAGTCCTTGGCTCATGCGGAGCGCCTCAAGGTGGGCATCTTCGTCATTGTGGGTCACGGTTTCATTGGCCTGCATTTTTGAGCTGCTCAAAAGTTGCTTTTTGATGCCTTGGCTTATCGACCAACGGCATTTACGCTACCAATGGTGCTGGCAGGGAGAAGCTCCTCGGCTTTACGCATGGCGAGCTGGCGGATGACGGTAGATACTGGCTCGCCCTGGTAGTTGGCCAAGGCCTCAACGATGGCCTGTTCGTAAGCGTCCAGGCGGACCATGTGGCGATTCTGGCGAATGCGATTCGGATCTGGATACATGGCAGTTCCCCTGGTCAGGCGGTTGCGGATTGGAGTTCTTTTTCGTAGGCGGCCATTCCGCGCAGGAACATCACGCGGATGAACGCGGCACGCGTGCGATGATCTTGCCTGGCGAGAATTTGGGCCTTCTCCATTTCCTCGGCAGTCAGGCGGAGCGTTACAGGCAGCGAGCTAGCGTCCGCTGCACCAGCTTGGGCGGTGTCTTGTGTGCTCATGGGTTAATATTTGTATACGTCACTTAGCAATGACGTGAATGTAGTGGACAAAAGTCCACCTGTCAACGGAAAAGTGGATTTATGTCGGATTTCAAAACGCGCCTCAAAGAAGAGAGAAAGCGCTTAGCCTTGAGTCAGGAGAAGTTTGCACAGCTGGGTGGCGTGTCCAAAGACACCCAACTGAACTATGAGAGTGGGCTGCGGGTACCTGACGCTGATTATTTGATGGCAATTCAGGCGGCCGGAGTCGACACGAAATATCTGCTCTCAGGAGTTTCCAGTGAAGCTCAGCTTTCAAAACAGGAAAGCGAATTACTGACTGCAACCCGACTTCTCAGTGAAGAAGGGTTCGCGAGCGTCATGGCACTAGTCAATAGCTTGGCCCCCATTCGCAGAAACAAGCACTACATTCGGCTCACCACCGATGAACAAGCGCAAGTTGAAGCAATGGCGGCGGAAAACGGGGTTTCAGTCAGCGACATGATTCGCATGTTGGCGATGGAACAAGCAAAAAAGCTTCTTGATTTCCCACAGACAAAGAGGATGCAGGTGTCGGTTGGCGGAGATATTGGCCAGCAAATCCATGGTGATTTCCATGGAACGCTGCAGGGGCCAGACATGCGCAAGAAGATAACAAAGAAGAAGTAAAGAAATTAGCGCTCTTGCGCTAATTTGTGTCTGAGCGCGTGCTGGGAAGCTGCGCTCGTTTTGTGTGCCAGTATGCGTAATTGGGAGTAACGTACCTGGCGTGATTGGTAGGGTTGTAATGTCAGAAAAAGTAGAAGTACGGGGTGACCTTTCGCAACTGATTGGAGGCAACTTCCATGAGGCGCCGCGGCAAAACAACGTGGTCAATTTCAATGTGGGGAGCGACAAGGTGCCGGTGCAAACGCTCACAGACCTGCAGCGCAAACGGATAAGCGCGCTAGTGCGCGA
The DNA here is from genome assembly GCF_016429215.1 of Herbaspirillum sp. ASV7. Classification (GTDB taxonomy): domain Bacteria; phylum Pseudomonadota; class Gammaproteobacteria; order Burkholderiales; family Burkholderiaceae_D; genus Herbaspirillum. The sequence goes on along the minus strand of NZ_JAELUH010000137.1, from coordinate 3,073 downwards.
TCTCTGTGCTATCACACAAGAGGACACCCTCGACGTGTATCGCGTCATCCTGACGGAGTTTGGTGCCGAACGCATGCGAGACATGCCGCGCGATAGATACCACGATGTTGTCGCCCAGGTCGAGCGATGGATTGCAGAGAACAAGCAAGGCGCTCAGAGGGGATCGCAACCGGCGACGGAAATTGCCGAGATATCGCAAACTCAAGCTGCAAACGCGACATTGCATCGCTGCGAAGCATGCCGCGAGAAAGACATAAGCTACAAGCGCCTTCAGCGCGTGTCGCGGGGCCAGTGGATACTGGCTACGATACTTGGCATAGTCTGTGGTTGGCTGCTTTATAAGGTACCGATGCCGGCCGAAAATTCGACGGCCCCAGATCGGCACTGCCTGTATGACGGCAAGCCTTACTCAGTCGGAAGTACATTAAAAATTGCTGGCGGCATGCTGCGTGAATGCTTACCAGATTCATCGGGCGCAGCAAGTTGGAACGAATTGCAATAGTTCTAGAACGGACGGGCAGCAAGTCGATTGGAGGCGTGCGCAGTGATCAGGGATATGAGTGTCCGGTGGAACCGTGGACGCCCTAGTAGACAATCGTTACTGTTTTGTTCTCATTGTCTCTGCTCACCGTCGCGCTACCATCTGCCGAGCCTTTAGCCAATCCATTGCATGAGTTTTGTACGGACGGAATGCCATTCACCAAGTTCACGGTAATGTTGCATGTAGTTACCACAATTGCCGAAATACTCACCCTAGCCTGCGTAGCAGCCCGTATGGTATAGGCAGCCACCAGCAAACAGACAGCAGGAAAAATGCTGTTGCCACCCTAAGATAAAAGTTCGATTTGGTGCTCATACATTTCCGCTGATGCAGATAGGTGCGATGGAATTCTGATGCTAATGAACGCTCAATTTTATTGGCAGCCGGATTCTTAGCCATCAGGGATTTCCTGATCTACTGCGACGCTCCGGAGGAAAGTAAGCATATAGAGCCGCCTTCCCCGGTTAGAGGGGATCTTGATATGCTAGTCGGCGTTGTTCTCCACGATGATCTCACGGACTTCCTTTATCTTCGCCCATTCCAGGGCCGCGGCACGAGTGGCGCTTTGCTTCGTGGCATAGGTTCGTTTCAGTGTCTTGGCATTGTCGGCCTTGCCCGCCAGCTCGGTGCCTTTGTTGTTCTTCTTTTTTCCTTTGTCGTACCACTCCGCCTTTACGCCGGTGATGCCTTCTTCGGGATCGTGATCAAGCTCACGCTCGGTATCGACTTCCTCGGATCTTGTTTCGAACTCGATGCGTGTAGTAAACCCGCTGCCGGTGATCGAGTGCGTGACGATCTTCGATAGCCATTCCGTGGCGTCGATATCTGCTTTGAATCCTGATACCACTACGGGCGATTGCGGCGTGATGCTGGCGTCGCCGAGAGCAAGCTGCATCTCGAAGGTGGCCAGGCCGCGCTCGATGCGTTGCCACTCCGCTGCCGCCGCTGTGCGTGCATCGGCCTCATTCGCAAAGGTGGTGCGCAGGCGCTTGCTGTTGCCGGCCTGGCCAGCGACGACACTACGGCGCCGGCCATATTTCTCATCCATCCAGAAGGCTCGCACGCCGCTATAGGCATCCGACTCCGAGCTGTGATATCGATGCTGGTCACCCAGCGCGCGGACCACCTTGACCACCGGCAGGGGCTTGCCGCTGGCGGTGCGGCTCTCATTGATCGGCATGAACAGCAGCGTGTCATTCTTCACCGTGGCCACGGCATCATATTTCTTGCCCAGGCGGCGCAGCAGTGCCGAATCGCTCTCATGCGTCTGGTCCAGATGCTTGATGGCGATGCCGCGTAGGCTGGCGGAGATACCGGACGCCAGGCCATTGCCGGCGGCGATGGCATCCACTACCGCGCCGAGCGTGGTCTCATGGAAACTGCGGTCACGCTGCTGGCGAAAAGCATCAATCATGCTGGCCGACCTAGCGCGGATGGTGAGCCGATCCGGTGCGCCGCTATGCTCCACCTCGGAGACTACGAACGCCCCCTTCTCCACCAGGGGGGCGCCCAGCCAGCCAAGCGCAAAATTCAGCTTGGCGCCCTTGGGCGGGATTTTCAGCTTGCCGTCAGCGTCGTCCAGCTCGATGTCCAGTTGATCGGCCTCGTCGCCCCGGCATTCGCGCAAGGTGATGCTCATGAGCCTGTCCGAGACCGGGCGGCTGATGTCCTTGTCATCGATGACGATGCGGAAAGCGGGAGCGGTGGTGGTCATTGGCCAGCCCCGCCGAACTTGCCCACGATGCCGCCGACCGTGCCATTGACGCCATCAATAGCGCTGCCGACCACGTCGCGCGCCTTGTCGGCGATGCTGTTCGTCAGGCCGTCGATGTCGACCATGTTGCGCAGATCCGAGATATCGCCCAGGCCCAGAGACGACAGCACGCTATCGTCGGTGCGCTTCAGCTTGATGGTGAATTCGATGCGCTTGGCATCGCCGTCGCCATCCAGCACGGTGCGCCCCTCGTCCATGCTCTCGATCACGTATGACCCGTAAATACGCCCCGTTCCCTGGATCAGGAACCAGCTCTTGCCGGTATCGGCCATCAGGCGCAGGGCATCCAGCGAGAACGCGCTACCGGTCAGCTCCGGCGCAATCCACCCCGACAGGGTGATGGCGTCATCCCCCTTGCCGGTGAACTGCAGGGCATCGCGCCGGCCCACTCGCGCATTGGCCGCAAACTTCCATTGTGTCTGCCGCTGCAGCTCTTGATAGGCCAGCGTGGGCAGGCTGAAGACGAACATTCCCAAGACCATCATCATGATTTTCTTTCTTAATCCCAATCTGCGAGGTTCGAACGCCGGCGCGATGCCTTCATGCTGTCGCGACGGTCTAGCTCCGCGGCCACCGCCCGGGCGATGGCCTGCTCATCCATGCCGGGCGTGGGCTGGATGATGATTTGCACGGTGTCCCCCTGGTGGACGACGGGCTGCGCGCTGCCGGCGCTGATCGGCGGGCGGCTATCGAAGGCCATCGCCGGCATGCTGCCCGCACCAATGGCCACGGCCGCGCCGGCGCTGGCCAGCTTGCCG
>NZ_JAELUH010000136.1 GCF_016429215.1 Herbaspirillum sp. ASV7 | reverse complement strand
AACGGAGTCTCGTGGGCTCGGAGATGTGTATAAGAGACAGTTCTCACTTAAGGAAGCCGCCAGACCATTGACAAGCTCATCTTTCGATATGCCGTTCACTAACAGCGCCACCTGTTGCTTAATCAAGTCAACGCTCTTTGGATCGTCCTGATACAAAATCAAAGCACTCTTCAAAGCTGTGATCGCCTTATCAATTGCTTCAAATTTATCAACACAATTTTTCCCACATGGTTTTTCCAGATAATCAGTAGCAACTGTCACCAAACGGCTAGCCGTTTCCCCTGGAGTCCTAGTGCCAAACCTGGCTTGCTGTTCCGGCGTCCAAGACCCATCGCTATTTCCGTTAAGGAATGGATTATTCCGATCCTTATAATCCGCCTCAAACAGTCCCTTGGTCTTGTTAAGAGCAATGAACTGCTTGGCACTCTCATCGCTCTTCCCGCCTCTCTCCGCAGCTGCATCCACGATTGCATATCCCGCTGACAGTAGTCGCTGATATGCCTCTTCATCGGTGATGGTCTCGCTCTTTTCCTTTTCCAGATACTGGCGATATTTCCTAGCATTTTCTTTTGCCCAGTCACGCTCGGTCTGATGTAACTGCCGATTATTGGCTTCTACATTCACAGCAGAAGCCAAGCCAGACGTCCCGCCAACAAGTCCGCTCAGCGCCGCGGCTGCGACTTGACTCAGCCCTTGTTTGACTGATGGTGGCAGCGCCATGTCATCAATCAGCTTTGCAATCTGCGGCATGGCCACTGACGATGTTGCCGCCCCCAACGCTCCGCCAAGACCACCACCAAGCGCTCCTGCAGCGGTGTGCAGTGCCGTGCGATAAACGCCACCTTCCGCCCACCTTTCACGTTCTTCCAACAGTGCTGCTTTTTCAGCATCTGTTTTGGCTAGCATGATCTTCGCGTCAAGCTCATCGACTTGCCTGGTCGCGTAGTTACCAATCTCCTTCGACGCATTCTTCCCAAACATCTCCATGATCTGCGCCTGCGCCTGCACATCCGCCTGCAAGGCTTGCCCATTCCATGTCTTGGTCAACTTGCCGCTGGTATCCCGATCGCTGCTGACATCGGTGTTGATGCTCGCAATGGTCTGCTCCGCCGTATTCCCGGTCTTGGCCTGCTGGGCGGCGTCGTCAGTGATCTTGATATCGGCCTGGCTGATGCCACTCCGGGTGGTACTGCTCTGACTACCACTGGCGCTATCTACACCGATACCGGTGCCGTTCATTGCAAGCTGGGAGCCGCTGTAGCCTGTACCGATGCCTATGCTCTGGCTCTCGGCCTTGTAGTCGCTGCGGTTCTGGATGTCCGATTGCGTCAGCGTCTGTGTGCTCAGGCTGTTCTTGCCGTCAGCGGCCGCCTTGTCCGTGCTGGCGATCTTGCCGCCCTTCAGGTCCGTATTGCCGGCTACGTTGATCTGGAAGCCGCCATCCCCTGCCTTGACCCCGGATTGCTCATTCACGCTGGCATAGTTGCCATCCACGCTGCTACGCGCCGCATTGAGGCTACCGCTCATCTTGCCCGCGCCCACGCTGACGCTTACACCCAGGCTCTGCTGGTTGCTCTTGTATGTGCTGGTGTCCTGCAGGCTTTCGATGTTGAGGTTGCCGCTGCCGCTGGTACCCACATCCATCACCACCTGCTTGCCGCTGACCACGGCACCCTTGAGCGTGGTATCCGTGCCTGATGCGATAGTGAGCTTGTTGCCTGCATCGACGTGCGTATTGACCTGCGTGACATCACTGCCGTCACCACGCCCACGGCTGCCAGAAACGCCCGCATTGACGAGGAAGCCATCGGTGCCGATCGATATCCCTACCGAGGCCGACATACCCTTGTTGCTGCTGTGCTGATCGGTGGTGGTCTGTGCGGCCAACAATCTGACTTCGTTCTCCGCCTTCAGCGTGGCGTTGACGCCAGCCTTGATGTCGCTGCCCTGGATGGTGATGTTGCTGTCAGTACCACCGCCCTGGGCTGTGATGTTGACGTTGCCACCGGCTGCCACGGTCGAACTCCTGGCCGTACTGCCATTGGCTTCGGAGTGGCTTTCGTTCTTGCTGGCGCCCAGGCTGATGGCCAGGTTGATGCCGCCCACCTTGTCGGCCGCCGTGGCATCGCGTGTCTCTGGATTGCCGTCGGCGCCTTTCTTGAGCGAGCCGTCTTCGTTTCTTGCGTTGGTCAGGATCTGGGGATTGTCTTTTCCTTCTACCGCGAAGCCCTACCCGGTCTTGACGGCATCGTAGGCGTTCTTGCCGGCGAACTCGATGTTGGCCGCCGCCAATACCTGCATCCGCCCATCCGACGTACTCTCCGCCGCCTTCTTCATCTGCTGCACCGTCTGGATCGCCGACAGCACCGGACTGGTGATCTGCAGGGTCAGCCCGGTTTGCTTGAAGACCATGTCCTGCGTGATAGTGCCGCTGTTGTTGATGGCATCAGTAAACTTCAGGTTGATACTATCAACAACAGCAGGGCGCCGTGGCCGTTGATGTCACCATCATGGAGCTTTGTCACCAGCCGTAGCTAAAATTGGAAGGTCTCAGTTAGAGCACAATATCTTGAGTTCCGACTTCTTCAATTTCTTCATTCACAATCTTGACTGCCAGGCCAAGCTCCGGCTCCCATGTGCATTGAAACAACAAACCAACAACTCTTTCCTCGGAGCCGAATGATTGCTGAATAACGATTTCAGTAGGTTTTACCAGTGACTTTAACTGCGATGGAGTTTTAATTTTTGGACATCTTGCATCAGAGAATTCAGTACCGAGAGTAGAACGATACTCGTCGCAAATACCTTGGTAATAATCAAACATAGACTGCTCAATCAACGGCATCAATTGATTTTTCTGTGCATCAAAATATATAAATGCCTCACGCTGCGCTTTCTCGATATCAGCACCTTCGTCACATGGAATTATCATCTTTACGTTCGTCGTCTCGCCCCAAAGAAGATATGTATATGGACGTGCCCATCCATATTGATACTCCAGATCGCCAAACGCATCATCGTGCAATACTTGCATTCCTAGCCTCATTTTTTAACTTTACCTGCGTTAATCTCACCAACACCACCTATGTGACCAAACTTTTCATTAACCTTCATTGGCACCAATTGCATAGTCTTTAAATCCTCGACCTCATGCCAAGTGTATCTATTTTGGTAACGCCATTCTTTAATGTCACTGGGAGGTAATCCAAGTTGATTTGCCAAGGCCATATCCGCTTGTGCAAAATTTTCAGTTCGGCTAACACTCATATTAGGTATCTTCACTTCTGCTGCCGTAATGAATGTGAAGTCGGGATAAGCATTTTTGTACTGCACCCCGTTACTCCCCAATATCGGCGCTATCTCGGGATGAGTCGAGATAAATATAGATTCCCCGCGCGATCCGGTCCAAATGCCATTTGAAATTGGAGTCTGCGCCAAACGCTGTGCATATGTTGTTCCTCCATAACTTGATACACCGTCATCGGATGTTCCAAGCCTATTCGCGACGGGCAGCTCTCTATATGGTGCAGGCAAAGCGCCCGGAACATCTTCTCCATTAGCTCCAACATACCTTGTACTACCGTACCCTGTTCCTTGATTACTATAATCGGGAACAAGCCTGTTGCCTTCTTCCGAACTTGGCCCTATCCCCCTACCTATCTTCTCTGGCTCGGACTGGGGAGTCTTCACCTGCGACAAGCTCAGCTCAGGCCTTTTCGCGGCCAAAATCCTACCAGTGATCCCGGCTAAAATAGCCGGAATCAATCCCGTCCCAGCCTGCGTCAGATTCCGCGAAAGCCGTATCTTCTCACGCGCATCGTATTCCGCACGTTCCGCAGCAGTCGGATTGTCCGGCATCAGATTTTCACCGATGGTCTGCCAGAAGAAATCGCGGTATTGCTTGTCGTTGCGGAACTGGCTGTTGACCGATCCATTCTTGAAATCGTTCCCCACGGCAAGGAAGAGCTTCTGGTTTACGCCCCGATCATCAGTAAAGGAGCCGACCGCGTTGACCGAGATAAACTGCTTAGCTGCGTTATATAACTGCCGTTCTTCGCTAGTCTGCAGTCCCAAGAAATTTCCGTTAGCGGTCAAGTACGCTTCGTCAACGTTGCCTTGACCTGCCAAGGTGAGATAGATCGCCGCCTCGGCAGGGCTTACTGCGCGCTCCAGCTTATCGCTCAGATATTTGGCGGCCTTCTCTTTGTTCTTGCCAATCCAATTGATTTCTTCCTTGTGTAACTGACGGTTATTCGCCTCAACATGCACCCCCGCAATCAGGCCGGACGTTCCTCCGACGACCCCGCCCAAGCCAGCCGCGATCACCTGCGCCACGCCCTGGCGCACGCCTTCAGGCAAGTCCATTTCCTTGAGTGCATCGGCGATCTTCGGCATTACCGTCGAAGCAGTTGCTGCTCCAAACGCCCCTTCAAATCCACCAGCCAGAGCTCCAGCAGCGGCGTGTAGCGCAGCGCGATAGAGCCCGCCTTCCGCCCACTTGGATTGCTCTTCCAGCAAACTCTTGACCTCTTCTGGGCTATGGGCCTTCTTGAGATCGTCCTCAATCTCCCTCACTCGCGTAGAAGCATAGTCACCAATCGCTTTGGCCGCACTCTTCCCAAACATCTCCATGATCTGCGCCTGCGCCTGCACATCCGCCTGCAAGGCTTGCCCATTCCATGTCTTGGTCAACTTGCCGCTGGTATCCCGATCACTGCTCACATCGGTGTTGATGCTCGCAATGGTCTGCTCCGCCGTCTTCCCGGTCTTGGCCTGCTGGGCGGCGTCGTCAGTGATCTTGATATCGGCCTGGCTGATGCCACTCCGGGTGGTACTGCTCTGACTACCACTGGCGCTACCTACACCGATACCGGTGCCGTTCATTGCAAGCTGGGAGCCGCTGTAGCCTGTACCGATGCCTATGCTCTGGCTCTCGGCCTTGTAGTCGCTGCGGTTCTGGATGTCCGATTGCGTCAGCGTCTGTGT
>NZ_JAELUH010000135.1 GCF_016429215.1 Herbaspirillum sp. ASV7 | reverse complement strand
GCCCTGTACAGGCGCCTGACCGGCGTCGTCTGCTGGCCGCACGCGGACCACGGAGCAGCCTGCTCGATACCACTGCCAGCCTGCTCAGCCATGCCTTTCCGGGGGTGGCACCGCTGTTCCATGGTTGCCGGGCGTTCCTGCAACTGAAGATGATCAAGAACAACAGACAGGCATGAGGTGCGCATGCACCGCAGAACCTGTCGTGCATGTGGGTGAGGATGCCACGTCCTTCAACTAACTCTACCTGGGCCTACCATGAAAAAAATCACCAAAGCAGTCTTTCCCGTCGCCGGTCTGGGCAGCCGTTTCCTACCCGCCACCAAGGCGCAACCCAAGGAAATGCTGCCCATCGTCGATAAGCCACTGATCCAGTACGCCGTCGAGGAAGCCGTCGAAGCCGGCATCACCGAGATGATCTTCATCACCGGCCGCAACAAGCGCGCCATCGAGGATCACTTCGACAAGGCCTATGAACTGGAAAGCGAACTGGAAGCCGCCGGCAAGGTCAAGCTGCTGGAAACCATCCGCCACGTCGTGCCCAAGCACATCAACTGCGTCTACGTGCGCCAGGCCGAGCCGCTGGGCCTGGGCCATGCCGTGCTGCTGGCCAAGCCGCTGGTAGGCGACGAGCCCTTCGCCGTGCTGCTGGCCGACGATTTCATGGATGTCGAGCCCGGCCAGAAGAACGTCATGGCGCAGATGACCGCCATGTACGAGCGCGAAGACAAGAGCCTGTTGGCGGTACAGGACGTACCGCGCCCGGAAACCCGCCAGTACGGCATCGTCAGCGGCAGCGCCTACAGTGATCGCCTGGAACTGATGAGCGGCATCGTCGAGAAGCCGGCTCCGGAAGACGCTCCCTCCACCCTGGCCGTAGTGGGCCGCTATGTGCTCACCCCGGCCATCTTCGAACGCCTGGAAAACATCGGTACCGGCGCCGGTGGCGAGATCCAGCTCACCGACGCCATTTCGGCCCTGTTGCAGCAGGAACAGATCCTGGCCTATCGCTACGAAGGCCAGCGCTTCGACTGCGGCTCCAAGCTCGGTTACCTCAAGGCCGCCGTGGCCATGGGCTTCAAGCACAAGGAAGTGGGCAGCGGCTTTGCCCAGTTCCTGCAGGAGTTCGCCGCCCAGCATGATCTGGCGCAAGCGGCCCAGCCCAAGGGACCGGCCACCGTCACCCCACTCAAGCCCGCCGGCAGCAGTCACGCTGCCGGATCCACGGGTTCCACCGAAAAGCAGCCAGTAGCCGTCAGTAGTGTCATGTAAGTCCCCAGTAGAGACCGTTGTTCATTGCAGTCCCGCCCTCTGGGCCGGACTGCTTTTTTTATGGGTGTATGCTCCGTGTAAATTGTTTTCCTGCGTTGTCATAGAGCTTTAACCTGGACTTGCTAGGATCGCGGCGGTGAATCTGGAGAGGTTCATTTCGCCGGGACGAAGGAATCGCCGCATGCAGGAGCCGCTGGGGGGCTGTTGCGCGACAGTGTCTGTTTCTGGTCAGAAGAAACAGGCTGAAAACGTTTGCATCTGTGAAATTCATCATGAAATCGTTCACAACTTGCAGGCCTGATTGCGGCGAAGGCGCAAAAAATATATATTGTTTATATCAATTTTGACAGGAGCGTTCATGGCCACCAGAGTTCAACCCGCAGCAGCATCGACCGAAAAGAAGAAACCCGTCGCCAAGGCTGCACCAGCAGCCAAGCCGCCGGTGAAGAAAGCGGCGGTCAAGCCGGCCGCGCGCGCTGCGGCCAAGCCGGCTCCGGCAGCCAAACCAGCGCCGGTAGCCAAACCTGCTGCGGCCCCCAAGGCCGCCGAGCCGGTCAAGGCCGAAAAGAAGTCCGAGAAGATCGAAAAGGCGCCCAAAGCCAAGAAGGTCAAGCAGGTGCGCGACAGCTTCACCATGCCCGAGAACGAATACGCGGTGCTGGCCCAGGTCAAGAAGTCCTGCCTGAAGGCCGGCGTCGAGATCAAGAAGAGCGACCTGCTGCGCATCGGCGTGTCGCTGATCAAGAACCTGAAGATCGCTGAACTGAAGGACATCCTCGGCAGCCTCACGCCGCTGAAGGTGGGTCGTCCCAAGAAGTGATTAGCGGCGCCTGCCGCAAGGAGTGCCACCCCGATGCCGCCCGGTCATGCGACCGGGCGGCATTGTTTTTGGGCTCAGCTATTTCTGCTCAGTTATTTCTGCTCAGATCTTTTGGCTCAGCCCTTCTCGCCGATGATCTTCAGTACGCGCCAGCGCCCGTTGCTCATCTGGTAAAGGGTGAAGACCGGATCGCGCAGGTTGCCCTGGGCATCGAAGGCGATGTTGCCGGCAATACCCCGGTAGCGGATCTTGTGGAGTTCGGCCGTGACCTTGGCTGGCTCCACTGAATCAGCCTCGCGCATGGCGGCGGCGATGACGCGCACGGCATCATAGGCAAAGGGCGCGTAGAGGTAGATCTCGTCCTTGTAACGCGCCTTCCATGCGCTCTCGAAGTGGGTCCATTGCGGCCCCTTGTAGGATGGCAGACCAGGCTCGACCACGGTGGTCCCCTCACCCGCCGCGCCGGCCAGCTTGAGGAAGGTCGGTCCCACCAGGCCACCGATGCCCACCAGCGGGGCCTTGATCTGCAATCGCCGCAAGTCCTGCGCCAGCTGCGCCGCCTGGGCATCGATGCCGGCAAAGAACACCACATCGGGCGCGATGCTGCGGATGGCCCGCAGGATGCTGTTGAAGTCCGAGGTCTTGCTGCTGACCGAGTAGCGGGCGGTGACACTTCCCTTCAGGGCGGCCACCGACTTGCCGAATTCGTCGGCATAGGTGCTGCCGAACAGGGTGCGATCATCGATGACGACGATGGTCCTGGCCTTCAGGTCGCGCAAGACGTACTCCGCCGTGTGCCTGGCGCCATCGCCATCGTGGGGCACGATGCGAAATGCGGTGGCGGCGCCCTGCTGCGTATAGGCAGGCGCGGTCACCGCCGGCGACACATGCGGAATCCCTGCGGCGGCATAGATCTTCGAGGCAGGGATGCCCACGCCGCTGTTCCAGTGACCGACCACGGCGGCCACCCGGCTCTTGACGAAGTATTCGGCGATCAGCTCGCCGGTGCGCGGGTCGGCGCGGTCGTCCTGGGGCAGCAGCCTGAATACGACCGGCTGCCCCCCGATAACCGGGCGGCTTTCGTTGAGATCGTCGATGGCCAGTCGTGCGGCCCGTTCCAGGCTGATGCCGGTACTGCCGGAGAGTCCGGTCATGGGAGCTGCCAGGCCGATGACCACGGTGCGCGGCGTCTGCGACTGCGCCAACGCGACCTGGTTCGTGCACCACGCCCCCGACATCACCAGCGCGGCGCCCAGCAGGATTTTTCTACGCATTGCCTTGTTCGTCCTCTTTGTTTGCTGACTTGACTCTTGCAAGCCTTCTCTAGCAGGTTTCGCGCCAGGCGCGAACGTTGCCCTTCCCTCAGAAACTGAATTCCCACTCGCACGCCTGGCCGACCTGCAGCGAAGCGCCGACGCCAGCGATGACGATGGCATTCTGGCCGAAGCTCAGGCCGCCCTCCACACGGGGGTTGGCGCGATAGGTCGCCAGGGTATCGAGCGGCTCGTCGGGCCATTTCGGGTCACGCAGGCCGGTGGCCTGGTCGATGCCCGGCACCGGACAGCGCGCGCAAGGCTTGACCAGTTTCAGGCGTACCTGCTGCGCACCTTCGCCGAAGCTCAGGGTATCGATGAAGTCTTCCTCGTAGGCTTCCAGGCCGTCGATGACCAGGTTGGGACGGAACCGGTCCATCGTCAGCGCCGGCGCTCCCTTGGCCGCCAGGCGGACATTGAGATCGTCCAGCGAGGCCTGGCCGATCACCAGCAAGGGGTAACCATCGGAAAACTGCGTCGGCGCGCGATATTCACCGGTCCAGCGACTGCTGGCCAGGCGCTCCACGGCCGGATCGAAGCGCACCAGCCGCACCGCCTCGCCCAGGTAGGCGGAGAACCAGTCGGCCGCGCGCGTACCCTGGTCCAGCGCTGCCAAGGTGGATTTCCAGACCTGGACGCTCAGTGCCGCGCCATCTTCGCCCCGGGCGTCCAGCTGCAGCGTGGGCATGCCCGGCGCCTGCAGCACCAGCGCACCGCCGTCGAGCACAGGGCGGATGCAGGCCATGGCCGGATGACTGCGCTGGGTCAGGAAGCTGCCCTTTTCATCCACCACCATCCAGTGGCGGTCCAGCGCCAGGCCCAGCGGGCCGATCTCGGCATGTTGCAGGGCAATGCCGCCACATGACTTGACGGGATAAAAATAAATAGCGCTGAGCGTGGACATGATGCGAGTTGGGCGTTTGCAAGATATAGTTTCGGCAAGACATTACCATAAGGCTGGCATTGCCTAGCAAGCGAAAGCGGCTTGGTCCCCATGTCATGCGACAATGCCGACAGTTTTTTCATCAATCCTCACCAAATGGGAGAGACATGCTGGTCGCCAAATTCTTCCACCTGCTTGGCCTGACCCTCTGGGTAGGCGGCATGTTCTTTGCTCACATGGCCTTGCGTCCTGCGCTGGCGGTGTTGCAGCCGGAGCAGCGGCTCACCCTGATGGCGGCCGTGCTGGGCAATTTCTTCACCTGGGTATGGGTGGCCATCGCCCTGCTGCTGGGGAGCGGCATGCACATGATGGCCTTGCTCGGCGCCGCCCATGTGCCGCCCTACGTCCATGCGATGACCGGCATCGGCGTGGTGATGATGCTGATCTTCGGCCACATCTATTTCGCGCCTTTCCGCCGTCTCAAGCTGGCCGCCGCCCAGCAGGACTGGGACCGCGCCTCGCGCGCGCTGGGCCAGGCGCGCATGCTGGTGGGCGTGAACCTGTGCCTGGGCCTGCTGACCATTGCCATCGGCGCGCTGGGGCCACTGACAGCCTAAATCCGCGATATCCAACACGACAAGAGGGGAAATGCCAGTGCTGACCGAATCACAACGACAAGAGGTAGCCGACCTGCTGTGGGATTGCTGGGCGCATGGTCGCCGTGTCCCCCAGCTGCCGGCTCATCTGCAACCGACCAGCCGCCAGGAGGCCTATGATATCCAGGGCCGCCTGGAGACGCGCAGCTTCGCGCCCCTGGCCGGCTGGAAGATCGGCGCCACCGGGCCGGGCGGGCAGCAACTGCTCAATATCGATGCCCCGCTGGCTGGCCGTCTGCTGGCCGAGCGCATCCACCGCAATGG
>NZ_JAELUH010000134.1 GCF_016429215.1 Herbaspirillum sp. ASV7 | reverse complement strand
CCCCCCCCCCCCCCCCCCCCCCCCCCCCCCCCCCCCCCCCCCCCCCCCCCCCCCCTTTTAACGGAGTCTCGTGGGCTCGGAGATGTGTATAAGAGACAGTCCCCGTACAAACGACGAGAGTATGAGTGCTGTTTTCACTGGGAAGATACACCAACATAAAATCTACGATTTCCTCATATTGCCATTCTGCCTTTACTCGAAAGACCGATCCCGCAGCGACTTCATCTGTTTCTTTTGTAATTAGATTTTCCCACTTCATTATTTCACCTAAATAGCGCCCAGGCTGATGGCCAGGTTGATGCCGCCCACCTTGTCGGCCGCCGTGGCATCACGCGTTTCCGGATTACCGTCAGCGCCTTTCTTGAGCGAGCCGTCTTCGTTTCTTGCGTTGGTGAAGACCTGGGGATTGTCTTTTCCTTCCACCGCAAAGCCCTGTCCGGTCTTGACGGCATCGTAGGCGTTCTTGCCAGCAAACCCGATATGGCCGCGACCAACGCCTGCATCCGCCCATCTATCGTGCTCTCGGCTGCTTTTTCTCTGCTGCACGATCTGGATCGCTGAGCGGACTGGGCTGGTGATTTGCAAGGCTCTGGCACAGATTAGTTACCGATGATTACCTTACGATTTCTCAGCTTGATAGCTCTCTGGAAATTTATAGTTCTCGGGGATCTCTGGCCACTTGAACCGTGAATCCCGGAACATTACTTTATCTATTTCATCCTCAATATTTTCAAATAGATTTTTAAGATTAGGAGCAGAGATTCCCGCATGCAGCAGTGCTGCAAACGCCGTCAGCTGGTCATTATTTCTTCTCGCTCTACGGTGAATATCAAAATACATTAAGAGCTTAGATAAGTCGTATTCATGCTGTTCACTAAGTGAATTTTTATAGTCAATAATCCATTCAAATTGCCCATTCTCTTTTATCTCTGAATTCATTTCGTCGATGGTCAATCCGACACTTGAAGCCAACTCCAGAAATGCTGATTGAATAGAATCTAATCCGCTCTTCTCTTTCATTTCAACTTTCTCCCTTGTTTTCTAGCCGCAGCAACCTTATCGCTGTTAACAGTACCGTCCATATTCAAAACAGTTCGTAGATTATCGACACCATTGAAGTAGGAGATAGCAGCAATAGGCCTTTATCAACGAGGATGAGAGATATTCTCCAGAAGAATACAAGCTAGATATATCAAGCAAATAAAATTACCTTTGCTCTTTCTCTAAAAGCCAATAACACCGTTTTCTGGACGAGTCCGAAGAGTTGTTGGCATCTCAGGTAAGCGACTGTATGGATTTCTCGGCCAGCGTGGTGCTGTCGTCTGCTCCGCTGGTAGTGATTTGTGCGGCTTTGTCGCTGGCGATGGCTATGTTGACGTTGCTGCCCGCACCGATGGTGGTGCCGGTGGTTGATGCCACGTTGCCGCCAGTGACATTGACCTCCTCGCTCTATATTTCACACTTGCGTGTGAGCAAACACCTCCTGCACTACATCCAAACCCTCTTCTTCTTTCATCTCAACCTTCTTCATTTTTTTCTTAGCATAGATGCCGTTTCCACCGCCGGTCCGTCTCGCTAATTAGGAGATTCATGAAAGGAAGGGAAAATCGTGCTAGAAAATACGGGCTAATAAATTTCGTCGCTCCCTTGTAGCGGCGAAGTTGAGCGAATTACTCAATCCGAAAACACTAACCTTTTAGAATAGTCGCGGCAAACTCACATAATTTAAGAGGTCTTCAAATAAGAGAATGAATCATCAAGAACCTCCCCTGCGAACACCGCTGTCGTAGGCATCATGTATTCAGAGTCATTTAATATAAATAATTTTCCTCACGACATTATTTAATTCTTAAGTCGGATCAAACAGTACCTATCTCGTAACGCCTAGCGACTTGAACATCTTCCACAAGACACTCCGGATAGATCCATTCACCCCATTTCTTAATTAACCAAGCTTTCGAAATGGCGCGACCACCGCAGTTAGCCTCTAAAGGCAACCTTATCAAGACGCGACCGGCTTTCATCCCCGTACAAACGACAAGAGTATGAGTACTGTTTTCATTGGGAAGATACACCAACATAAAATCTACGATTTCCTCATATGGCCATTCTGCCTTTACTCGAAAGACCGATCCCGCGGCGACTTCATCTGTCTCTTTTGTAATTAAATTTTCCCACTTCATTATTTCACCTAAATAGCGCCCAGGTTGATGCCGCCTACCTTGTCGGCCGCCGCAAGGATGCTGATCTTCTTGGCCAGGATGTCGATATCCCCCCCTTTGGCGCCAGCACGTTACTGCCCGTCTGCGCATTGGCATTGTCAGCATTGATGGCAACCTTGCACTCGGCACTAAGGGTCGGGGCGGTTCATTTCTACTTGAATCATTCAACCTTAGTCAGGGGATAGTGAGACCAACCACAATTTTCAATATCTTCAAAAGCGGCACGACAAATTTTCATACCTTGAAAATCATAGTGTTTTTTAATATCAATCTCTTCTGGATTTTGCCAAGCGGATTCACACTCCTCGCAAAGAAGGAATAACTTACCTGAATGTTGACTCTTCATAATATATAAACGCCCTTGATCACAAACAGGGCACACACTATGCCAGTAGTCCATTTTTAATCTCTCCTCTATTTAGGAAATGAAGTTACCACTTGAGCTTTTGATGTTGTAACGATGCGGACGCTAGTTAGCTGAGCCCCTGACCCCTTAGAGCCGCCTTCCCAACCAATAGGTCTTCCCATAGGAACGTCATATATGAGGTTGCCATTAGCTTGCAAAACAGGCTGTATTTTATTCTGTTGCACCTTGGCCCATGCCCCCTCTGTACGGCCAACATCACTTAACTCCCAATTTTTTCAACTCCTTCGAAAAGCCTGCCTTCTGGAGGTCAGCCACAGTCAAAGGTGAATTCTTGTCTGCCGAACTTCCGCTCCAGTGATACGTGCCATTATTATCGTCAAAGAATCGGTGAACATTACCGTCCTTGTCAACGGCCAATCTAACTCCCGGTCTATTCGTTTCTATCGATTTATTAAATATTTCAAGTGAGTTTGATGGTTCGGTACCAGCGTTGAAGCGGCCACCCCGAAGCTGCCACCGCTGAAAAGCCCGCTGGTCACTTCATTACATTACGGATGAAGGTGTTGTCGGCCTTGTCGCTGGCGGCGGCGATGTTGACGTTGTTGCCCGCGCCGATGGTGGTGCCGGCGATCGACACCACATTGCTGCCGGTGACGTTGACGTCCTTGCCTGCGTTCACACTGACCGTATTGCCCGATACCGTACTACCCGCCTCCTGCGACTGCTCCACCAGATAACGCGTGGTCACCGTCTTCTTGGAGAACATGCCGCTGCTGCCGCTGGTCCGGTGGCCTTCGTCGATCTGCTGGGTCGAGCTTGCCGTGCTGATGTTGACGTTGTTGACGGCGGCCAGGCTGATGGCGCCCTTGTCGCTAGTCGCGTTCAGGCCTCGCGCATTGATGTCGTTACCGGCCATCACGCGCACATCCCCGCTGGCGGCGATGCTGCTGCCGACCTCGCTGCTGAGGGCCTCCTTGCGGTAGTTGTTGGCGTCCCAGGTCAGCGACTGGGTGGACTTCTCAGCTACCGTGTCCAGGTTGACGTTGTTGCCGGCGGCCAGCGTGGTGCTGCCGCCGACGCCGCTGTTGGCGATCTGCGCGGCCTTGGCGTTGATGTCCCGCACGGCGGTGGCGGTGAGTATGCCGCCGGGGGAGGCGACGTTTTCGCACTCATCTTAACCCCCAGATGGCTTCAGTCCAAGATTCCGGTATAAGAGAAATTCTTCGAAGATATAGCAGAAGGATTGTCAGCTTTCCCTTGCAGGCCCCATTTACACAACAATTCGGACACACCCTTACCTAGACTGATAGGGGGACCAAATCAACTTCGTGACAAATATAGATAGCCTTCATTTGGCAGTATCTCTGCGGAGGAAACATCATTAACAGGATCGTTTTTCAAACTCGATACATAAAGAGCTTTATCAAAAAATGGTCCGCCAAGTCCATTTTTATCTCTTTCAGAGAAAGAGGCTAAAACGGCCCACTCGGGATCCCATGAATTTACAAAAGTCAACAAGAGACTACGGCGAGCAGAGATTTCCTCAATATCAAAGCCACTAGGAGCTTCTAAGAAAATTGCGTTAGAAAGACCTTCAACGGTCGAGTACATCCCGCAATGGATAGACAAGCTAGCGCTGGTGATTCCATTTCCCCCGTTCCAAAGCGTGAAACGGAAGCCAAGCTCAGCAAGCTCATCGTTATCATCGTCTGTTCGATTTGTACCACTCTTTAGAAAGCTGCTCAAAAGCTCAAGAGATACTTCGTGCGCTGAAAATTCTATTTTCTGACTCTTTTTACTTGAGACCCGCTTCCAAGTTAAGAAATCATCTGAGATGACAGATAACTCTACAAGGAAGCTCTTCAGCCGATGAGCGCATTGCATACTGCTCTGCTGACGCGGACCCCAGTATGCTGCTACGAAATATGATTCCATTAGGGACGTTGTGCTCGTCGGTCGTCGACGAGACCAATGGACAAGAAAGGATATCGTTGAACAGCGCCCGAACTTCGTCCGCACGCTCTATCTTGCCGATGACGGCAATAAAGTCTTCTAGTGTGGTGTCATCTAATAATTTCGGATCTCCTGTTAATCTCAGACGTTTTCAGATGCGAAACCCTGTCAAAGAGAATTTTCTAGTAGGCGATTTTCAGCAGATCTAGATCAGCTTCAAAACTCCTTCTCTCGTCGTCGGGAAGGCACAAAAGCATTTCAGCAAGGTTGCCATTTCCCAAAATATGTCTAATTTTCTCGCGGCGAGTCTTTTCAAAAATATCTTGGCTACGGCCCGCATCAAGGACTGAGGTCAATACCTCTAACATCAGCTTTTCAATTGGTCGAGAATAAATTTTTTCACATTTCTGGTATGCAAATACGATTCTGTTCAGATGTGCATCTCGTATAGTCTTAAAGTCACTCTCACCAACAAGAGTGAGACGACCAAAAACATAGTAGTTGTTCAAGAACCTCCATTGAATAACTTTGTAAGGAACCCTTTCTTCCCCCACAAATTCATCTCGCTCAAAGTCATACATTTTTGGTTCCGCCTTCAGATTAGAATCGTTGTCGGGATTTTTATCCAATCACTCTCTTTATCAGTTTGCATATTTTCCTCAAAAAACTTTCCTCAATATTTGGTGTAATCGACGTTGAAGATTGTCTTTCTCTTTCAAATTCAATTTGGCCATCTTCTCGAATCAAAGAACGAAAATCTTCATCAACCTTAATATTTTTCTTTAATAAAGCCAGATCAGATATAAATTCCCTACGCTCATCTTCTGGCAGACCGGCGATTAATTGAGGAATATTACTTCCCCTTAAGATTTTCTTCATTCTAGAACAGTGGTACTCGTAGAACACTGGAGATCCGACGCCTGCATCGAGAATTAGGGTCAACACCTCTAACACTGTCTCTTATACACATCTCCGAGCCCACGAGACTCCGTTAAAATGGGGGGGGGGGGGGGGGGGGGGGGGGGGGGGGGGGGGGGGGGGGGGGGGGGGGG
>NZ_JAELUH010000133.1 GCF_016429215.1 Herbaspirillum sp. ASV7 | reverse complement strand
GCGTGTGGTGCGGCGTGCTTTGCCCGGAAGGAGCACTGACCGAATTCGCCAGCAAGCATGGGCGCGGACGTGCCATTCCGAAATGGATGCGCTGGGGCGGCTGGCCCTTCGTCGCCTTTGCCCTGACCACGGTCTATGGCCAGATGGTCAGCGTCTACCAGTATCCCAAGGCGGTGTTGCTGGTGCTGGGCGGCTCCACCCTGGGCGCCATGGTGGTCGGCTATCTGTATGGCCGCGACAAGCGCGTGTGGTGCAAGTACCTGTGCCCGGTCAATGGCGTCTTCGGGCTGCTGGCCAAGCTGGCGCCGCTGCATTACAAGGTCAATGAAGACGCCTGGCGCGCTTCCTACCATCCCCAGCACAAGATCATTCCCATCAATTGCGCGCCGCTGGTCCCCCTGCGCAACATGAAGGGGGCCTCGGATTGCCACATGTGCGGTCGCTGCAGCGGCCATCGCGATGCCATCACGCTGAGCTTCCGGCTGCCGACGGTGGAAGTGGTGCAGTTCGGCAAGACCCACAACAGCCTCTGGGAAAGCGCGCTGGTGCTGTACGGTTTGCTGGGCATTGCCATCGGCGCCTTCCACTGGACCGTCAGCCCCTGGTTCATCGCCATCAAGCAGGACATCGCTACCTGGCTGATCGATCGCGACATCATGTGGCCCTTCGGCACCCAGGCGCCCTGGTGGCTGCTGACCAATTACCCGCAGCAGAACGATGTCTTCACCTGGCTCGATGGTGCCATGGTGGTGGGCTACATCCTCACCACCGGCCTGGTGCTGGGTAGCGGTGTGGCGCTGATGTTTGCGATGGCCACGCGGGTGCTGGGCAAGTGGGACTGGGGACGCTTCAATCACCTGGTGCAGGCCTTGATCCCACTGGCAGGCTGCGGCGTGTTCATCGGCCTGTCGGCCACCACCATCACGCTGCTGCGGGCCGAGCACTGGTCGGTGGACTGGGCCAATGACGTGCGCGCCAGCCTGCTGTCGGCGATGACGCTGTGGAGCCTGCTGCTGGCCTGGAAGGTGGTGGCGCGCCATGCGACCGGGTGGATGCAGCACCTGGTGGCCATGCTGCCGCTGGTGGCGGGGCTGGCCCTGGTCAACACGACATGGTGGCTGATGTTCTGGGGCTGGTAGGCAGCGTCGGCGTCCATGATGACGGCAGGACCTGGAGGCGGGCCTGCCGTTTTTTTATGCGTGACCGTTTGCTTCGCATGGGAGAATTTCGGCATGAAACTGCGCAAGATCATGGTCGATGGCTACGGATGGGCTTACAATCGCTGCCTTTTCGCTATTTTTATCCCGGAGTTTTCATGAGCAGCCTGCCTTCCTGTCCCCAATGCCAGTCCGAATTCACCTACGAGGACGGCGGCATGTTCGTCTGCCCTGAATGCGCCCATGAATGGAGTGCCCAGTCGGCACCGGCCTCCGAACAGGCCCGCGTGTGGCGCGATGCCTCCGGCAATGTGCTGCAGGATGGCGATACCGTCACTGTCATCAAGGACCTCAAGCTCAAGGGCGGTGGTGGTGTGGTCAAGATGGGGACCAAGGTCAAGAACATCCGCCTGGTCGAGGGCGATCACGACATCGACTGCAAGATCGACGGCTTTGGCTCCATGGGCCTGAAGACCGAGTTCGTGCGCAAGGCCTGAGTGGTTCGGGGCTGGCGGGAGAGGGTGGCGCTGCAAGGTGCGGCCCCTCTCACGTAGAATGGCGGTTTTTGTGCGCGCCGGCATGCTGCGCGCGCCAGACCAACAACCCGAAAACCGATCGCCATGGCCCGTCCCCGCTTCCTGCCCGACAACATGACCTTGCTGCTGCTCGCCGTGGTGGTGACAGCCTCCATTCTTCCCTGTACCGGTCAGGTGGCCGTGGCCTTCGATGGTCTCACCACCTTCATGATCGGCCTGCTGTTCTTCATGCATGGCGCAAAGCTCTCGCGCGAGGCCGTGGTGGCAGGTTTCACGCACTGGAAGCTGCACATCACGGTGCTGCTCTGCACCTTTGCGCTGTTCCCGCTGATCGGCCTGGCCCTGAAGCCGCTGCTGACCCATTTCATCACCCCCGAGCTTTACCTGGGCCTGCTGTTCCTGTGCGTGCTGCCCTCGACGGTGCAATCCTCGATCGCCTTCACCTCGGTGGCGCGCGGCAACGTACCGGCGGCGATCTGCGCGGCTTCGGCCTCCAACCTGCTGGGGATTTTCCTTACCCCGCTGCTGGTGGGCATCTTGGTGGTGGCCCATGATGGCAGTGGCCAGTCGTCGCTGCAGTCGATCCTGAAAATCGTTTATCAATTATTGCTGCCCTTCGTCGCCGGCCAGGTCGCCCGCCCCTGGATCGGTCGCTGGATCGAGCGCAACAAGTCCTGGCTCAAGTTCGTCGACCAGAGTTCCATCCTGCTGGTGGTCTATGTTGCCTTCAGCGAGGCGGTGGTGCAGGGCCTGTGGCACCAGGTGCCGGTGAGCATGCTGCTGGCGCTGCTGGTGATCAATGCGGTGCTGCTGGCTATCATCATGTTCATCACCACGATGGGCAGCCGGCGCATGGGCTTCAACAAGGAAGATGAAATCACCATCGTCTTCTGCGGCTCCAAGAAGAGCCTGGCCTCGGGCGTGCCGATGGCCAAGGTGCTCTTCTCCAGCGGCGCCATCGGCATGGTGTTGTTGCCGGTGATGCTGTTCCACCAGTTGCAGCTGATGGTCTGCGCGGTCCTGGCGGCACGCTACGGGGCGCGCCAGGACGAGGTGGATGCAGCGGTGGCCAGCGAGAGCGGTGGCGACTGAGCTCGTCCGCATCAGCATGAAAAATCGCCGCTCCAGAGTGATCCGGTGATTTTTTGGGTGGAAGGCTGTTCTGTGCCAAGCAGAAACCGTTCGGACTGAGTAGGCCCTGGAGGGCCGTATCGAAGGCGCTATTGCGCTTGACGTGCAGGCGCGTCTTCGATACGCGGCTACGCCGCTACTCGGTCCGAACGGTCATTGACGGCGCCAGCAACGTCGAGACAGGCCTTGCTTGGATCACGGCGCCGGATTGGGCTGGTTGCGATGGATGGCCTCGATGCCGGCCAGCACTTCCTCGCTCAATTGCAGCTGGGCGCTGTCGATGTTGCTGCGCAATTGCTCCAGCGACGTCGCTCCGATGATGTTGGAGGTCAGGAAGGGCCGGCTGTTGACGTAGGCCAGCGCCATCTGCGCCGGATCCAGTCCGTGCTGGCGCGCCAGCGCCACATACTCGGCGGTCGCTCGCTCAGCCTGCGGGTTGGTATAGCGCACGAAGCGCTCGAACAGCGTCAGGCGGCCACCGGCCGGACGCGCACCGTTGAGGTATTTGCCGCTCAACATGCCGAAAGCCAGTGGCGAGTAGGCCAGCAGGCCGACGTTTTCACGATGGGCGAATTCGGCCAGGTTGACCTCGAAGCTGCGGTTGAGCAGGTTGTACGGATTCTGGATGGAGACGATGCGCTCCAGCCCATGCTGCTCGGCCGCCCGCAGGAATTGCCCCACGCCCCAGGCGGTTTCGTTGGACAGGCCGATGGTGCGGATCTTGCCGGCCTTGACGAACTCGCTCAGCACCGACAGGGTTTCCTCGATGGGAACCGTGGTTTCGTCGGCCACGTGCTGGTAGCCCAGCTGGCCAAAGCTGTTGACGCTGCGGTCGGGCCAGTGCAGCTGGTACAGGTCGACATGATCCAGTTGCAGGCGCGCCAGGCTGCCGTTGAGCGCATCGGTCAAGCCCTTGCGGTCGAGGTCATTGATGCCGCCGCGGATATGGCGCGGATTGTGCGGCTTGCGGGCCGGGCCGGTGCACTTGGTGGCAATGAGCAGCCGGTCGCGCTTGCCCGACTTCTTCAGCCAGGTCCCGAGGTAGCGCTCGGTCAGGCCCTGCGTTTCGGGCCTGGGGGGCACCGGATACATTTCGGCGGCATCGATGAGGTTGATGCCGCGCTCCACCGCGTAATCCAGTTGCGAGTGGGCATCGGCTTCGCTGTTCTGTTCGCCCCAGGTCATGGTGCCCAGCGTGATCTGGCTGACCTTGAGATCGGTGCGGCCGAGTTGGCGATACTGCATGGTGTTCTCCTTATGGTTGCGCGCACAGGGCGAGGCGGGGGAGGGCGTCCTGCCGGCGGCTGCGGGATCGGGTAGTATAGCCGCGCCGGTCCTGCCTTGCAGGGCAGGCCAGAGAACGCGCCAACACCACAAGACAGATAAGCCAATACCCTCATCCCATGTCATCCACCTCTACTACCAGCCTGCCCGGCCAAGCCGGCGACGACCAGCGCCCGCTGCGCCATCACACGCCGTTCAAACTGTTCTGGTGCGCCAGCGTGGCCTCCACCATCGCGCTGCAGATGCAGATCGTCGCGGTCGGCTGGCAGATCTACCAGCTCACCCATAGCGCCTTCGACCTGGGCATCGTCGGGCTGGTGCAGTTCATTCCCTCGCTGATCCTGGTCTTCGTGGTCGGGCATGTGGCCGATCGCCATGATCGTCGCAACGTCGCGCGCCTGAGCGCGCTGGTCGAGGCCCTGGCGGCCGGCGCCCTGGCGCTGGGCAGCCTGGGAGGCTGGCTCAATCGCGAGATGATCTTTGCCATCGTGGTGGTGATCGGTGCGGGCCGGGCCTTTTCCAAGCCCACCATGTCGGCACTGTTGCCCAGCCTGATGCCGCCGGCCCTGCTGCCGCGCGCCGTGGCCGGCTCGGCCTCGGCGACCCAGTTTGCCATCATCATCGGGCCGGCCGTGGGCGGTTTCCTGTATGTGGCTGGCCCCGCCGTGGTGTATGCCAGCAGCTTCCTGCTCTTCACGCTGTGCAGCGTGCTGCTGTCGCTGATCAAGCGTGCGCCGCAGGCCGCATCCGCCGCCACGTCAGGCAAGCCGACCGGTGCCAGCCTGTCCTCGGTGTTTGCGGGCTTGAGCTATATCCGCAGCAAGCCGGCGGTGTTCGGCGCGATCTCGCTGGACATGTTTGCCGTCCTGCTGGGTGGGGCCACGGCCCTGCTGCCGGTCTATGCCAATGACATCCTGCATACCGGCGCAGTCGGCCTGGGGCTGCTGCGTTCGGCACCGGCGGCCGGCGCCTTGCTGATGGCCGTGTTGCTGGCGCGCCGTCCGCTGGGTGCGCGCGTGGGGCGCACCATGTTTATCGCCGTGGCCGTGTTCGGCGTGGCCACGATCGTCTTCGGACTGTCGCACTCCTTCCCGCTGTCGCTGCTGGCCCTGATGGTCCTGGGTGGGGCGGACATGATCAGCATGGTGGTGCGTTCTTCCTTCGTGCAGCTAGAGACGCCCGACGAGATGCGCGGCCGCGTCTCGGCCGTCAACTCGGTCTTCATCGGTACCTCCAACCAGCTGGGGGAGTTCGAGTCCGGCCTGACGGCGGCCTGGTTCGGCGCGGTGCCGGCGGTGCTCATCGGCGGCATCGGCACACTGGTGATCGTGCTGCTGTGGATACGCCTGTTCCCCTCGCTGTACCAGGTGGACCGGCTCAGCTCGCGCTAGCGTTGGCACCGGCAGTGGAAATGAGCTGCTGGGCAGCCCGCCGTGCCGGTTGTTGCTGCGCCAGCAGCATGTCGAGGAACTGCGCGTAGGGCACCGGCCTGCTGAAGTAGTAGCCCTGGTACTCGTCGGAACCGAATTCCCGTAGCGCCTGCAACTGCTTTTCGGTTTCCACGCCCTCGGTGACCACCTTCAGGTTCAGTGCGTGGCTCATGGCGATGATGGCCTGGACGATGGCACTGCTGTTGGCATCATCAGGGATATCGTTGATGAAGGACTTGTCGATCTTCAGCGTATTGACCGGGAAGCGCTTGAGGTAAGCC
>NZ_JAELUH010000132.1 GCF_016429215.1 Herbaspirillum sp. ASV7 | reverse complement strand
CAGGCCCAGCACCTGCTCGCGCTCGGCGTCGAAGTAGGGATAGCGCGAGAAGCGGTTGCGGTAGATGATGTCCAGGTTTTCCTGCAGGGTCTTGTCATCGCCCAGGGCGACGATCTCGCTGGCCGGGCGCATGATGTCGGCCACGTCCATCTCGGCAAAGTTCAGGCTTTGCGCCAGCACGTTCCATTCGTCGCGGGTGAACTTGCCGTTCTTGCCGCTCTTGTTGCCGGCACGCAGGATGAGCTTCAACTCTTCGGAAGAGTAGTGGGCATCATGCCCATGCGCCGCGCCCAGGCCGGCCACGCGCAGGAGCCAGTTGGAGCTGGCGTTGAGCACCCAGATCAGCGGATACATGCCCCAGTAGAAGCCATACAGCGGCAGGGCGCACCAGAGGCCCAGTTTTTCGGGGCTGCGGATGGCCATGGACTTGGGGGCCAGTTCACCGGCGACGATGTGCAGGAAGGAGATGACCAGGAAGGCGAAGACGAAGGAGACGCCGTGGATCAGTTCCTGGTTGCTCACGCCCAGGAGCGCAAAGAGCGGCTCCAGCAAGCGGGCGAAGGCGGGTTCACCGATCCAGCCCAGGCCCAGCGAGGCCAGGGTGATGCCCAGTTGGCAGGCGGAGAGATAGGCGTCGAGCTGGTTGTGGACCACCGCCAGGATACGGCCGCGCAAGCCCTGGGTCTTTGCGATGGCCCGGATGCGTGTTTGACGCAACTTGACCAGACTGAATTCTGCTGCAACGAAAAAACCGTTCAACGCGACCAGGAAGAAGGCCACGACGATCAGCAAGATGTTTTCCAACTAGGGTTCCTATGGGGGTTGTCGAGGGGCCCGGACACCATGAGCCGGTCCAGACTCCGTAATTTACCATGCATGGGGCTGGGAACCTGATTCATTGCAACAAATACAATAAGATGACACTACCAGCACTGTCGTTGTCCTCGACTGGCGCGGCCAACGGCCACCAAGCCGCCACCGCCTTGAGCGATAATGCCCGTCCAGCCGACCGCAGGGCGTATCCGGTCGAAAAAGATCAAGACAATGGGAGATCAGGGAATGAATGCAGGAAAGCGGCTTCTGCCGCTGCGTCGAACGCTATTGCTGGCCGCAGCGGTCGTCGCGCCACTGTCCACCGCACAGGCCGGCAATGGCGAGGCGCTCTTCATGGGACGTTGCGCCATGTGCCACGGGGCCGATATCAAGGGAACAGGCCCGCTGGCGCGCAAGAGCGACCCGCCCACCCCGGACCTGACCACGCCGGCCTTCAAGCGGCGCCTGGCGGAGTATCCGGGAGTGATCGTGTCCTCCGTCATCCTGCGTCCCAACGGCGACCTCATCCCCCGTACCTTGAAGGAAAACGGCTACAAGCTGCCGCCCCATGCCTGGTCCGTCAAGGA
Source organism: Herbaspirillum sp. ASV7 (assembly GCF_016429215.1). Lineage (GTDB taxonomy): Bacteria > Pseudomonadota > Gammaproteobacteria > Burkholderiales > Burkholderiaceae_D > Herbaspirillum. The sequence goes on along the minus strand of NZ_JAELUH010000132.1, from coordinate 4,484 downwards.
TTTCCGCGATCTGAACGACTATATGGTGGCGGTCATCAACCGGTCCAAATAGGCGCGTGCAGGAGACAAACACTGCCCATCACCCGCCTACCAGCAGGCTCAACATGTTGTCAAGAGTGATGAACTTGCTGGCTATCCCGGGGAGTGAGTCTTGAGCCAATCCTTGACCGCATCGTTGAGCCTGGTTTGCCAGCCTGGGCCAGTAGCCTTGAAGGCCTCAAGGATCTCATCATCAAGGCGGATCGTCGTCGCAGTTTTACGGCTCCCTAGCGGTCGCCCCATTTTTTTGCGAGCCTGCTTGATGCCTTCCTGCATTTCTTCTCTGGTGAGAGGGCGATCATCTTCATCCTTGCCATCCCATTCATAGTACCCATCAGGCGGTGGGGTTTTCATGGCAAGCAATGCCTTTTCACGATTTGTCTGCGGTTTCGAGCCAGCCATGGTAACCCTCCGATTCAGTTTTATTGGCAGCACGGAAGCTGATGATGCGCGTGGCGTTATCTCGCCACCACAATTTGCACCGAGGCCAATTTTTACAGATGAAAGGCACAGCGTCACCTCACCCACCCGCCCACTGATTCTGTGCATTGATGAGCCCAGCCCCTTTATGCGCGCTCAGCTTCTTGTAGAAGGCTGCACGGCTCAGTCCGACACTGGCCGCTGCACTGGCCACGTTGCCGGCATGCTGGCCCAGTGCCCTGGCCAGGTACTGCGCTTCGAACCGGGCCATGGCATCGGCATAGCCCGGCGCATCGGCAGTTGATACCGCTTCCTCGCCCGCCGCCGCTGGTGCTGCCGCCGGCGGCGCGGACGGCAGGCTGATGCCCAGCAGGAAGGCGATCCGGTCTTCGTCGACCTCCCGGCCCTCCTGGGTGACCACCATCCGTTCCAGCACATTGCGCAGCTGGCGCACATTGCCGGGCCAGTGATATTGCCCCAGCAGTTGCAGGGCCGCCTGGGTCAGGACGGGTACATGGCGCTCGGTGCGGGAGCAGATCTCGTCCAGCAGCGAGTAGACCAGCGGCAGCAGGTCAAGCTGGCGCTCCCGCAATGGCGGCAGAGGGATGGGCAGCACATTGAGCCGGTAATACAGGTCGGCCCGGAACTTCCCCGCCGCCACCAGTGCCGGCAGGTCCGCCGAGGTGGCGGCGATGATACGCACGTCGACCCGGATGATGCGGTTGGAACCGATCGGCTCGATCTCCTGCTCCTGGATGGCGCGCAGCAGCTTGCTTTGCAGGATCAGCGGCATGTCGCCGATTTCATCGAGGAACAGGGTGCCGCCATCAGCCAGCTCGAACTTGCCCTTGCGCCCCTTGCGCTCGGCGCCGGTGTAGGCCCCGGGGGCGGCGCCGAAGAACTCCACCTCCAGCAAGGTATCGGGGATGGCCGCGACATTGACGCTGACCAGCGGCCGCGTGGCGCGGGATGAGGCAGCGTGGATGGCGTGCGTGAGCAACTCCTTGCCGGTGCCGGTCTCGCCCAGCAGCAGGGTCGGCGCATCGGATTGCGCCGCCAGGCGCGCCAGGCGCTTGACTTCCAGGGTGGCAGAGCAGTTGCCGATGAAGCTGGCAAAGGTGTATTTGGCACGCCGCGTCTGCTCCAGGGTGCGGTGCGCACTGGCCAGCTCTTCGCGGATGCGGTCATAGTGCGCCACCAGCGGGGTGAGCGTCTTGAGCTCATCAAAGAGCGCAAAGCCCACCGCGCCCACGCAGTTGCCTCTGTCGTCAAGGATGGGCAGGCGGATCACGATCATCGGATCCTGCCGCGTCTCCATCAGGTCCAGCAGGATCGGCCTGCCAGTCTCCACCACCTCCCGCATGAGACTGTTGGGAATGACCTTCTCGCAATCGAGTCCAATCGCTTTCTGCGGGTCTTCGAAGCCGAAGCGTGTGGCGTAGCGTTGGTTGATCCAGACCACCCGCGCCTGAGCGTCGACCACGATGGTGCCCTCGCTGAAATTCTCCAGCGTACGAAACAGGGATTCCATGGCCCGCCGTGCCACGAAGTCGTAATTGGTCAGCACACCGGCTTCTTCGGTGGATAACATAGCAGCAGCACTTTTCTCCATATCGAGAATTATCTCCTATCAGAGACAAATTTCCTCAAATAATTCTCGATTTGTAGACTTTAACCTTAAATCGGGCCCGAATTCATGGGCTCAGGCCTGCCATGTCGATGGCATGGTTGTTGCCATTGGTGGGAGTACGGGCGAGTCCGCCTCGCACCGTGCATCTTAAAAAAACTACCGGAGACGCAATGTCACTCATTATCGTTATCGCTGCCCTCGCCTTCCTGATGCTCGCTGCCTACCGTGGCTACAGCGTCATCCTGTTCGCTCCATTGGCGGCCCTGGGAGCGGTCCTGCTCACCGACCCTGCGGCTGTGGCGCCGGCTTTTGCCGGCATCTTCATGGATAAGGTGGTCGGCTTCCTGAAGCTCTACTTCCCCGTCTTCCTGCTGGGTGCGGTCTTTGGCAAGGTGATCGAGCTGTCGGGCTACTCGCGCGCCATCGTCGCGGCCGCCATCCGCTATATCGGCAGCTCCCGCGCCAACGCCGTGATCGTGGCGGTGTGCGCCTTGCTGACCTATGGCGGGGTGTCGCTGTTCGTGGTGGTCTTCGCGGTCTATCCGTTTGCCGCCGAGCTCTACCGCCAGAGCGATATTCCCAAGCGCCTCATGCCGGGCGCCATCGCCCTGGGGGCGTTCTCGTTCACGATGGATTCACTGCCGGGCACGCCACAGATCCAGAACATCATCCCCACCACCTTCTTCAAGACCACCTCGTGGGCGGCGCCCCTGCTGGGCGTGATGGGCGCGCTGTTCATCATCGCCGTGGGCATGAGCTATCTGGAATGGCGCCGTCGCGCCGCCCTCAAGCGCGGCGAAGGTTACGGCACCAATCTTTCCAACGAACCGGAGCCAGTCCAGACAGCTTCCCTGCCCCATCCCCTGCTGGCCATTACTCCGCTGGTGCTGGTGGGCGTGGCCAACTTCGTGCTCACGCGGATGATCCCGCAGTGGTACGGCGCGCAAAGCGAAGTCGCCCTGCCCGGGCTGGCCAAGCCGGTGACGGTCGCAACCGCTTCCATGGTCGGCATCTGGGCTGTGGAAGGCGCCTTGCTGCTGGGCATCGCCTTTGTGCTGGTGACGGCCTTCAAGACCGTGCGCGAACGCTTTGCCGAAGGCAGCAAGACGGCCGTGGGCGGTGCCCTGCTGGCCTCGATGAACACGGCTTCCGAATATGGCTTTGGCGGCGTGATCGCGGCCCTGCCCGGCTTCCTGGCGGTGAGCCACATGCTCAAGAGCGTGCCCGATCCGCTGGTCAATGCCGCAGTGTCGGTGAGTTCGCTGGCCGGCATCACCGGTTCGGCGTCGGGTGGCATGAGCATCGCCCTGGCTGCCATGAGCGAGAACTTCATCCAGGGCGCGCAGGCCGCCGGCATTCCGCTGGAGGTCTTGCACCGCGTGGTCGCCATGGCCAGCGGCGGCATGGATACCCTGCCCCACAACGGCGCCGTCATCACCCTGCTGGCGGTCACCGGCCTGACCCACCGCGAATCCTATCGCGACATCTTCGCCGTCACCGTGATCAAGACGCTGGCGGTGTTCTTCGTCATCGCGGTCTTCTACGCCACCGGCCTGGTCTGAGCACAAGGAAAACAACATGAGCAATCTCAACGGAAAAACCGCCCTGATCACCGGCTCCACCAGCGGCATCGGCCTGGGCATCGCCACGGTGCTGGCACAGGCCGGCGCCAACATCGTCCTCAACGGCTTCGGCGACAGCCGGGCCGCCATCGACGCCATCCAGTCTGCCGGCGTACAAGCCATCCACCACCCGGCCGACATGCGCAAGCCGCAAGAGATCGAGGCGATGTTTGCTGCCGCCCGCGAGCGATTCGGCAACGTCGACATCCTGGTCAACAATGCCGGCATCCAGCATGTGGCACCGATCGAAGCCTTCGATCCGCAGCAGTGGGATGACATCATCGCCATCAACCTCAGCGCCAGCTTCCACACCACCCGCCTGGCCCTGCCCGGCATGCGCGCGGGCAACTGGGGGCGCATCATCAACATCGCCTCGGTGCATGGGCTGGTCGGCTCCACCGGCAAGTCAGCCTATGTCGCCGCCAAGCATGGCCTGATCGGGCTGACCAAGGTCACCGCGCTGGAAACGGCCAAGACCGGCGTGACCTGCAACGCCATCTGCCCCGGCTTCGTGCTCACGCCGCTGGTGCAACAGCAGATCGACGATCTGGCGGCGGCCCGGCAACTCTCGCCGGAGCAGGCCCAGGCCCAGTTGCTGGGTGAGAAGCAGCCTTCAGGCCAGTTCGTCACACCAGCCGAGCTGGGCAACCTGGCCCTGATGCTGTGCTCGCCCTTCTCCGCCCAGGTCCGCGGCGCGACCTGGGTGGCCGACGGCGGCTGGACCGCCCAGTAAGCCGGCGCCACGACATCGATCCTGCGTCATCCCATAGCCC
>NZ_JAELUH010000131.1 GCF_016429215.1 Herbaspirillum sp. ASV7 | reverse complement strand
CCCGGCCAGCGAGATCGTCGCCCTGGGCGATGACAAGACCCTGCAGGAAAACCTGGACATCATCTACCGCAACCGCTTCTCGCGCTATCCCTACTTCGACGCCGAGCGCGAGCAGGTGCTGGGCCTGGTGCACCTGAAGGATGTGTTCCTGGCGCAGCAGGATGGCAAGGCCATCGTCAACCTGAAGGACTACCTGCGTCCGGTGCAGTACATCTCGCCGGCGCTGCCGGCGCTGGATCTGCTGCGACGCTTCCGCACCGGCACGCCGCACTTCGCCATCATCGGCAAGAAGGGCCAGTCGCCGGACGGCTTCATCACGCTGGACAACATGTTGAGCCTGCTGGTGGGTGAGATCCGCGACGAGTTCCGTCACAACACCGGCGAATGGACCCGCCAGGACGACGGCACCCTGCTGGGCAAGGGCAGCCTGCCCATCGTCACGCTGGAGAACATGCTGGGCATCGACATCGAGTACGACGACAGCATCGACTCCGTCGGCGGCCTGGTCATGGAAAAGCTGGGCGACCTGCCCAAGGAAGGCCAGAAGATCGAGTTCCCGGCCTTCGACGTGGTCATCAAGCGCATGTCGGGGCCGAAGATCGTGCTGGTGAAGGTGTATCCGAAGCTGGCGGACCTGCGCGAATAGCACGCGGGGAGAGGAGAGGCCTCTATCGCACAGGTGGAAGCGATAGAAACGGTGTCATGCAGATCGGCAGGTGCCGTTGACGTCACCGCTTTCGATGACGTGATGGTTCAGACGCCGGCCTCTTGATGCCTCTTGATGCCATTTGATGCCACATGAGGCCCGTTCATTCCTGACCGGCATCCCGGTCCTTTCTGCGAATCCTGTTCTCGGCCAGGAACCTGGTGGTGGAAATCAGCAAGGCCTGGGTATGTGCGTCGGCACGCCGGTAATTGTTCACCAGCGCGTCGATTTCACACTTGAGTTGGTTGGCGGGTTCGGTATTGCCTTGACCACTGAGCAGCCAGTTGATATCGATGCCGAAGCGCACACGCATGCGGCGCAGCAGCTTGCTGCCGGGCACGCAGCGGCCACGTTCGATCTGGCAGATGTGGTTGGGCGCGGTCATCAGTTCATTGGCGAAATTGCACTGGCTGATGCCCAATTCCAGGCGTGTCGACCGCAGGCGCTGGCCGATGGATTGCTTGCTTGCATTCATGTTCATGTCGATGCCTTGTTCTGGTTGGACGGGGATCCCTCCCTGCGCCGTGTTCTCCTGCAGCACTGTGGCTGCTTATGCCTTCTCAGGGCTGATGCCTGGGAACGACGGCGTCCTGCGATTGAAGCGACGAACTAAACCTGCATTTGCAACTTACACCCCAAAAATCGTGTGCGTGTTAGCGGCATCGTACCTCACGTTCTGCAAGGTCAGCGTATAGGTCTGCCGTTGCGCCCCGGCCCCATCCAGATCCACCACCAGCGCTGTGCCACGTCCATCTGCAGTGGCGCCGACGCTACTGACGAAGCTTCGGTAGTTGTCGGCCGTGATGTTTTGCTTCCATACCTGCACCTTGTCCAGACCCAGCTGGAAGTCGGTGACCGTGGCGCTGAAGTTGATCCAGTTACCAGCGGCATCCTTCGCCCCGCTCCTGCCGAATCCGCCTACCGTGAGCGTATCCGCACCGGCCCCGGTGGTGACCTGGGGCACTGTCAAGGGCTCCGGTGGGCTCAAGAGCATGCCGTCGTTGCCATTGCCGCCGGTGAGGTTGCCCATGTATTGCGGCGCCCAGTACCAGCCCAGGGACACATCCTTGATCGTCGAGGTCTGGCCGTTGTGGATGCTGCCTTCGGTGATGTTGGTCACCGTCACGGTCAGGTCGCGGTACAGGCCCGGGGCCAGCAGGTTGGGCGCTGCCTGCAGCGTGAAGCTGCTGGTGCGCGCATCTTCCGTGGTGCTGAGCTCGAAGGTGTCGAAGCCCAGCATCCTGCCGCCCATGTTGAGGGTGACCAGATATTTCTGCTTGCCCGTGACGCCGGGGGTGTTCACGCTGCCGCTGAAGATCAGGCCCTTGTCATAGAAGCCAGTGCTCAAGCCTGGATCGGTGACCGAGGTGTAACGGTCACCGCCCACCAGCAGGGCCTTGGCATTGGCGTCCAGGTCGTAGGAGGCCTTGACCTTCAGGTTGCTCAACACCGGCGCTTTTGTATCCAGGCCGATAGCGAACGTCTCCGCCGCCGACTGGGCGGTGGCGCCGGCAGGAGTGGTGAACTTGGCCATGATGGCGTGGTCGCCCTTGGCCAGGCTGTCGGTGACCGTCAGGTTCAACGTGATCCTGGCGGCGGTGCCTGCGATGTCGGTGCTTACCAGCGTCTTGCTGACCAGCAGCTTATCCCCCTCATACAAGCCGATGGTGTCACCCACGGCGGCCCTGCCGCGATCAAAGGTGACGGCGATGGTCGGCGTGCTGTTAGTGTTGGTCGTGGTGGTCTGGTAGAGCAGGCGGATGTTGCCCATGTCGTAGCCGCCGTTACCGTTGTTAGGGTTGCTGGTGAAGCGATACATGTCGGTATCGGAGGTGACGAAGCCGCCCCTATTAGCCAGGCTCAAGACGCCACCCGAAATGTCGAACGTCACCTGGTCCCCCTTGATGTCCTTGTGCGCCTGATGGCCCACGGGGATTCTTCTCCCGCTGACCGGCGGCGAAGTAAAGGTGAGGTAGCTGCGATATCTGTCTTCGATGATGTCGGAGCTGCCGCTGATGGAACGGCCCCCCCAGTCGCTGGAGATCGCCTTGAGTGCGGTCAGGAAGCTGCTTGGCGTGAGGCCAGCCGGGAGAGGCAAGTTGACCTCTTCCCCCGCCGTGAGGTTGCGCTTGAAGCTGTCACGGCCCAGGTCTTTGTCCAGCGTCAGCAGGCCATAGCTTATCTGATTGCCCGCATCCACCTTGGCGACCGACAGGGTCGGCAGCTCGCGGGTATCGACGCGCACGGTGGAACTGACCTGTGTGCTGTCATTACCGGCCATATCAGTCAGGGTGATCTTGAGCAGCCGGTCGACGGTGGTGGTCGACGTGCTCTTCATGCGCAGTGCCTCCAGGATGGTTTTGGCCTCGGCGCTGGTAATGGCCTCGCCGGAGGTCTTGCTCAGTACCACCTCCTTGCGGGACGCTGCCGGCCTTGGGTCGGCAAGCGAGGTCACCGAGTAACTCAACGTCGCAATACCGCCTACGGTGAAGGTGCCGTTATTGTTTCCATTCAAAGGGATGAGTGCGGGGCTGCCCTCCACCCTCAGGCCGTCCCTGACTTTTTCCGCCTCCAGGCCGGTGTATTCCAGCATGATCTGGCGGATATCGGTGGCGGGGGCGATGGCGATGGTCTTGTCGAACAAGCCGACCCCGCTGCCTGTCTGCAGACTGGTCAGGGTGGTGATCTTGGTCGTGGCGGTCTGGAGGCCGCTGGTGTTGGCGTCCAGGTCCAGCACGGGGGCCGTGGTGTCGAGGATCAGGCGGGCGGTGGAGTAAGGTCCGCGCAGCCCGTCCGCGCCTGCTTGTATCAGACGCAATTCGGCGATGCGCTCGCCATCTCCGGCGGCAGCGTTGGACAAGGTCAGCGATTCGACGATGGCCTCGACTTCCGAGCCGGTCAGCGCCGAGCCGTTGGTCTTGACGACCGTGAGGTTGCGGTTAGGGCCGTCGTAGGAATAGCTCAGACCCGCGACGCCGCCGACGGTCTTTCCAGTGACGAAGCCCAGTGAAGCGTTCAGGTTTAGCGCCACGTCCAGCCCGAGCTTGTCGTTGGCGACATCCAGCCCGGCACCCGAGAGCTTGACCTCCAGACCACGGATGTTGGCGGCGGTGGGCGCGACGATCTGGTTGGCGAAGGTTACGCCAGCGACCAGGCTGGCTGCCGAGGTGATGTACAGGGTGGCGCTGAATTGCGTGCCTGCCGTGGCGGGATCGAGGTCAAGCAACAGGCCGCCGTTGATGACGGAGAGGGTGGCGGTGGCGCGGGGGCTGGGAACGCCAAAGCTATCAAGCATGGTCACGGTCATTGTGCGCTCGCCCGGTGTGCCGCTGGTGTTTTTCAGTCTGATGTCACGAATAATTGGATTGAGGTCAACATATTTAATAGGATTGCCGCTATTGTTAATTTCCAGTGTTCGGCTGCCAGAGACATACTTGAGCGTCAGGCCCGTTACTCCTCCGATTGATTTATTCGTCTCCTCAAAGTCAAGGTTCAGCGAGCGTTCCACATCCAGGAGGAGCTTGTCATTGTCGAGGGATAGACCGCCCCCCCCGAATTCGAGTCTGATTGTTCTGATGGTACTAATTTGTTGGACCGTGCTTACGTGTGAGTCCGCATTCGGTGCGAAAGCTGTCCCGCCTAGCAGCTCGGCGGGCGTTGTCTGGCGTAACAGCGTTGTTTGGTACCCAGCTTCGGAATCATCGAGATCAAATGCGAGGAACGTGCGTGTCAGCGACGACTCGCCATCGCGGGTCGGTGCGCCCGCATCAATGGTGGTATTGCCGGCAACATCCGTTTGTTGTGCGTAGAAGGTAAAGGGACTTGGCAAATTGGACAGGGTGCTCATGAATGCACCGAGCGTCTCCACATCAGCCAGTCGTCGGCTGTTCGATGACTCGCCGTTGTTGAGTAGCTGCTGTGCTTGCAGTGTGACCGCGTTGGCACTGTTGGCGCTCCAGACGGTAACGTCTCTTGCGTACACCGTCTTCGTTCCATTGGTAGCGAAGGGTGACTGGTACCACTCATCGGCGCCACTGGCGCGCGAAATGATATAGCCGCCGTTGACGGGCGCCCAGACGTACCAGGTGACGCCCCCCTTGGTCATGCTGTAGAGCTCCTGATTGGTGTCGAGTATCGGCGTGCCAGTGAGGGAAAAATCGCTGCTGAATGTGTTGGTATTTCCAAGACGCGCAGCTTCGCTGAGAGGGACGATCGTATAGACGCCGTTGGCGTTGCTGTCCCGTCCATCGACCTGGCGCAGGCCGCTGACGCGCAAGGTGCCGTGGATCTCCATGCTCCAGGCTCCGCTGTCTGACGCGGTCGTCGTTCCCAGCGTGAGCTTGCCGCTCTTGAGGGCGATGGTCGCATTCTTTTCTGCATCGCTTCCGCTGTATGTAAATGCACCGTTTTGCCGGGCGCTACCAGTCAGCGAAAACGTCGGGTAGTTCACCACCGTATCGAGCGTGAAATTGAGCGCGCTGGTTTCCGTCACATTCCCGACCCGGTCGCTCACCCTGACCTTGAAAGCCTTTTCGCCGTCCCCTGACAGCGAGATCGTGGCGCTGCTGTCACTACGGCTGCTGCTCCAGGTTGCACCGTTGTCGGCGCTCCATTGCCAGCTCGCGCCGGCCTCGATGCCTTCGACCTTGACGTTGCCATTGCTGGTGTTCTTGTCGGCGCCGCTGCTGCCGGTGTCTTTTTCCAACGTTACTGTGGGGGCGACGGGAGCGACGGTGTCCAGCGTGAAGCTGAGTTCAGCCTCGGCGCTGGTATTGCCCGCCTTGTCGGTCTGCTTGACCTTGATCTCTTTCAGGCCGTCATCCACGCCTGGGGTGCCGCTCTTTTTGCCCGGGACGACGAAGCTGGTACCGGAGCCGTCCTTCCATTGGTCGGTGCCGATCTTGTACTGCCAGGTGGCGCCTGCCTCCAGGCCAGTGACGGTGACGGTGCCGTCGTTGGTCAAGGCAGGTACAGCGGGTGTGGTGGGGGTGGCCGCTGTGCCGTTAACGCTGGTTTTATTGAGAGTCAGCGAGGGGGTGATGGCGAAGGTGTCCAGCGTGAAGCTGAGTTCAGCCTCGGCGCTGGTGTTGCCTGCCTTGTCGGTCTGCTTGACCTTGATCTCTTTCAGGCCGTCATCCACGCCTGGGGTGCCGCTCTTTTTGCCCGGGACGACGAAGCTGGTACCGGAGCCGTCCTTCCATTGGTCGGTGCCGATCTTGT
>NZ_JAELUH010000130.1 GCF_016429215.1 Herbaspirillum sp. ASV7 | reverse complement strand
AGGTAACGCAGTGCCTTCTCGAAGAAGTCGACGCTGCCGAAGTTGCCCGACTTCAGCGCCAGGGCAACCGGTTGCTCGTCCAGGGTGGCGGTGGCCGGCACGCCCGGGTCGATCTGCGGGCCGATGCGCAGTGCGCGCACGTCCAGCGCCTGCACCACCGCGCCAGAGGTCTCGCCGCCGGCGACCACGAACTGGCGCACGCCGCGTTGCTTGAGGGCCGCGGCAATCGAGGCCAGGGCCTGCTCGACCAGGTGACCGGCCTTGGCCACGCCCAGTTCCTTCTGCACGGCCTTGACTTCGTCGGGGGTGGCGGTGGCGTAGATCAGTACCGGCTCATTCTTGATGCGTTCATCGGCAAAGGCCAGGGCCTGGGCCACCACGTCTTCGCCACGGGCCAGGGCCAGCGGGTCGATGCGGAAGGCGGGACGCTTGGCCTTCCACTCGGCCACCTGTGCATTGGTGGCCTTGGAGGCGGAACCGGCCAGCACCACGGAGAGACCATCGACCTTGGGCAGTTGCGCGGCTTCGCCGGCAGCATGCAGCAGGTCGGCGCGGCGGAAGTTCTCGGGCAGGCCCAGGGCCACGCCGGAACCACCGGTGATGAGCTTCAGTTCGGCGCAGGCTTCGCCCAGGGTGAAGAGGTCCTTGTCGGAGACGGCATCGGCGATGGCCATCTTGACGCCCTCGCCGCGCAGGGCGGTAAAGCGCTCCTGGGTCGCGGCAGCACCACGGGCCACGGTGTCGTAACGCACCAGGCCGACCTTGGACTCGGTCTGGCGTTGCAGCACGCGCACCAGGTTGGCGTCGGTCATCGGGGTCAGCGGATGGTTTTCCATGCCCGATTCGTTCAGCAGGGCATCGGCCACGAACAGGTAGCCGCGATAGAGGGTGCGACCGTTTTCCGGGAAGGCCGGGCAGGCGATGGTGAAGTCCTCGCCCAGTTCCTTCAACAGCGCATCGGTGACGGGACCAATGTTGCCTTCGTCGGTGGAATCGAAGGTCGAGCAGTACTTGAAGAAGAACTGCGTGCAACCCTGCTGTTGCAGCCAGCGCAGCGCGGCCAGCGATTGCTCGATGGCTTCGGCCGCCGGGATGGTACGCGACTTCAGCGCGATCACCAGGGCGTCAGCGGCCACGGCCGGTATCTCGGCAGGTACGCCGATGGTCTGCACGGTGCGCATGCCACCACGGACCAGCATGTTGGCCAGGTCGGTGGCGCCGGTGAAGTCATCGGCGATGCAGCCGAGCAAGGGACGGGATTGGGACATGTCGGGCTCCTCTTGGATACGGTCGTACGGTCGCTGCGGATTACTTGGCCTTGGCCGGCGGCAGGTCGATGCCGGGGAAGATCTTGATGACGGCCGAGTCATCCTCGCCGCCATGACCGGCGGTGGAGGCCATCATGAACATCTGGTGGGCAGCGGCCGACAGCGGCAGCGGGAACTTGCTGCGGCGGGCGGTATCGAGCACCAGGCCCAGGTCCTTGACGAAGATGTCCACGGCCGACAGCGGCGTGTAGTCGCCGTTGAGGATGTGCGGCACGCGGTTCTCGAACATCCAGGAGTTGCCGGCGCTGTGGGTGATGACCTCGTAGAGCGCATCGGGATTGACACCTTCGCGCAGGCCCAGGGCCATGGCTTCGGCCGAGGCGGCAATGTGGACGCCGGCCAGCAGCTGGTTGATGATCTTGACCTTGGAGCCGATGCCGTGGGCATCGCCCAGGCGGTAGACCTTGCCGGCCATGCCGGCCAGCACGTCTTCGATCTTGGCATAGACCTCGGCGGGGCCGGAGGTCATCATGGTCATCTCGCCCGAGGCGGCGCGCGCGGCGCCACCGGAGACCGGTGCGTCCAGCAGCAGCAGGCCCTGCTCGGCCAGGCGCTGGCCCAGTGCGATGGCGAAGTCCGGCGCCACGGTGGCGCTGGAGATGACCACGCTGCCCGGCTTCATCTGGGCCACCGCGCCGTTTTCACCGAAGAGCACGGTCTCGGTCTGGGCCGCGTTCACCACCAGGGTGATGACCACATCGACCTTGCCGGCCAGCTCGGCCGGGTTGGCGCAGGCCACGCCACCGGCGGCGGCGAACTTGTCCAGTACTTCCTGGCGCACATCGCAGGCATGCACGTTGAAGCCGGCACGCAACAGCGAGCTGGCCACGCCATAACCCATGGCACCCAAACCGATCACACCTACATTCCTGGACATAATTGCCTCCGCGTTGATGGCGCCGCTGCCCATGGATGAAGGCAGGACATTGCGCCGGGTTGATGATGCAACGCCGGCAGGGGCCGGCGTTCGAATTCCACAATCAGATAAATCTTTTAAATCATTTGCTGCTTTTCAGGCACAAGGCTGGTCCTTCTCAGGACTGGCCCTGGCTCAGGCGCCTTGCCGCATTGAACATGTGCGTCTGCGCGGCATTGCGCGCGGCCATTTCATCGCCGGCACGGATGGCCGCGACGATGGCCTCATGCTCTTCGCGCACCTGGCGCGAGAAATCCTCGTACCGCGCCTCATTGCCCCGCGTCACCGCCGTGGCCGCTTCCAGATACTGGGACAGGAACTCCAGCGTCTTGATGAAGTAAGGGTTACGCGTGGCCTGTGCCAGTGCGCGGTGGAAGGCGACATCGGCCGCCACGCCGTCGCCACCGCCAGCCACGTCCGCACCGATCTGCGCCAGCGCTGCCTCGATGGCCTTGAGGTCATCGTCGCTGCGGCGCTTGGCCGCCTGCGCCGCCACCTCGGCCTCGATGGCACGACGCAGTTCGACAATCTGCAAGACCGCCTCGGGCGAGCTGACCTCGGTGTAATCGATACGCAAAGGCTTGATGCCCGCCTGCTCGGTGACGAACACGCCGCTACCCTGTCTCGGCTCGACCACGCCCTCATGCTTCAAACGCGCAATGGCCTCGCGCACGACCGTGCGGCTGACACCGAACTGCTGCGCCAGCACCGCCTCCGTGGGGAGCTTGCTGCCCCGGGGGAAGGCACCACCGTCGATGTTTTCCAGTAATTGCCTGGCCACAGTGTCACTAAGGGCCTGTGCGGGGATTTTCTGAAACATGCTGTCTCGTAGTCGTTTTAGTCAGGTTATCCGGTCATCATACAAATTTATTCCAGAGCCGGCAATCCGATTTTTTCTCTTTATGCGGAGTAACAGCCTTATTTGACTGAAAATAGAAGAAATTGGGCTCACTTATAGTGATATATGCGCGAGTTCGCTCCAGACATCAATATTGCGAATAACAGCCCACCTCTTCCGCGCAGCCCCCAAAGCGGCGCGTGCGGCTCTACAATCGGGGCTGTTGCCTGTTCGCCATTGCCACTTGCCACTTCCCTGCACCGGAATCGCCGCATGCCCTACGACCTCTCAGACAAGCTTGTCATCGGAATTTCCTCCCGCGCCCTGTTCGACCTGGAGACGGAAAACGCCATCTACACCGAACAAGGCGTGGACGCCTATGCCCACTACCAGCGCGCCCACGAAAACGATGCCTTGCAACCCGGCACGGCCTTTCCGCTGGTCAAGGCGCTGTTGCAGTTGAATGAACTCATTCCCGGTCGGCGCCTGGTGGAGGTGGTGGTGATCTCGCGCAACACGCCCGACACGGGCCTGCGCGCCTTCAACGCGATCGCCGCCCACAAGCTCGACATCAGCCGCGCCGCCTTCACCGGCGGTGCCGCCACCGCACCCTACCTGCAGCCGTTCAAGATCGACCTGTTCCTCTCGCGCGATACCGGCGACGTGCAGGAAGCCATCGATGCCGGCGTGGCCGCCGCCCAGCTCTATGAGGCGCCACTGGACTACAGCGCACCGGACAACCAGATCCGCATCGCCTTCGATGGCGACGCCGTGCTGTTTTCGCCGGAGTCCGAGCGCATCTTTGCCGAAAAGGGGCTGGAAGCCTTTGCCCGCCACGAGCAGCGCAACCGCAAGAAGGCCATGAAGGAAGGGCCGTTTGCCAAGCTGCTGCTGGCGCTGTCGGAAATCCAGAAACAGTTTCCGCCCAAGGAGTGCCCGGTGCGCATCGCCATCGTCACGGCCCGCAACAGCCCGGCGCATCAGCGCGTGATCCATACGCTGCGCACCTGGAACGTCAATGTGGACGAAGCCTTCTTCCTCGGTGGCTTGAACAAGGCCGAGGTACTGCAAGCCTTTGGCGCGCACATGTTCTTCGATGACCAGGAGGGGCATGTGCAGAAGGCGGCGGTGGTAGTGCCGTCGGGACGGGTGCCTTACAAGGGGGGAACGCTGGAAGGACTGCGCACCACCCGGGTGCGCACGGTCAAGAGCTGAGCGGGGTATCGCCAGAAAAGCAGCTTGCGCTTTGCAGCGCCAGGGGCAGAAGGGATTTCCGTCCCGCCCCTCCCCTTTTTTCAACAAGCCATTGCTATCCCTGAGCCGTTGATATATGGTTGCATTACGCAACCATATACGAGCTACCCATGCGGACATGGGTAAGCCTCATCAGGGACGCATCATGGACACAGCCAATCTCCTTTCCCGAATCGGCTTCGTGGGGGCAGGTAGAGTCGCCCAGACTCTTGCGGCCGCATTTTCGGCGGCGGGACATCACGTGGTAGCGGTTTCCAGCAGAAGCGATGCCAATCTCGCTCCGTTCCATGCGCGTTGCCCCGCTGCCGACATATTGGGGTCGCCTCAGGAAGTCGCGGACAAATCATCCGTCGTCTTCCTGACCGTGAGCGACGATGCGATCAGCAAGGTCTGCGCGGACATCTCCTGGAGAGCCGGGACAGCCGTGGTTCACTGCTCCGGTGCCACAGAGGTGTCGGCATTGGCCACAGCCAGGGACGCGGGTGTTTTCACGGGCGGATTTCATCCCATGCAGATGTTCGCCAACCCGGATGTCGCGTTGGCTGGACTGCCCGGATGCACCGTCGGCATCGAGGCGGACGAAGCCTTGCTTGAACCACTGGAGACATTGGCGAGAAGTATTGGCTGCGTGCCATTGTCTCTGCCAGCCGGTATCCGGCCGCTCTATCATGCCTCGGCATACTATGTCGGTCCGTTCCTGATTGCGCTGTTGAAAGAGGGCGCCAATCTATGGGCTCACTTTGGCGCGTCAGAGCGCCAGGCCATGGAAGCGCTGCTGCCACTTCTACGGGGTACCGTGGCAGCGGTGCAGGATGCAGGCCTTGCCAAAGGAATGGGGGGATGCGTAGCGCGGGGGGATATGGGAACGATTCAGAAGCACCTGGCATCGCTGGCGCACCTGGAACCGGCGGCGGCCGATTTGTATCGTGAACTGGCGTTGCGCAACGTTCCTTTGGCGCTGGAGCGCGGCACGCTCAACCCGATACGGGCACAGCAAATCGAGGCGCTCCTGAACCGACGAGAGATCGATTTTCCTGTCGACTAGACATCCTGCGTCTTGACCTCATCGCAGCCCGTCTCGATGGCCCGGCTCTGGAGAATGGCGAGCGCCTCACGTCATGGAAGATGGCGACGCTCCGCTGCCCTCACGAGAAGCTCAACTCCAGGCCCAGCATCCTGCAGACGAGGAAGGTGACGCCCCCCAGCAGCAGCAGCGCCAGCAGGAAGCCCCCGGCCACCATGCTGGCGACGCGGATGAGCGCGCGCCGCTCCATCACGCGCCCCTTCTGTCCTTGGTCGTAATGCCACTTGATGGCGAAGAACATGCCTGTGCCGATCACGATCATCTTGAGCGTGAAGAAGACGATGGGAAACCAGTCCGTCATGATGAGTACTCCATTGGCCGCGAGAAACAAAAAAGACCGATAACGCTCAACTTGCACGAGCGCTATCGGATACACCACAGTCAAACCTGTTGTTCGCGCTGGTGCCGGGCAACTGGTACCGGCGCGATCACCCTGCGAGCAGCGTCGCTGCATCGCCGTATCTTTGTCTCCCTCTACTACCTCTTGGCGAATTCTAACCAGGCCATGTATGGCACGTCCAGCAGACAAAAACCATACAAGCAACCGGACATCACCCTCCCACC